>CAMDJV010000003.1 GCA_945901085.1 Rhodovarius crocodyli | reverse complement strand
AATTCGACGCCATCGCCGAATACCTCACCGCCTGCGGCGCCCGTCCCCTGCCCGAATTCACCCCACCCCTACAGACGCAACCCGCCCTCCTCCTGTAGCGTGAAGGCATGCGCGTCTTTCTCCTCCTCCTGGCTCTCCTGGCCCCCGCCCAGGCCGCCGAACTCAAACTCGCCACCTGGAACATCGCCTGGGCCACGCTGCGCGGCGCCGATGACCGGGCTGTGCCGCGCGACGTCCCGCGCCGCAGTGAGGCTGATTGGGCGCTGCTGCGCCAATACGCCGCCCGGCTGGAGGCAGATATCATCGCCTTTCAGGAGATCGATGGCCCAGAGGCTGGGCGAAAAATCTTCGATGAGCGCGCCTATACCCTGGTCTTCCCGGCCGAGAACGACATCCAGCGCGCCGGCTTCGCCATCCGCCGGGGCCTGCGGGTCACCCAGAATGCCGATCTGGCCGGCCTCGATCTGCGCCCGCAGGCGCGCTACTCGCTGCGCCGCGGCACCGATGTGACGGTAGAGGCAGGGGGTGCGCCGCTGCGCCTGCTCTCCATCCATCTCAATGCCGGCTGCCGCGAGGAGGCGCTGTCCAGCAGCCAGCAATGCGAGAGCCTGGCGCAGCAAGCCGATATCCTGGCCCAGTGGATCACCGCCCGGCAGCGGGAGGGTGTGGCCTTTGCCATTCTGGGCGATTTCAACCGCCGCTTTATGCCCACGGGGGATGAATTCGCCGCGCGGCTCAGCCAGGCCGCCCCCCTGACCCGGGCCACGGAAGGCTATTCCAACCCCTGCTTTGCCAATGATGCGCGGGGCGGGCGGCCTTTCATCGACCATATCCTCCTCGGCGGTGCCGCACGCGGCTGGCTTATCAACAATTCCATGCGGGTGATGGTCTATGCCGAGCGCGATGCCCGCGCGCGGGAAAGGCTTTCGGACCATTGCCCGGTATCCGTGCGGATCAGAACTCCGTGAATTTCTTCAACGTCACCCTCCCCCTCGCGCTGGTCAATGTCATCAACCAGGCCTCACGCTCGCTGATGGCCTTGATTGGGCCACTGCTCGCCCTCGAATTCGACCTTTCGGCGGCGGATCTTGGGCTGCTCGGCGCCATTCTCTTTGTCGCCTATGGGCTGATGCAATTGCCGGTGGGCGTGGCGCTGGACCTGTATGGGCCGCGGCGGGTGCAATGCGCCTCGGCCGCTCTTGCCTGCCTGGGCTTTGCCATCAGCGCGGCGGCGGCTGGGCCCTTCATGCTGGGCTTTGGGCGGTTCATCACCGGCATGGGCATCGCCTCGGGGCTGATTGGGCTGATCAAGGGGCATACGCTGTGGTTCCCGCGGGAGCGCGTGGCCGCACTGACCGGGGCTGGGGTTTTTATCGGCGGCATTGGTGGGCTTTGCGCTACCGTGCCGATGCAGGCGGTGCTGCCCAGCATTGGCTGGCGCGGCGCCTTTTGGGTGCTGGCAATGGCGGCGGCCTGCGTCTCGCTATGGATATGGCTGGCCGTGCCGCCCAGCCCGAAGCGCAATGCGCAAAAATCCATCTGGTCGGAAATCCGTGAATTCGGGCCGATCTTCACCGCCCCCGTCTTCATCCGCATGGCACCGGCCATTGCCACGCTCAACGCGCTGCATTTCACCTATCAGGGGCTCTGGCTTGGCCCCTGGCTGCGCGATGTGGCCGGGCTTGAAGATGGCATGCGCGCCTTGACCCTGCTGTTCTATGCGCTGGGCGTGATGTTTGGGAACCTCATCGCCGGCAATATCACCAGCCTGCTGCAGGCGCGCGGCAAAAGCCCGATGATCGTGCCGATCGTGGCCATGTGCGCCATGCTGGCCATGCAGGTGCTGATATTGGTGGTAGCCCCGCGCGATGCCTGGCTTGTCACGCTGATGTGGCTGGCTTTCTCGCTCTCGGGCTCCACCTCCTCGGCCGCCTATTCGTCCCTGGCGCAGGCTTTTCCGGCGCAACTCGCCGGGCGCGTCAGCACCGCGGTCAATGGCAGCATGCTGGCGCTGGTCTTCGTTTTTCAGAGCATGATCGGCGCGCTGCTCGACCTTTGGCCGCGTACCGCCTTGGGCGGCTGGAGCGCCACGGGCTATGCCTGGGCAATGATGGCGACCATCATCTTCCAGGCCGCCACAATGCTGTGGATGTGGAGACGACGCGAATGAAGCTCGACAAGCTGCTCAAACGCTACCGGGTGAGCGATGGGCGCAATTTTTCGCTCAAGGACCACGACCCGGCCGATCAGGGCGGCATGAAGCTGGAGCGCGAGGCGGCCGACGCCCTACTCGCCGCCGGCACAAAGCGCCTCGCCGAATTGCAGGACAAGCTCTACGCCCAGGACCGCTGGGGCGTGCTGTGCATCATCCAGGCCATGGACGCGGCTGGGAAGGATGGCACGGTGAAGCATGTCTTCTCCGGCCTCAACCCGCTGGGCTGCGAGGTGACCCCCTTCAAGACACCCAGCGCGGCGGAGTTGGACCATGATTTCCTCTGGCGCCATGTCCAGGCGCTGCCGGCCCGCGGCCATATCAGCATCCATAACCGCTCCTGGTATGAGGAGGTGCTGATCGCGAGGGTGCACCCCAATATTCTCGTGGGGCAGAAGCTCCCGCCGCATCTCGTCACCAAGCATATCTATGATGAGAGGCTGGAGGATATTGCCCATTTCGAGCGTTATCTCAGCCGCCAGGGCATGGTGATTCAGAAGTTTTTTCTGCATGTCAGCAAGGAAGAGCAGCGCCGCCGCTTTCTCGCCCGCATCAAGGAGCCGGGGAAGAACTGGAAATTCACCGCCGGCGACGTGACCGAGCGCGCCCATTGGGACGCCTACCAAAGCGCCTATCAAAAAGCGATTCGCGCCACAGCCAGCGAGACAACGCCATGGTATGTGGTGCCGGCAGACCAAAAATGGTTCACCCGCTTGGTGGTGGTGGGTGCCATGGTCGATGCGCTGGAAAAACTGGAGTTGCGCTACCCTGACCCCGACCCGGCCAAAGCCGCGCAATTGGCCGCGGCGAAGCGGATTTTAGAGGAAGAGGAATAAGTTCTTCCAATGGCTACCCCGCCCGCCTATATGGGCAGGGTCAACGCCACAAAGCCCGGCGAATTTGTCCGATAACGACGTCTTAGCGAATCAATCGGCGCAAGCCATTGAAATTCAACCTTCGACCATGCCGCGCCCGCCCTGGATCATGGCCATGAATTCGCGCCTGGTGGAGGGGTCATCCCTGAAGCCGCCCAGCATACGGCTGGTGACCATCGACACGCCGGTCTTGTGCACACCGCGCGTGGTCATGCATTGGTGCACCGCCTCGACCACCACGGCCACACCCTTGGGCCGCAACACTTCCTGGATGGTATTGGCCACCTGGGCGGTGAATTTTTCCTGGATTTGCAACCGCTTGCCAAAGGCATCCACAACCCGGGCCAGCTTGCTGATGCCCACCACCCGGCCAGCCGGCAGATAGGCAACATGCACCCGGCCGATGATCGGCGCCATGTGATGCTCGCACACGCTCTCCAGCCGGATGTCGCGCAACACGACCATCTCATCATAGCCCTCAACCTCCTCGAAGGAGCGGGCGAGAAGTTCGGTGGGATCCTCGTCATAGCCGCAGAACCATTCACGATAGGCCTTGGCCACACGCTTGGGTGTGTCGAGCAGGCCTTCGCGGCGGGGGTCGTCACCGGCCCAGAGCAGCAGGGTGCGGATCGCCTCCTCCGCCTCCGCCTGTGTCGGGCGGGTAAGGGGGACGCCGGCGAGGCTCTGGGTCAGATTGTTCATGATGGAACGGTATTCCTGGCTGACGCGCCGGGGCGGCGAGGCACCGCGCCCGTATCGTCAGGAACCTGCGAGGTGGTGGCGAATTGTCACGGCGCAAGCGGCGCTGTGACAATTTCGCGAAGCCTCGCTCAATCGCGGGCGGCGGCGCCCAGTTCGGCGGCCAGTTCGGCCTCCAGCGTGGGTTCTTCCTCGCGGATCGGCTCCTCGCCACGGGCCTGGCGGGCGGCCTCCTCGACGGAGCGGGCGACATTGACGATCACGGGGATCACCACCTCGGGGTGGAGTTCCACGCGGATGGTGGTGAGGCCCAGCGTCTTGATCGGCTCCTCCAGCAGGACCTGCTGGCGGTTGACGGTGAGGCCGCCTTCCTTGCAGGCATCGGCAATGTCGCGGCCCGAGACGGAACCATAGAGGCTGCCGCTCTCACCCGCCTGGCGGATGATGATGACCGACATATTCTCGACGCGCTCGGCCACGCGCTCGGCCTCCTCGCGGCGCTTGAGGTTCTGCGCCTCGAGCTGGGCGCGGTTTTCCTCGAATTTTTCCAGGTTCGCCTTATTGGCGCGAATGGCCTTGCCCAGCGGCAGCAGGAAGTTGCGCGCATAGCCCGGCTTGACCGTCACGCGGTCGCCCATCTGGCCGAGCTTGTCGACGCGCTGCATGAGAATGAGGTCGATCATCGAAGAATCTCCTAGGTCTGCGGCGGCGGCACCGCGCGCCGCGCCCATTGTTCGTAAAGGCCCATGCCGACCATGGCGGGCGCCATGATTTGCAGGAAGATCAGCATCAGGGTGTAGAAGCCAGCCAGGAGCCAGACGCGCCCGCCGGAACCACGCACCCGTTTATGGACGCCGCCGATGCCCATCAGGAAGAAAGGCAGCGTCAGCAACAGCAGGATGGAGAGGGTGACCGCATCGCCCACCACCACGAAAGCGCCGCCGGCGAGCAGCAGCAAAGCCAGGTACCAGCCAGGCATCCGGGCCTCGGCCAGGTCAGGTGTCGCGGCCAGGTTGAGACCGCGACGGCGCAGAAAACCTTGCGCCAAAGCAGCATTGCCAATGGCCGTAACAGCGAGCCAAAAACCCACCGCAGCGGCCTTCACCCGAACCACGGCATCGATCATGCCTTCGGGCAGGATCAGGCCCATGCGACGGGTGGCTTGTTCCACAGCGCCGCGCAGCACCGCCTCCAGCCCGCCATCATTGGCAAAGTAGAGGCTCAGGGCCAGCAACAGCACCACCGGGTAAAGCCCCAAAGCCGCCAAGGGCCCCGAAACACTCGCCCCGCCTGGCCGCAGAAACAGCGCCACCAGCAGCCAGCCCGGCACGGCGAAGAGCAGCGCGTAGAACACCGCCCCCAGCATGGAGGAGGAGAACACCACCACCAAAGCCCCCACCAGCCCCGCCAAAGCCGCGCCGGCCGGCCCGAAGGCCAGCCCCACGGAGAAGAGCGGTGCCGGCGCCAGCCACAGCAGCGCGCTGCCCAGCGGCAGGCCGCGCATCGCCCACAGCATCAGCAATGCCGAGGTCAGCCCCGCAGCCGAAGCCGCCAGCACCGCCGGATTGTTGAAGCCCTGCATGGGATGCGCCTGCCCGCCCTGGTCCTAGTCGTTGATGACGTAAGGCAGAAGGGCGAGGAAGCGGGCGCGCTTGATCGCCACCGCCAGCTCGCGCTGCTTCTTGCCGGAGACCGCGGTGATGCGGCTAGGCACGATCTTGCCGCGCTCGCTCAGGAAGCGGCTGAGAAGGCGCACATCCTTATAGTCGATCTTCGGCGCGCCCGGGCCCGAGAAGGGGCAGGACTTCTTGCGGCGATAGAAGGGGCGGCGGGCGCCCACGGCCGGGCGGCGCCCGGCAATGCCCATTTCAGGAGTATCGCTCATCGGTCGTCGTCCATTCCACCCATCATGTCCATGTCATCGCGGGGACGGGCGCGGAATTCCTCGCGCTCATCACCACGCTCGCGGCCGCGGCCGGAGCCGAAGCGGCCAGCCGGCTTGGGCCCGCGGAAGCCACGCTCACGGTCACGATCATCGCCACGCTTGGCGAGAATGGCCGAGGGCTCCTCGGGGTTCAGTTCTTCGATGCGCGTCGTCATTTCGCGCAGCACATCCTCGTTGAGGCCGAGCTGGCGCTCCATCTCATGGATGGCGGGCGCGGGGGCATCAATGCCCAGCAGCATGTAATGGCCCTTGCGGTTCTTCTTCACCTTGTAGGCGAGACCGCGCAGACCCCAATATTCGCGCTTCTTCACCTCACCACCCATGTCGGTGATGATGGTGGTGAGACCGTCAGCGATGAGGTCGACCTGCTGCTGAGACACGTCATTGCGTGCGATAAACACGCATTCGTAGAGCGGCATGTGTGCTCCCTTTGGGTTGGTTCAGCCCGTGCGCCCGGAATGGCCGCTCAAATGGGCATAGCCGGCGCATGCCATGCGCCGGCAGGGAAGAGGGGCGTAGACACTTTTCGCGGCCGCGAGTCAAGCGGCGGGGGCGCCCTCAGCCTCTTCGCGCAGCAATTCGAGCCGCAGCCACTCCTCCTCCGCCGCCGCCAGCGCCGCCTCCTTCTCCACCAACAAGGCGCTGCGCTTGTTGAAGCCGCCCGGGTCGCGGGCAAACAGCCCGGGGTCGGCCAGCCATTTTCGCAGCACCTCGATCTCGGCGGTGAGCTTTTCCATCACCCCGGGCAGGGTTTTCAGCGCATGGCTGTCCTTGAAGCTGAGGCGCTTCTTCTCCAGCACCGGCGCCACGGCACGGCCGGCGCGGGCCACGGGCGCGCCCTCGGCCTCGGTCTTGGCCTGCACGCCATAGCCGCGCTGGTTCACCATATCGGTGTAGCCGCCGGCATATTCCTGCCAGCGGCCCTCGCCCTCATGCGCGATCACGGAGGTGGCCACGCGGTCCAGAAAGTCGCGGTCATGGCTGACCACAATGACGGTGCCGGGGTGTTCGGCCAGCAATTCCTGCAGCAGGTCGAGGGTTTCCAGGTCGAGGTCATTGGTTGGCTCGTCCAGCACCAACAGATTGGCGGGCTGGGCCAGGGCACGGGCGAGCAGCAGCCGGCCGCGCTCGCCGCCCGAGAGCAGCCGCACCGGGGTCCGCGCCTGTTCCGGCAGGAACAAGAAGTCCTTCATATAGCCCACGACGTGGCGGCGCTGGCCATTCACCTCCACCTGGTCGCCCTGCCCGCCGGTCAGCACTTCTGTCAGCGTGCGGTCGGCGTCGAGTTCGGCGCGGCGCTGGTCCAGCATCACCATGGTGAGTTCGGTGCCGCGGCGGATTTCGCCGGTATCGGCGGCCAACTCGCCGGTCAGCATTTTCAGCAGGGTGGATTTACCGGCACCATTGGGGCCGACAATGCCCACCCGGTCGCCACGCATGATGCGGGTGGAGAAATCGACCACCACCGGCACATCGAAGGTCTTGGAAATGCCCTTGGCCTCGATGACGAGGTTGCCGCTGGTCTCGGCATTGCTGGCGGAGAGCCTGGCTGCGCCCTGCGGGCCCATACGCTCGCGGTGCTTTTGGCGCAGCGCATGCAGATTTCCCAGGCGCTTGACGTTGCGCTTGCGCCGGGCGGTGACGCCATAGCGCAGCCAATGCTCCTCGCGCACGATCTGCCGCGCCAGCTTATGCGCGTCGCGCTCCTCTTCCTCGAGCACGGTGTCGCGCCATTCCTCGAATTTCTCGAAACCCTGCTCCAGGCGTCGGGTGGTGCCACGGTCCAGCCAGACCATGGCGCGGGACAGGCGCTCCAGAAAGCGCCGGTCATGGCTGATGAGCACCAGCGCGCCGCGAAAGGCGTTGAGTTCACGCTCCAGCCATTCAATGGCCGGCAGGTCGAGATGGTTGGTGGGCTCATCGAGCAGCAGGATATCGGGGCGCGGTGCCAAAGCCTGGGCCAGGGCGGCGCGGCGCGCCTCGCCACCGGAAAGCCGGGCGGGCGCCTCATCGCCGCTCAGGCCGAGATCGGCGAGCAATTGCCGGGCGCGGTAGGGCTCATCGGCCGGGCCGAGGCCGGACATGACGAAGTCTTCCACCGTGGCAAAGGCGGAGAGGTCCGGCTCCTGAGCCAAATAGCGCATGGTGGCGCCAGGCTGCAGGAAGCGGGTGCCGCCATCGGCCTGGGTGGTTCCGGCAGCAATGCGCAGCAGCGAGGATTTGCCCGAGCCATTGCGGCCAACCAGCGCCAGCCTTTCGCCGGGCGAGACGCTCAGCGTCGCCCCGCGCAGCAGCGGGATGGTGCCGAAGCTGGCCTTGATGTCGGTGAGCAGAAGCAGTGGAGGTGCGGCCATAAGCGGGCTTTGCGGCGGCGGCGGCCATACGTCAACGCTTTGATCGCGCCAAAGGCGCGAAGCGGGCTGGGCAGCCCGGTGGCGGCAGATTTCGCCAATCGGCCCGTCGCGGCATAGACAGCCGGCACGGCGCTGATAGCCTCGCCACTTTCCGACGAAGGACAGGATTATGGATTTTACCGGCAAAAGAGTGGTTGTGGCAGGCGGCAGCCGCGGCATTGGGCGCAGCTGCGCCCTGGCCTTCGCGCAGGCCGGGGCCCGCGTCTCCATCTGCGCCCGCAGCGAGGGGCCGCTGCGCGAGACCCAGGCCCTGCTGGGCGCGGGTGCGCATGCAGCGGTGTGCGACCTGGGCAATGGCCCGGCCGTGGCTTCCTATGTGGCCGAGGCGGCGGCGGCGCTGGGCGGCATTGATATTCTGGTGAACAACGCCTCGGGCTTCGGCTCGCAGGACACCGAGGAGGGCTGGGAGGCCAGCCTGAATGTGGATGTTCTGGCCACCACGCGGGCCAGCCGCGCCGCCGTGCCGCATATGGGCGAGGGCGGTGCGATCATCAATCTGAGCTCGATCTCGGGCTTTCGCCCCAGCCTGCGCACGCCAGCCTATGCCGCGGTGAAGGCGCTGCTGATCAATTTCACCCAGAGCCAGGCGGCCATGCTGGCGCCCAAGGGCATCCGGGTGAATGGCGTGGCGCCGGGCAGCATCGAATTCCCCGGCGGCTCGTGGGAGGCGCGCAAGAGCTCTGACCCCGCACTCTATAACCGGATTCTGGGCTCCATCCCCTTTGGCCGCCTGGGCACGCCCGAAGAGGTGGCGAATGTAGTGCTCTTCCTGGCCAGCCCGCTGGCGGCCTGGGTCACCGGTCACACCATCGTGGTGGATGGCGGGCAGTTGCTCAGCTGAGGCTTTCCAGCTTCAGCCAGAGCGGGTCCTTCAGCTTGGCCAGGAAGGCGGCATGCGCCGCCTCCGCCTCGGCCGGCACCGCAATAGGCCGGGGCGTGCGCTCACCGCGCGCCTCGGTCACCAGCACGGGGCCGGTGGTATTGCTGGCCAGGGTGAGGCCGGGCTGCCGGCCGCCGCGCAGCTCAAGATAGACCTTGGCGAGCAGCTTCACATCCAGCAGGGCGTTGTGGGTGCTGCGCTCGCTCAGGTCGATATCAAAGCGGCGGCACAGCGCATCGAGGCTATTGGGCATGCCGGGGAAGCGTTTTTTCGCCAATGCCAGCGTGTCGATCATGCGCGCAGCCGGCAGGGCGGGCCGGCCGATGCGCTTCAATTCGGCATCCAGATGCATGAAATCAAACGGCGCATTATGGGCGATGATCGGCGCATCGGCCATGAAATCCAGCCAGGCATCCACCTGTTGGGCGAAGAGCGGCGCGTTTTCCACATCCTTACTGGTCATGCCATGGATGCGGCTGGCATCGGCGGGAATATCGCGCTCAGGGTTGAGCAGGGTGTGGAAATGCCGCCCGGTGGGCAGCAGGTTCACCAGCTCGATGGCGGCGATTTCAATGACGCGATGGCCTTCGGAGGGTTCGATGCCGGTGGTCTCGGTGTCCAGCACGATTTCGCGGCTCACGCGCGGCACTCCCTGATGATGCGGCGAATCACCTGGTCGGCATGATGGCGGCTGAGGCCGGTGCGCACCACCACATCGGCGCGGCGGCGTTTTTCGGCATCGGGCATTTGCCGGGCGAGAATGGCGGAAAGCCGCTCGGGCGTCATCCCCGGCCGGGCCAGGACGCGGGCGCGCTGCACCGCGGCGGGGGCGGAGACGACGATCACCAGGTCGAATTCCCGCCCGCCACGGGTTTCGAACAGCAGCGGAATATCGAAGACCACCATGCGCTGGCCATCGCGCCGGGCGCGGGCGACGAAGCGGCGCTGCATATCGCGCACCAGGGGGTGGATGATACGCTCGAGCAGGCGCAGCGCCTCGGGCTTGCCCAGCACGGCCTGGCGCAGCGCCTCGCGGCTGACGGCGCCATTGACCACGCTGCCGGGAAAGGCGGCGGCAATGGGCGCCACCGCCCGCCCACCGCGCGCCTGCAGGGTATGCACCGCCGCATCGGCATCGAAAACCCGCACCCGGGCACGGCGAAACCCGCGCGTGGCCGTGGATTTGCCCATGCCGATACCGCCGGTGAGGCCGATGCGCTTCATAGGCGGGGGATGTCTGCGGCCACCGCGTCATGCAGCGCCTGATCCACCACCGGCTCCACGCCAAACCACAGGGCGAAGCCGGGACGCGCCTGATGCAGCAGCATGCCCAGGCCGGGCATCGCGGCCAGCCCACGGGCGCGGGCGGCGCGCAGCAGCGGCGTCTCCAGCGGCACATAAACGGCATCGGCCACCACGGCATGGGCGGGCAAGGGTGAGAGGTCTATCTCCAGCGGCGGCTGGCCGGCCATGCCCAGGCTGGTGGTATTGACCAGCAGGGCGGCGGTGGAGAGCGGCGGCACGGCGGTGGCGCGGATATTGCCACCGATGGCGCGTGCGAGTTCCTCGGCCCGCTCCGGGGTGCGGTTGACCACCACCACCTCCGGCACGCCGGCATCGAGCAGGGCGGCGACAATGGCGCGCGCGGCCCCACCGGCACCCAGCAGCACCGCAGGGCCATGCTCGGGCCGCCAGGCGGGGGCGGCGGCGCGCAGGCTTTCAAGGAAGCCAAAGCCATCGGTATTGCTGCCCAGGATGCGGCCATCGCGGAAGACCAAGGTATTCACCGCGCCAGCGCGCAGCGCGGAGGCATCACGCTCATCGCAGAGCGCGAAGGCGGCCTCCTTATGCGGCAGCGTGACATTGGCGCCGGCGAAGCCCGCGGCCATCACGCCGCGCAGCGCGGCCTCGAATTGGTCTGGCGGTACGGGCAGCGGCACATAGGCGCCGTCAATGCCGTATCGCTCCAGCCAGTGGCTATGCAATTGCGGGCTGCGCGAATGTCCGGCTGGCCAGCCGAAAACGCCTGCGGTGATGGCCTTGCCTGTGGTGATCCGTCCCATCGGTGCAACACACATCGCGCGGCGCGGGCGGTCAAGCATGGGGCTTACCAGCGGCTGGTGGCGGCCTCATCCTCGGCCCGGGCCTCGACCCAGCGGGTGGTGCCATCGGCGAATTCCTCGCGCTTCCAGAATGGCGCGCCGGTCTTCAGCCAATCGATCAGAAAGGCGCAGGATTCCAGCGCCGCGCTGCGATGGGCACTCGCGGTCAGCACCAGCACGATGGGCGCGCCGGGCTCCAGCCGCCCCACCCGGTGGATGATGGTGCAGCCGGTCAATGGCCAGCGGCGCTCGGCCTCGGCGGCGATGCCTGCCAGCGCCTTCTCTGTCATGCCGGGATAATGCTCCAGCACCATGGCGGTGATGCCATCATCGGCGCGGCAAATGCCCACGAAGCTGGCGATACCGCCAATATCGTCGCGGCCGGCGGAGAGGGCGGCGCTCTCCGCTGCCAGGTCGAAAATAGCCTCCTGCACGCTGATGCGCGGCATGCTCAACCCCCGGTGACGGGGGGGAAGAAGGCGATCTCGTCATTCGCCGCCACGGGCGAATCGGGCTGGGCAAATTCCTGGTTCACCGCAGCACGGATTTGCCTGGGCTGGGCAAAGGCCTCGGCATGGCCGGGGCTGCGGGCGGAAAGCCATTGCACAAGCCCCGCCACGTCCCTCACCTCGGCGGGGGGCGAAAGGACCTCTTCAGCGATCCCCACTTTCTGCCGCACCCAGGCGAAGTAGAGGATCCGCATCAATCAGCGCCCAGGCAGAATCTGTTGCGCCGGACGGCCCGGCTCCTGCAGAATCTGCACCTCGCCCGGGCGGCCGAGCAGCACACCGGACTGTCCAGCGGGCCCCATGGTGGTGCTCACGCTGCCACTGCTGCCGGTGATGGTGCGGTTGGCGCCGCCGGTATTGACCGCTCTCCCCGGCATGGTGGTTTGCGGCTGGGTGACCACCGGCGCCGAAACGGTGCTGCCCGGCGGAATATAGCCCGGCGGCGGCTCGAAGGCTGCGTCGCTGCCGCGGGCGGGACGGCGCGCCGGGCTTTCACCGCGCTGCGGCAATGGCGAATTGGCCTGGGTGCCAGGCTGGTAACCTGGAATGCCGCGCAGGGCCTCATCGGGATTGGCCAGGGTGGCGCGGGGGCCTTCCTCGGGCGGCCAGACATTGCCTTCTTCAGGCTGGAGCGGATCGAGCCCCGCATTGCCACCACCGGCACGCACCCGCTGCACGGTGGTGCTGTTGGGGATGGGGGCAGCGGTGATGCCACCGAAAGTGGACATCAGGCTCAACCCGTTCACGCTCGCAAAGCCGCGGGTGATCACGCCATCCACCTGGGTGCAGGCGCTCAGGCCGCAGGCCGAGGCCAGTATCAGTAACCGAAAAATCCGCGTCATCCGATGCCCCGCAATTCGTGCTGCTCCGCAACATGCTCTGCCTGCGCCGAAGGCTCAAGGCCGCTGGTACGTCTATGCCTTATCATTCGCCGCGTATTTCAGCCCAGCCACCCAATAATCCCAGCCGGTGATGAGCGTGAGCGCAGCGGCCCCCCATAGCATCACCTCACCAATGGCCGCCACCGGAAGCCATCCAAGGCCGATGACGCGAGCACCAGTATCGCCCGCCAGCAAGGTGCCCAGCGCGCCCATCTGGAATCCGGTCTTCCATTTGGCGAGGCGGGTGACCGGCATGCCCACGCGCAATGTCGCCAGATATTCACGCAGGCCGGAGACCAGAATCTCGCGCAGCATGATGATGATGGCGGGCAGCAGGGCGCGGTCATCCAGCCTGTCGAAGCCGACCAGCAGCATCAGCGCGGCGGCGACCAGCAGCTTGTCGGCGATGGGGTCCAGCATCACGCCGAAGCCAGAGGTGATGCCGCGCTCGCGGGCGATCTTGCCGTCGAAGTAATCGGTGATGGCGGCCAGGCCGAACACCACACAGGCCGCCATATCGCCCAGCGGGCTGCGCAGCATGACCATCGCCACCAGAAGGGGGATGGCCGCGATGCGGCTGATGGTGAGAAGGTTGGGAAGATCGATCGGCACAATATTGCTTTAGCCCAGGCTTGTGGCGTTGGTCAGCCCTTGTGGCGTTCAGATGGGATGGAAATGCTCGTGAATCCGACGAGCCAGCCCAGCCCCCACGCCCGGGCAATTGGTCAAATCGTCGATTCCCGCCTGGCGCACCCCCCGGGCAGAGCCGAAATGGTTCAGCAGGCGCCGCTTCACCGCGGCACCAACCCCGGGCACGTCATCCAATTCAGACTTCGTCAGTGCCTTGGAGCGGCCGGCGCGATGGGTGGCGATGGCAAAGCGATGCGCCTCATCACGCAGGCGCTGCAAATAATACAGGACCGGGTCCCGCGGTGGCAGTTGGAAGGCCTCGCGTCCGGCGATATGGAACCATTCACGCCCGGCATCACGGTCCACACCCTTGGCCACGCCGACCAGTGGAATATCCTCCAGGCCGAGTTCCGCCATCACCTCGCGGGCGATGTTCAACTGGCCCTGGCCGCCATCGATGAGCACCAGATCTGGCCATGTCTCGCCATCGCGGCCGGGGTCCTCCTTCAGCGCGCGGCCGAAGCGGCGCTCCAGCACCTCCCGCATCATGCCGAAATCATCGCCGCCCTTGGCCTCGCGAATGGCGAATTTGCGATAGGCCGATTTGAGGAAGCCGGCAGGGCCGGCCGCGATCATGGCGCCATAGGCGTTGCTGCCCATGATGTGGCTATTGTCGTAAACCTCGATGCGGGCCGGCGGCTCGGGCAGGTCGAATAGCCTGCCCACCCCCTCCAGCAGGGCGGTTTGGGCGGTGGATTCGGCCAGTTTGCGCTCCAGCGCCTCACGCGCATTGGTCTGGGCATGTTCGACGGCGGCACGCTTGTCGCCTCGCTGGGGGCGATGCAATTCCACCCGCCGCTCGGCCTTGAAGCTCAGCGCCTCGCCGATCAGGGCGGCATCATCCGGATCATGGCTGAGGAGGACTAGGGGCGGGGGCGGCAGGTCCTCGTAAAGCTGGCCGAGAAAACTGCCCAGCACTGCCTCGGGCGTGATGTCGCTCTTGGAATGGCTGAGGAAATAGGGGCGGTTGCCGTTGTTGCGGCCGCCGCGGAAGAAGAAGACCTGCACGCAGGATTGGCCCGCCGCCATGTGCAGCGCCACCACATCGGCATCGCCCACATCATCCATATTGATCCGGCTGCTGCCCTGCAGATAGGTCAGGCCCCGGATACGGTCGCGCAGGGAGGCAGCGCGCTCGAATTCCAGCGCCTCGGCCGCCTGTTCCATCTCGCGCGCCAGTTCCTTTTGGATCGAGGGTGTCTCGCCAGAGAGGAATTGCCGGGCCTGGCTGACCAGATCGGCGTAATCATCCTTGCTGATCCGCTCCACACAGGGGGCCGAGCAGCGCTTGATCTGGTAAAGCAGGCATGGCCGGTCCCGGCTGTCGAAGACCGTATCGCGGCAGGTGCGCAGCAGGAAGACGCGCTGCAGCGCGGTGATGGTCTGGTTCACCGCCCAGACGCTGGCGAAGGGGCCGAAATAGGTGGCGCCCTTGCGGCGCTCGCCCCGATGCTTGGCGACCTGCGGATAGGGGTGGTCCTCGCTGATCATCAGCCAAGGGTAGGATTTGTCGTCGCGCAGGACGATGTTGTAGCGCGGCCGCAGCTTCTTGATGAGATTGGCTTCAAGCAGCAGCGCCTCAGCCTCGGAGGCGGTGGTGATGACCTCTAGCCTGCGGGTTTCGAACACCATGCGGCGCAGCCGTTCGGGCAGGCGCGCGGTCTGGGTATAGCTGGTGACGCGTTTGCGGATGGCGCGCGCCTTGCCCACGTAAAGCGCATCGCCGCGGGCATCGAGCATGCGATAGACGCCCGGGCTGAGCGGCAGATTGGGCAGCGCGGCCTCGATCACCGCAAGCCCATTCACGGGCGCGGGGTCGCCCGGCTCTGGAGGGGAGGCATCTGGATCGGGGAGCATTCCCCCTGGTGTGGCGGAATGGCGGCCTGGGCTCAAGCCCGCGGCGGCGGTGGATCAGTTCTCCACGCTTTCTGTGGATAAACCTGTGGGCATCGCCATCATATCCAACCGAATTCGGCGGATGACCGCCGATTCGCCCACCTTGCCCAAGCCTTAAGCATAAATTGTAATGCATTGATTTTGTACGTTTTTTGTAAGTCGCTATGATTGCAGCGTAACTTTTACATGTCTTTTGTCTGGTTTTCTAACGCAAGGTGCTGCCAAGCCAACCCGGTGGACGAATTGTGGCGAGCGCACCACAAAGAGACCAAATATTTCAATCTCTTGTCCGTTCGATAACAACGCCAACACTGGCCACATCCGGAAAAGCGTCGGGCTTTTCGATGGTGATGCGCGCCTTGATGACGCGGAAATCCAGCAAGGCGGTGGCCGCGATGGTTTCAGCGAGGGTTTCCACCAGCAGCACATGCCCCGCAGCCACCGCTGCCCGCGCGACATGCACAACGGCCTGGTAGTCCACCACCCGCTCCAGCGCATCGGGGCCAATCCCGTCCGGCGCGCTCTCATCATGCACCTCGAGTTCGACGCCGATCACCACGCGCTGCGGCGCGGCCTTCTCATGCGGATGGACACCCAAACGGGCGACGAGTTCCAACCCGCGCACAAAGACGAGGCGGGTGCGGCGGTTAACATCGGGGGCATTGATCACGCCGCGAAGGCCACATCGCGGCCAGGCCGGCGCAGCCGCTGGCCCGAATCGACAATGATCACGCTGCCCGTGGTGCTGGGCGCCAACATCAGATAGGCCACCGCCTCGGCCACATCTTCGGCGGTGACGCCGCGCTCCAGGGGATTATTGACCCGGGTGCGCTGAAAATCCGCCTCGGACTGGGTGCCAGAGATCAGGGCGAGGCCTGGCGCCACGCCATTGACCCGGATGCGCGGCGCCAAGGCCATGGCCTGCATTTCCGTCATACCGGCCAGCCCGTATTTGGAGAGCGCATAGGTGAAATAATCCGGATTGGCGGCGTAGAGCCGATTATCGAGCAGATTGACCACGGCGCCATCCTCACCCTCGGGCAAACCAGCGGCAAAGCCCTGGGTCAGCAGCGCCGGTGCCAGGAGGTTCACCGCCATGTGACGGGCAAAGCGCGCCGGGTCGAAAGCGCGCGGGTTGTCGTATTCAAAGAGGCTCGCATTGTTCACCAGCCCATGCAGCCCGCCGCACAGCGCGGCGGCGCGGGCGGGCAGTGCCGCTGCGGCGGCGGCATCACCGAGATCGGCTTCAATGGTCCAGGCCCGCGGCAATTCAGCCGCCAGCGCCTTCGCATCGGCACCCGATGCATTGTGGTGCAGCACCACCCCCCAACCCGCGGCAGCCATGCGCCGGGCAATGGCGGCGCCCAGACGACGCCCAGCACCCGTCACCAGCACATTTCGAGAGGTCAGGTTCATGGTGGCGGAGCTTTCGTGGCCGGCGGGAGGCGGCATATAGGTACCGCCGAGACGGTCAAGCAAGCCCGTCATGGCCATTGAGGCAGCCTGGGCCGTCCCAGCCCTGGCTGCTAGCCGCGCATGAATTCCGCGAGATGGCCGCGAATACGCTGCAACACCGTGCCGGGCTCCTCGGGCAGGGTGAAGCTCTGGCCGGTGATGGTCTCGAAGGCCTCAATATAGACTGCGGCCGTGGCGAGGATCAGCTCCTCGGGAATCTCGGGGATGTCGTCATGGTAGGGGTCGCAGCGCGCGGCCACCCAATTGCGGACGAAATCCTTATCAAAGCTCTCCGGCCGCTCGGAGGCCTCGAAGCAGGGCTGATAGCTCGATGCGCGCCAATAGCGGCTGCTGTCGGGGGTGTGGATTTCATCGGCCAGGATGATGCGGCCCGCGGCATCGGTGCCGAACTCGTATTTGGTATCGACCAGAATAAGCCCATTGCGCGCCGCAATCTGCTGCCCGCGGGCGAAAAGCGCGAAGGCATAGGCGCTGAGCTGCTCCCATTGCACCGGGGTGACCAGATTCTGCTCCAGAATCTCGGCCGGCGTCAGTGGCGCGTCATGCCCGCCATGGAAGGCCTTGCTGGTGGGGGTGATAATGGGCTGCGGCAGGCGCTGGTTGTCGCGCAGGCCATCGGGCAGGGTATGGCCATACATCTGCCGCTGGCCGGCCTTGTAGAGGGTGAGCACCGATGTGCCGGTGCTGCCCGCCAGATAGTCCCGCACCACGATTTCCACCGGCAGGATGTCCAGACGCTGGCCCACCACCACATTGGGGTCGGGGTAGGAGAGCACGTGGTTGGGGCATAGATCGGCAGTCTGCTCGAACCAGAACCGCGCCGTTTGCGTCAGCACCTGGCCCTTGAAGGGGACAGCGCAGAGAATACGGTCAAAGGCGCTGAGCCTATCGGTGGCGATGATGATCCGACGGCCATCCGGCAGGTCGTAATTGTCGCGCACCTTGCCGCTGTAATGGTTCGGCAATTCGGCGATGGTGGCATCGGGCAACAGCTTCGCCGCCCGGCGGAGGGTTTCGATATCCATCAGGCGTATTGCATCCTCCGCGCACGGCCCCGCGCATCCTGCCAGACCGTCACCACAACGGCGAGGGCAAGGCTGGCACTGGCAAGGAGAAACAATGTCTCGGGTTGCCCATGATCCAGCAGCCAGCCAAAGAGGGGCGGGCCGAAGACCCCACCGATAGAAAACCCGGTGCTGACCACGCCGAACATTGCGCCCGCCTGACCAGGCGGGGCGGCCGCGCGCACCAGCATATCACGCGATGGCATGATCAGGCCGGAGAGAAATCCAGCCAGGCCCATGGTCGCCACCAGCGGCACGAGGCCCATGGGCACTGTGCCACCCAGCAGGATCAGCAGCCCCGAGGCACCCAGACCACCAGCCGCCACCAGGCCATGGCGTCGGGTGCGGTCAGCCACATGGCCACCGGCCAGCACGCCCAGCGCGCTCATGGTCAGCCAGGCCGTCAGCGCCGTATTGCCAGCCGCCAAGGAAAGACCCGAAAGCCCGTTCCAGGCCGAGACGCCAAAACCCTGCACAGCGGCACTGGAAAGCGCGAGGAGGACAAAGAAGCCGATCAGCAGCACCACCGTGAAGCTGATGATCCTGGGGCCACCCGGTGCCGCTTTGGCGCGAGGCGGCGGCACACGCTCGGCCAGTGCCTCGCGCAGGATGGGCAGCGCCGCCACAGGCCCCAGCAACCCGGCGATGATCAATGCCCCTCGCAGGCCAAAGCCCCAGGCCAGGGCCAGCATCAGGGCGGGTGCCACAGCGCTGCCGGCATAGCCGGCGAAGGTATGGATGGAAAACGCCCGACCCACCCGCGCCTCACCAATGGCACTGCCCAGGATCGCGTAATCGGCCGGATGATAAACGGCATTGGCCAGCCCGGCCATGGCGACGGCCACCAGCAGCGCGGGGTAGCTATTGCCAATGCCGGCCAGGATGAAGGCCATCCCGCCCAGGCACAGCCCCGCTACCAGAACACGCCGCGCGCCAATGCGGTCCACCAGAAAACCCATCGGCGCCTGGGTCAGGGCTGTCACCACATTCAGCACGGTGATGGCCAGACCAAGCTCGAGAAAGCTCACCGCCATGCTGTCACGCAGCAAGGGAAAGAGCGGCGGCAGCACCAGCAGATGCAAATGGCTGATGAAATGCGCCCCGGATATCGAGAGCAGGACGCGCTTTTCGCTGGCTTCGAACATTCTCAATGCGCCTCCGCCCAGGATCGGCCTTGGCCGACCTCGACCAGCAGGGGCACGCGCAGCATGGCCACATTCTGCATGGTGTCGCGCAGCACGCGGCCGGTTGCCTCCATTTCGGTCTCGGGCACCTCAAGAACCAATTCGTCATGCACCTGCAGCAGCATGCGGGCCTTCAGGCCGGCATCGGCCAGGGCGCGCGGCACCCGCACCATGGCGCGCTTGATCACCTCAGCCGCGCCGCCCTGGAAGGGGGCATTGATCGCCTGACGCTCGGCGCCAGACCGCAGAATGGGGTCTTTCGCGGCAATATTGGCGATCCAGAGCTTGCGGCCGAAGGGGCTGAGCACATAGCCCAGCGTCTTCGCCTCCTGCTTCAGGCGATCCATCTCGGCGCGGATGCCGGGGTATTTCTGGAAATAGGCATCGATGATCCCGCGGGCCTCGCCCGGCCCGATACCAAGCTGGGCGGCGAGGCCAAAGGCGCTCATGCCATAGATGATGCCGAAATTGATCGCTTTCGCCCGGCGTCTTGCCTCACGGTCCACCCCATCGAGCGGCAGGCCGAAAATATCGGCCGCGGTGCGGGAATGGATGTCCAGGCCCTGGGCGAAGGCGTCTCGCAGTGTCGGTACATCGGCCATATGGGCGAGCAGGCGCAACTCGATCTGGGAATAATCCGCGCTCATGAGCAGATGACCGCGCTCGGCCACGAAGGCCTGACGGATGCGCATGCCCTCCTTGGTGCGGATGGGGATGTTCTGCAGGTTTGGCTCATTGGAGGAGAGCCGGCCGGTGCTGGTCACCGCCATGGCGAAATCGGTGTGGATGCGGCCATCTACCGCCAATTGCGCGGTGAGCCCCTCAACAT
Source organism: Rhodovarius crocodyli (assembly GCA_945901085.1). GTDB lineage: Bacteria > Pseudomonadota > Alphaproteobacteria > Acetobacterales > Acetobacteraceae > Rhodovarius > Rhodovarius crocodyli_A. The sequence goes on along the minus strand of CAMDJV010000003.1, from coordinate 106,804 downwards.
AGGTGGATTTCAGCTTGGCCAGCTGGCGGTGTTCCATCACCACCTTTGGCAGTTCAGCGCCTTGCGCGGCCAGTTCCTCCAGCACCTTGGCATCGGTGGACCAGGCGCCGGTCTTGCCCTTCTTGCCGCCCTTCAGGCCCATCTCGTCGAAGAGGATTTCGCCCAATTGCTTGGGGCTGGCCACATTGAAGGCGCGGCCGGCCACCCTGTGCGCCTCTGCCTCCAGCACCACCAGGCGCTCAGTAAAATCCTGGCCGATACGGGCCAGCTCGGCGCCATCGACCTTGATGCCGGCGGTCTCCATCGCGGCCAGCACCGGTATCATGCGGCGCTCAACCTGCTCATAAAGGGCAAGCGCCTGCGCCTCGCGCAGCATGGGGCGCAGCTTCTGCCAGAGGCGCAACGTCACATCCGCATCCTCGGCGGCATAGGCTGTGGCGCGGTCCAGGGGCACGCGGTCGAAGGTGATGCGGCCCTTGCCGGTGCCGGTCACGCTATCGAAGGAGATGGGCGCGTGGTTGAGGTGCTGCTGGGCCAGGAAATCCATGCCCTGCCCGTGCCGGCCGGCATCCATGCTGTAGGAGATCAGCATGGTGTCATCGATGGGTGCGATGGCGACGGCGCCATTCTCCGGCCGGGCCATCACCTCGATATCGTATTTTGCATTGTGCAGAATTTTCAGCACCGCAGGGTCGGTCAGCACCGGACGCAGGATGGCCAGGGCGGCATCCTGCGACAATTGCTCGGGCGGCGGGCCGCTCAGCATGTCGCCGCCGCCATGGCGCAGCGGCAGATAGGCGGCACGGCCGGGTGCTGTGGCAAGCGCAATGCCCACCAGCCTGGCATTGAGTGCATCGAGGCTGTCGGTCTCGGTGTCGAAGCCCAAAATGCCATCCATGCCAGCGAGGAAGCCGCGCAGCCCGGCCTCGGTGGTGATGGTCTCATAGGGGCCAAAGGCGATATCGCCCTCGGCGGCCGGCACCATGGTGGGGGCTGCCACCATGGCGGGGATGGAGGCCTTGGCATCGCCCAGGCCCAGCCGCGACAAAAGACTGCGAAAGCCCTGCACCTGGAAGAAGCCGGCAAGCCGCGCGGGTTCGGGCGAGCGGGCCAGCAGCGTCTCGATGGCCGCCGGCAGCGGCGCCTTGTCATCAAGCTGCACCAGCCGGCGCGAGATTCGCGCCTTCTCGGCATTCTCGATCAGCGCCTCGCGCCGCTTGGGCTGTTTGATTTCGCCGGCGCGGGCGAGCAGCGTCTCGAGGTCACCATATTCGTTGATGAGCTGGGCTGCGGTTTTGATGCCGATGCCGGGCACGCCGGGCACATTGTCGGTGGCGTCGCCGGCCAGGGCCTGCACCTCCACCACCTTGTCCGGTGTCACGCCGAATTTCTCGAAAACCTCAGGCTCACGGATCGGCTTCTGCTTGATCGGGTCCAGCATGATCACGCTGGCGCGGATCAACTGCATCAGGTCCTTGTCGGAGCTGACGATGGTGGTGCGCCCACCCGCCTCCTCCATCGCCCTTGCATAGGCGGCGATCAGGTCATCAGCCTCGAAGCCCGGCAATTCCAGCCGCGCCACGCCGAAGGCATCGGTGGCCTCACGGATCAGGGCGAATTGCGGGATGAGTTCCTCCGGCGGGTCCGGCCGGTGTGCCTTGTATTGCGGATAAAACTCATTGCGGAAGGTCACCCGCGCGGTGTCAAAGACGACGGCGATATGGCTCGCCGAATGCGCCTCCAGAAACCGCGAGAGAATCTGGCAGAAGCCGAAGACCGCATTGACATGAATCCCATCCGGCCGCGTCATCGGCGGCAGCGCGTGATAGGCCCGGAAAATATAGCCCGAGCCATCGATCAGGATGAGATGCTTATCCTCGCTCATCGCGGCGCGTGGCTCCTGCGGCAATGGCGCATCCTAATGCTCCCCGCCATGCCCCGCATGCGGTTCCAGCCGGAAGGTGCGGCTGCAATAGGGGCAGGTCACCTGGGTATCCTCGATGCGCAGCATCACCAGCGGGTGGCCCAGCGCGCCGCCGCCGCCATCGCAGGCCACGCTGCGCGAATGCGCAGGCAGAATGTCTTCCGGCGTGACGCCGGGGGTGAGTTTGGGGCCGTAGCCGGTCATTTGCGGGTCGCGCATGGGGGCCTCGTGCTGTCGAGCCCCCGGCATAGCCGGAACTGCGGGGCTGGACCATGGGCCGGGCACCCCATATCGCAAGGTGATGTTCCCCTCCCGCATATTTCGACGCCTCCCGCCATGGCTGCTTGTGGCATTGCTGCTGTCAGGCTGCGCGCGCCAAATCATTCCAGCCGGGCCGAGCACGCGGGATGCCGCGATCGAGGCCTTCACCCCACCGCCACCGATAGAGCGCCTGAGCCACTGGGCCCTGGTCCCGCCACCGCCACCGCTCCTGCCCGCCGGCCCCGCACCGGCTGAGGCGCTGATGATGGAGGATGGCACGGCCCTCGCCTTGCGGGTCTGGCGGCCGGAGGGCCCGCCCCGCGCCGTGCTGCTGGTGCTGCATGGCTTTGGTGATCATGGCGGCAATTCCCTTATCGAAGGCGCGCCGTTGCTCAATGCCGGCGGCGTGCTGGTCTATGCCTATGACCAGCGCGGCTTTGGCTATTCCCGCCATCGCGGCATCTGGCCTGGGGTGGAGACATTGGTGGCCGATGCCCGCGCGGCGGCGCGGCTGATCGCGGCGAGGCACCCGGGCCTGCCGCTTTTCATGCTGGGCGAGAGCATGGGCGGCGCCATCACCGCCATAGCCGGGACGCAAGCGCTGCCGGTGCAAGGCTATATCCTCTCAGCGCCCGCAGTGCTCGGCCGTAGCATTTTGCCGGCCATCGCCACGCTGCTGCTCGATGGCATGGTCGCCGCCATGCCGGCCTTGGCGATGCCCGCTATCGCCGGTGGTCGCGCGGCCAGCGACAACCGGGCCGCGCTGCTGCGCTTCGGCCGCGACCCGCTGACCATCCATGAGGCCAGGCTCGACCTGGTGGCGGGTGTGCTGGACAGCATGGATGCTGCGGTGGCCGCCCTGCCCCATTGCTGCCTGGCGCCCAGCCTGATCCTGACCGGCGGGCGGGATGAGGTGATCCCCGGCCGCTTCGCCAGGCGGGTGTTGCGCGGCCTGCCCCATCGCGCGGAACAGCGCATCCTGCATTACCCGGATGGCTGGCACCTGCTGCTGCGGGATTCGGTGCGCCAGCGTGTTGCGGCGGATATCCTGGCCTGGATGGACAATCCTGCCGCACCCCTGGCCGCAGAGGCCGCGGCAGCCGATTGGCTACGCTGAGAGGCCATCCATGAGGATGGGCGCCGGCCGGCCGGCGATGAGATCGGCGATGATGGCCGCGCTGCCCATGGCCAGGGTAAAGCCCAGCGAGCCCTGACCCAGGTTGAGATGCAGGTTAGGCCAGCGCGCGGTTGGCCCCAGCATGGGCAGGCCGGTGGGCGTGGCCGGGCGCATGCCGGTCCAGGGGCGCAATTCCTGCCAATGGCTGGCCTGGGGGAAGGTGGCCCGGGCCTGGCGCAGCAAGGTGTCGAGCCGACGATTGTCGAAGCGCGTATCGAGGCCGACCACATCGGCCATGCCAGCCACCCGCAAACTTTCCCCCAGCCGGGCATAGACCACCTTGGCCGCAGCATCGGTGATGGAGATATTGGGCGCGAGGCCGGTGATGGGCAGGGTGAAGGAATAGCCCTTAAGCGGCTGGATCGGCAGGTCCACGCCAATGGGCGACGCCAAGGCCCGCGCGCCATTGCCCAGCGCCAGGACAAAGGCGTCGGCCTCATGCACGCCCTGCGCGGTGGCGGCGCCCACCACCCGGCCGCCTGCGGTCAGCAATTGCGTCACCCGGGTGCCAAAGTGGAACGCCACATCAAAATTCGAGCGGCGCAGCACCTGCTCGAGACCCAGGCAGAAGAGATGGCAGTCACCGGCCTCCTCGCTGGGCGTATGAATGCCGCCAACGAGGCGGCTGCTGATATGACCAAGGGCGGGCTCAAGCGCCAGGCATTCGGCGGCGGTGAGGGCGTGCTGTTCGCTGCCCAGAGCGGCCTGGGTGGCCATTTGCCGTTTGGCACCTTCAAGCCCCGCATGGTCCGAATAGACCACCAGCTTGCCGGAGCGGGCGAAGGCAAACTCCAGTTCCTCCCGCGCCAGGAGGGCATGCAACGCGTCCCGCGAGAGATAGGCCAGGCGCAGCAGGGCCGCCGTGGTGCGGGCCGATGTGGCTCCATTGCAGGCGCGCAGAAACCCCAGCAACCACAGCGCCTGGGCGCGGGTGAAATCGGGCCGGAAGCGCATGGGGCCATCGGCGTCGAGCAGCCAGCCGGGGATTTTGCCCATCACGCCAGCGCCGGCGAAGGGCGCGACATAGCTATAGGAAAGCTGCCCGCCATTGGCGCGGCTGGTGGCGAGCCCCGGCTGGGCCTCGCCCTCGAGCACGGTCACGCTATGGCCCTCGCGCGCCAGGCTATAGGCAGTGGCGAGGCCGACAACGCCGGCCCCGAGTACAATGATCCGCATTCGCTGCCTTGTTGATCGCCTTTGCGCCTGGGGCGATGAACCACGGTCGCGGCAAAACGGTCAAGCAGGCGGGCGGCGGTCAAGGAGAATTCGGCGCGATCGCCGCCTGATCGCTACATCACCAATGCCAGCCAGAGCGGCAGGGTGACCACGGCGAGAGCGTGCTCAGTGCTGGTGATGGCCGCCATCAGCGGCGCATCGCCCCCCATCGCGCGGGCCATGACATAGCTCGTGGCCGCCGTCGGCAGGGCCATGAACAGCACGGCCACGGCGGTGGACAGCGCATCGAGCCCCAGCAGGTGAGCGCCCGCCCAGGTCAGCGCCGGCATGACGCCCAGCTTGAGCAGGGCGGTGGCCATTTGCAGCGCGAAACGGTCCCGCAGGGCGCCAATCGACAATGCCGCCCCCACCGCCAGCAGGCCGAGCGCGACCGAGGCCTGACCCAGGCTGCGGGCAAGCGGCGCCAGCCCATGCGGCAGCCCGCCCAGCAGCGCGACGCAAAAGCCAAGCGCACAGCCGATGATCAGCGGGTTCAGCACGACCTGCCGCAGCACCAGCCAGGGCCGCAGCCGCCCGGGGCGGCTCATGGCGAAGGCCGTCGTCGTCACCGCCTGAACGAAAGGCACGATCATGCCGGTGGCGACCCCACCCAGCGCCAGGCCAGGCCCGCCGAATATCGCACCGGTAATCGCGAAGCCGATAAGGTTATTGAAGCGGATGCCGCCCATCAGCACCGATGTCATCGCCATATGCGGCTGGCGAAAGACGCGGGCGAGCAGCACGGAGAGCACGGTGCCGATGGCCAGGCTGCCCCAGATCGCCGTCATGATGCCAAAAATGGGCAGGCGGCCCAATTCCACCGCGCCAATCGCCACCACCAGCAGGCAGGGCAGCAGCACCCAGAAGATCAGCCGCTCAATACCAGCCCAGACTGCATCCTCCCGCAGCAGGCTGCGGCGCAGCCAGGCCCCCAGCAGCAAGAGGCCAAAGGCAGGGACGAAAGCGTCGAGATAGGCGTTCAGCATCTCAGGCCCAGAGAGGATATCACAGGACTCAGCCGAGCATGCCACCGCCCTGGCCAACCCAGCCCAGCGGTGAAGCGGGAACAGCCCTGCGCCGGGCCTGCGCCGCCAAATCCTGCAGGCAAGCCGCCTCCGTGCGCTGAGCGAAGCCGCCGGCGCGGGCCTGCACATAGGCCACCCGCAGACCATCCGTGCCAGGGTAGAACATCACATCGAGTTGGCAGCCGGCGGAGGAATACAGCCAAATGGCGGCCAGCCCTTCGGCGCGGCGCAACGCCGGCTCGCCCAGCCAGGCCAGAATACGCTCCGGGGGGCTGCCGGCGAAAGCGGCGGCATGGCTGGGCATCGCCGCAGCCGGGGCGAAGGCGGCGACAGGGGTCTCGCCCGCCGGCGGCATGCTCTCGGTGCGCAACGGCTGGATTCTGGCCGGCTCGCGCGGGTTCGGCGCTGCGGGGGGGGGCGAAGCCGACAGAACGGCCAGGCTGGCGCGACCATCGGCGAGCGCCTGTTCGGCCACTGCACTCACATCCGGCGCAGGCGCGCAGCCCAAGGTACCCATTGACCAAATCAGCCAGGCGAATGGACTGCGGGCCACGCGCGCGCCCCCCGGGCTCAAACGTGCCGGCGGTGGCCGGCATGGGTTGAATCTCGCCTCAGACGACCGGAGCGGGGCGTGAAGGCGCAGGCGCGGCAGGCGATGTCGGCATCGAGCCCTCGGTGAGCATTTCCATCCGGCCGGTGAGCTGCCCGCCATCCTCCACGGTCAGTCGCTTGCAGCGCGCAATACCATTGACCTTGCCGGTGGCACGAATGACCAGATTGCCGCGTGCGGTCAGCGTGCCGTCAAACAGGCCGCCGATCTCAGCATCCTCAACCTGCACCTCGCCACGGAAGACGCCGGTGGCGCCAATCGACAATTCGGCTGCATTGAGCATCTCGCTCTCCACCGTGCCCTCGACCACCAGCCTCTCGCAATCACTGAGGGTGCCCTGAACGCTGATGCCCTTGCCGACGGTCAGCGTGCGGCGATCCCCGACCATGGGGGCGGTCTGCTGTGGGCGGGCGGGCACGCCCACGCCCGCGGCCGGGCTCATGGGCCGCTGCGCCAGGGCATTCGGCGCAGGGGCTGCGGCAGGCTTCATGGACTGGCTCATGATGTTTTCCTTCGGCCCTGCGGGCGGCGATGACGGCTGATTGGACATGCTGGCAGAGCGGGAAGGCACTGCAACATCAGTATCGCGGTCCGCGACGGGCATCTGCGATTCCGCAGATGGCACCGGCTCGTCCTTCTTACGTCCGAAAATGGCCATGGGTGCCCCCTTCTACTCAGTCGTGGATCGCATACGCCTTACCGCCCGGCCGAGTGGGCGACAATTGCCGCGGCCGGCTTATCCCCCAAAATTGTCCACAGCCTGATTGCGAGGATATTTCGATATCGATCCTATTTGCGCGTCAATTCCTGGCATGGACGGGTCCGCGCCGCCCGGCTAAGCCGCCCCCGCAAACAGGATAGCGACATGACACAAGCGACACTCGACATTTTGGGCATAGGCAACGCCATCGTGGACGTGCTGTCGCGCGCCGATGATTCCTTTCTGGCCGAGCGCGGCCTGAACAAGGGCGGCATGGCGCTGATCGACGCCGAGCAGGCCGAGGCGCTGTACAAAGCGATGGGCCCCGGCGTGGAAAGCAGCGGCGGGTCGGTTGCCAATAGCTGTGCCGTGGCGGCCGGGCTGGGCGCGCGGGTGGGCTTTCTGGGCAAGGTTGCCAATGATGGGCTGGGCGAGGTTTTCGGCCATGATATCCGCGCGGCCGGGGTGCATTTCCCCACCGCCCCGCTGCTGGGCGGGGCGCCGACAGCGCGCTGCCTCATCCTCGTCTCGCCCGATGCGCAACGCACGATGAACACTTTTCTCGGTGCCTGCGTCACCTTCGGTGAGGATGACGTAGACCCGGCCGAGGTCGCCCGCGCCCAGGTCATCTATCTGGAGGGTTACCTCTATGACCCACCGGCGGCACAGGCTGCCTTCCGCGCCGCCGCCTCCGCCGCGCATGCCGCAGGCCGCAAAGTGGCGCTCTCGCTCTCCGATGCCTTCTGCGTCGGCCGCCACCGCGCGGCGTTCCGCGCCTTCGTGCGCGAGGAGACGGATATCCTCTTCGCCAATGAGGCGGAATTGTTGAGCCTGTATGAGACTGAGGATTTCGCCGCCGCCGTGGCACAGGTTCGTACCGAAGTGGCCATCGCCGCACTGACGCGCAGCGAGAAGGGCAGCATGATCGTGGCTGGCGATGCCACATATGAGGTGGCGGCAGTGCCAACCCAGGTGGTGGACACCACAGGCGCGGGCGATGCCTATGCCGCAGGCTTCCTGGCCGCCCATACCAAGGGGCTGAGCCTGGCCGAGGCCGGCCGCTGGGGCAGCGTTTGCGCCGCCGAAGTGATCAGCCATTTCGGCGCCAGGCCGCAGGCGGATATGAAAGCCCTGGTGGGAGGCTGAGGGTGCCGCGCAGGCTTCTTCTCCTCTCCTCCATTCTGCTCGGCCTGCCCGCCATGGCGATGGCGCAAAGCGCCACCAATTGGGTGCCCGAGCAGAATCGCGGTGCGGCCGAGGCCGATGCAGCGGGCATTAATGACGTGATCGGCCTGCTCAACGCCGCGTTGACCGCGATTCGGGCCAATCGCCGCAGCCAGGCGGTGGAATTCATGGAAAGGGCAGAGGCCCGCCTGCTGACCCGCAGCACCCCCGTGCTGCAGGCGGGCAGCCCGGTGCAGGGCGGGATTGTGGGGCGGATTGGCAATGCCCGCCGCGCCGCCCTGGCGGAGAATAACGTGCTCGCCCGAAAGGAGATTGCGGCAGCGCTGGCCGCACTCAACCGTCCCCGCCCAGCCGGGCGGTAACGCGGCCAAAGCTGCGCGGTCAGACCCGCAATGTTCCAGCCCGGGCGGCCGCGTAGCGCGCATTGATCGCGGGCCAATTCAACACGTTCCACCAGGAATTCAGGTAGTCAGCCCGGCGATTTTGATAGCGTAGGTAATAGGCGTGCTCCCACACATCATTGCCCATCAACACCCGCATGCCCTCCATCAGCGGGGTATCCTGGTTCGGCCGGGTGGTGATGGCGAGTTGGCCAGCAGGGGTGACAGTGACGAAAACCCAGCCCGAGCCGAAGACGCGAGCACCGGCTGCATTGAAATCGGCGCGGAATTTTTCTGCCCCGCCCAGATCACGCGTGATGGCCTCGGCCAGCTCGCCCGAGGGCGCACCATCTTGGCCGCCCATGATGGCCCAGAACATGGAATGATTGGCATGGCCGCCGCCATTGTTGCGCAGCGCCGTGCGAAGCGCCTCCGGCGCGCGGCCAAGATCCATCAGCAACTCATCCAATGGCAGGGCGGAGAGCGCGGCCTGGCCGTTCAGCGCCGCATTCAGCCCGGCCACCTGGGCGGCGTGGTGGCGGCCATGATGCAGTTCCATGGTCATCGCGTCGATCGCCGCCTCATTGGCATTGAAGCCATAGGGCAATGCAGGGAGGCTATGCGGCCCGCTGGCGGCAGGCTGCGCCCAGACCCGGCGCGGAGCGGCGGCAGCCAGCATGGCCAGGCCCGCAGCGCCCAGCATCAGGCTGCGGCGCGAGATTTGCGACATGGTGCGTCCTCCAATGTGAGGCGGGGTGATAACACAAAACAGGCCGATGATGCGGCGCATCAGGATGGCCGGGTTTCAGCCCGGCGGGCTTGGTGTTAACCGCGAGGCGAAGCGAGGAGAAACGCCGCATGTCCGAACCCAACCTGATCATGGCGCGCGAGGGCGCGGCCGGAACGCTGCTGATGAACCGCGTCAAGGCGCTCAATGCGCTGACGCTGGAGATGATCCGCGATTTCCAGCATGCGCTGGACAGTTGGAAGGCCGACCCGGCGGTGAAACTCGTGCTGCTGGAGGGGGCGGGCGGCCGCGCCTTTTGTGCCGGCGGCGATGTGCGGGCCGTGCGTGAGGCCGCACTCGCCGGTGACCGCGCGCCGGTCGCTGCCTTTTTCACCGAGGAATATGCGGTGAATGAGGGCATCGCCAATTTCGGCAAGCCATGGGTATCGCTGATCGATGGCGTCTGCATGGGCGGTGGGATTGGCCTGGCCGTCCATCATGGCCCGCAGGTGGTGACCGAGAATGCCCTGCTGGCAATGCCCGAGACGGCCATCGCCCTTTTCCCCGATGTCGGCACCAGCCATGTGCTGCCCCGGCTGCCGGGCGCCATTGGCCATTGGCTGGCACTCACCGGAGCGCGGCTGCGCGGCGCGGATGCGGTGCATGCGGGGCTTGCCACACACTATGTGCCGGCGGCGAAGCTTGCCGCCCTGCGCGCGGCGCTGGTGGAAAGCGGCGATGTCGCGGTGCTGGCGCAATTCGCCGAGAGCCCGCCGGCGGCCAGCTTCGCTGTCCATCGCGCCCTGATCGACCATGCCTTCAGCCAGCCGAGCGTGCTGGCCATTATTGCGGCGCTGGAAGCCGATGGCAGCGATTGGGCCATGCAACAGGTGGCCACGCTGCGCAAAATGTCCCCCACCAGCCTTTGCGTATCGCTGGAGTTGCTGCGCCGTGGCGCCGGCATGAACCTGCGCCAATGCCTCGATGAAGAACTGGTGCTGACCGGCAGCGTGGTGCATGGCCACCCCGATTTCTGCGAGGGCGTGCGCAGCGTTCTGGTGGATAAGGGCAGCACCGCGCATTGGCAGCCGGCCACGCTGGAGCAGGTGGACCCCGCCGCCATCACGGCCATGTTCAGCCGCGCGGGATAGGCACGCCCTTTTCATCCTTGGCGGTGCGGATGGTCTGCAAGGTCATCACCCGCGCCACCATGGATGCGCCGGTCAGACGGCCGGTCAGTTCATTTTCATGCGCGGTGTCGCGCGCCACCAGGCGGAGCAGGAAATCGCCACCGCCGCGAATCATGTGGCATTCGCGCACCTCGGGCCAGGCATTCACCAGCGCCTCGAAGCCATCGAGCATCGCCTGCTTCTGGGTCTCCAGCCCGACCAGGGCGAAGAAGGTGATCTCAAAGCCCAAAGGCTCGGGCGCCACATCGGCGTGGTAGCCGCGGATGATGCCCAACTCCTCCAAACGGCGCATCCGGCGCAGGCAGGGCGGCGCCGAAAGGCCAACCCGGCGCGCCAATTCGACATTGGTGATGCGGCCATCACGCTGCAACTCGGCCAGGATATGGCGGTCTACATCATCGAGCTCGTCTTCGGTGGCGTCTGGCATCGTGTTCCGTATTTCGTTGCGCCTGGGCGCGTGTACGCGCAATATCCTGTCTTATGTAAGGCACATCAAGCCAATGCGGCGTAAAGACCATTTCCTATCTTGCAGCGGGGGGTGGGCGAACCGAATATCATGCATGAACGACCCGTTATATTGGATTCGCCCGTGCCCATGATGCATTCCACGCCGCTACTCGTGATCGGCGCCGGCCCGGCCGGCTATACGGCTGCCATCTATGCGGCGCGTGCGAGCATGAGCCCCATGCTGGTGGCCGGCATGCAGCCTGGCGGGCAGCTCACCATCACGACCGATGTGGAAAACTACCCAGGCTTTGCCGATGCCATTCAGGGCCCCTGGCTGATGGAGCAGATGCGCGCGCAGGCCGAGCATGTGGGCACCAGCATGTTCCATGACGTGATCACCTCGGTCGATTTCTCCAGCCGGCCCTTCCGATGCGAGGCCGATAGCGGCGATGTATTCATGGCCCAGACCGTGGTGATTGCCACCGGCGCGCAGGCGCGCTGGCTTGGCATTCCGGGCGAGCAGGCGCTGTCGGGCTTTGGGGTCTCGGCCTGCGCCACCTGTGATGGGTTCTTCTTTCGCGGCAAGAAGGTGGCCGTAATTGGCGGCGGCAATTCCGCCACTGAGGAGGCACTCTACCTGTCCAACCTCGCCGCCCATGTCACCCTCATCCATCGGCGGGACAGCCTCAAGAGCGAAAAAATCCTACAGCAGCGCCTCTTCGCCAAGGAGAACATCACCTGCCTATGGGACACCGCGGTAGAGGAAGCCCTGCCCGATGACGGCAAACGCCCGGCCCTGCGCGCATTGAAGCTGCGCAATACCCGCACCGGCGCCATCAGCGAGATGGCCATTGATGGCATGTTCGTCGCCATTGGCCACGACCCTGCCACGGCCATCTTCAAAGGCCAGGTGGCGATGGATGAGGGCGGCTACATCATCACCGAGCCCGGCAGCACCCGCACATCGGTGCCCGGTGTCTTCGCCGCCGGCGATGTGCAGGATCATATCTACCGCCAGGCGGTGACCGCGGCGGGCACCGGTTGCATGGCAGCACTCGATGCAGAGCGCTTCCTGGCCGCGACCCATAGCGCCGAAAGACAGGCTGCATAATGCCGCTCGATTGGGACAAGCTGCGGGTGTTTCACGCCGTGGCCGAAGCCGGCTCCTTCACCCATGCGGGGGAGAGCCTGAACCTCAGCCAATCCGCCGTATCGCGGCAGATTCAGGCGCTGGAGGAATCGCTCTCCGTGCCGCTGTTCCACCGCCATGCGCGCGGGCTCATCCTCACCGAGAGTGGCGAGACGCTGAACCGCACGGTGCGTGATGTCTTTGCCAAGCTGGCCATGACCGAGGCGCTGCTGACCGAGGGGCGGGAGCGCGCGGCGGGGCGGCTGAAGATCACCACCACCACTGGCTTTGGCAGCGCATGGCTGGCGCCGCGGCTGCACCGCTTCCTCGAACTGCATCCCGAGGTCAGCGTCTCGGTCCTGCTCGATGATGCCGATCTTGATCTGGCGATGCGCGAGGCCGATGTCGCGATTCGCATGCATCCGCCCAAGCAGCCCGATCTGGTCCAGCGCCATATCGCCAGCTTCGGCTGGAAGGTTTACGGCTCGGTCGAGTATCTCAAGCAGCATGGAATGCCCACGCGGGCGGAGGATCTTGACGCGCATCGCCTGGTGGTCTGGGGCGACTACCGGCCACCGGTCGAAGAAATCAATTGGCTCGCCGAGGTGGGCCGCCGCAATGGCAGCCCCCGCCGCGCCGCTGTGGAGGTGAATAGCCTGACCGGCATGCTGCGCGCGGTGCAATCGGGCCTCGGCCTCGCCGCTTTACCGGATTATATCGGCACCGATCTCGCGGGGCTGGTGCAGGTGCTGCCGGACCTCAAGCCACCCAGGGTGAATGCGTATTTCGTCTATCCCGAGGAGATGCGCAATTCGAAGCGGGTGGCGGTGTTCCGCGATTTTCTGGTGGCTGAACTGGCCAATAGCACCGTCTGAGCGCCACTGGCACAGGTGCATGGAGGGGGCGTGAACTTGCCCCAACCACAGGCGCCACGGCCACCGATAACAAGCCTCACGATACCCGGTTTTTTGATCGTAGCCAGATTTGCCAAAGGCAAAGCCCTGCAACCGCCAGCCCCAGCATGACAACCGCCAGGGCATGCGCCTCTGGCGTGGCGCCCATGCGCAGCTGGCTGAACAGCAGCAGCGGCAGGGTGGTCGCCCCCGGCCCGCTGGTGAAGCTCGCCAAGACCACATCATCGAAGGAGAGGAAAAACGCCAAACCCCAGCCCGCTGCCAGCGAAGGGGCGATCAATGGCAAGGTGATGGTGCGAAACACCGTGGCGGCATTGGCGCCGAGATCCGCTGCCGCGTCTTCCAGAAGCGGGCCCATCGAGGCCAGCCGGCCCTGCACCACCACCGCCACATAGGCGGCACCAAGGCTGGCATGGGCCAGCAAAAGGGTGAGCACTCCCCTGCCCTGGGGCCAGCCGGTTAGCCGTTCCAGCGCCACGAAGAGCAGCAGCAGCGCAAGGCCGCTCACCACCTCGGGCAGCACCAGCGGCGCGGCCGCCAGGGCGCCAAACACCGCGCGGCCGCGAAATGCCCCCTGCCGCGCCAGCACCCAACCCATCGCTCCGCCAGCGAGCATCGCCAGCGTCGCAGCGCCAGCCGCCAACAGCACAGAGAGTGAAGCGGCCTCCAACAGCCTCGCATTGCCGGCCAGGGCCACGAACCACCGCCAGGAAAAGCCGCCCCAGACGAAAGGCTGCCGCGCATCGGAAAAGGCAAAACCCGCCATCAGCAGCACCGGCGCCCAAAGAAAGCCAAGCCCCAGCCAGAGCACCACCCGGCTCATCAGCGCCGCCCCAGACGCTGCCAGAGAGCCAAGGGCGGCAGCAAAACCGCCAGCAGCGCCATCGACGCCGCCGCGGCCAGCGGCCAATCCCGGGCGGTGAAGAATTCCTGCCAGATCGCCCCGCCGGCCAGCAGCGCATCCGGCGCGCCGAGCAGGGCTGGTATGACGAACTCCCCAGCGGCCGGAATGAACACCAGCAAAAACGCCGCACCGGCAGCCGCCGCGCTGCCCGGCAGGGTGATGCTGCGAAACACCGTGAAAGGGCCAGCGCCAAGATCCGCCGCCGCTTCCTCCAGCCGCATATCCCGCGCCGCCAGCGCCGCATAAAGCGGCAGCAGCGCGAAAGGCAGGTAGCTATGCACCATGCCCATCAGCAGCCCGGTGCTGCTGTACAATAATGGCACCGGCGCGCTGATCACGCCCATGGCGAGCAACGCCTGATTGACCAACCCACTGTCGCGCAACAGCCCCACCCATGCCGCCATGCGCAGCACGAAGCCGATGCACAGCGGCAATACCACCAGCGCCAGCACCAATGGCCGGCGGGCCGGCGCCAGGCGCAGAATGCCCAAAGCCATGGGATAGGCCAGCGCCAAGCATAGCCCGGCGGTGGCGCTGGCCACGACCAGCGAGCGCAGCAGGGCTGCCAGATAAAAATCATCCGCGGTCAGCACGCCCCAGGATTCATTGCCGCCCTCCCATCGGCCTTCGATGATGGGCAAGCGAAATGGCGGCAGGCCCTGATCCGGCACGGCGAAGGCTATCGCCGCCACCACCAGCAGCGGCGCCATCACCAAAAGGCCCAGCCAGGCCGAGGCCAGCGCGCGGATCATGCACCCAGCCGCACCAGCGCGGCGTCATCCCAGCCCAGCATCACAGCGGCATCGAGCACGGGCGGGATGGCGCCAGCGGGCAGGCTCACCCGCAAAGGCTGGCCGCCATCGGCCAGGCATTCCACCATCCAGCCCTCACCACGAAAGACTATGCCGGTGACCCGCGCGGCCAAGCCCTCGCCATCGACCAGCCGCAACTGCTCGGGCCGCAGCGCATAGGTGGCGCCGGGGCGTTGCAGAATATTCGCCGCCCCCAGGAATTCAGCCACGAAGCGCGTGGCGGGGCGGTGATAGACCTCTTGCGGCGGGCCGATCTGCGCCACGCGCCCATCGGCCAGCACGGCGATGCGGTCGGCCAGGGCCAGCGCCTCGCCCTGGTCATGGGTGACCATGACGAAGCTCGTGCCGGTCTCGCGCTGCAGGCGGCGCAGCTCCGCCCCGGTCTGCGCCCGCAGCCCGGCATCGAGCGCGGCCAGTGGCTCATCAAGCAGTAGAAGCGGCGGCTTGCGCGCCAGCGCCCGGGCCAATGCCACGCGCTGCTGCTGGCCGCCGGAAAGCTGTGCAGGGCGGCGGGGGCCAAAGCCCGCAAGCCCCACCAGCGCCAGCAATTCCTCCACCCGCGCCTGGCTGAACACCCCGGCGCGGCGCAGGCCATAGCCGATATTCTCCGCCACGCTGAGATGCGGAAACAGGGCATAGGATTGGAACATCATGGCGCATGGCCGCGCCGCAGGCGGCAGCCCGGCCATGTCCCGCCCGGCGATTCGGATGCTACCCGCATCGGGCGCCTCAAAACCCGCCACCAGCCGCAATAGCGTCGATTTTCCTGAGCCTGAACCGCCCAGCAGCGCCAGGAACTCGCCCTCGCGCACCGCAAGCTCCAGCCCGTCCAGCGCACGCGTTGCGCCGAACCGCTTGGCCAGCGCTTCAACCTGCAGGCTCACCGGCCGGCCTTGAAGCGGGCCCAAAGCCGCGCCCGCACACGCTCGGCGGCCGGGGCCGGCGTTCCAGCCAGGAAGGCGCGCGAAAAGGCCTCGGCGGAGGGGTAGATCGATGGGTCCTCCGCCACCTCCGGCCGCAGCAAGGGGCGCGAGGCGGGTACGGCATTGGGGTAACGCACCTGATTGGTAATGCCCGCCATCACATCCGGCCGCAGCAGGAAATCGATAAACGCATGAGCAGCCTCAGGATTGGGCGCATCGGCGGGGATGGCCAGCATATCGAACCAAAGCTGGGCGCCCTCTCGCGGGGCTGCATAAGTGATCTGGAAGGGCCGGCCCGCCTCTCGCGCCCGCCCCGCCGCCTGGATCACATCGCCCGAATAGGTGAGGGCCAGGCATATTTCCCCAGATGCCAGGGCATCAACAATCGCTGCCGAGCCTGGAATCGACCGCAGATGCGGCCGGATGGCCAGCAGCGCCGCCTCGGCGGCACGCAAATCCGCCGCATCGGCGCTGTCCGGGCTGCGGCTGAGGAAGCGCAGGATGGAGGGCAGCACATCGGTCGCGCTGTCCATCACCGCGATGCCGCAGCCCGCCAGGCGGCGGGCATTCTCCGGGTTCAGCAACAGCGCCAGGGAATCGAGGGGCGCATCGGGTGCCAGGGCGCGAATGCGGTCCTGCCGCATACCCAGCCCCACCGTGCCCCAGAGATAGATCACCCCATGGCGGTTGCCCGGATCAACCTGCGCCACGCGCGCCATCAGCGCCTGGTCGAGTTGGGCGAGATTGGGCAAGCGGGCTGTCTCCAGCGGCCGCAAGGCGCCGGCGCGCACCAGCCGGGCAAAACTCGGCTCCGAGGTGGGCACCACGATATCAAAGCCCGACCGACCGGCGGAGAGGCGGCCCTCCAGCGTCTCCAGACTGTCATAGACATCGTAACGCACACGAATGCCGCTCTCGCGCTGGAAACGCTCCAGGGCGGCTGGGTCGATGTAGTCGGCCCAGTTGAAGACGTTGAGCACCGGCTGTGCCCGCAGCGGCAGCGCGGCCGCAAAAGCCAATAGCAGGCCAATCGGCAGCGCCTGGAAAAACCGTCTGAGGTCAGGTCGGGCAGCTGGCATGCAGGATCCTTCGCAATGGCGGCCATGGGCCGGCGCAAGCTGTCCCGGCAGGGCGGCCTCGCGTCAAGCCTTCGCCATTGTCGAGGATTTTATGCTTGACATTCTATGGATTTTATTGCTATTCCATCCTCGCCAACGGGTGAATTGCGCCCGCGCCTAAACGCCCTCCGCCGCCCGTGCCGCGGGGGCCACTGCCCATTCCGTTCAATCCCATTGCCTCAAGGCCCCGGTCCGGCGCTTCGCCGCGCCGTGTCGCCGCGCGTCCAGCCCCCCCGCACAGGAGAACCGCCCATGCCATTCGCCGCCTCCGGCCTCACGCCGCTTATCCAAACCAGTGGCTTCTCGATGTGGCGTTATGTCACATCCGACCTGCGCGCCGATGTCGCCGCCACCGGCTACTTCGCTGCCGTGGCCTCGCAGTTCAAACCGGGCGACATTATGTTCCTTCAAGCGGCCGATGCGCTGGCCATGCTGCCGCTGCGCGCGGGCCCGGGTTTTGGCCCAGGGGTGACGCTCGATGGCGCTGCCACCCCTCTCGCCGCCGTCCGCAGCGCGGCGCAGCGCTTCTCCATCACCCAGGCGGTGGGCGCGGTGGTGCGCAGCATCGTGCTGGCACCGCTGGTCGCAGGCTTCATTGCCGGCACAACCATACCGGTTTCGGCCCAGATCCATGGCCCGATCAGCCAGGTCGTGGTCAGCGTGCGCAATGCAGCGGGCCAGACGATTGTGCCCAGCCAGATCGTGACCGTGACCGGGGGCTTCGCCACCACCGCCGTGGCCGCGCCGCCCATCGGCAGCGGCTACCGCATCCGCATCGAAGATGCCCTCGATCCGAGCTTGGCTGCGGTGTCGCGCAGCTTCTCCGTGGCGCCGGGCGCAGAGACGCTGCAGCAGGAGAACGGCTTCATGATCCTGATGGAAAGCGGCTTCGCGCTGCTGCGCTGAGCACCCCCCCAGCCCGCAGCCCCCCAGAAGATGGAAACCTTGCATGAGCGATCTTCGCATCAGCCAATTGCCGCCAGCCTCGTCGCTGTCGGAGAGTGATCTCGCACCCGTCACCCAGCTCGGCGCCAACCCCACCACCAGGCGGGCAACCCTCGCCCAGCTGCGCACCACGGTGCATGACCAGCGCAGCGTTCACGTTCGTGATTTCGGCGCGGTGGGCAATGGCACCACCAATGACGCGCCCGCCATCCAGGCCGCGATCAATGCCCTCAAGGGTGCTGGTGGCGGCGTGGTGCAATTCGGCCCCAAGACCTATCGCCTGGCCAGCGGCATTGTCATTGATGGCGTGATGGTGCGCCTCGAAGGTGCCGGCTTCACCGAGGGGCCGGGCCCGGGCGATGGCACCTGGCTGTCGGTGGACCAGACCGGCTTCACCCCCATCACCTTCACCGGGCTGGCTGCCCGCGGCTCGGTGATGCGAGATATCGCGCTGACGCAGGCGCAAAGCAACAACTTCACCGCCAGTTGGTCCCCGGTGAACTATGACTGGTTCGTCCGCATCCAGGACTGCCAGGGCGGGGTGGATTTCGAAAACATCTTCCTCTGCGCCATCACCCGCGGCATTTTCTGCTATAATTCCGGCCGCACGGATTTCCGGCGCATTCGCGGCCAGGTCTTCACCAGCGGCATCGAGGTGGATGCGGCGCTTGATGTGCCGCGTATGAGCAATATCCACTTCTGGCCGTTCTGGAGCGCCGATACCAATGTCATGAACTACCAGCAGGCGCAGGGCGATGCGCTGGTGTTCAAGCGCGCCGATGGCCCCTTCATCGATCAGGCCTTCGCGCTGGGCTATCGCAGCATGTTCCGCTTCAGCCAATCCGCCAGTGGCTGGACGACCAAGTTCTACATCAACTCCGCCTATGCCGATTTCTGCAAATACGGCGTGCTGATCGACAGCTATGGGGTGGATGGGCTGATCGCCAATCTCACCACCCAGGGCGAGGGTTGGGCTGGCAGCGGGGCATCGCTCAGCGGATCGAGCGGCATCCTGATCAGTTCCGATAATTGCCGGCTGCAGATCGGCAATCTGCGCATCGATGCCGTTGAGGATAATGCCATCCGGGTGAGCGGCATCAACAACCGGCTCGACATCTTTGCGCTCCGCGCAGTGCGCTACAACACCCGCAACAATGGCTCAGGCGCGATCCAGCTGGCCAATTCTGGCTCGGGCATGCCCAATACCGTGATCCTGGGCAGCCTGCCGTTGCTGGAAGGCAGCCATGCCGGGCTGCTGCACAACACCGACGGCAATGCCGTGGTGCAGATGCGCGCGCCTTCCGGCAGCCTGGCCGCGCCGGGCCTGGGCATCGGGCAGTCTAATAGCGGGCTTTGGGCGCCTTCGGCCACGGCACTGGCCATGTCTGCCAATGGCAGCGAGATGCTGCGCCTCGGCCAGGGCAGCGCGGTGACGCTGGGCGGCGCCTTGGGCTCGCATGGGCTGGAGGTCAACGCCATCACCGGCGCCGTCAACCGCCTCTCGGTCAATGGCGCGGCTGCCAGCGCGACGCCCACACTGTCCGCCACTGGCTCCGACAGCAATATCGGCATGCAGTTGCAGACCAAAGGCGGCGGCAGCATGGTTTTTGCCACCGGCGGCGGCACGCAGATGCTGGTGTCGAATCAGGGCAATGCCGTGAACTTCATGCAGGTTCAGGGCGCGGCCACAAGCGGCATGGTCGGCTGGCAGGCGATGGGGGCGGATGCGAATATCACCACCATCATCGGCCAGCCCAAGGGCGCCGGGGCTGTGCTGGCGCAAATCCCTGACTCCACTGCGGCGGGAGGCAATTCGCGCGGTGGCAATGCGGTGGATTTGCAGACCAGCCGCACCGCTGCCACCCAGGTGGCCAGCAGCCAATACAGCGGGGTGCATGGCGGCAGTGCCAACACCGCCTCGGCCAGCGGGGCGACCGTCGCTGGAGGAACCACGAACACCGCCGCAGGGGCTTATGCGGCCATTTCCGGTGGAGCCAGCAACATTGCCGATGGCGGCTATTCCTGGGTTCCGGGCGGCTATTTTGCCAACTCGCGTGGGGCCTATGGCAAGGGCGCGTTCGCAGCCGGGCGCTTCGCCACCAATGGCGATGCGCAACGGGGCTGGTCAGTGCTGCGCAGGCAGACGACCGATACCACCCCATCTCGCGTCACCGCTGACGCTGGCGCTGCCTCCGCCACCAACACGCTGAACCTGCCCAATTTCGGTGCCTTTTACGGCCGCTTGCGCGTCATCTCGAAAATGCAGGGCAGCACCGATGTTGCCGTGTGGGATGTGGTGGTGGCGGCCGTGCGTGGGGCCAATGCTGCCACCACGGTGGTCTTCCTGGGGGCCAATGCCAGCCTGGCGCCCACCGCCACCAATGGCAGCAGCGCCCCCAATTGGCGGCTGAGCATCGCCGCCGACATGAGCAATGGCGGCATTGCGATCAGCGTCACCGGCGCTGCCACCAGCACCATCAACACTGTCGCCACTTTCGACAGCACCGAAACCGTCACCGTGAGCTGAGGAGACCATCATGGCCTTTCTGCAACCCATCGAAATCCACGAAACCGGCGTCTGCGCGCAATATTGGCGCCTGACGCATCTCCAGATGGACATCACCGCCTCCATCGTCGAGGCAAAGATCCACGGCTATCTCGACGAGGCCGCCCGCCGCGCCGGCAAGAGCCCGCTTTCGGTCATGAGCTTCCGCCTGCCCAGCGAGGGCCTGGTGAAGAACAGCGCCCTGGCGCTGAGCGACATCTACAACGCCGTGCGCGCCAGCGCCCAAGGCGGGGATGGCTCCGGCGGAATGCTTCCACCGCTCTTCCGCGCGGCCAAGGACATCTGAACCCAAAGCCGCCTGCCCTTCCTCCATCGCAATAAGGAAAAACCCATGAGCTCTCTCACCGATCACGCCAAGAACCTCCTTGCCCGCACGCTGTGCGGCCGCACGCCCGTTGCCCCCACGGCGGTGTATTGCGGCCTGGGCACCGGTGGCAGCGACCCCACGGGCCTCACCGGTGAACCGGTGGGCAATGGCTATGCCCGCCAGCGGGTGGCCTTCACCGGCACCAGCGTGCAGACCAATGCGGAGGCGATCCGTTTCAGCTTCACCGGCGCGGTGGGCACGCTGTCGCATCTGGGCCTGTTCGATGCCGCGGCCGGCGGCAATCCGCTGAGCTGGGGCACGCTCTCCGCCGCCACCGCCGTCACCGGCTCGGGCACCGTCACCGTCAATCCAGGCAGCCTCACCATGACCGGGGAATGAGCCCGGCCCCGCGCCTGCCATGTTCCGGCCCGGCGCCGGCGGATGCAGGCGCGAAGCACATGGCAGAGCCTGCCAGTGACGAACCCGCCATGCGTCTCATCGCGCGAAAGGGGCGGTGGCCATCATGGCCATCGCCCCCCCGGCAGGATGAGACGCGCCAAGCCTGCGGCCGGAATAACGAAAAAGCCATGATCAGGGTCCAAAAACGCCGCAATCCATGCCAATAAGGCAGCAGATGAGGGGCTTTGAATGACCATTCTGATCACCGGCGGCCTGGGCTTTATTGGTTCAGCCGTGCTGCGGCGGCTGCTGGCAACGACCGATCAGGTCGTGGTCAATATTGATTGCGCGACCTATGCCGCCAGCCCGGAATCGCTGGGCGATTGGCTGACCCACCCACGCCATGTGCATATCAAGGCCGATATTTGCGACGTGGCAGCCATGCAGGCCGCCTTCGCCCAGCACGCGCCGGGGCGGGTGATGCACCTCGCCGCCGAAAGCCATGTGGACCGTTCGATCGACGGGCCGGCGCAGTTCATCCAGACCAATGTGGTGGGCACCCAGGTCCTGCTGGAAGCCGCGCGCGCGCATTGGAGCAAGCTCGAAGGTGCTGCCAGGCAGGCCTTCCGCTTCCATCACGTCAGCACCGATGAGGTGTTCGGCAGCCTGGGCCCGCAGGACCCGCCCTTTGACGAGCACACTGCCTATGACCCTCGTAGCCCCTACAGCGCCTCCAAGGCAGCGTCCGACCATCTGGTCCGCGCCTGGGAGCACACTTATGGCCTGCCAGCCTTCGTCTCCAACACGACGAATAATTACGGCCCCTGGCAATTCCCCGAGAAGCTGATCCCGCTGGTCACGCTCAATGCGCTGCATGGCCAGCCCCTGCCGGTTTATGGCGATGGCCAGCAGGTGCGTGACTGGATTCATGTCGAGGACCACGCGGAGGCGCTGTGCCTGGCGCTGTTCCATGGCCAGCCGGGCCAGACCTATTGCCTGGGCCCCCGCCAGGAACGCACCAATCTCGATGTGGTGCGCGCCATTTGTCGCATCCTCGACGAAAAGCGCCCCGACCCCCATGGCCCGCGGGAACGGCTGATCACCTATGTGAAAGACCGGCCGGGCCACGACCAGCGCTATGCCATGGACCCCTCGGGCGCCGAGCGCGCATTGGGCTGGAAGGCGCGGCATGGCTTCGAGGAGGGGCTGGCCGCCACCATCCAATGGTATCTCGACAATGAGGCCTGGTGGGGGCCGATCCGTGCCCGCAAATATGCCGGCCAGCGACTGGGGAGCGCGTCATGAACATCGCGTGGTGGAAAAACAAGCGGGTCTTCGTCACCGGCGGCGCCGGTTTCCTCGGCTCCAACCTTTGCCATACCCTCGCCCGTGCCGGCGCGCGGGTGACGGCGCTGGACGCGATGAGCGAGGAGGGCGGCGCCAATCCCCGCAACCTCGATGGCGCCGGGGTTTTGCTGGTGCGTGGCGACCTGCGCGACACTGAGCTGCTGTCTCTCGCCCAGGGCTCGGATGTGCTGTTCAACATGGCGGCGCAAACCAGCCATATGGGCGGCCAGAAGGACCCGGTGGCCGATATCGGCATCAATGCCGTGGCACAGGTGCGCCTGATCCAGGCGATGCGCGATGCGGCGCCACAGGCGCGGGTGGTCCATGCATCCACCCGGCAATTCTATGGCCGGCCCATTGCGCTGCCGGTCAATGAACTGCACCCGGTGAACCCGCCCGACGCCAATGGCGTCTCCAAATGGGCGGGCGAGCAATATTGGCTGCTGGAATCCCGCGTTCTCGGCCGCCCGGTCGTCTCGCTGCGGCTGACCAATTGCTATGGCCCGCGGCTGCGCATTCGTGACGCCAAGCAGACTTTTCTGGGCATCTGGATCCGCCGGGTGCTGGAGGGCGAGCCCTTCGAGGTCTGGGGCGGTGCGCAGCTGCGCGACCTCTCCTATGTCGATGACGTGACCGAGGCCTTCATCACCGCCGCCGAGCAGGCCGACCAGCCCAGCGTGAAGGGCCAGGTGTTCAACCTCGGCGGCTCACCGCCAATCTCCCTGCTCGACTTGGCCGAGCGGCTGATCGCCGCCAATGGGGGCGAGGGCAGTTTCGCCACCCGCGAATTCCCCGCCGACCGCGCGCCAATCGACATCGGTAGCTACCATGCCGATGATAACGCCTTTAGAAACGCCACCGGCTGGGCGCCGGCCACCTCGCTCAATGAGGGGCTGCGCCTATCGCTGGCTTGGTACCGCGAACGCCTGAACGATTATCTCTAGGATAAGAGCCGATGAACGCACCGCTCACCATGATCGCCCAGGCCGACCCCGGGGCCGGCTACCGCGCCCTGAAGCCCGAAATCGACGCCGCCGTGGCGCGGGCGCTCAATTCGGGCTGGTACATTTTAGGCCAGGAAGGTGCTGCCTTCGAGCGCGAATACGGCGCCTGGCTGGGTGAAGGCATGCAGGCCGTGGGCTGCGCCAATGGCACCGATGCCATCGCGCTGATCCTGCGCGGCATGGGGATTGGCGAGGGGGCGACGGTGGTCACCGTCTCGCACACCGCCGTCGCCACCGTCGCCGCCATTGAGATGGTGGGCGCAACCCCCCTGCTGCTCGATATCGACCCCGACACTTACACCATGGACGCCGATGAACTGGCCGCCGTGCTGGAAGATCCACCGCCGGGCATCCCGCCGATCCGCGCCGTGGTGGCGGTGCATATCTACGGCCAGGCCTGCGACCTCGGGCCGATGCTGGCGGCCTGCGAAAAGGCGGGCGTGCCGCTGATCGAGGATTGCGCGCAATGCCATGGCGCCACGCTGGGCGGGCAAATGCTCGGCACCATCGGCCATGCCTCGGCCTTCTCGCTCTACCCCACCAAGAATCTGGGCGCGCTGGGCGATGGCGGCGTGCTGGCCACGCGCGATATCGAACTGGCAGGGCGCATCGCCGCCATCCGGCAATATGGCTGGAAGGAGCGCTATGTCTCCTCGCTGATCGGCATCAATAGCCGGCTCGATGAGGTGCAGGCCGCGATCCTGCGCACCAAGCTGCCGCATCTCGATGCCGGCAATGCCCGCCGCCGCGCCATCGCCGATGCCTATGACGCAGCCCTGGCCGGTGGCCGCTTCACGCCCCCGCTGCGCCGGGCGAATGCCACCCATGTCTTCCACCAATATGTGCTGCGCAGCGACGACCGCGCGGCGGTGATGGCACGGCTGAAGGCCGAGGGCGTGGGCACGGGCATCCATTACCCGGTGCCGGTGCATGAGCAATCGGCCTATGCCGGCCGAACCGCGCTCGGCCCGGCGGGCTGTGCGGAGACCAGTACGGCGGCCAAGGTTGTGTTCTCGCTGCCAATGTATCCGGAGTTGAGCGACGCGCAGGTAGAGCAGATTTGCGGCGCGCTCAGCCGGCTGGGTTAGGCTTTTTCTCACCCGGCAGGGCAATGCCGGTCAGCGCCTGATAGGCGCGAATCACAAAGGCATCATCCTTGCCGCCATGGCCCTGCGCCGCGGCGGCAACGAATAATTGCAAGGCCTGCGCCGCCAGCGGGATGGGGAAATTCGCCTCCCGCGCCAGCGCATCCACCAGGCCCAGATCCTTCACGAAAATATTCACCGCCGAGAGCGGCGTGTCATCGCCGGCCAGCACATGGGCCATGCGGTTGCCGAACATCCAGGAATTGCCCGCCGCCCCCGTCACCACGCCATAAATCTGCGCTGGGTCCAGCCCGGCCTTGATGCCCAGCGCCATCGCCTCGGCGGCGGTGGCGATATGCACCCCGGCCAGCAACTGGTGCACCACCTTCATGGTCGCACCCAGGCCCGGCGCCTCGCCCAATTCCCACACCTTGGCGGCCACCCGCTCCAGCACCGGCCGCGCTTTGTCGAAGGCGGCCACGGAGCCACTGGCCATCACCGTCAGCGCACCATTGGCCGCCCCCGTGGCACCACCCGAAACCGGGGCATCAAGATACAATAACTGGCGCGACGCCGCCTCCTCCGCCAGCGCCCGCGCATCGGCCGGCGCCATGGTGGCGGAGACGATCAGCACCGCCCCAGGGGCCAGCCTTTCGGCGCAGCCCTCGGCCCCGAACAGCGCGGCGCGCGCCTGGGCGGCATTCACCGTGAGCACCAGCACGGCCTCAATGCCCGGCGGCAGATCGCAGGCGCGTGCCACCGAAGGCCCGGCAAAGGCGAGGCGCGCCCGCTCACTCGGGTCGCAGCCGGTCACATCCAGGCCCTTGGAGAGCATGCTGGCGGCGGCACCCTGGCCCATGCTGCCCAGGCCTATGGCGGCGATTTTCATGCGGCGTAGCTTTCCCTCTGGTTGAGCAGCGCCGGGTCGAAGCCAGCGAGTTGCTTGTAGTTTTGCGCGGTCTCACGCAGTTCGGCATCCGAGATCACGTCATGCAGCCGCGCAAAGCCATGCGGCGCGCGGCGATGCACCTCCTCCAGCACCAGATCCGGCCCCAGGCCGCGATTGGCAATGGTGAGCGCCGCCGTGGCGGGCCGGCGCGCGGCATCATAGGCGGCGAGTCCCGCCTCTACGCTGGGCGCGCGCTTGAGATGCATGGCCAGCACCCGCGCATCCAAAATGGCCTGGGAGGAGCCATTGGAGCCAATCGGGTACATGGGATGCGCCGCATCGCCCAGCAGGGTGATGCGGCCGATGCTCCAGGCCTCCAGCGGGTCACGATCCACCATCGGGTATTCGAACACCGCCTCGGCGCGGCGCATGAGCGCCGGCACATCGAGAAAATCCCAGCGCCAGGCTTCGTAGAGCGGCACAAAGGCCTCGAGGTCAGCCGTGCGGTTCCAATCCTCCCGGTTCCAGGCCGTATCCTCTGGAAAGACCTTTTCGGCGATCCAGTTGATCAGCTGCGTGCCATCGGGGTTATTGGCGATGGGGTAGCAGACGAATTTCAGGTCGTGATGGCCGCATTGGATCATCGTGGCCCCGCCGAGAAAACCCTCCGCCACCGAGGTCGCCCGCCACAGCACGGCGCCCTTCCAGCGCGGCGGGCCCTCATCAGGGTGGCGTTGCGCACGGGCGGCGGAATGAATGCCATCCGCCGCCACCAGCGCATCGGCGGTGGCGCTGCTGCCATCGGCGAAATGCGCCGTCGCGCCATGCGCGTCCTGGCTGGTGGATATCATCCGCTTGCCAAGATGCACCCGCCCCGCCCCCAGCCTGGCGCGGACCTCAGCCAGCAGCAGCATATGCAGTCGGCCACGATGGATGCTGTATTGCGGCCAGTGATAGCCCGCCGCGAGGCCCCTTGGCTCGCGCCAGATTTCCTGGCCATGGGCGGAGATATAGCGCAATTCGCGCGTGGCAATGCCGGTGGCGGCCAGGGCATCGGCCAGCCCCAACTCGGTCAGCTCCCGCACCGCATGGGGCAGAATATTGATGCCCACGCCAAGCGGGCGGATCTCGGCCACGCTTTCAAACACCTCGGCCTCGATGCCCGCCGCATGCAGTGAGAGCGCCGTGGTCAGCCCCCCAATACCGCCACCCGCTATGATCACCCGCATCCCAGCAGCCTCCCCTGAACCAGTCTTGTCCCGCGCGGCCCCTGGCGACAAGCCGTTCAGTCGGTGATGCGGCGCAGCAGGGCCAGCAACATCGCCTGTTCGCCGGCATCAAGGTCCTGCATCAGCGCCTGATTGGCACGCTGGCCCGCTTGGCGCGCCTGCTGGACGAGACACTCGCCCTCCTGGGTGATCGATAGCACCACGGTGCGGCGGTCCATCGGGTCCTTCTCGGTGCGCAGCAGGCCGCGCAGCGCCAGGCGCTTCATCACCCCTTGGGCGGTGGCGGGGTCCATGGCGACGAGGCGGCCGAGGCGGTTCTGCGTCACCCGGCGCAATTCGGCGAGTTTGGTCAGGGCGGCAAATTGCGGCGGCGTCAGCCCCGTAGCGGCGGCAGATTCTTGGAACAGCGCCTGGTGGCGCTGCAGCGCGCGGCGCAGCAAGTGGCCAGTGGAGGAATCGAGTCGGTAGGGGCCAAGCATGGAAGACTCGTTGAAGTCGCCCGTGACGGGCACCTCATTGTCATGCAAAACGGCAGACGAGACTTCGTTGGCAGCGACCATGGAACGTTTTCAATCAGCTTTCCACGTCAATGACCCATGCGGAATGCTGACGTCAAGCATCGGAATTCATTGCCAATTCGCAACACCATGACCAAGAGCGAAATATGGTCTGCGCTTCGTGGGCGGAATGGCCTATCTCGCCATGATACATGGTCTATACAATTTGGCATCGCGACGCCTGACGGTGAGAATGGAGGCCCCTTTGGTGGCTGGCTTTTTCGAAGGGGCAATCATCGCATTGCCGCTCGGCGCATGATGGGTTCCATCGCATCTTCCCTGGCGGAAGCCTGGGAATCCGGCCAACCGGTGGCGCCGCTGGCCGCTGATCACGCCCTCACCAGCCTCGATGCCGCCGAGACTGTGGCGGGCGAGGTGCTGGCAAAACTGGCCCTGGCACCATGCGGCATCCGCGTGACCCAGTCCGGATTGGTGGGCGCCATGCTGCCCGGGCGGATCATGGCCCAGGGCCGCCCGCTGCCGCTCGCCGTGCTGCCCCATGGCCGCGCCGCGCCCGCGCTGCTGGTGGTGCTGGCCGAGGCCATAACCGAGAGTGATACCGGCATGCCGGCACTGGCCCAGCTTCACCCCGCGCTGGACCTCAGCGCCTCGCGCTGGCGGGATGGGCCGGCGAATATGTTTGCGGCGGCGGCCGATCTGGCCGGGCTGGGCCAGGTGGTGATCGGCAAGGGCAAGGCGCCGTCATGGCCGTCTTCATGCGCTTTGGGGCCGCACCGGGCGCGCCGGGCAGAGGTTGGCGCCTTGTTTGAGACAGCGCTGCGTGCCGCGCGCGAGGCCGGCGGTCTGCCGCTGGGCGCGGTTCTTGTCCTGGTGTTCGACAGCGCGGCCGAGGCGCTGGCCGCGCCCGGGCCGGTCACCGCCCGCTGGACTGGCCTGGGTGTGGTGAGCGCCGAGTTGCGCTGACTACAGCGCCACCACCAGGTCAATTTCCACCAGCGCCCCCAGCGCCAAGCCGGTCACGCCCACCGTGGTGCGGGCCGGCAAGGCGCCGGGCGGGAAGGCAGCCTCCCACATCGCGTTCATCGCCGGATAATCACGCTCGAACCGGGTGAGGTAGATGCGCGCCATCGCAATGCGCTCCCACAGCGCGCCGCTGCCGGCCAGCACGCTGTGCAGATTGCTGATCACCTGCCTGGTCTGCACCGCCACATCGCCCTCCACGCAGCGGGTATTATCCTCGGGCAGGGTTGGCATCTGGCCAGTGACGAAGAGGAAATCCCCAGCCCGCACCGCATGGCTGAAAGGGGCCACGCGCCTGGGCCCGCCGGGCAGCAGGATATGGGTGAGTTCCAGCATCAAAGCGCGCGATCGGCCCGGGTGGCGGCCAAATCATCCTCACGGAAGGCGGCGATGATGGCCGGCAGATGCGACTGCTCGGCAAAGCCCAGCGCCCGGGCGCGACGGGAGAGGAAGCGCGCCGGCCAACCGCCGACAATGGCCGCCACATTGGCGTCGGGCACAGCCTTCACCCGCGCGCGCTCCACAGGTGAGAGAGCATCCAGCATCTCGCCCACCGTCACGGTGAGCCCGGGCGGGTTCACGCCACGATCCATGCCCAGGGGGGAAGTATCCATAAAGCCAGCATGCAGCAGCCATTCCACCACGATGCGCGGCGAACTCACCCATAGAGCAAAATCCTCGCCCACCGGAAGCGTGGTCTCCAAGCCCAGCATGGGCTCGCGCAAAATTGCCGATACGAAGGAGGAAGCCGCCGCATTGGGCCTGCCGGGGCGGATGATCACCGTGGGCAGACGGATGCTGAGGGCATCGAGCAGCCCGCGGCGCGAGGCATCCTGCAGCAGCAATTCGCCCGCCGCCTTTTGCGCGCCATAGCTGTTGGCCGGCATCTGCCGGGCATCGTCATCCAGAATGGCGCTCTGCCCGCCGCCAAAACTGGCGACAGAGCTGGTAAAGACCAAGCGTGGCGGCCTCGCACAGCCCCGCGCGGCCTGGATGACCGCCAGCGTGCCCTGCAGGTTCACCCGCAGCCCCAGGTCAAAATCTGCCTCGGCCGCCGCACTCACCACGGCGGCGAGGTGATAGATGATGTCGGTCTCAGGCGGGATGGCTGCGGCCAATGCGGCCGGGTCGGCCACATCGCCGGCCAGGCAGCGCACCGGGAAGGGTGCGGCCAGCGGCGCGGGCACCACCATGTCGAAAAGGGTCAGCGATGTGGCCCGCCCCTCCGCCGCCAGCCGGGCGGCCAGCTTGCGCCCCAGAAACCCCGCCCCGCCCAGAATGGTGATGTGCATCTCGCCCCCATTGGTTTTATCGCGCAGCATGGCGCCATGATCATGAACCATCCCTACCGCCTCTTCCTCAATCCGCGCCAGGGTGTGCCGGGTGTGGTCGTGCTGACGGAGGGCGGTTTTCGCCGTGCCAGCGCCGAAATCACCGCCTGGCCCGGCTATGCGCCCACGCCGCTGCGCGAATTGCCAGCGCAGGGTTTCGCCTCCCTGCATTATAAGGATGAGGCAGAGCGCTTCGGCCTGGGTTCCTTCAAGGCGCTCGGCGGCGCCTATGCGGTGCAAAAACTGGTGGTGGGCGAATTGGCCCGCGCCGGCATCCGTGCCACCGGGGCCGAGGTGTTTTCCGGCCAGCACCAACCAAACGTGACCGTCACCTGCGCCACCGATGGCAATCACGGCCGCTCCGTGGCCTGGGGTGCGCGGCAATGCCATGCCGCCTGCGTCATCTTCGTCCATGAACATGTGAGCCAGGGCCGGCGTGACGCCATCGCCGCCTATGGCGCCGAGGTGCGGGAGGTGGCGGGCAATTACGATGACAGCGTGCGCGCCGCCTCCGCCGCGGCCGAGTCGAATGGCTGGCACGTCATCAGCGACACCTCCTGGCCCGGCTATACCGAACCCCCGCGTGACGTGATGCAGGGCTATCGCCTCATGGCCGAGGAGGCTTTGGCCGCCATGGAGCAGCCACCCACCCATGTCTTCGTGCAGGGCGGGGTGGGCGGGGTTGCGGCCGCGGTCTCCGTGCAATTGCGCGCCCGGCGCATCCCGGCAAAGCTCATCGTGGTGGAACCAGACGAAGCTGCCTGCCTGCTGCTCAGCGCCGAGGCCGGCGAGATCCGCGTGGTGGATGGCGACCTGCCCACGCTGATGGCGGGCCTGGCCTGTGGCGAGCCCAGCCTGCTGGCATGGCAGGAATTGGAACGCGCCGCCCATGCCTTCATGGCCGTGCCCGATGCGGCGGCGGTGGAGGCGATGCGGGCGCTGGCGCCTTTGGGTATCGTGGCCGGCGAATCCGCCGTGGCCGGGCTGGTGGGCGCCATCCTCGCCGGGCGCGACGACGCCCTGGGGCTGGGGCCGGAGAGCCGCGTGCTGGTCTTTGGCACCGAGGGCGCTACGGACCCGGAGCTCTATGCCCGGCTGGTGGCAGGGGGGTAACCTCGCGCAGGGGCAATCCGCTTCACGCGTCCGTCACAAACTTGTCATTGAACCGCAATGCTGGAAGGCTACCTGCCGCCAGCCATTAAAACCCCACATGGGAGAACACCGCATGAAGCGCCGCACCCTCGGCATGGCCTCCGCCGGCCTCGCCCTGCCCATCGCCGCCCCTGCCCTGGCGCAGGGTGGCCCCATCGAGATTTCCTTCTGGCATGGCCTGCCGCAGCCGCTCGGTGGCTTGCTGGAGGGCATCGCCAACCAGTTCAATGAGAGCCAGCGCCGCTTCCGCATTGTCTCCAGCTTCCGCGGCAGCTACCCCGAAACCATGGTCGCCGCCATCGCCGGCTTCCGCGCCTCCAGCGCGCCGCATATCGTGCAGATGTTCGAAGTCGGCACTGGCACCATGATGTCGGCCGGCCGCGCGGTGAAGCCGCTGCATGAATTGCTGGCCGAGACCGGCGTGAGCATCAATTTCGACGACTACCTGCCGGCAGTGAAGGGCTACTACAGCCTCAGCGACGGCCGGATGATGTCCATGCCGTTCAACTCCTCCACCGCGATCATGTTCTACAACAAGGACGCCTTCCGCCGTGCGGGCCTGAACCCCGACCAAGCACCCGCGACCTGGGCCGATATCCGCGCCACCGCCACCCGCCTCAAGGCCGCTGGGCACGAAATGCCCTTCACCACCGCATGGCCGACCTGGTGCCAGGTGGAACAACTCAGCGCCATCCACAACACGCCGCTGGCCACGCTGGATAACGGCTTTGGCGGCCTGAGCGCCGAGTTGGCCATCAACAACCCGCTGATGCTGCGCCACCTCAGCACGCTGGTGGAAATGGGTCGCGAGAATACCTTCCGCTGGGGCGGGCGCGATGGCGCGGGTGATGCGCTCTTTGCCAATGGCTCGGCCGCGATGATCCATGCCAGTTCCGGCGCGCGCGCCCGCTTCGTGCGCGAACTGCCCGGCGGCGTTGCCAATATGGGTGTGGCCATGCTGCCCTATTACAATGACGTGGCCGGCGCGCCCCTCAACTCGATCATCGGTGGCGCCAGCTTCTGGGCGATGAACCGCGGCCCGAACGCCACGCGCTCGGCCGATGAAAACCGCGGCATCGCCGAATTCTTCGCCTTCCTGGCACAGGCCCGGGTGGCCGCCGCCTGGCACACTGAGACGGGCTTCCTGCCTGTGACCAAGACCGCCTTCGAGCAGGTCCGGGCCAGCGGCTTCTATACGCAAAATCCCGGCGCCGACATTCCCATCCAGCAGCTGCTGCGCGGCGGCGGGCAGATGACCGGCAATACTCGCGGCATCCGCCTCGGTGGCTTCGTCGAGATCCGCGTGATCATGCAGGAAGAAATGGAACGCGCCCTGCAAGGTGGCCAGACGCCGCAGCAGGCGCTGACCAACACCGTCACGCGCGGCAATGTGGTGCTGCGCAACTTCGAACGGTCCAACCGCGCGTGAGCCGCCCAGCGCCGGCCTCCCATCTGTTTCGGGGGACGGCGCTGCCCTGGCTGTTGTTGCTGCCGCAATTGGTGATCACCGCCCTGTTCTTCTTCTGGCCGGCAGGGCAGGCGGTGTGGCAGTCTCTGCTGCGCGAGGATGCCTTTGGCCTGCGCAGCGAATTCGTCGGCCTCGAAAATTTTGCCGATGTGTTGGCAGACCCGACCTGGCTTGCCGCCTTCGGCCGCACGCTGCTCTTCTCCGGTTCGGTGGCCTCTCTGGCCCTGGTCTCCGCGCTCTTCCTAGCGGTGCAGGCGGACCGCAATATCCGCGGCGCCTCGGTCTTCAAAACCCTGCTGATCTGGCCCTATGCGGTGGCGCCGGCGGTGGCGGCGGTGCTGTGGCTGTTCATGTTCCACCCCAATATCGGCATTTTCGGCCGCATGCTGAATGCCGCCGGCATCGCCTGGGATTATAAGCTGAACGGCGATCAGGCGATGCTGCTGGTCATTGTCGCCAGCGCCTGGAAGCAGGTCTCCTATAATTTCATCTTCTTCCTCGCCGGGCTGCAAAGCATACCCAAATCGGTGCTGGAGGCCGCCGCCATCGATGGCGCCAGCCCGCGCTACCGGTTCTGGACGGTGGTGTTTCCCCTGCTCTCGCCCACCGCGTTTTTCCTGCTGGTGGTGAACCTGGTCTATGCGTTTTTCGACACTTTCGGCGTCATCCACGCGCTCACCCAGGGCGGCCCGGGCAAGGCGACGGAGACACTGATCTACCGCGTCTATACCGATGGCGTGGTCAATCTGAACCTGGGCTCCTCGGCGGCGCAGAGCGTGATCCTGATGGTGCTGGTGGTGGGGCTCACCTTCATGCAGTTCCGCTATGTCGAGCGCCGGGTGCATTACTGATGCGCCGCACGCCCATGGCCTATCTCTGGCTCACCCTGGGCGTGCTGGTCTTCGCCTTCCCGATCTATATGACGCTGATCGGCAGCACCCATGATGCCAGCACGATCGGCCGCGGCGATGTGCCGCTGCTGCCAGGGCCCCTGGGTGGAGAGAATTACGCCAATGCCTGGAACGGCACCGGCGGCGGGCGCATTCAGGGCCAGCCCGCCGGCCTCATGCTCGCCAATTCGCTCATCATGGCGTTGTGCATCGCGGCCGGAAAAATCGCCATCTCGCTGCTCTCGGCCTTCGCCGTGGTATATTTCCGCTTCCCGGGGCGGATGCTCGCCTTTTGGCTGATCTTCATCACGCTCATGCTGCCCGTCGAGGTGCGCATCATCCCCACTTTCCAGGTGATGGTCGATCTCTCGCTGACCAATTCGAGGGCGGGCCTCATCGTGCCGCTCATGGCCTCGGCCACCGCCACGCTGCTCTTTCGGCAATTCTTCCTCACCATCCCACGCGAATATGTGGAGGCGGCGAAGGTGGATGGTGCAGGGCCGCTGCGCTTCTTCCGTGACGTGGTGCTGCCGCTCTCGGTCACCAATATCGCGGCGTTGTTCGTCATTCTCTTCATCTATGGCTGGAACCAATATCTCTGGCCGCTGCTGATCATCAATGAACGCTCACTGGAGACCATCGTGGTGGGGCTGACCAAGATGATCGGCACCGGCGATTCACAAAATGAATGGAACATCATCATGGCCACCGCGGTGATGGCGATGCTCCCGCCTGTCGCCGTGGTGGTGCTGATGCAGCGCTGGTTCATCAAAGGCCTGACGGAGACCGAAAAATAAATGGCCACCCTCAAGCTCACCGACATCAAAAAGCAATTCGGCACCACCCAGGTGCTGCATGGCGTCGATCTCAACGTGGCCGAGGGCGAGATGATCGTCATTGTCGGCGCCTCGGGCTGCGGCAAATCCACCCTGCTGCGGATCGTGGCCGGGCTGGAATTCGCAACCTCCGGCCAGGTCGATATCGGCGGGCAAGACGTCACGGGGCTGGACCCGGCCGAGCGCGATGTGGCGATGGTGTTCCAGAACTACGCGCTCTACCCGCATATGAGCGTGTTCCAGAACATGGCCTATGGCCTAAAAATCCGCCGCATGGCGCCTGAGGATATCCGCAAACGCGTGGCCCAGGCCGCAGCCCTGCTGGGCATAGAGGCGCTGCTGGAACGCCGCCCGCGCGAACTCTCCGGCGGCCAGCGCCAGCGTGTGGCCATGGGCCGCGCCATCGTACGGGAGCCAAAACTCTTCCTCTTCGATGAACCGCTGTCGAACCTCGATGCCAAGCTGCGCGTGCAGATGCGCGCCGAGATCAAGCGGCTGCAACGCCGCCTCGGCGTCACCTCACTCTTCGTCACGCATGACCAGGTGGAGGCCATGACGCTCGGCGATAGGCTGGTGGTGATGCATCAGGGCCATGCCGCGCAGGTTGCAACGCCTATGGAAATCTGGTCCCGCCCCGCCGATACCTATGTGGCCAGCTTCATCGGCAGCCCGGCAATGAATTTCCTGCCCGGCACGATGGAAGGCGGCGCGGTGCGGCTCGATCTGGGGCTGAAGCTGCATCTGCCCGCCACGCCGGCCCTGGCCGATGGCCATAAGGTGACGCTGGGCATTCGGCCGGAACACCTCTGCCCGGGTGCGGGCGGCATCACCATGAATCTGGAGCTTCTCGAACCTCTGGGCAGCGAAACCGTGGCCCATGGCCGGCTGCCCGATGGCACCGAATTGACCGCCCGCCTGCCCGGCGAGGTGACCACGGAAGGCCCGCTCAGCCTGCTCCTGCCATCGGAACACCTCCATCTGTTTGACGCTGCAACCGGCAAACGGATTGGCGCCTGAAGGCCCGCTTGCGGCCTACGGCCCGTCCCTCCATTCTCCAGCCAAAATGAGGAGATTGTCATGTATCGCCGCACCCTGATGGCCGCCGCTGCCGCCGCACCCTTCGCCGCCCAGGCTCAGGCCGAATGGCCCAGCCAGCCCGTGCGCATGGTTGTGCCCTTTGCCGCCGGCGGCCCCACCGATGTCCCCGCCCGCCTGCTGGCCGATGAAATGTCGCGCAACCTGCCCAACCGCATCGTGGTGGAAAACCGCACCGGCTCGGGCGTTGTCATCGGCACCGATATGGTGGC
The DNA here is from genome assembly GCA_945901085.1 of Rhodovarius crocodyli. Lineage (GTDB taxonomy): Bacteria > Pseudomonadota > Alphaproteobacteria > Acetobacterales > Acetobacteraceae > Rhodovarius > Rhodovarius crocodyli_A. Next base: position 71,870 of record CAMDJV010000003.1, on the reverse strand, counting down.
CAAGGCGCCCAAGGATGGGCTGACCATTCTCTACACCACCGTGGGCCACGCGGTGACGCGGGCGATGTTCGACCGGCTGCCCTTTGACCCGGTGGCGGATTTCCAGCCCATCGCGCTTGTCGGCCAGGTGCCGATGATCATGCTGGTAAACAATGATTTCCCGGCCCGGACACTGCCCGAATTCCTCGCCATCATCCGCGCCAATCCCGGCCGATATGATTATGCCTCCAGCGGCAATGGGGGTGCGGTGCATCTGGCATCGGAATTGTTCCTGCATCTGGGCGGGGGGTTGCGGATGAACCACATCGCCTTCCGCGGCAGCGCCCCAGCCTATCCTGACATTCTGGCCGGGCGCATCCCGATGATCATCGAGGTCGCCGCCGGGGCGCTGGGGCAGATTCAGCGCGGGGCGCTGCGGCCGCTGGCCATTTCCACCGCGCAACGCAGCGGCCTCGCACCCAATATCCCCACCTTCATCGAGGGCGGCGTGCCGGGCTATGAGGCCTATACTTGGCATATGGTGATGGCACCCGCGGGCACGCCAGCGCCGGTGGTCAGCGCCATCCAAGCCGCCGTCAGCCGCGCCGTCACCCAGCTGACACCCAGGTTGACCGAGATGGCGATGGAGGTGGTGCAGGGCAGCACCCCGGCCTCGGCCAGCGCATTCCTGGCCAGTGAAATGGCAAAGTGGGAGCCCATCATCCGCGCTGCCGGCATTCGCGCCAACTGAGGGCCTGGGCCACGCCGCGTGGTCCAGCGGTTGTTGAGGGGATGATTGAGCGTTTATGGCGATTTCGCCTCAACGCATTATGCTCTCACGGGTGGTGAAAAGCGAAGATCGAGGGGCTTTGCCCCTCGAGCACCCCAGCAGGACACTTAGTTTCCCGCACCTTAGTTTAGTTATTGATTTTAATATTAATCAAAGGTCCAGAAACATCGTTGACATACCTGTCGACCCTGGTGGGAGAGCGCGAGAGGGCAAAGCCATTTCGCTCTTTTCCTCCCCCATCAGCCTTGTTCATCAGCCTGCTACAGCGGCCCCAGCACCCCATGATCCCAGCGCGACAGCACGGGCATAGCCCGCAGATTCTGCTGCCGCGCATCCATGCGCAGGCCCCAGCCATTGGCCAACGTGCCCTCGGGCAGGTCAACAGCCATCATGCCCTGGCGCAGATCCGGCCCACGCAGCGCATCCATCACCGGCCGCGCCAGTGAAAACGCCGCCAGCGAATGGCCCGAACGCGGCGCCGCACCATAGCGCCGGCGATAGGCATCGGTGAAGGGATGGCCAGGCGGCACCGGGGGCAGGTCGATCACCAGCGTGCCGTCATGGCCTTCACCCGCCGCCCGCGCCGTATCCGCCACCGCATGCCCACCGGCTATGCCCACCACCAGCCGGGGCCGCCAGCCCTCCTCGCGGAAACCGCGGAACAAGGCGGCAATCTCGCCCTCACTGCCGGTATGCAGCAGCAGATCGGCGCTCAGGCTGCGCAGGCGCTGCACGGCATGGCCGATCTCGCCGGCAGGGGCGTTGAAGCGGCCGGCGGGCGCTATGCCAATGGCCGCCAGAGAGGCCTCCGCGGCATTGCAGACCGCATCCGATGAAGCGCCTCCGCCACCGAAGATCACCACCCGCATGGCCTCCAAGGGCTCGCCCAGCAGACCAGGCAGGGTTGTGCCCATGGCACCGGCCACCGCAGCACCCAGCTGCGCCGCGCCGGGACCCAGGCGCCAGAGCTGTCGCAGGCCGCGGTCAATGATATTGTCTGCCACCGCATTGAGTTCAAAGAAGGGCAGGCCCGCCGCCTCCGCCGCCTGGGTCGTTGCCAGCGCGATGGCAGAGGAGACACTGCCGAAAACCGCCGCCGGGCGTTCGGCCAGCATGCGGCGCAACTCAGCCACGCCCTGGGCGGCATCGGGCGCATCGGCCCGCACCACGCGGAAACGGGGGGCATTCACCCGCTCATCGGCCGCCAGTTCCAGGCCACGACAGGTTTCATCGCCCAGCACACCCAGCGCCCCGGTCAAAGGCAGCAGCGCCAGAATCCGCAATTCAGCCGGCTGGGCGCGGGCAAGCGCAGGCACGGCCAAAATGGCGGCAAGGCTGCGGCGGCTGGGAGATTGGTCCAACAAGATGGGACATTGTTGCAACCCAAGACCCCCTCCGCAAGGCACGGCTTGACGACAATACTGCGGCAAGGCCACCTGCACCCCATCAAAGGAAGCACGCCATGGCCTTACCCGCAGACATGATGTTCATCGCCCATGGCGCCGGTGGCCCGGCCGAGGTGATGCTGCCCGCCCGCGGCCCGCTGCCCTCGCCCCGCCCGGACGAGGTGCTGATCCGGGTGGAGGCGGTGGGCGTGAACCGCCCCGATGTGCTGCAGCGCGAGGGCAAATATCCCAACCCACCCGGCGCCAACCCTGTGCTCGGCCTGGAATGCGCCGGCGTGGTGGTGGAGGCGGGCCCCGATGCCGGTGCCTGGAAGCCGGGTGATCGCGTCTGCGCGCTGACCAATGGCGGCGCCTATGCTGAATATTGCACCGCCCCGGGCACGCAATGCCTGCCCTGGCCAAAGGGATATTCCGCCATTCAGGCCGCCGCCCTGCCCGAGACCTTCTTCACCGTCTGGGCCAACCTCTTCGGCCACGGCAAATTGGCGGCGGGTGAGACCGCGCTGGTGCATGGCGGCACCTCCGGCATCGGCACCACCGCCATCATGCTGGGCACGGCGATGGGGGCGAAGATCATCGCCACCGCCGGCTCGGACGAAAAATGCGCCGAATGCCTCAAGCTGGGCGCCGTCGCCGCCATCAACTACCGCAGCCAGGATTTTGTCGAAGAGGTGAAGCGCGCCACCGATGGCGCGCTGGTGAATGTGGTGCTCGACATGGTGGGCGGGCCGTATATGCAGAAAAACCTGCGCTGCCTGGCCATGGATGGGCGGCTGGTCTTCATCGCTTTCCTCGGTGGCGAGATGGCGGAAAACCTCGATCTGCGCCCGATCATGCTCAAGCGCTTGGTGGTGACGGGCAGCACCATGCGGCCGCGCAGCACCGCTCAGAAAGGCGCCATCGCCACCGCGCTGCTCGAAAAAGTCTGGCCGCTGCTCGATGCAGGCGCCTTCGCCCCGGTGATCCATGCGGTGATGCCGCTGCAGGAGGCGGCAGCCGCGCATACCCTCATGGAAAGCTCCGCCCATATCGGGAAGATCATGCTGACCGTGGCGTGACCCAGGCCCGCGGATTAAAGCTTCTTCTGCTGGCGGTTGTGCTCTTCGGCGGCGTTTGGCCAGTCACCAAACACGCCCTGATGCATGCCACACCGCTGTGGTTCGCCACCTCCCGCGCGGGGCTGGCGGTGATTTCGGCCACGCTGCTGGCCTTGCTCCTGCGGCGGCTGCGCTGGCCGGCGCGGCAGGACATGCTCTCGGTGCTGGCGCTGGGCAGCCTGCAATTGGCCGGCTTCTTCCTCTTGGCCCATCTCGCTTTGGCGCTGGTGCCGGCGGGGCGCACCGCGGTGCTGAGCAATGTCACGCTCATGTGGCTGGTGCCGCTCTCCATGCTGGTGCTGAAGGAGCGGATATCGCCCATGCGCTGGGGCGCCGTCGCCCTGGCCATGCTGGGTGTGGCCATCATGCTGGGCCCCTGGGCGATTGATTGGCAGGCACCCGGGGCGGTGAGCGGGCATGCGTTGCTGTTGGGCGCATCGCTCTCCTGGTCGGTGGCCATCGTGCTGGTGCGGCGCTTCCCGCCGGTGTCACCGATGATCGACCTGCTGCCCTGGAGCTTTTCCCTGGCGACCTTGATCCTCGGCACGGCGGCGCTGCTGCGCGAACCGGGCGGCGGCATTGGCATGGAGGCCTGGCCGCATGCCGCCTTTATCGGGCTGCTGGCGGCACCCATCGGCACCTGGGCGGTGATCGAGAGCGGGCGGCACCTCAATGCCGTGCTCGCCTCGGTGGGTTTCCTGCTGGTGCCAGTGCTGGGGCTGGGCCTGGCCACGACATGGCTGGGCGAGCCGCTGGGTTGGGATCTCATCCTGGGCGGCGTATTGATCATGGGCAGTGTGGTGATGGCGGCGCGCGGATGATTCTGAACACGGTGGAGACAGGCGAGGGCCCGGCCCTGGTCATGCTGCATGGCCTGATGGGTGCAGCACAGAATTTCGGCGGCCTGGCCCGGCGGCTGGGCCAGACCCACCGCGTGCTGGCGATGGATGCGCGCAACCATGGCGCCAGCCCCCATGCGCCAGGGATGGATTACACCGCCCTGGCCGAAGATGTGGCCGAGACAATGGCGGCGCGCGGCCTGGACCATGCCGCGGTGCTGGGCCATTCCATGGGCGGCAAGATCGCCATGATGCTGGCGCTGACCCGGCCGGAATTGGTCGAAAGGCTGGTGGTGGCGGATATCTCGCCGGTGCGTTACGCCGCCCCTTCGCGCGCCTATGTGGTGGCGATGCAGGGCCTGGTCCTCACCCCCGGCATGACCCGGCGCGACGCCATGGCCGCCCTGCTGCCGGCCGTACCCGAAGAGGGTATCCGCGGTTTCCTGCTACAAAATCTCATCTTTGACGGCGATGTCCCGCGCTGGCGTGTCGCGCTGGACTGGATCGCCGCCGGCATGGACGCCATCGAGGATTTCGCCCCCCCCGCAGGCGCGCGCTATGACGGACCGGCGCTCTTCATTCGCGGCACCCGCAGCGATTATGTGCTGCCGGCGTATATGCCCGCCATCGGAGGCTTCTTCGCGCATGCGCAGCACGCCGCTGTGGAGGCCGCGCATTGGGTGCATTCGGAAAATCCGCATGCTTTCCTAGCCGCGCTGGAGCCGTTTCTGGCAAGCTGATAAAACACCTCGAACAAGCTGCGGAAAAAAAGACGGCAACAGCTTTGCCCCCACCCCAAAAATGAATATTATCAAAAATATATCGAAGGTGGAGGAAACTCAGTTTCCTCCTGGGGTGCTCGAGGGGCAAAGCCCCTCGATCTTCTTCCCCCTCACCGTTCGTTTTTCAACAGCCTGCGCCCCCCCGACCTAGATGCGCCGGGGGCGACTGACGCGGCGCGGCGAAACTGCTATTCTGGCCTCATGAGCACGCAACTCCCCCTAGATCCCAAACTGCTTGAAATCCTGGTCTGCCCCGTCACCCGGGGCCCGCTTCGCTATGACCGCGAAAAGGCGGAGTTGATCAGCGACGAAGCCTCGCTCGCCTATCCCATCCGTGACGGCATCCCCATTATGCTGCCGGGCGAGGCGCGCAAACTGGAGCCGTGAGCGCGCCGACGGCGCTGGTCTATCGGCGCGAGGCCCGCGAATTGGAACTGCGCTTTGCCGATGGCGCGCGCTTCTGCCTGCCGGCAGAGTATTTGCGGGTGGAAAGCCCCTCGGCGGAGATTCAGGGCCATGCGCCTGGCCAGAGAATCATTCTGGGCGGCAGGCGCCATGTCGGTATCATGCGTATCGAGCCTGTGGGCCATTACGCGGTGCGCCTCGTCTTCGATGATCTGCATGATAGCGGTATTTTCACCTGGAGCTATTTGCGCGCGCTGGGCGAGGAGCAGCAGCGCCGCTGGGCCGCCTATGAGCAGGCCTTGGCAGCGCGCGGCCTGTCGCGCGATCCGTCTCCGCGCAACACATAAAGATATGCTTATGGGTGTGTTGCCCTGCACCAGCCCCCATGCTACGGCCCCGCCATCACATACGGAGCCTGCCGCAGATGCCCGACTACATTGTTAAGGACATTTCCCTCGCCGCCTGGGGCCGCAAGGAACTCAACATGGCGCAGGATGAAATGCCGGGCCTGATGGCCACGCGCGCCGAATTCGCCGCCAGCCAGCCGCTCAAGGGTGCCCGCGTCGCCGGCTGCCTGCACATGACCATTCAGACCGGTGTGCTGATCGAGACGCTGACGGCGCTCGGCGCCGAGGTCCGCTGGTCCTCCTGCAACATCTTCTCCACCCAGGACCACGCCGCGGCCGCCATTGCCGAAACCGGCGTGCCGGTCTTCGCCATCAAGGGCGAGACGTTGGAGGAATATTGGGATTACGTCCGCAAGACCCTCGAATGGGCCGATGGCGGCGAGCCCAATATGCTGCTCGACGACGGCGGCGACATGACCCTGCTGGTGCATTACGGCCTGAAGGCCGAGCAGGGCGACGTGGCCTTCCTCGAGAAGGCTTCCAATGAGGAAGAGACCGTCTTCTTCGCCCTCATCAAGAAGTGTCTGGCCGAGAAGCCGGGCTGGTTCGCCAAGCTGGCCGCCTCGATCAAGGGCGTTTCGGAAGAAACCACCACGGGCGTGCACCGCCTCTATGTGATGGCCAAGGAGGGCAAGCTGCTCTTCCCCGCCATCAATGTGAATGACAGCGTCACCAAGTCGAAATTCGACAACCTCTATGGCTGCCGCGAATCGCTGGTGGACGCCATCCGCCGCGGCACCGACGTGATGATGGCCGGCAAGGTCGCCGTGGTCTGCGGCTATGGCGATGTGGGCAAGGGCTCGGCCGCTTCGCTGCGCAATGCCGGCTGCCGCGTGCAGGTGACGGAGATCGACCCGATCTGCGCCCTCCAGGCCGCGATGGAAGGCTACCAGGTCGTCACCATGGAAGAGGCGGCGCCGACGGCCGACATCTTCGTCACCGCCACCGGCAATGTGGATGTCATCACCGCCGACCACATGCGGGCGATGAAGCACCGCGCCATCGTCTGCAATATTGGCCATTTCGACAGCGAAATTCAGGTCGCCGCCCTGAAGAACTACAAGTGGGACAATGTGAAGCCGCAGGTCGATGAGATCGAGTTCCCCGACGGCAAGCGCATTATCCTGCTCTCCGAAGGCCGCCTGGTGAATCTGGGCAATGCCACCGGCCACCCCTCCTTCGTCATGTCGGCCTCCTTCACCAACCAGTCGATCGCGCAGATCGAGCTGTGGACCAACCCCGGCAAGTACGAGAACAAGGTCTATGTGCTGCCCAAGCACCTCGATGAGAAGGTGGCCATGCTGCATCTCGACAAGGTGGGCGCGAAGCTGACCAAGCTGCGGGCCGACCAGGCCAGCTATATCGGCGTGCCGAGCGAAGGCCCCTTCAAGGCCGAAGCCTACCGCTACTGATCGCGGCGCGAGGAAGACGGCTTTGGCCGTCTTCCTTGCCATCGCGCGATGATGCGCCTGCGGCCATCAACCCCTTTTCCTTTCTTCCGATTGCCGTATATCCCGCCCGGTCACTACCTCCGGGAGATAACGCATCATGGATCGCCGCAACCTGCTGGGCCCCGCCGCCCTCTCGGCCGCCGCCCTCGCCACCCCCGCCCTGGCACAGAGCGCCACGCCAGAGGTGCGCTGGCGGGCTGCCAGCTCCTTCCCGCGCGTCTTCGACGTGCTCTACGGCACCATGGAGCGTATCGCCGCCCGGGTCGCCCAGCTCACCGACAATAAATTCCGCATCACCACCTTCCCAGCCGGTGAAATCGTCGGCGGTTTGCAGGTGCTCGACGCGGTCCAGGCCGGCACGATCGAGGCCGGGCATACCGCCGCTTATTATTACATCGGCAAGGACATCGCCTTCGCCCCCTTCACTGCCATGAGCTTCGGCCTGAACACCCGGCAGATGACGGCCTGGACACGCTTTGGCGGCGGCAACCAGTTGGCGGCGGATTTATTCCGTGAATACAACATCATCGGCCATACCGCGGGCGATACCGGGGCGCAAATGGGCGGCTGGTTCCGCAATGAGATCCGCAGCCTGTCCGACCTTCAGGGCCTGAAATTCCGCATCACCGGCCTCGCCGGCCAACTCTTCACCCGGCTGGGCGCCGCCCCGGTGCTGACCGCGCCGGCCGATATCTATCCCAGCCTGGAGCGCGGCGTGATCGATGCCGCCGAATTCGTCGGCCCGCATGATGATGAGCGCGCGAATTACGTGCGCGTGGCACGGTTCTACTATGCACCCGGCTTCTGGGAACCCGGCGCCCGGCTGCATTTCATGAGCAATATCCGCGCCTATAATGCCCTGCCGGACCTCTATAAGCACGCCATCGAGTTGGCCTGCGCCGAGGCTGATAGCGACATGGTGGCGCGTTATGACCACCTGAACCCCCAGGCGCTGCGCCGCCTCATCGCCGCTGGCGCGCAGTTGCGCTTCTGGCCGCGCGAAATCCTCCAGGCCGCCTGGCGCGCCAATGAGGAGATGGTCGGCGACCTCGGCAGCCGCAATGCGCGGTTCAAGACCATCATGGACAGCTACAGGGCCTATCGCGGCGAGATGTTCCAGTGGCACCGCGTCAGCGAAAACAGCTTCGACAATTTCGCCTTCACCGCGGCGGCGCAGCAGTAAGCCGCCCCTTTCGAAGCCAGGGGCGCGGGCCTAGAAGAGCGGGATGGAATCGCACCCCCTGCTTGCCGCGCTCCTCATGGGCATTATCGAGGGGCTGACCGAGTTTCTCCCCATCTCCTCCACCGGGCACCTGATCCTGCTGGGCCATGCCATCGGCTTTAGGGGCCCGCCCGGCAAAGTCTTCGAAATCGCCATCCAACTCGGCGCCATCCTCGCCGTGGTGGTGATCTATTGGCGAAGGCTGCTGGCGGTGGGTTTGGGCATGTGGCGGCCGCGCACGGCGGAACGCTTCTATGCCACCAATATCCTGCTCGCCTTCCTGCCGGCGATGGTGCTGGGGGCGACGCTGCATTCCACCATCACCGGCCTGCTGTTCAACCCCTGGGTGGTGAGCGTGGCGCTCATCCTGGGCGGCATTGTCATTATTCTCATCGAGCGGCGGGTGCTGACCCCCAGCATCCATTCGGTGGCCGAGATCGGGCCGCTGACCGCGCTTCTGGTGGGCTTCGGCCAGGCCTTGGCGATGATCCCGGGCACCTCGCGCTCGGGGGCGACCATCATCACCGCCCTGCTCTGCGGGGTGGATCGCCGGGCCGCGGCCGAATTCTCTTTCGTGCTGGCCATTCCCACCATGCTCGCCGCTTCGGCCTATTCGCTGCTGAAGGCCCGCCATGAACTTTCGCTCGATGGGCTGGGGCAGATCGTTATCGGATTCGTCACGGCCTTCGTGGTGGCCTTGCTGGTGGTGCGCGCGGTCATCGCCATTATCGGGCGCATCGGCTTCACGCCGTTTGGCTGGTACCGCATCGGCCTTGGGCTTGTGATGCTGGCTGCCCTGGCGATTGCGGGCTAACGGCCGCCAGCCTCCCATGCCAGCCCATCCGCACGACCCAAAACGCGAGGCCCGCCTGGCCCAGGCCCTGCGGGACAATCTCAAGCGCCGCAAGCAACAGGCCCGCGCCCGCGAGGAAGAGCCGCCTCCGCCCAGCCCCGAACCCGCCCCGCGCGAAAAAGCCCCCGACAAGACCTAGTCCCGCGCATGGCCGCCGCGATGGCGGCGCCGTTGCCCCTACCCCCCGGCTGGTCTAGACCCTGCCTCCCAACCCTAGCCCAAGGCCGGATTCCGCCCCATGCCCATCATGCCCGACCACTGGATCCGTCGCATGGCGACCGATCACGGCATGATCGAGCCCTTCGTGGAGAACCAAAAGCGCGAGGGCGTGATCAGCTACGGCCTCTCCTCCTTCGGCTATGACGCCCGGGCAGCGGATGAATTCAAAGTTTTCACCAATGTCGATAATGCGGTGGTGGACCCCAAAGCCTTCTCGGAGACGGGTTTCGTCACCCGCACCGGCCCGGTTTGCATCATCCCGCCCAATTCCTTCGTGCTGACCTCGACCATCGAGTATTTCCGCATCCCGCGCGATGTGCTGGTGATCTGCCTCGGCAAATCCACCTATGCCCGCTGCGGCCTGATCGTGAATGTCACGCCCTTGGAACCCGAATGGGAGGGCCAGGTGACCATCGAGATCAGCAACACCACGCCGCTGCCCGCCCGGGTCTATGCCAATGAAGGCATTTGCCAGTTCCTCTTCCTCAAGGGCGAAAGCGCCCCTGAGGTGAGCTATGCCGACCGCGCTGGAAAATACATGGGCCAGCGCGGCGTCGCCTTGCCGAGGCTCTGAGCCATGGCCTATCAAACAACCAAGCGGTGCGCCCCCCCACATCGCGCCATCATGGGGCTCGGCTGAGACATGGACCGCATTCGCATCCGCGGCGGCAAGCCGCTATCGGGCAGCATCTCCGTCTCCGGCGCGAAGAATGCCGTCCTGGCGCTGATGCCCTCGGCACTGCTGGCCGGCTCCCCCCTTCATCTACAGAATGTGCCCAACCTGGCCGATGTGGCGACGATGACGGCGCTGCTGCAGCATCTCGGCATGGATGTCGTGCATGACAAGGCGGCCCGCACGCTGGCCCTGGCCGGGCCCGCCACGGGCAATGAGGCGCCCTACGATATTGTGCGGAAAATGCGCGCATCGGTGCTGGTGCTGGGACCGCTGGTGGCCCGCCACGGCGTGGCCCGCGTCTCGCTGCCCGGCGGCTGCGCCATCGGAACCAGGCCGGTGGACCTTCACCTGAAGGGCCTGGAGGCGATGGGCGCCACCATCACCGTCGAGGCTGGCTATATCGAGGCCCGCGCCCCAGCCGGCGGCCTGAAGGGCGCGCGCATCATCTTCCCAGTCGTCAGCGTGGGCGCCACCGAGAACCTGCTGATGGCCGCCACCCTCGCCGATGGCGAGACCGAACTGGTCAATGCCGCGCGCGAGCCGGAGATCGAGGATCTCGCCCTTTGCCTGATACGCATGGGCGCGCGGATCGAGGGCATCGGCACCGATAGGCTGCGGGTCACCGGCGTGGCCGCGCTGACCGGCGCCACCCATCCGGTGGTGATGGACCGCATCGAAGCCGGAACCTATGCCTGCGCCGCTGCCATCACCGGTGGCGAGGTATTCTTGCAGGGCGCCCGGCTGGACCATCTGGGCGCCGTGGCGCGGGTGCTGCGCGAGGCCGGCGTGGGCGTGAATGAGGAACCGGCGGGCCTGCGCATTGCGCGCATGAACGGCCTGCATGGCGTGGATGTCGTCACCGAGCCCTTCCCCGGTTTTGCCACCGATATGCAGGCGCAGTTCATGGCGCTGATGTGCGTGGCACAGGGCGCCTCTATGGTGACCGAGACCATCTTTGAAAACCGCTTCATGCATGTGCCCGAGCTGGCGCGGATGGGTGCTCGCATCAATGTGCATGGCGCCTCGGCCATTGTGCGCGGCGTGCAAAAACTCTCAGGCGCGCCGGTGATGGCCACCGATTTGCGCGCCTCGGTCTCCCTCGTGCTGGCCGGCCTCGCCGCGCAGGGCGAGACAGTGGTCAACCGCGTCTATCACCTCGACCGCGGCTATGAGCGGCTGGAGGAAAAACTGGCCGCCGTGGGCGCCGATATCGAGCGGCTGGCATGAGCATCGCCCTATCATCCCAGGCCCCCAGGTAACACCACCATGGACCAGCCCCTCCCCTCCCCCACCATCATGGCCACCACCCAGCCGCTGGTGCTGGCCCTGCCCAAGGGCCGCATCCTGAAGGAGCTGATGCCGGTGCTCAAACGCGCCGGCCTCACCCCGGCCGCCGATTGCGCCGATGAAGACAGCCGCCGCCTGCGCTTCGAAACCGAGGATGCGGCGGTGGATGTCATCCGCGTCCGCCCCTTCGATGTCGCAACCTTCGTGGCGCATGGCGCAGCGCAGATCGGCGTCTGCGGCGGCGATGTGCTGATGGAATTCGACTATCAGGAAATCTACGCACCGCTGGATCTGGGCATCGGCTATTGCCGGGTTTCGGTGGCCGGGCCGGTGGATGCGCCCGCCGATGACCCCTCCCGCTGGTCGCGGATCGCCGTGGCCACAAAATACCCCAATATCGCCCGCAAACACTACGCCGCGCGCGGGGTACAGGCCGAGGTGGTGCATCTCAACGGCGCCATGGAATTGGCCCCGGCGCTCGGCCTGTCCAAGGTGATTGTTGACCTCGTAGCCACCGGTGCCACCCTCAAGGCCAATGGCCTGCATGAGACCGAGGTGATCGCCGAAATCACCTCACGCGTCATCGTCAACCGCTCGGCGCTCAAGACCATGCCCGAGCGCATCGGCGCCCTGCTGGCCCGCTTCCGGGACGCCATAGCGTGAAGCATCTGAACACGCGCGACCCCGGCTTCGAGGCCGATTTCGCCGCCCTGCTCGATGAGGCGCGCGAGACCACCGCTGCCGTGGGTGGTGCGGTGGCTGAGATCATCGCTGCCATCCGCGCCCGTGGCGATGCCGCGCTGGTGGACTATACCGCCCGCTTCGATGGCTGGCAGCCCGGCCTGCTGCGCGTCACCGCCGATGAATTGGCCGAGGCTGAGGCCGCCATCGCGCCCGACCTTCTGGCCGCGCTCGATCTGGCGGCGGCACGGATCGAGGCTTTCCACCGCGCCCAACTCCCCGCCGATATCACCCTCAATGACCCGGCGGGGCTGAGCCTGGGCATGCGCTGGGGCGCGCTGGATGCGGTGGGGCTCTATGTGCCCGGCGGCAAGGCGGCCTATCCCTCCTCGGTGCTGATGAACGCCATTCCCGCCCGCGTGGCCGGGGTGGGGCGGGTGTGCATGTGCGTGCCCACCCCCGGCGGGCTGCTCAACCCGCTGGTGCTGGCGGCAGCCAGGCGTGCGGGTGTGACGGAGGTGTTCCGCGTCGGCGGCGCCCAGGCTGTGGCCGCCATGGCCTGGGGCACAGAGAGTATCGCCGCGGTGGACCGCATCGTCGGCCCGGGCAATGCCTATGTGGCCGAGGCCAAGCGCCAGGTCTTTGGCCGGGTGGGCATCGACAGCATCGCCGGCCCCTCTGAGGTGGTGGTGCTGGCCGATGCCGATAATGACCCCGCCCATGTCGCGATGGATTTGCTCGCCCAGGCCGAGCACGACGAGGCGGCGCAGAGCATCCTGATCACCGATGATGCCGGCTTTGCCGCCGCCGTGGCCGCGGCTGTCGAGGCAGCCCTTCTCACCCTGCCGCGCCGGGCCATCGCCGCGGCCAGCTGGGCCGCGCATGGCGCAATTGTGCTGGTGCGCGACTGGGATGAGGCGGTGGCACTGACCAACCGCCTCGCCCCTGAACATCTGCAGATCATGACGGCGGAACCCGCCGCGCTGTTCGGCCAGATCCGCCATGCGGGGGCCGCCTTCCTGGGCCGCTGGTGCCCCGAGGCGCTGGGCGATTACGTCGCTGGCCCCAACCATGTGCTGCCCACCGGGCGTTCTGCGCGTTTCGCCTCGGGATTATCGGTGTTTGACTTCCTCAAGCGCACCACCTGGGTGGCGGCCGAGCAGGAAGGTTTGCGGGCCATCGGCCCCGCTGCCGTCGCCCTGGCCGAGGCCGAGGGCCTTACCGCCCATGGCCAAAGCGTGGCGCTCCGCCTCACCTGACTTGACCTGGAGAGCCGACAGAACCATGTTGCGGGCGACGCGGCCCCGATGGGCGCGACGCAATCCCCTATTCGCGGGCGCTTTTCGCCCAAATCCAGCAAGGTTGTTCGACAATGAGCGCGTATGTCTAAAGAGGACATGATCGAATTCAGCGGTCAGGTCATGGAGTTGCTTCCCAACGCCATGTTCCGGGTCAAGCTGGACAATGAGCACCTGGTGCTCGCCCATACCTCCGGCAAGATGCGCAAGAACCGCATCCGCGTGCTGGCGGGGGACCGGGTGAATGTCGAGATGACACCCTACGACCTGACCAAGGGTCGCATCACATTTCGCTTCAAGTAACCGGCCTACCGCTCGTCCTCGCCTCCGCCAGCCCGCGGCGGCTGGAGCTTTTGGCCAGGATTGGCGTGGTGCCCCAGGCGATCCGCCCGGCCGATTTGGACGAGACTCCATTGCCCGCCGAATTGCCGCATAAGCTGGCTGAGCGCCTTTGCGCGCTGAAGGCCGGGGCCATGGCCTCGCCCGAGGCCCTAGTTCTGGCGGCTGATACCGTGGTGGGCGTGGGGCGCCGTATCCTGGGCAAACCCGCCGATGCGGCCGAGGCCCGCGCCTTCCTCACCATGCTCTCAGGCCGGCGCCACCGGGTGCATACCGGCGTGGCCCTGGCGGTTCCCGGGCAAAAGCTGCGCACCCGCCTCGTCACCTCCGTCGTCGCCTTCCAGCGCCTGACCACAGCGCAGATCGAGGCCTATCTCGACGGCACAGAATGGCAGGGCAAGGCCGGCGGCTACGCCATCCAGGGCAGTGCCGAGGCCTGGGTGCGCTTCATGTCCGGCTCCTGGTCCAATATCGTCGGCCTGCCGCTATTCGAAACGGCGCAATTGCTACGCGGGGTGGGGTGGCTGCGGCCATGAGCGTCGCTGCCGATACACGGCCCGAAAGCCCGGTCCAGGCGATCATCCGCGTCAGCCGTTCGCCGGGCGAGCGGCGCGTGGCCCTCATCCTCGATGATGTCGTGACCGAGGCCTGGGTGGAGCGCCCGGCGCGGCCCGATGGCGTGGGCGATGTCCTGGCCGCGCATGTCTCCGCCGTTGCCCCCGCCATGGCCGGGGCCTTTCTCACCCTGCCCGACGGCCAGACCGGCTTTCTGCCGGAATCCGAGGCCAGCCTCTCCCGCCGCCCGCTGCGCGAGGTGGTGCAAGAAGGCCGCCTGCTGGTGGTGCGCGTCACCCGCGCGGCGCAAGGTGCGAAGGGCCCACGGGTCTCGGTCAAGCGCGCGCCGCCGCTGGCCGCCACCCAGCCGGGGCTGATCGAGCGCGGGCCGGATGCGGCCATGCGGCTGCGCGCCGCCTACCCCCAGGCACAGATTCTCGCCGATGACGCGACCGAGGCCGCCCGACTCGGCGCCCGCCTGGTCGCCCGCGCCTTTGATGACGAGATCGAGGCCGAATTCGAAGCCCTGGCCTCGCCCAGCCTTCCCCTGGAAGGCGGCGGTCGGCTGATCATCCAGACCACCCATGCGCTCACCGCAATCGATGTCGATGCCGGCAGCCATGCCGGCGCCGACCGCACGGCCACCCAGGCGCTGAACGCCGCCGCCCTGCGCGAGGCGGCACGGCAGATCAGGCTGCGCAATTGCGCCGGCGGTATTCTTATCGACGCTGCCGGCATGGCGGCGCGAGACCGCGCGGCGCTCGAACCCGCGCTGCGCGAGGCCCTGGCGCCTGACCGTCTGGCGGAATGCCTCGGCACCGGGCCGCTGGGCCTGTTTGAGCTGCGCCGCGCCCGCATCCATCCCCCGCTTTCCGAGACCCTGGCCGGACCCCTCACCCCAGGCCTCGCCCTGCTGCGAATCGCGGGACGTGAGGCCGCCCACGCGCCACATCGCCGCCTGGCGCTGCATGCCCCTCCGGCCTTGCTAGCGGCCCTGCGCGCGCTGCCCGAGGCCCTGGTGGAATATGAACGCGCCGCCGGTCATGCCCTGACCCTGACACCTGGCGAAAGCGGGATCACCGATGCCGAGTGAAGCAAAACCCTGCCCGATCTGCCGCAAACCCGCCGCACCCGCGCCGCTGCGGCCATTTTGTTCGGAACGCTGCCGCCAGGTCGATCTCGGCCGCTGGTTCACCGAGAGCTATGCGGTGCCGGGCAAGCCATTGGGCGAGGAAGACGAGGTCGAGTAGCGCGCGATATATCGTGCCCCTGGCCCGAACAGCTTTTCGCGATAAGTCCCGGCAGCATATTCCCGCTTATAGGCGCCACGTTCCTGCAGCGCCGGAATGAGCAATTGCACCACATCCTCCAGGCATTCCGGGAAGACGGTGCGGGAGAGGTTGAACCCATCCGCACCTGATTCGGCGGCATAGGCGATCAACGTCTCCGCCACACGCTCGGCGCTGCCCACAATCGGCTTCTGCCGGCTGCCCAGGATGAACTGGTCGATCAGCCCCCGCCGGGTGAGCGTGCCGCCCATGGCCCGCGCCATGGCGGTGACATTGGACTGGATCGCGTTGCTCTGGGCGGTGATCGGCTCATCAAGGCCAAAGCGGTTGAAATCCAGCCCCAGCGAGGCCGCGGCATGGGCCAGCGCGCCCTCCACCGAGGAATGCGCCCGGTATTCCGCCAGCTTGTCCGCGGCTTCAGCATCGGTGCGGCCTAGCACCAGGGTGGCGCCGACAAACACCTTCTTCGGCCGCCCGCCCAATCCCCGCAGCCGGGCAATGCCCTGCCCCACCACCGCCGGCGGCCCACCATTCATAAACACGCATTCGGCGTGCCGCGCCGCAAAGGCCAACCCGCGTGGCGAAGCGCCGGCCTGATAGAGCACCGGCGTGCGCTGCGGCGAGGGCTCGCAAAGATGCGGCGCATCGATGCGGTATTGCCGCCCATGATGATGGATGGCCCGCACCCGGGCGGGGTCGGTGAAGGCGCCGCCCCGCTCGCGCAGCACCGCATCATCATCCCAGGACTCCTCCCAGAGTTTCCCCACGACCGCCATGTATTCATCGGCCATATCGTAGCGGTCATCATGCTGGAGCTGGGCTGCCAGCCCCATGGCCCGCGCCGCGCTGTCCAGATAGCCGGTGACGATGTTCCAGCCGATGCGGCCATTCGTCAGATGGTCCAGCGTGCTCATCCGCCGGGCAAAGAGATAAGGCGCCTCATAGGAGAGATTGGCGGTGATACCGAAACCCAGATGGGTGGTGACGGCGGCCATGGCCGGCACGATCATCGCCGGGTCAAGCAATGGCACCTGCACGGCGTGACGCAGGGCGGCATCCGCGCTGCCATCCAGCACGTCATAAATCCCCAGCACATCGGCCAGAAACAGGCCATCAAACAGCCCGCGCTCCAGCAGGCGGGCGAGGCCGAGCCAATGCGAGAGCTGGTTGTAATTCGCGCTGGTATCACGCGGGTGGGTCCACATCCCGTGCTGGATGTGGCCCACACAGGCCATGTCAAAGGCGTTGAGGGCGATCGGCCTCAAGGCTTGATGAAGGTCACGCCCTGCGTGGCCATGAAGCTGTTGAGGTCCTGGCGCAGCACGCCGGTCAGGCAGGCAGTGTCGGCGGCCGCGTTGTGCCGGAAGGTGTAGATGGTCAGCGTGTCGCCGGAGATGGCGGCGCGGCAGAAGCCCTGCTCGGCATCGGGCGTGTTGTTCGGGCACATCTCCAGGTCGATGTGCTGCACGTGGTCATGGAAGCCCTGATAGGTGATCCAGCATTGCGGGGACTGCGCCAGGGCAACGGCTGGGAGCAGGCTGGCGAGCAGGATGATGCGGCGCATGACGGTTCCTCGAATACCGGGGGTCGCGGCGCCCCCGTTGCGTCTTACCAGAGCAGCCGGGGCTTGCCCAATGAACATGGCGCAAGGCTGCGACCGGGGTGCTATCCCGCAAACGGGTCCCGCAAGGCAATCGTATCATCCCGGTCAGGCGAGGTGCTGAGCATCATCACCGGCGCCTCCACCAATTCCTCGATACGGCGGACATATTTCACCGCCTCGGCCGGCAATTCGGCATAGCTGCGCGCACCGCGGGTGGAACCGGCCCAGCCCTGCATCACCTCAAAAATCGGCTCCGCCGCCGCCTGGGCCCGCATGCCGGCCGGCAGGCGCTTCATCGCCACGCCATTCACGCGGTAGCCCACGCAAATCTGCAATTCCGGCAGGCCATCGAGCACATCGAGCTTGGTCAGCACCAGGCCGTTCACCCCGCCGATCTTCACCGCCTGACGCACCATGGCGGCATCGAACCAGCCGCAGCGCCGGGGCCGCCCGGTCACCGTGCCGAATTCGTGGCCGCGCTCGCCCAGCAGCTTGCCGGTCTCGTCGAAAAGCTCAGACGGGAAAGGCCCGCTGCCCACCCGGGTGGCATAGGCCTTGGCAATGCCCAGCACCGTGCCAATGGCGTTCGGCCCCACGCCGGCGCCGGCCGCGGCATTGCCCGCCACCGTGTTGCTGCTGGTGACATAGGGGTAGGTGCCGTGATCGACATCGAGCATCACCGCCTGCGCACCCTCGAACAGCACGCGCTTGCCATCGATGCGCGCGGCGTCCAGCGTTTCCCACACCGCCTCGGCATAGGGCAGCAGGCGCGGCGCCAGGGCCAGTAGCGCATCGAGCAGCGGCTGCTTTTCGAATTCCGGCGAACCCAGCCCGCGCAGCAGCGAATTATGGTGCAGCAGCAATTCATCCAGCTTGGCGCTCAGCGTCTCCGGCTCCGCCAGGTCACACACCCGAATGGAGCGCCGGCCCACCTTATCCTCATAGGCGGGGCCGATGCCGCGGCCGGTGGTGCCGATCTTGTCCTCGCCGCGCGCCGCTTCCCGCGCGCGGTCGAGTGCCGGGTGAAGCGGCAAAATCAGCGGCGTATTTTCGGCCACGCGCAGATTATGCGGGCCGACATCAAGCCCCTGGGCGCGCACCTTGTCGATCTCGGAAAACAGCGCATCGGGGTCCAGCACCACGCCATTGCCGATGATGCCGAGCTTGCCGCGCACCACGCCCGAAGGCAGCAGCGAGAGCTTATAGGTGGTGTCACCCACCACGAGCGTATGGCCGGCATTATGGCCGCCCTGGAAGCGCACGACGATATCGGCCCGGCTGGCCAGCCAGTCCACCACCTTGCCCTTGCCCTCGTCGCCCCATTGCGCGCCGATGATTGCGACATTGGCCATTATGCTTGTTCCTCCAGCGCCGCGGCCTCGCTGCCGCGCAATTCATGGGTGCAGCGCAAGGCGATGGCGCTGTCGGCCGCCGAGAGCGCGGCCACGGTGGCGTAACCCTGCGCCCGAAATGCGCGCGCCGCCACCACATCATGGCCCAAAGGCAGAAAGAGGCGCAGCCGGGGGGCGCTGGGCTGCGCAGCGCGGCGCACCGCATCGGGGTAGAGCGTCATGCCCGTCGCCGGCTCATCATGATGCGAGAGGTAACGCCCGCCACGCGCCAATTCCCCGGTGCGGCCGGGGCCATAAATCGTGAAGGCCACGCCCACATGGTAGCGGAAGCCGCGATATTCCGCCGGGTCGAGGGTGATGGCGAGGTCTGGCGCGGCGGCACGAATGGCGGCCACCACGGTGGCGGCATTATCGGCAATCGCCCGCGCACCGGGCGGCAGGGCGAGATCCCGCAGCACGGCAAGCGCCGCCATGGCAGGGCCGGCGGCATTGAGCAGTGCCGGCAGCATCCCAGCGATCGGCCCCGCCCCTTCGGCCAGGGTGGCGACGGCGGCTGCATCCTTGCGGTCAAGCGCGCGGGCAAGGCGGGTGGCGGCGGCACCGCTGAGGCCGGCCTCCTCCAGCAGGCGGGGGGTCATGGTGGGCAGGGTGATATCGAGCGAGAGACCACTGACACCCACCGCCAGCAGCGCCTCCACCGCCACCAACGCCACCTCGGCATCGGCCTGGGGCGCCGCGCCGCCAATGATCTCGATACCCGCCTGGGCCACCTGGCGCTCGGGCGAAAGCTCGGTGCCACGCACCCGCAACACCTGGCCGGCATAGGACAGCCGCAGCGGCCGGGCCTGCCCACCCAGCCGGGTTGCGGCAATGCGGGCGATCTGCGGCGTGGTATCGGCCCGCAGCCCCATCATGCGCTGGCTGACCGGGTCCATCAGCCGGAAGGTCTGCTCGGCCACGGCGGCGCCCGATCCGGCCAGCAGCGAATCCTCGAATTCCAGCAGCGGCGGCTTCACCCGCTCATAGCCATGCCCGGCAAAGACCGCCATCAGGGCCTCGACAAGTGCTGCCTCCCGCTCGGCGGCGGGGGGCAGCGCGTCGATCAGGCCGGCGGGCAGCAGGGCGGGGTTGGGTGTGTCATCTGTCATGGCGCGGGCGCGGTGTGGCACAGCGTGTTGCATATGGAAACAGACAGACGCGCCATTGGCTGCTAAGCTTAACCCATGCTGAACACACGACGCCTCCTCCTCCTTCTTCCCCTCGCCGCCTGCGCGGTGAATCCGGTCACCGATAATGAGTTCATGCTCGCCGATGGTGACGTTGTGCGCGGCGCCGCCGATGGCGTGCGGACCGCAGCTTTTAGTGCCCAGCGGGCCTTTGGTGACACCTCGCTGTGGCATGACAACCCCATCGCCGCCTGCTTCGGTACGGCGCAGTTGGAGTATCTCCACCGCAATTTCACCACCAATCCGCGCTTCGCCACCACCGCAAGCTTCGAGACCATCCACAGCATGCGCGAGGGCCAGCGCGCTTTGCGCCAGGCCGCCAATATCCCGGCTTCGGCCGATTCCAGACGGCTGGAGAATGACCTGCGGATCGCGGTGCGCGAGTTGAGCAGCGGTAACCGTGCCGCTGCCGAAGCCGCCCTGGCCGCCTATGGCCCCAACCTGATCGGCCGGCTCACCAGCCTGCCGCGGATCAGGGAAGTGGAAGCCGCTTCCGGCGCTGCGGTGGTGGAATTCGGCTCCTCGCGCGGCGGCAATCAGGGCCGCCTCTGAGGCGAAACCCCCGGCGGCTCAGCCGCCGAAACGCCGATTATCCCCCGGCCGCAACCGCAAGCCGGGGCGCAGATTGGTAAAGGGCAGCGTCGCCGGGTCAGCCACCACCGGCCCGGGCGCTGCGGCCACCAGCACCGTCTCGGCCATGGGCTGAAAATGCGCCCGGAAATGCACGCTGGACTTCACCGCCACGATCTTCTGCGCCGCCGGCTCCACGCCCAGGAAGCGGAACACCTCCTGGTCATGCGCCTGCATTTTGCGCGAGACCACCACCACCCGCACGCCCGGCGCCACCCGCAGCAGCGCTGAAGGGCCAAGCCCGGCCGGATTGCCTGCGCCCATCGGGCCAGAGAGGGTGAAATTGCCCTCGCTCAGCACCTCCACCACGCCGGTCACCGCCAGCGGCACGCCGTCACTGCGGCCACCCAATGAAAGGCTGAGCGTGGCCCCCAGCCCGGCCGCGTGGCAGGCAGCAGCACTCTCGGCGTCATTCATCACCGCCAGCACCGCGCCTTGCGCATTCTGGGCGATCAATTCGGCCAGCAGGCCGGTGGTATCACCATGGCCGCCGCCGCCCGGATTGTCCTGGGTATCGGCAATCACCACCGGGCGGGTGGCGGTGGCGGCGATTCGCATGGCCTCGCGCACCGCATCGGCCGCCGGCATGACGCCGCCCATGAATTGCGCCTCACGCGCATTGATCTCGGCCAGCAGGGCATCAGCCGCGGCCTCGGCATTCTCGCCATAAGCGGCGATGGCCTGGGAACAGCCGGGGAAATCGGCATAGGGAAAGCCAAAGCAATAGGCGAGTTCCACCACGCCCTCGCCCAGCCGCGCCCGGGTCTCCATCACCCCGGCCATCGGCTCCACCAGCGTGCATTGGCTGGTGAGCGGCACCAGGAAATCCACCTCACGAAACGCCTTGGCCCAACGTGGCTCGCCGCCCACCAGGCGCAGCAGCAGCCGCATCGCCTGGGCGCCGGCATCGCGCATATCCACATGCGGATAGGTGCGGAAGGGCACCAGCGCATCGCTCAGCGCCACCATCTGCGCCGTCATATTGGCATGCGGGTCGAGGCTGGCGGTGATGGGGATATCGGGGCCGACCACGGCGCGCACCCGGCGCAGCAATTCGCCCTCGGCATCGGGAAAATCATCACTGACCATGGCGCCATGCAGGTCAAGATAAACGCCATCCAGCGGGCCCGCCTCCAGCGCATGGGAGAGTTCGGCCAGCATGATGCCGGCGATGCGCTCAAACGCCTCACGCGTCACCGGCCCGGCCGGATTGGCGAAGCACCACACCAAGGGCACGATCCCCGCCCCCGCCGCCTCAGCCACCGCAATCGCGCCCCCCGCGGGCACCGAGAGCGGGCGCAGTGTATCGATCATCGCAGCGGCATATTGCAGATTGGGAAAGCCGCCAGCCTCAAAAAATTGCCGCCAGCCGGTGGGCCGGGGGGCAAAGGAATGGCTTTCATGCAGGAAGCCGCCAATCGCTATGCGCATCTCAGATATCCTCATTCGCCGTGGCGATCACCGCATCGGCCAAAACCCGCAAACCCGCCTCTGCCCATTCGGGCGAAATGCTCTCCGCCTCATGGTGGCTCAACCCGCCATGGCAGGGGGTGAAGAGCATCACCGTGGGCACGCGGCGGGCGACATAGACCGCATCATGGCCGATACCGGTGGGGATATCGCGCCAGTTCAACCCGCGCGCGGTGGCGGCATCGCGGCAGCGCTGCACCAGGCGCGCATCAAAGGGCGTGAGCGGGCTGTACCAAAAATCCTCCACCGTGATGCTCAGATGCCGGGCAGCCGCAATCTCCGCCGCCCGCGCCCGCAGCGCCGCCCCCATGGCATCGAGGCAATCAGGGTCGCCATGGCGGGTATCGATGGAGAACCACACCCGGCTGGGGGTGATATTGCGCGAGGAGGGATAAATCGTGACCTGCCCCACCGTGCCCCGCCCCGGCTCACCGCTGGGGGCGATGGTGGCGAGCGCCACCTCCTCCACCGCCGCAATCAGCCCCGCCGCACCCATCAGCGCATCGCGCCGACTGGCCATGGGGCTGCCGCCATGGGCTTCCTCACCCGTTACCGTCACCTCATACCAGCGCTGGGCCAGCGCATGGGTGACCACGCCAATATCATGGCCGCCATCCTCCAGCAGCTTGCCCTGCTCGATATGCAATTCGAGATAGGCGGCGCAATCGGCCAGGGCTGAGGGCTCCGCCGTGCCGGCCCAGCCAATGGCCGAGAGCGCCTGGCCGAACACCACGCCATCGGTATCGGTCTTGGACAGCACCTCCGCTTCCGGAAAAATACCCATGGCGCCGCCGCTGCCCATCATCGGCGGCGAGAAGCGCGCCCCCTCCTCATTGGTCCAATTGATCAGCAGCAGGGGGGCGCGGGTGGTGGCGCCGGCCTCATGCAAGGCGCGCATGATCTCAAGCCCGGCCAGCACGCCCAGAATACCATCAAATTTGCCGCCGGTGGGCTGGGTATCGAGATGGCTGCCAAAGGCCACCGGCTTGCGGCCGGGCTCGCTGCCCTCGCGCCGCAGCGCCATATTGCCAAGTCGGTCCACGGTCAGGCTGCAGCCCACCTCGGCGGCCCAGCGCGCCAGCAAATGGCGGCCCTGGCCATCCAGTTCGGTCAGCGTCTGACGGTTGCAGCCGCCCTTGGGCGTGCCGCCGATCTGCGCCATCTGCATCAGGCTATCCCAGAGGCGGGCGCCGCTGAGCGGGATATTGGTCATTATTCTGGGCTCCCCGCCAATGTCTCCACCCCACACCATTCCGCCATGGCCAGCGCAATGGCCCGGGTGCAGCCATGAATGCTCTCCACCCCCACGCTCTCATCAATGCCGTGAATATCCTGCGCATCGGGGCCGAACACCGCCGCCGGCGTGCCCTGATGGAGCACGAAATGCCGGCCATCGGTCAGGCCGGTGGCGGGATAGTCGCGCAATTGCCCACCCGTGGCCTCGGCATAGCTGCGCCGCGCCAGCTTCACGATATCAGCCTCGGTGTCGAAGGCGCAGGCCTCAGCCATGAAACCCTTGAATTCCAGCTTGATGGTGGCACCGCGCAGCCGCTCATGCTGCGCCGCCCGGGCCACCAGCGCCTCGATATCGGCCCGGGTCTGCGCCGCCGAATAGCCCAGCATCACCCCCACCCGCAGGCCAATCCGGCAGCGCGTGGCGACGGAGGAATTCCACTCGCCGCCCTCGATGGTGCCCAGATTTATATTCACCGGATGGTTCACGCCATGAAACACCGGATGAATATTCTCCGCCCGGTTGCGCTCATTCTCGTAATCCTTGAAGGCGCCGGCGATGATATTGGCGGCCTCAATGGCATTCAGCCCCGCCTGCATGTCGCGCACATGGGCCGGGCGGCCACTCACCGTCACCCAGGCCCAGACGACACCAACCTCGCAGGTATAGAGAGCCTCCACCCCCGGGCCGGGCTCAGGGATGATCACCGCATCGCATTTCGGCAAGGCGAGCAGGCAGGCGGCGGCGCCATTGCCGGTGCATTCCTCCTCGATCACCGCATGCATCTGCACCTCGGCCGCGGGTTGCAGCCCGGCCTGGCGCAGCGCCGCAAAGGCCATGAGATAGGCGGCGATACCGCCCTTCATATCCCCCGCACCACGGCCATAAATCCGCCCGCCGCGAATCTCCGGCGCATAGGGGGGGCTGGCCCACATATCCGCCGCCCCCTCGGGCACCACATCGACATGGCCCTGCAACACCAGGGACCGGCCCCGCGCCACGCGCGGGTGATGCACTGCCACCACATTGTCGCGCCCCTCATAGGGAATCAGCGGCGGCGAGAAGATCGCATCCCCGTTCGGCACCGTCGGAATGCGGCGCGGCATGAGGCCCAGCGCCTCATATTGTCGGGCCATTTCATCGAGGGCGGAGGCCTCATTGCCCAAGGTGCTGGGGCAGCGCACCAGGCGGTACAGGCTGTCCAAAGTGGCATCACGCAGCCCATCACAGGCCTGGAGGATGGCGCGCCGGGCGCCGGGGTCGAGCGGAATCATGGCACCGAGTATGGCGCAAGGCCGCGCCGGTGCTAGCCTCCCGCCATGCGCGCCTTTGCCCACCCCGACGAAGCCCTTCACGACCCGCAATTCTTCCTGACAAAGGGGGTGGTGCGGTCGAATTTCGAAATCCCCGCCCGCGCGGCCAGCCTGCGCGCAGGCCTGGCCGCGCTGGGCATCACCCCCGATATCCCAACCCCTGCCAGCTTGGCCGATGCCGCCCGCCTGCACAGCAGGGATTACCTGGAATTCCTGCAAACCGCCTCGGCGCAATGGTCCGCCCTGGCCGATTCCGGCCCCGAGGTGGTGGCCAATATGCACCCCACGCCGGAGATGCTGGCGCAATCCACCACCCAGGTGAGCCATATCATCGCCCAGGCCGGGCGCTATTCCGCCGATGCCGCCTGCCCCATCGGGCCGCAGACATGGGCCGCCTCGCTCTCCGCCCTGGGCTGCGCGCTCGCCGCCGCGGCCGAGGCTGCCGCCGGCCGCTCAGCCTATGCGCTCTGCCGCCCGCCCGGGCATCATGCCTATGCCGCGCGTGCCGGCGGGCATTGCTATATCAATAATTCGGCCCTGGCGGCCCAGGCGCTGCGCGATGCCGGCGCGGCGCGCGTCGCCGTGCTCGATATCGACAGCCATCACGGCAATGGCACCCAGGGAATATTCTGGGACCGGGCGGATGTGCTGACCATCTCGATCCATGGCGACCCGCATTTCTACTACCCCTGGCATGTCGGTTTTGCCGGCGAGGTGGGCTGTGGCGAAAACCTGAACCTGCCGCTCACCATGGGCAGCGGCGATGCGGTCTGGCTCGAGGCCCTCAATGCCGCGCTGGCCCGGCTTCGGGCCTTCCGCCCCGATGCGCTGGTGGTGGCGCTGGGCTTTGACGCCTCCGAGCATGAGCCGCTGGCCTCGCTGCGCGTCACCGCCGAGGGTTTTGCCCGCGCCGGCGCCGCCATCGCCGGCCTCGGCCTGCCCGCCGCCATTTGTCAGGAGGGGGGCTATGCGGTGGATCATCTGGGTGCGCTGCTGGAGCGTTTCATGAAGGGCTGGGGCGGATGAACGCGATTCACGCAAAGACACTGGTGCTCGACACCCATATCGACATCCGCTGGCCGGAAACCCCGGATTGGACGCAGGAAACCCGCCAATTGGTGGACCTGCCAAAAATGCGCCAGGGCCAGATGAGCGCCGCCATCTTCATCGCCTATGTGCCCCAGGGCCGGCGCGACGCCTCAGGCCATGCCCAGGCGACAGTCCGGGCCGAGGCCATGCTGCAGCATATCCGCAATCGCGCCACCGCCCCTGGCACCCGCTTCTGCGCCACCCCCGATGCGCTGGAGGCCTGCTTCGCCGCCGGCGATACGGCGGTGCTGAGTGCGGTGGAGAATGGCTATGCCATGGGCCACGACCTCAGCCGCATCGCCGCCTGGCGGGCGCTGGGCGCGGTGTATCTGACGCTGACCCATGACGGCCATAACGAGATTTCCGACAGCGCCCGGCCCAAGGCCAATCTGGGCGATGCCCCCAGCGAGCATGGCGGGCTTTCCGCCTTTGGCGAGACGGCGGTGGCGGAGATGAACCGCCAGGGCCTGATGGTCGATGTCAGCCATGTCGCCAAATCGGGCATGCTGCGGGCGGCGCAAATCTCCCGCACGCCGGTGGTGGCCACCCACACCGCCTGTGTCGCGCTCTGCCCGCATCCGCGCGGCCTCGATGACGAGCAGTTGGATGCGCTGCGCGCCTGCGGCGGCCTCGCACAGATCACCGCCGTGCCAGCCTTCCTGAAATCACCGCCACCCAATGCGCCGGCGCAGGCCGATGTGGCCGATCTGGTCGATCATATTGATCACGCCGTGGCCCGCATCGGCCTCGACCATGTTGGCATCAGCAGCGATTTCGATGGCGGCGGCGCGGTCGCCGGCTGGGCCAATGCGGCGCAATGCGAGGCGATCACCCTGGAATTGCTCAAGCGCGGCTATGGCGCGCGGGAGATCGGCCTTTTGTGGAGCGGCAATTTCCTGCGGGTCTGGCGCCAGGTGCTGCGCTTCACGCCTTGATCCGCCAGATATACAGCCCGCAGCCCACCAGGATGGCGATGCCCAGCGCGTCATAGCCATCCGGCGCCTCGGCCCAAACCAGCATGCCCAAGAGCGTCGTCCACACAATGCCGGAATATTCAAAGGGTGCCACCAGGGTGGTGTCGCCCCGCCGATAGGCCTCGGTCATCAGCAATTGCGCTACCGCCGAAATCAGCCCCACCCCGGCCAGCAGCGCCCATTGCTCCGCCCCCGGCCAGACCCAGACTGGCCAGGCAAACACCGCCGAAATCGCCGAGCAGCCAATGGCGAACCAGGCCACAATGGTCACCCCCGATTCGCCCGCCTCGCCCATCCGGCGGATGGAGATCATCGCCAGCGCCCAGGCCAGCGTCGCGACCAGCACCGCGGCATAATCCGGCCATTGCCCGGGCCCACCGCCACTCGGCCGCAACATCACCAGCACGCCCAAAAACCCCACCAGCACAGCACCCAGCCGCCGGCGGTCAATGCTCTCGCCCAAAAGCGGCACCGCCAGCAGGGTCAGAAACAGCGGCATGGCAAAGCCCAAGGCGGTGACCGAGGCCAGCGGCAGCGTGGCATAGCCATGGAAGGCGCCGGCCATGCCGATCAGCCCCCAGAGAATCCGCCCGCCATGGCCCATCGGGTTGTTGGTGCGCAGCGCCTGCCAGCCCCCCGCCCGCCAGACCAGCGGCAGCATCACCGGCAGCGCAAAGACGCTGCGCGCCAGCACCACCTGGGCCAGCGGAATGCCACCCTGCAGCGCCTTCACACAGGCCGCAGCGCAGGCAAACAGCATCGCAGCCCCCATGACGAGCAGGATGGCGCGGCGGGCTTGGCTCTGGGTGCTCATGGACGGGCGATGCGGTGGAGGTTACGGTCAGCGCCGCATGAATGCCAGACCTCCAAAAGCGCCGCCGGTGCCGCCCCATCCCGGGCTCGAAGTGCATGAGGACAGCATCGCCTGGACCGGCCGCTTCACCCTGCAAAAGGTGCGCTTCAGCCATGAACGCTTCGATGGCACCCGCTCACCCGAGCTGACATGGGAGCTGTGGCGCCGCGGCCAGGCGGTGGTGGTGCTGCCCTATGACCCATGGACAGACCGGCTGGCGCTGATCGAGCAATTCCGCCTCCCCGCTCTCGCCGCCGGCATGACACCGGTGGTGCTGGAATGCGCCGCCGGCCTGCTCGAACCCGGCGAGGAACCGCTGCCCGCCGCCGAGCGCGAATTGCGCGAGGAAACCGGCCTCATCCCCGACCGGATGGAAAAGATCGGCCGCTTCATGCTGATGCAGGGCGGCTGCGATGAGAATGTGCACATGTGGTGCGGCCGGGTGAGGCTGGATGCCAGCCCGGAAGGACATTTTGGCCTGCTCGCGGAGGGCGAGGATATTCGCCTGCGGGTGATGTCGGCCGAGGAGGGTTTTGCGCTCGTGGACAATAACAGCATGGAGAATGCCACCGGCGCCCTGGCGCTGCTGTGGCTGCGCCACCACAGGGAGCGGCTGCGCCGGGAATGGGCATGACCCGCACCCTGTTCCGCGAGGATGCGGCCCTGCGCGAGGCGCCAGCCCAGGTGCTGGCAAGCGGGCCCGAAGGCGTGGTGCTGGACGCCACCATCTTCTACGCCCAGGCCGGCGGCCAGCCCGGCGATACCGGCTGGCTGGCCTGGGATGGCGGCGAGATGGCAGTGGCCAACACCATCAAGGGTGAGGGCGAGACCATCCTGCACCTGCCCGCCGAGGGCGCGGCCCTGCCGCCGATTGGCGCCAGCCTCACCGGCCGGCTCGATTGGCCACGCCGCCACCGCCATATGCGCATGCACACCGCCATGCATCTGCTCTGCAGCCTGATCACCGGCGCCGGCGTCACCGGCGGGCAGATCGGCGGCGAGCGCTCGCGGCTGGATTTCGACCTGGCCGAGCCGCCCACCAAGGAATTTCTCACCGAAGGGCTGAACGCGCTCATCGCGGCCGACCACCCCATCACCACCAGTTGGATCACCGGCGAGGAGCTGGACGCCAATCCCAGCCTGGTGCGCACCCTCTCCGTGCAGCCCCCCCGCACGGGAGGCAAAATCCGCCTGGTGCGAATCGGCGCCGGGGAAACCCCGGTGGATTTGCAGCCCTGCGGCGGCACCCATGTGGCCAGCACCGCCGAGATCGGCCGCGTCGTGGTCACCAAGCTCGAAAACAAGGGCAAGCAGAACCGCCGCGTCTACCTGGTACTGGAGGACTGAGATGCACAACGTCGTTTCCACGGAATGGCTGGCTGACGAGATGGGCAAGCCGGACCTGCTCATCTTCGATTGCTCGACCTATCTGCCCAATGAGCCGGGCAACAAAAAGGACGGTTTCCGCGCCGGCCACATCCCCGGTGCGCGGCTCTTCGATATCGACGTCATCGCCGATACCGAGACCGAGCTGCCTCATATGGTCCCCACCGCCGGCCGCTTTGCGAAGCTGGTGGGCGCCCTGGGTATCTCCAACGCCTCGCGCATCGTCTTCTATGACCAGCATGGCCTGCGCGCGAGCCCGCGCGGCTGGTGGATGATGCGGCTTTTCGGCCATGATCAAGTGGCAGTGCTCGATGGCGGCCTGCCGGCCTGGAAGCGCGAGGGCAGGCCGGTGGAAACCGGCGAGGCCTCCTCCCCCACCCCGGCCAGCTTCGTGGCCGATTTCCGCGCCGAGAAACTGCGCGGCATCGGCGATATCAAGCGCATCGTGGCCCAGGGCGGCCCGCTCATCATCGATGCCCGGGCAAAGGGCCGCTTCGATGGCACAGCGCCAGAGCCGCGCGCCGGCCTGCCCTCGGGCCATATGCCCGGCGCGGCCAATGTGCCGGTCAGCGAGATCGCGGGCCCCGATGGTCTGATCAAATCGCCCGATGCGCTGCGGGCGCTCTTCGCCGCCGTGGGGGTGGATGGGGTTCGGCCTGTCGTCACCTCCTGCGGCTCGGGCGTCACCGCCTGTGTGCTGGCGCTGGGGCTGGTCGAGGCCGGCTTCCCCGAACCCGCCATCTATGATGGCTCCTGGACTGAATGGGCGCTCCGCCCGGAAACCGAGAAAGTGATGCGCTGACATGTCGAAGAAACACGCCTTTGAAACCCGCATGAGCCATGCCGGCCGCGCCGGCACCCATGCCCATGGCTTCGTGAACCCCGCGGTGCATCGCGGCTCCACCGTGCTGTTCGAGAATTGCGAAGCAAGGCGCGACGGCGCGGCCAAGCGCTACGAGCAGTTCATGACCTATGGCACGCAGGGTGGCCCCACACATTACGCGCTGGAAGATGTGATCGCCGAGATCGAGGGCGGCACCCGCGCCACCATCGTGGGCACCGGCCTCGCCGCCGTGATGGTGCCGCTGCTGGCCTATCTGAAATCGGGCGATCATTGCCTGATGCCCGACAGCGTCTATGGCCCGGCGCGCAACCTGGCCAATACGTTGATGAAGGGCTGGGGGATCGAGACCGAATTCTACGACCCGGCGATCGACGAGGCCGGCATGGCCGCACTGATCAAGCCCAATACCAAGGTGGTCTATACCGAAAGCCCCGGCAGCCACACTTTCGAATTGCAGGATATCCCCGCCATCGCCCGCGCCGCCCATGCCCGCGGTGCCAAAGTACTGATGGACAATACCTGGGGCATTCACACCTTCATGCCCTTCCAGCACGGGGTGGATGTTTCGATCCAGGCGCTGACCAAATATGTCTCCGGCCATTCCGATATCCTGCTGGGCTCGGTCTGCGTGAATTCCGAGGAGGATTGGCAGATCGTGCGCAGCACCGCCTCGCTGCTCGGCCAGTTTGCCTCGCCCGATGATGTGTATCTGGCGCTGCGTGGCGTGCGGACCATGCCGCTTCGCCTGAAACATCAATTCGCCTCCTCGCTGGAGGTGGCGCGCTGGTTCGAGGCCCAGCCGCAAGTGCTGCGCGTGCTGCATCCCGGCCTGCCCAGCCACCCGCAGCACGCCCTCTTCGCGCGCGATTTCACCGGCGGCTGCTCGCTCTTCGGCGTGGTGTTCCAGCCGCGCTATTCGATCGAGGATGTGTTCAAATTCATCAATGCGCTGGAGTTCTTCGGCATTGGCGCCAGCTGGGGCGGCTATGAATCCCTCGCCCTCCCCACCACGGGCTTCGTGACCCGCACCGCCGGCACCGGCGATTTCGGTGGGCCGATGGCGCGCATCCATATCGGGCTGGAGGATGTGGGCGATCTCTGCGCCGATCTGGCGCAGGGCCTCACGAAGATGGGCTAAAATGCAGGCCCGGGCTGTCACAACCCGGGCCGCCCTACTCCCCTTCGGCCGGCGCAAACACCCGCAACAGCGGCGGCAAGACCAGCATCACACACAGCAGCGAGTAAACCAGCGACACCCCCAGCACCACGCCCATGCTGGCGGTGCCGGGATGCGGGCTGATCGCCAACGCGCCAAAGGCCGAGGCATTGGTCACCGCCGAATAGATCACCGCCCGGTTCAAGGGGCTGGCCAGCAACCCGCGCTCGCCCCGCGCCCAGGCCGCTACATAGTAAATGTCATAGGCGACACCCATGCCAAACAGCAGCGGCAGGGCAATGATATTGGCCAGATTCAAAGGCGGGCCAAACAGCGTGCAATGCGCCAGCGTCAGCAGCCCCGCCAGCGCCAGCGGCGCCAGCGCCAGCAGTGACAGCCTGAGGCTGCGCAAATTCACCAGCAGCAGACCCAGCACCAGCGCCACCGCAATCACCCCGGCGACAATAAAGGCCCGCTGCACCGTGGCCGACGAGGCGGCGGCAGAAATGCCCGCCCCGGTGGCATTGGGCGCCGCCGCCTGCACCGCCTGGGCAAAGCCGCGCAGCGCCGGAACATCCTGGCCCAACGCAAGTGGCGCCACCTCAACCCGGGCGATGCCATTGCGGCCAATCCAGTCGGCGCGCAGATCATCGGGCAGGCTTTCCAGCGTCACCTCGGCGGCCTGCAGCAGCGCGGCCACCTGGGCCAAGGTGGCCCGCAGGCCGGGCAGCAGCGCCTCGGCCAGAATGGCGCGGGTGGCCGGGGTAGCACTGGCCAGGGCGATGAAGGCGGCACCCAGCCGGCGGGCATCGTGCGCGGTTGCATCCTCGCCAGGGGCGGTGCGCAGCGCCAGCCCCGCCAGGGCCAGGGCGGCGCTCACCGCGGCCTCGCTGGGCGCCATGCTGGCCGGAATGGCCAGGCTGGGCAGCAGCAGCCCGGCGGCATCCTCCAGCAGCGCTAATTTTTCCGCCTGCCCCTCAGGCACGAAGCTGGCCAGGCTCAGCGCGCGCCCCACCTCGGGCAGCGCCTCCAGCCGGCTGGCCAGGGCCTGCGCCGCCGCCAGATCCGGCACCAGAATATCGAGCGTATTGGGATTGGTCTCAGCACTGCGCATCAATTCGCGATAGGTGCTGACGGATTCCTTCGTCGGGTCGCGCAGGTTCAGCGGGTCGGTGTCGAAAGCCAGCCTGGGCAGCAGCGCGAGGCTGGCCAGCGCCAGCAGCCCCGCCCCCACCACCACCCAGCGCGCGCGCCGCAGCAGCCAAATGTCGAAAGGTGCCAGGGCCGGGTAGCCCACCTCACGCGCCTCGGCCTGCGGATTGGCCATCAGCATCAGCGCCGGCAGCAGCGTCATCGCCATCAGCCAGCCAATCAGCATGCCCACACCGGCAATCAGCCCCAATTCGCGCAGGCCCAGGTAATCGGTGGGGATAAAGGCAAAGAAGCTGAGCGTGCAGGCCATGGCGGCCAGCGCCATGCCCGGCCCCGCCACCCGCGCCGCGGCCAAAAGTGCCGGGGCCAGGGTGCCCGCAGCCTGGCGTTCGGCGCGGTACTGCACCGAATACTGAATGCCGAAATCCACCCCCAGGCCAATGAACAACACGGCAAAGGCTATGGAGAGCGGGTTGAAATGCCCCACCACCAGCACGCCAAAAGCCGCCGTCCAGGCCAGCCCCGCCACCACCAGCACCATCAGCGGCCAAATCAGCCGCCAACTGCGCAGCGCCATCCACAGCAACAGCACGGTGAGGCCCAGGGAGAGCACGATATTCTCCACCGCCCCCTCAGCGAGGGTAGCGAATTCCTCATCCGCCATCGGGATATTGCCGGTGATGCGAATGGTGATGCCCGGCCGGGCCAGGCCGGCAGCGGCAGCACGGATAGCCTCGGTGGCGGAATGGCCGGCGGCCAGTTCGGAAAAATCCAGCACGGGTTGGACCAAGACGAAGCGGCGGGTCTCCAGCGCGCTGGCGGCGCGCCCGGTCATCATCAGGTTCCAATCAGGCTCGGCCACCCGGCCGGCCAGGGCAGCCTCGGCCGCCGCGCTGAAGGCCACCAACGGGCTGGCCAATTGGCTCAAACTGGCCTCGCCACGCGCCACGCCCTCCATGGCGCTGCGCAGCAATTCGGCCACGCCGCGCAGGCTGGGGTCGGCGGCCAGGCTACCCAGCAGCGGCTGCGCCTCGATCAGCCGCTCGGTCAGGTCGCGCACCTCATCGAGCGAGAGAAACAGCGCCGCATGACGCTCGAAAAATTCCCCGGCATCAGGCCGGCGCACATTGCGGAAAAGCTGCGGCTGGGCGCGCAGCGCCAGCGCCAGCGCCTCGGCGGTGCGGCTCGCGGCAGCGCCGGTGGGCGCATCGATCACCACAGCGATGACGTCAATCCGGTCCGGAAAGGCCACATCCATGGCACGCTCATTCAGCCGCCAGGGCAGGTCCTGCGGAAAAAGCTGCGTCACATCCGAATTGAGTTCAAAGCGGGTGGCGGTAACCCAGCCGGCGGCAATGGTCAGCGCGGCAAAGAGCGCCACCACCAGCCGGGCATGCCGCAGGCTGGCAGCCACCAGCCCCGCCACAGAGCGGGCGACGAGATCATCAAGCCTCACGGTAGAAAATCAGCAGCGCCGAGATGAAAACCAGGCAGAGCGGCCAGACCCAGCGGGCGATGCGCGCCTCGGCAGCGCCAGGCCCGGCGCGCAGCTCCAGCCAGCGTGCACAGCTGGCCACCACCGCGGCCGCACCAAGCGGCAAGTGGGAGAGCTCAACCAGCAAGGCCTCCTTTACATTGGCAATGGCATGGGTATGCGCCAACAGCAGAAAGCCACCCAGCGCCATGGCAATGGGAAAGACATAGGCCGCCGCCGAGCGCTTGCCGCGCAGCCGCACCAGCCATTCCGAGACGGCAAAGACCACCACCAGCAGCGAGAGCAACTTGTGCTGCAGCACCTCCGGGTCGCGCAGACTGTCAAAGAAGCCGATATCGCCCATCGGCCAAGCCTCGGGGTCCGAGCGAGCAAAAAGAAAGGCGGCCAGCCCCATGAACAGCAGCGGCCAATGCCGGGCCAAGGCCACGCGGCGTGTGGCATCCGCCAGCGCCGCCAGGCCCACCGCCAGCACCACAAAGCCCGACATATGGTGGTTATACTCGCTCCAGGCGATGTCAAAGGCGTTGCGCGGCGGCAGAAAACCCTCGCCGGGAATGAAGGCCTGCGGGCGTTCAGCGTTTTCGCGCGCTTGGGCATCGAGTTGCGCCTGCAAGGCGGGAATGCCGAGATCAGCATGGCTGGGCGAGGTGAAGCGCGGCATGCGCGGCACTGCACGCTCCGCAATCTCGGCCCAGCTAACCCTGTCATCGGGCAAATCGGCGCCCGGCGGCACGGAGGTGAGAGAGGCCGCAATGCCAAAGACGCAAATGCCCACAATCAACTCGCATTCCACAAAGCGCCTGAGCCGGGGCAGGAAAGCGCCATCGCCGGCGAAGCGATGCAACAGCAGGAAATTCGCCAACCCCAGCAGCAGCAACACGGCAAACAGCACTGATTTCGTCGCCGACATGGCGCCATAAGCGGTGCCGTAAATCGCCTCGGGCGAGCCCACATAACCGAGGTAATGCCCCACCACCCCAGCCACGATGCCCAGCACGCCAGCCACGGCAAGGCCGGAATACCGCGCCCCCACCGCCTGCGCCGCCGATGGCGGCCAGGGCAGCCGCAACGCCATGAGAAAAGCCGGCAAGCCACCCAGCCACAACGCCGCACCCGCCTGATGAATGAAGGTGGCGGCCAGCATGGGCAGGCGGTCCTCGGTGCGGGCCATGGCATGGCTGCCCGCCACCGCCGCGACGAGCAGCAGCAGGCCCATAACCAACAGCGGCCATGGCCGCGCCCCCCCCCGGGCCAGCACCAGCGCCGCCACAGCGCAGGCCATCACCCCCAGCGCGCTGAGCACAAAACCCGCCCCCGCCGCCTGCCAAGCGCCCAGGCCAAGCGTGCCAATCAGCGCCAGCGCGCCCAGCCCGGAGGAGCACAACACCGCCCCCAGTGTCAGCCACCCCCCCCAGAGGATGGCCCGGCGCGCGGTGGCCAGCAGCATCGCCCCCTCACCCGCCGGCAGCCGCCCCGCCAGCGGCGCCGCCAGAAACGCCAAAAACGCAATGGAGCCCAGCAATACGCTGCGCGCCATCAACTCGGCCGCATGCAGCACCACCGAGAGAAAACCATAAAGATCGAGAAACAATTCCACGCGTCAGGCCGCAACCGTGAAGGGGATGTCGCCCCGGGTGATATGGCCATCCAGCGCCAGCACCTGCCAGCGAATCCGCCAGTTTCCCGGGGCCAAGGCATCAGTGGTGCCAATCAACTCCGCCGCCGGGCAATCAGCGGCCAGCTCCACCCGCACCTCATCGGCCGTGCCACCACCACCCAGCCGGACGGGCGCCACGAAGAGCGCACTGCGCCCATGGTCGAGACGCGAATTGAACACCAGCCGCAACCGCACCGGACCAGGCGAAACCCGCGCCCCTGCCGCAGGCTCGGCATGGCGGATGATGGCATGCGACTGTGCGGCCGGCGCCAGCAACATCATGGGCGCAGCCAGCAGGCACCGGCGCGGCATGGCGCGGACATAATCGGACATGGACGGTAAACTATGGAAGCCCGCCCCCCGAGGCAACCGGTCGCAAATGCCCCAAATTGTAC
Source organism: Rhodovarius crocodyli (assembly GCA_945901085.1). Classification (GTDB taxonomy): domain Bacteria; phylum Pseudomonadota; class Alphaproteobacteria; order Acetobacterales; family Acetobacteraceae; genus Rhodovarius; species Rhodovarius crocodyli_A. The sequence continues at coordinate 36,466 of CAMDJV010000003.1, read as the reverse complement.
CGCTGTGGTTCAGTATGGGCTTTTCCGTGAATGCCATGCTAAGCACCGCCTCCCGCGGCGCAGCATGGCGCGGCGATTCCAGGAGCCGTATCCGAATGGGTATTCCCCTCGCGCAGCAGGCCAAGGTTGCCGCCTATGTGCTGAAACAGCAACTGATGGGCCGCAAGCGCTTTCCATTGGTGCTGATGCTGGAGCCGCTGTTCCGCTGCAACCTCGCCTGCGCCGGCTGCGGCAAGATCGACTACCCCGACGCCATCCTGAACAAGCGGCTTTCGGTGGCGGAATGCCTGGAGGCATCGGCGGAATGCGGCGCGCCGGTGGTGGCCATCGCCGGCGGCGAGCCCCTGCTGCACAAGGAAATGCCCGCCATCGTCGAGGGGCTTCTCGCCCAGGGCCGCATCGTCATCCTCTGCACCAATGCGCTGCTGCTGGAAAAGCGCATGGACGCCTACAAGCCCCATCCCCGCTTCATCTGGGACATCCATCTGGATGGCGACCAGGCGCAGCATGCCTGGGCGGTGAGCCAGGATGGCGTCTATGACCGTGCGGTGGATGCGTTGAAGAAGGTGCGCGATGCCGGCTTCCGCACCGCCATCAACTGCACCCTGTTCAACAATGCCGACCCCGAGCGCACCGCGAAATTCTTCGATGACGTCACCGCCATGGGCGTGGACAACATCATGCTCAGCCCCGGCTACGCCTATGAGCGCGCCCCGGACCAAAAGCACTTCCTCAACCGCCAGAAGACCAAGGACCTCTTCCGCGACATCTTCGCCCGCAACAAAGGCGATGCGAAATGGCGGATGGGCAATAGCCCCCTCTTCCTCGACTTCCTGGCCGGCAACCAAACCTATGGCTGCACCCCCTGGGGCAACCCCACCCGCAATGTCTTCGGCTGGCAGCGCCCCTGCTACCTGCTCGGCGAAGGCTACGCGAAGTCCTTCACCGAACTGATGGACACCACGGAGTGGGACAAATACGGCGTCGGCAATTATGAAAAATGCGCCGATTGCATGGTCCATTCCGGCTTCGAAGCCACAGCAGCGCTCGATGCGCTGAAGCGGCCCTGGAAAGCGGTGGCAGCCCAAATCCGCGGCCCACGCACCACCGGGCCAATGGCACCCGAAATCGACCTCAGCCAACAACGCCCGGCCGAATACGTCTTCTCAGCCCATGTCCAACAGGCGATGAACGACATGGCCCATGAAACACCGGCGCGTGGCGCGAAGCATGGCGGGACGGCACCGCCGGCCGCGGCGGAGTAAGGCGCCCCCCAGGGAGGGCTTTGCCCTCCCCGGACCCCTCCCACCAAAGGCCGAAAGGCCTTTGGAAACCATTATAAATTAATAATTTAATAGAACATACCCTCGGCCTGGCTTTCCACCCCGCGGTCCAGGGGCCCGTTGGCCCCTGGTGGGTGGGGGTCTGGGGAAGGGCAAAGCCCTCACCCGGCGCTACCCGTCCAGGGCATCGCGCCCCCCAAGGAGGGCTTTGCCCTCCCCGGACCCCTCCCACCAAGGGTCGAAAGGCCTTTGGAAACCATTATAAATTAATAATTTAATAGACCATACCCTCGGCCTCGCTTTCCACCCCGCGGTCCAGGGGCCCGTTGGCCCCTGGTGGGTGGGGGTCTGGGGGAGGGCAAAGCCCTCACCCAGCGCTACCCAACACGCCCCGCACCGCCCCCAGCCATTCCCCATGCCGGGCCTTCGCCTCCGGGCGCGACATCTGCGGCATAAAACGCCGCTCCAGCCGCCAATGCGGCGCCGCCTCTCCCGGCCCTGGCAGCAGGCCGGATTGGTGCCCGGCCAGCCAGGCGGCGCCCAGGGCGGTGGTTTCCGTCACCTCCGGGCGGTCCACCACGCATCCAGAAATATCCGCCAGGCGCTGCATCGTCCAATCGCTGCGGGCCATGCCGCCATCCACCCGGATGGTGCTGGTTCGCCCGCCCATATCCAGCGCCATGGCGTCCAGCAAGTCCTGGGTCTGGAAGGCCACGGCCTCCAGCGCGGCGGCAGCGATCTCGGCCCGGCCGGTGCCGCGGGTCAGGCCGCTCAGCGCCGCCCGGGCCGTGCTGTCCCACCAGGGCGCGCCCAGGCCGGTAAAGGCGGGCACCAGATGCACGCGGGAGGCGGGGTCCGCCTGGGGCGCCAATGCCGTGGCCTCGGCGGCCGAGGCGATGATGCCCAGCCCATCACGCAGCCATTGCACCGTGCTGCCGGCATTGAAGATCGCCCCCTCCAGCGCGTAGCTCCGCCGGCCGCCCAATTGCCAGGCCAGCGTCGTCAGCAGCCGGTGGCGCGAGGCAACGGCCGCGCCGGTCACCAGCATGGCGAAGCAACCGGTGCCATAGGTGGATTTCAGCATGCCGGGCGAAAAGCAGGCCTGGCCAATGGTCGCCGCCTGCTGGTCACCAGCCATGCCGCGGATCGGCACCGGGCGGCCCAGCACCTGGGTCACGCCAAATTCGGCGGCACTGTCCATCACCTCCGGCAGCACCGCGCGCGGAATATTGAACAGAAGCAGCAATTCCTCATCCCATTCGCCAGTGTGGATGTTCCACAACATGGTGCGGCTGGCATTGGTCGCATCCGTCGCGTGCATGCCGGTCAGGCGAAACAGCAGAAAACTATCCACCGTGCCGAAGCACAAACGCCCGGCCTCGGCATCGCGCCGCGCGCCGGGCACATGCTCCAGCAGCCAGGCCAGCTTGCTGGCGCTGAAATAGGGGTCGGGCAGCAGGCCGGTACGCTCGGTGATGAGCGCCTCCGGCAGCCCCGCGCAGAATTCCGCGGTGCGGCGGTCTTGCCAGACAATGGCGCGATGGATGGCCCGGCCGGTATCGCGCCGCCACAGCAGCGTGGTCTCGCGCTGGTTGGTGATGCCGATGGCGGTGATGCGCTCATCCCCCGCCGCCTCGCGCAGCATGGCGATGCTGTCGGCGATCAGATCCTCCGGCTCATGCTCCACCCAGCCGGGGCTGGGGAAATGCTGGGTGAGTTCCCGCTGGGCGGTGGCCTGGGGGCGGAGTGCGGCATCGAAGCGTATGGCGCGGGTCGATGTGGTGCCCTGGTCGAGCGCGAGCAGCATCGTCTTGGCCCCCCTTCTTGCAGCATGTCCCGCTCACTATAGGCTGGCCGCCTGATCGGAGAAAACCATGCCCCTGAACAATCGCATCGCCGGCCTCGGCCCTGAAATCGCCGAATGGCGCCAGACCATCCATGCCAATCCGGAAATGGGGTTTGAGGAGCACGCCACCAGCGCGCTGGTGGCCGAAAAACTCGCCGCCTGGGGCATTGAGGTGCATCGCAACATCGCCGGCACCGGCGTGGTGGGCGTGCTGCGCAACGGCAGTTCCAGCCGCTCCATCGCGCTGCGCGCCGATATGGATTGCCTGCCGATGACCGAGGAGACCGGCCTGCCGCATGCCTCGAAAACACCGGGCAAGATGCATGCCTGCGGCCATGACGGCCACACCGCCATGCTGCTCGGCGCGGCGAAATACCTCGCCGAGACCCGCAATTTCGACGGCACGGTGAATTTCCTCTTCCAGCCGGCGGAAGAGGGCGGCGGCGGCGGCCGGGTGATGATGGAAGAAGGCGTCTTCGACCGTTTCCCCACCGACAGCGTCTATGGCATCCACAATGACCCCTCCCTGGCGGTGGGCGAGATTTCCATCGTCGCCGGCCCCATCCTGGCCGCGGCCGATACCATGACCTTCAATATCCGCGGCCTGGGCGGCCACGCGGCGCGGCCGCATCAGGCGATTGACCCGGTTGTGGTGGGCTCCAACCTCGTCGTGGCGCTGCAGCACCTGGTCTCGCGGAGGGTGGACCCGCTGGACAGCGCGGTGCTCTCGCTTTGCATGTTCCATGCCGGCTCGGCCAGCAACGTCATCCCCGAAACGGCCGAGATCAAAGGCACCCTGCGCACTTTGAAGGCCGAGACCCGGGCTGCGATGGAGCGCCATATCAAGCGCATCGCCGCCTCCATCGCCGATGCCTTCGAGGCTGAGATCGAGGTGGTGTGGAAGGCCGGCTACCCGGTCACCGTCAACCACGCGGCGGAAACCGAACTGGCGGCGCAGGCCGCCGCCAAAGTCTTTGCCGAGGGCGGCATCATCCGCAAGCGCCCGCCGATCATGGGTGCTGAGGATTTCTCCTATATGCTGGAAAAGCGCCCCGGCGCCTTCGTGAAACTTGGCCAGAAGGGGCCCGACGGCAAGGGCGGCGTGCCAGTGCACCACCCGAAATATGATTTCAATGACGAGGCCGCCCCCTATGGCGTGGCCTTCTTCGCTGCACTGGTGGAGCAGGAATTGCCACGCTAGGGCCTGTTCGGTTTGCCATGGCTCGCGGCCCGAACTCTGACAGGCTGCAGAAAACGAATAGCGAGGCAAAACAAGATCGAGGGGCTTTGCCCCTCGAGCACCCCAGCAGGAAACTTAATTTCCTGCACCTTCGTTAGATTGTTGGTTTTAATTATTCAAAGGTCCAGGAAAATGATTTTCCTGGTGGGAGAGCGCGAGAGGGCAAAGCCCTTTCGCTCTTGTCCTCCACCATCAGCAGCCTGCCAGACCACGCTGCGTTCGCTGCGCATTGTCCAGCAATAACTGCATGCTCTTCAGGGGCGGCGCGACCCAGCGCCGCCCATCCAACCCGCAAGGAGGTCGCATGACCAAGGACGACATCACCGCCTGGGCGCTCTCTGCCGGTTGGCGCATCATCGGCGGCCATCCCAGCCTGTCCAAGCCGCAAAAGCTGGATGACGCCATCATCCGCCTCAACCTCAAGGCCACCGTGGTGCAGGTCGAGGTGCGCAAACCCTCGGGCAAATGGGAAAAAATCTCCACCGCGAATTACCCCTCCATCACCGCCGGCGAGGAAGGCGGCCTGCTCGTGGGCCTGGGGCTTGAGCGCATCCCCAGCCTGGGACGGCTGATGCAGGATAATCGGGACGCCATGGTGTTTCGCTGAAGGGCCGCGCTGCCGCGTTGACCAAGCCCCCCCCATGCGCCATGCCCCTGGCATGACAGCCGACCCCATGCTCCGCACCCAAAAAGCCTGGCCCCTCGAAGAGGCCGGCAAACTGGCCGATCGTCTCGCCAAACAGGGCAAGACGCATGCGCTGTTCCAAACCGGCTATGGCCCATCCGGCCTGCCGCATATCGGCACTTTTGGCGAGGTGGCCCGCACCTCCTGGGTCCGCCACGCTTTTTCGCAAATCACCGGCCTGCCCTCGCGCCTGCTCGCCTTCAGCGATGACATGGACGGGCTGCGCAAAGCGCCCGACAATGTGCCCAACCGGGAATTGCTGCTGGCCAATCTCGGCAAGCCCCTCACCAAGATCCCCGACCCTTTCGGCACCCATTCCAGCTTCGGCGCCCACAACAATGCCCGTCTGCGCGCCTTCCTCGACGCTTTCGGCTTCGACTATGAATTCGCCTCCAGCACCGATTATTACAGCCAGGGCCGCTTCGACCAGGCGCTGCTGCGCATGGCGGAAAAGCATGAGGAAATCCGCGCCATCATCCTGCCCACGCTGGGGCCGGACCGCCGGGCCACCTATTCCCCCTTCCTGCCCATCCACCCCATCACCGGCGTGGTCATGCAGGTGCCGATGGAGGAGGTGCGCGCCGATGGCACCCTGGTCTGGCGTGACGAGGAAGGCCAACGCTTTGAAACCCCCGTCACCGCCGGGCATTGCAAGGCGCAATGGAAGGCCGATTGGGCGCTGCGCTGGTATGCGCTGGGGGTGGATTACGAAATGTCGGGCAAGGATTTGATCGACAGCGTCCGCCTTTCCTCGGCGATTTGTCGCGCGCTGGGGGCCGAGCCGCCGGTAAACCTCACCTATGAGCTTTTCCTCGACGAAACCGGCCAAAAAATCAGCAAATCCAAGGGCAATGGCCTGACCATTGATGAATGGCTGCGCTACGCCCCGCCGGAGAGCCTGGGCCAATTCATGTACAACCAGCCCACCCGGGCCAAGCGGCTGTATTTCGATGTCATCCCCCGCGCCGTGGATGAATACCTGCAAAACGCCGAGCGCGGCATGGCCACCGCCATGCCCGAGCTCGCGGCCAACCCGGCCTGGCACATCCATGCCGGCGATATCCCGCAATCGGCGCATAGCCCGCTATCGTTTCAGACGCTGCTGAACCTCGCCGCCGTCTCAGCCGCCGAGACGCCCGAGGATCTCTGGGCCTTCGTGCGCAACTACGCCCCGGATACCGCACCGGGCACCCATCCCTTCCTCAATGTGCTGGTGGCCCGCGCCGTCGCCTATTGCGAGGATTTCGTCCGCCCCCACCTCAAGCCGCGCATCGCCACGGCCGAGGAAAGGGCGGGGCTGGAGGACCTCATCACCCGCCTGCAAAACAACGCCGCCGCCATCGACGCCATGCCCCCCGGCGCGGAGCGGGCAAAAGCCATTCAGGACATCATCTACGATGCCGGAAGGCGCGAACCCTTCACCACGCCCAATAAGGATGGCTCCATGGGCGTGGGCCGCGGCTGGTTCAACGCGCTCTACCAGGTGCTGCTCGGCGCCGATGAGGGGCCGCGCTTCGGCTCGGTGATCGCCGCCTACGGCATCGCCCGCAGCATCAGCGTCATCCAGGCAGCACTGGCCCGGTGATCACGCACAGGGACCCCCCTCAGGCATGATCGCCTTCCTCAAACGCTATGGCGCGACCATCTTCGGCGTGGTCCTTCTGGCGGGCGCCATTTATGTCGTCCAGCGCGAGTTCCGCGGCCTCTCCGTGGCTCAGGTGCATGATGCAATGGCCGCCATCTCCCGCCATGCGCTGTGGCTGGCGGCGGGCTGCACCCTGCTCGCCTATGCGGTGCTGGCGATTTATGACCGGCTTGGCTCACTCTATGCCGGCAAACCCGCGAGTTGGGCGCGCTCGCTGATGGCGAGTTTCTGCGGCTATTCGCTGGCCCATAATCTGGGCTTCGCCGCCGTCTCGGGGGCCGCGGTGCGGTTTCGCTTCTACTCCGCCTGGGGCTATTCGGCGGTGCAGATCGCCAAGGTGATCGGCTTCACCTCCCTCACTTTCGGCCTCGGCGGCATGGCGCTGGCCGGCCTTGTGCTGGTGGTCGAGCCTGAGGTTGTGCCCTGGCTCGGTAGCAATCTGCCGCGCTGGGCCTTGCAGGGGCTGGCGGTGCCGCTTTGGGGCATTGTTGCGGCCTATGTCGTGCTCAGCCGCTTCTTCCGCACCATCACCGTATTCCGTCACGAGATCGAACTGCCCGGCCTGAAAATGGCCCTGGCGCAGACCGTGCTGGCCACCGTCGATGTCGCCGTCACCGCGGCCATCTTCTACATCCTGCTGCCACCGGCCGAGGGGCTGACCTTTGTCCGCTTCGTGGGGATCTACCTCGTCGCCTATAGCCTGGGCATCTTCGCTTCCGTCCCCGGCGGGCTTGGGGTGTTCGACAGCGCGATCCTGATCGGCCTCTCACCCTATATGGGTGCGGCCGAGGTGATCGGCGCGCTGCTGGTCTTCAGGCTGTATTACTACATCGTGCCGCTCTTCATCGCCGGGGCGCTGTTTGCCGGCTTTGAACTCAGCCAGCGCGGCGCCGTGCTGGCCCGCTTCACCGCCGTCACCCAAGGGTCGGAGGCGCTGGAGGCCCCCGCCATGGCCGGGCTGGTGGCGATCAGCGGGGCGCTCTTGATCTTCATCGGCGCGCTGCCCGCCTCAGGCGGGCTGATGACGATCTGGGGCAGCTATTCGCTGGCCGCAGCATCGCAATTCGCCGCCTCGGTGCTGGGCTCGGCGCTGCTGGTGCTGGCCTATGGGCTGGCGCGGCGGCTGGCCATTGGCTGGGCGCTGGCGGTGGCGCTGCTGCTGCTGGGCGGGCTCACCGTCTGGCTGCGCGGCGAGGCCTGGTTCGCCTGGCTGCCCTTCCCCGCCGTGGCCACGCTGCTGCTCACCATGCGGCCGCGCTTCTATCGCCGCTCCCGCCTCTGGGCCGAGCCGTTGAGCCCCGAGGCACTAGTGCCACTGGCCGCCGCAGCCTTTTGCGGCATCACCCTGGCGCTGGTCGGCCACCGGGTGGAGGTGCAGGACAGCTCCTGGTGGGAGGTGGTCTTCGCCGATGAGGCGCCCAATGCGCTGCGCTTCACCGTGGGGCTGACCGCCGTGCTGCTGCTGGTGGGGCTGGCCAGGCTGCTCCGCCCCGCCCGCATCCGCCCGCTGGCCTATGATGAAGCCAGCCGCGCCATGCTCGCCTCCTGGCAGGGCACGACGCCACCCGCCGCCGATGGCGTGCTGCTGGGCGAGGCCAGGCGCGCCGGCATGGCATTTTCCCGCCAACCCCCGCTCTGGCTGGCTTATGGCGACCCTTCGGGCGATCCGGCCGATGGCGTCAGCGCCATCTGGCGTTTCCGCGATGCCTGCGAGCGGGCCGGGGTGCGCCCCGCCTTTTGGGATGTGGGGCCAGAATGGCTGCGCATCTATGCCGATATCGGCCTGACCGCGGTGCCCATGCCTGGCCGGCCAGAGCGCTTCATCGCCTGCCGCGCGGAACAGGATTTGGACCGGCTGCTCGCAAAGGCGTAGAAGCTGCGGCCATGAAACGTCGCATCCTTCTCGCCCTGCCGCTGGCCATGCCGGCGCTGGCGCAAAGCTTCCCCAGCCGCAGCCTTCGCGTGGTGGTGCCCTTTGCCGCGGGCGGCGCGGCCGATAGCGCCGCCCGCGCCATCTTCCCGCGCATCGCCGAGCGCCTGGGCCAGCCGGTCGTGGTGGAAAACCGCACCGGCGCCGGCGGTTCGCTTGGCGGCTATGAGGTGGCGCGGGCCGCCGCCGATGGCCATACCCTGCTCTTCGATGCCAGTTCGCACCTGGTGAACCCCCATCTCATCCGCAACCTGCCCTTTGACTACGCCACCGCCTTCGCGCCGATCTCCCAGGTGGTGACCTTTCCCCAGGTTCTGGCGGTGAAGAATGACCTGCCCGCGCCCACGCTGGCGGCCTTCATTGCCTTGGCCAAGGCGCGGCCGGGGCAGCTTTCGGTCGGCACCCAGGGCAATGCCACGGCGGGGCATATGGGCCTCGTGCAATTCTGCCAGGCCGCCGGCATCGAGGTGACCCACGCCCCCTATCGCGGTGGCGCCGATGCGGCGCGGGACCTCGCGGCGGGGGCCCTGGATGCGGTGTTCATCACCATGCTCTCGGCCCGGCCGATCGTGGATAGCGGCCGGGCGCGCTTTCTGGCGGTGGCCAATACCCAGCGCAGCGCCCTGCGCCCCCAACTCCCCACCTTTGCCGAGGCCGGGCTGCCCGGCGTGGCGATATCGGAATGGGCCAGCCTCTTCGCCCCGGCCGGCACCCCGGCCGAGATACAGCAAACCCTCTACGCCGCCCTGCGCGAGGCCCTGGCCCTGGCGGAGCTGCGCGAGCGCCTGGCCAATCTGGGCGCCGAACCGGTGGGCAGCAGCCCGGAGGTATTTGCGAAATTTGTGACCGATGGCCGGGCCGAAATGGGCCGGGTGGTGCGCGAAGCGAATATTCGTCTTGATTAGACGCGATTTCCTGCTGGCCATGGCCGGCACCGCGCTGCCCCCGGAAGAATTCTCCGGGCTCATCGGCCAGCCCGTGCTGGCACTGGCGGTGCATCCGGCGGTGTTTCCGCGCCTGCGGGTGATGTCGGCCGGGCGGCAGCGGGTGGTGAGCGATGGGCTGCGCGGCCGCGGCCCGGCCCTGGCTTGGCATAGGGGCTGGCTGCATGGCTGGGCCGGCACGGCAGAGGCGCGCGTCTTCCTGGCCTATGAGCCAAGCGCCGAACAACTGGCGCTGATGCTATGGGAGGATGGCCGCCCCAGCCTCTTCATCCCGCCGCGCTGGGCACCCTGGCCAGAGGCGCTGCGCCTGCCACTGCGCGGGTTCAATCCGGAATTGGAGGCCCAGCTGCGCTGGGGCGCGTGAGGGCAGCGCAAGGCTGCACCACCGCCCCCCAAAGGGCCTAGGCCAGATCTTCCGACAGAATGGTGATGGTGACGTGATAGGCCACCTCGCCATCCTCGGCATCACGATCGACGGTGCCGATCACTTCGCCATCCGCCAGCAACTCCACCGGGCCGTTGCGGGTTTGCGCGGCACGGATGGTGAGCTTGGGGCTGCCGGTCATGGCGCGGAGTTGGGCCTGCACAGCCTGAATTTCTGCGGGTTTCATCCCCGCTGCATAGCGGGGCTTGGCGGCTGGGGTAAACCCCCGGGCTGCATCATCCCCAGGTCACACAGGCCCAGGCCCCTTCCGCCCGCTCTCCCCCGGGACTACCTGAATGACATGGCGCTGCCCCCGCAATTTCTCGACGAGCTGCGCGCCCGCACCTCCATGCAGGCGCTGGTGTCGCGCAAGGTCCGGCTGCTGAAATCCGGCCGGCAATGGAAGGGCTGCTGCCCATTCCATGGCGAGAAAACCCCCAGCTTCTACGTCTATGATGACGGCTTCCACTGTTTTGGCTGCGGCGCCCACGGCGATGCCATCAGCTTTGTGATGCGCGCCGATGGCGCAAGCTTCATTGAGGCGGTGGAGCGCCTGGCCGGCGAGGCCGGGCTCAGCGTGCCCAAACCCACCCCGGAGGTGGCCGCGCGAGAAGCCCGAGCGCGCGACCTGCATGGCGTGCTCGATGCCGCCCAGGCCGCCTTCACCCGCCGCCTGCATCTGCCCGAGGGCCGGCAAGCGCTGGATTATCTGCTCAGGCGCGGCCTCACCCCCGACACCATCGCCGGTTTCGGCCTGGGCTGGTCCGGCGCCGGCCGCGGCGCACTGGCGGCCGATCTGCGCGAATTGGGCATCGAGCCCGCCCAGTTGCTCGAAGCCGGGCTGATGCAGGAGCGCGAGAAGGGGCTGGTCGATCTCTTCTTCAACCGGGTGATGTTCCCCATCCATGACCGCCGCGGGCGCGGGATCAGCTTTGGCGGCCGCATCCTGGGCGATGGCCAGCCGAAATACGTCAATGGCCCGGAAACGGCGCTGTTTTCCAAGCGGCGCCAGCTTTATGGCCTGCATCTGGCGCGCGAGGGCGTGTTCCGTGGTGCCAGGCTGGTGGCAGTGGAAGGTTACATGGATGTCATCGCACTGCATCAGGCCGGTTTTACCGGCGCGGTGGCGCCGCTCGGCACGGCGCTGACCACCGAGCAATTGGAAGCCCTCTGGGCGGTCAGCCCCGAGCCCGTGCTGTGCTTCGATGGCGACGCCGCCGGCGCCCGCGCCGCCGCCCGCGCGGCCGAGGTGGCGCTGCCCATGCTCACCCCCGAGCGCACCCTGCGCCTGGCCACCCTACCAGCAGGCGAGGACCCCGACACCCTCATCGGCAAGCAGGGCCAGGGCGCCTTCGAGGCGGTGCTGGGTGCCGCCAAACCCCTCGCCGAGGCGCTCTACACCCTGCTCGCCGAAGGCCGCCGGCTCACCTCGCCCGAGGAGCGGGCCGGTTTTCGCAAACGCCTCTCCGAGGCCGCGGCCAGAATCGAGGACAAGGCGCTGGGCGCGGAATATCGCCGTGCCTTGCTCGACCGCTTCTTCGCCGAGGGCAGGCCCCGCAATGGCCGCGCCACGCCTGGCACCTCCCCTCGGGCTGGCCCCATCGCCCGGCCAGTGCCCGGTGCCAATGCCCGCAGCGATCAGGCCCGCGCCATGCTGGCCTGCCTGCTGCGCCACCCCTGGTTCATTCAGGAGGTGGAGGAGGCGCTGGGCCTGCTCGAATTGCCCCCCGGCCCCGCTTCCGCCCTGCGCGATCATATTTTGCATATGCCCGGCCATGATAGCGCGCTGGCGGCGGAAGCGCTGCATGCGCAGCTCGCCAGCGCCGGGCTGGGGCGTGAACTGGCCTGGGCCTTGGCCGCACCAGCATTGCCGGCCGGCGCCAGAAATGGCGCTCAACCTGCGGAAATTTCGGAATGTTTTTGGCATTTCTTCTCCCGCCTCAAGGGCAATGAGGCCTTGCAGGCGGATCTCTCGGCCGCAAGGCGCGAGGCCGAGCAAGCCCCCACCGCCGAAGCCCTGCGCCGGGTGACGCTGCTCAAAGAGGCGCTCGATGCCTATGGACGTGGCGACCCGACTGGGGTTGAAGCGGTCTAGACGACGCAGCATTCACGCTGCTTGGTCTCGTCCTTGTTGAGAGAATGATGCAGCGCTTTCGGCGATTCCGCCTCAACGCATCATGCTCTAGAATTGCAAAAGCCACATGCCGTGGCGAAAAATGCTCGGTTTCTGCGGCTGGGGTGGTGAACCTGCCCCACGGCATTCCATATGGAGAGACCGCATGGGCGCAGCGCCCGGTTTACGTGCTGCGAATCAATGGAGCGATATGAATGGCCACCAAGCCCGGCAGCACTGAAACCACGGATGCACGCGATGAAGCGGTCGAGGGCGTGATGCTCGACATCCAGTCTGCCGCGGTAAAAAAGCTGATCGCGCGCGGCAAGGAGCGCGGCTTCGTCACCGTGGACGAGGTCAATGCCGTCCTGCCCTCCGAGCAGGTCTCCTCCGAGATGATCGAGGACACGCTGGCCATGCTCAGCGAATCCGGCATCACCGTCGTCGAGGCCGAAGAGGGCGAGGATGGCGACAGCCCCAAGCCCGCCACCGCCAAATCCGAGGATGGCGAGGACAAGGAGGAGGAGGAGAGCGGCGGCAACGTCGATGAGGACACGATCGGGCGCACCGATGACCCGGTGCGGATGTATCTGCGCGAGATGGGCTCCGTCGAACTGCTCAGCCGCGAGGGCGAAATCGCCATCGCCAAGCGGATCGAGGCCGGGCGCGACATGATGATCGGCGGCTTGTGCGAAAGCCCGCTCACCTTCAAGGCCATCATCGCCTGGCATGAGGCGGTGCGCGATGGCCGCATGCTGCTGCGCGACGTGATCGACCTCGAAGCCACCAATCAGGCCGATATGCCCGAGGGTGCCAGCGCCGAGCCCGAGGAATTCGAGGAGGGCGACGAGGAAGGCTCGATCGGCCTTTCCCTCTCTGCCCTGGAAGAAAAACTCAAGCCCGAGGCGCTGGCCGCCTTCGAGGGCATTGAGGCCATCTATAGCAAGCTCGGCAAGCTCTCGGCCAAGCGCATGGATGTCTATACCGGCGGCGGCGAATTGGCCGGCCGCTCGGAGAAGACATATGAGAAGAGCCGCACCGAGCTGGTGGCCCTGGTGCAGAAGGTCCACCTCCACAACAACCGCATCGAGGAACTGGTCGAACAGCTCAAGCTGCTCAACAAGCGCCTGGTGGCGATGGATGGCCAAGTGCTGCGGCTGGCCGAATCCCACAAGGTCAAGCGCGAGGATTTCCTCGCCGAGTGGCGCGGGCATGAGCTTGACCCGACATGGTTCGAGCGCGTCTCCAAGCTGAAGTCGAAATACTGGCAGGCCTTCGCCGCCAAATCACAGGATGATGTGGAAAAGGTGCGCGCCCATATCGGCGCCGTCGCCGCCGAAACCGGCCTGCCGGTGGCCGAATTCCGCCGCGTCTATGCCACCGTCAGCCGCGGCGAGCGCGACATGACGGTCGCCAAGAAAGAGATGATCGAGGCCAACCTTCGCCTCGTGATCTCCATCGCCAAGAAATACACCAATCGCGGCCTGCAATTCCTCGACCTGATCCAGGAGGGCAATATCGGCCTGATGAAGGCGGTGGATAAGTTCGAATACCGCCGCGGCTACAAATTCAGCACCTACGCCACCTGGTGGATCCGCCAGGCCATCACCCGCTCCATCGCCGACCAGGCGCGCACCATCCGCATCCCGGTGCATATGATCGAGACGATCAACAAGCTGGTCCGCACCAGCCGGCAGATGCTGCACGAGATCGGCCGCGAGCCGCAGCCCGAAGAACTGGCCGAAAAGCTCGGCATGCCGCTGGAAAAAGTCCGCAAGGTGCTCAAGATCGCCAAGGAGCCGATCTCGCTGGAAACCCCCATCGGCGATGAGGAAGACAGCCATCTGGGCGACTTCATCGAGGATAAGAACGCCATCATCCCACTCGACGCGGCAATTCAAACCAATCTGCGCGAACAAACGACGAAGGTGCTCTCCTCCCTTACCCCGCGTGAGGAGCGCGTGCTGCGCATGCGCTTTGGCATCGGCATGAACACCGACCACACGCTCGAAGAGGTCGGCCAGCAATTCAACGTCACCCGCGAGCGTATTCGCCAGATCGAGGCCAAGGCGCTGCGCAAACTCAAGCACCCCAGCCGCTCGCGCAAACTGCGTAGCTTCCTCGAGCAATAGCGTGCAAGCCGTGCAGATTATCGGCGTCGACGTCACCTTCCTGCGGATGGACAGGCCGGTGCTGGGCGTGGTGCCCGCCCTGCCCGCCGAGGCCTCGGTGGTGAGCGTGCCGCGCTGCTCCTCGGCCTATTACCGCTTCCTCTACGACACTGTCGGCCAGGATTATTGCTGGTGGCTGCGCCGGACGCTCAGCGAGCGCGAGTTGCGCGCCGTGCTCGATGCGCCAGGCACCGACATTCATGTGCTCATGGTCAAGGGCGAACCGGCCGGGTTTTATGAACTCGACCGTGGCCACGCACCGCTGGTCAACCTTTCCTATTTCGGCCTGCTGCCCTGGGCGCTGGGCAGGGGCCTGGGCTATGCCCTGCTGCACCACGCCATCTTTACCGCCTGGCAAGGCCGCTGCACCGCCCTGACGGTGAACACATGCACGGCCGACCACCCGCGCGCCCTGCCCAATTACCTCAAGGCCGGCTTTCGCAAGCTGCGCACCGTGCGGGAGGAATGGCCTTTGCCGGTTTCTCTCGGCCTTCGTATCCCGCAGCACCTCTTGCTGGGTTGACGGCAGGTCCGGCGGTTTGTAATCACCCCCCTCCCATATGGCCCGTCTCGGGCCCCATCTCGATCAGGTTTTTCCGATGAAGATCCGTAACAGCCTCAAATCCGCCAAGCTGCGGGACAAAAACTGCGTTGTCGTCCGCCGCCGCGGCCGGCTCTACGTGCTGAACAAGAAGAACCCGCGCTTCAAAGCCCGCCAGGGCTGAGTCTTCGCGGCTCGCGGCGTTGCGGGGGGGCGTGAGCCTCCCTTTTTCGTTCAGGCCAGGGTGAGCGTCATCCAGGCGCACATCACCGCGCCAGGCTCCAGCCAGAGGCCCCCGGTGCCCGCAACACCCAGCGCGTGCAGGTTGAAGCCATCCACCACATGGCTCGCCGGCTCCAGGCACAGCCAATCCACTCCCGCGGGCCTATGCAGCACGAGATGGCCCAGCCCTGGGCTCGCTTGCAGCGTCAATATGCCCTGCCCCGGCAGCCGCAGAACCGCCTGCCCACCCCAGTCGCTCAATTGCCGCGTCACCGGCCCCGCCACCGCGCCATCCCACGCAACACCCGGCATGGCCGGCGCCGTCGCCTCGGGCAGCACCGCGGCATCCAGCTTCCACTCCCTCGCCGCCGAGAGGCCCAGGCCGCTGCCGTCAGGCGCGGTCAGATAGGGGTGCAGGCCCAGCCCGGCCGGCGCCCGGATGCCCGCGGTGTTTTCCAGCCGCAATTCCAGCCTGCAGCAATCCGGCGCGGGCAGCGCCACCGCCAGGTCGGCGCGCAAGGCCCAAGGCCATTCATCATCGCCAGGGTGGTCATGCACCATGCGGGCGGTGCAGCCCGTCACCGCGCGCAATTCCCAGCCCCGCCGATGCGCCGGGCCATGCAGCGTATGCGGCGCGGCATCAGGATGCGGCCGCAGCGCCACCTCGCCCCCCTCCCCGCGCAGCCGCCCATCGCGGATGCGGCCGGAATAGGGCACCAGCGGGTAAATCCCCCCCTTGGGCCAATGCAGCAATTCGCTCGTATCCTCGGGGAAGGGCAGCAGCAATTCCACCGCTTCCCGCCCGGGCGCGGCGAGGCTGAGCGCGGTCACCCGCCCGCCGAGATGCGGCGCCAGCCGGGCCCGCGCCGCCCCCTGGGCCAGTTCAGTGATCAACCGCGCCCCCGCCCCGGCGGCCAATCCAGGGCGCAAAAGGCGCCGCCCTGAAAACGCTCCACCAGCGGGTCAGCGCTGACCCGCCCCTCGATCTCCGCCCGCCAGGCCTCGGCGCTGTCCTGCGGCTCCCAGCCCAGCAGCGCGCGGTCATCGCCACCCCAAAAGCTGGCCGGATTGGCCGAGGCGCCCCAAATCACCGCCCACCCCGTGCGCGGTGCGGCAATCGCCGCCAGGCAGAACCGGGCCAGATCGTCATGCGAGAACCAGGTGGCCAGCGCCCGGGCATCCTGCGGCGTGGCGGTGCAGGAGCCAATGCGCAACTGCACGCTCTCCACCGCATGCTTGTCCCAATAAAGCCGGCCCATCTGCTCGCCATAGACCTTCGACAGGCCATAAAATGTGTCCGGCCGATAGGCGCAATCAGCCTCCAGCCTCGCGGCGGCCTCGCCCGGGCGGGGATGAAAGCCAAAAGCATGGTTGGAGGAGGCAAAAACCACCCGCGCTCCCGCCGCCCGCGCCGCCTCATAGACGTGAAAACAACCGCGCAGATTGGCATCGAGAATGCTCTCAAAGCCCGGCCCCTCATTCGGCACGCCGCCAAAATGCAGAATGGTGCCACACCCCAAAGCCAGTTCAGCGATAGCCGCCGCATCGCCCAGATCCTGCTGGGTGAAGCTGGCGCCGGGCGGCAGGGCCCCGGGGAAGGCATGGCGGTCCGTCAGCCGCAGCACCACCCCCGCCGCCGCCAGCCGCGCCGCCAACCCATGCCCCAGCCGGCCCGAAGCGCCGGTCAGCAGCACCGGGCGGTGCAGGCTCATTCGGCGCGAATGCCCGCCGCGCGCACCACACCCGCCCAGCGGATGATCTCGCTGGCATAAAAATCGCCAAAAGCCGAAGGCGCACTGCCCACCAAAGTGATCGACAGCGCCTCGATACGCGCGCGGGTGGTGGGCTCGGCAATGGCGGCGGTGATGGCGCCATGCAGCGCCGCAATCACCGGGGCGGGGGTGCCGCCACGGGCGAAAACACCATGCCAGGACTGCACGGTGAGTTCCCCGCCCAGCCCAGCCTCGGCAATGGCGGGCACCGCCGGGTAATCCGCCAGCCGCCTATCCTGCATCACCGCCAGGCCACGCAGCTTGCCCTCCTCCACCGCGCCACGGGTGGCCGGCTGCGGATTGTCGAAGAACATCATCACATCGCCCGCCAGCACCGCCTGCATCGCCGGCGAACCACCGCGATAGGGCACATGGGTGAAGCGAACCCCGGCCAGATGCGCCAGCATCTCGGGTGCCAGATGGCTCGTCGTGCCCACCCCACCAGAGGCATAGGTCAGCCGGCCGGGATGCGCCCGGGCATAGGCCAGGGCCTCGGCCACGCTGGCAAAGGGCGCCTGGGGCGAGGAGAGCATGAGCGTGGGCACCATCGAAACCTGGGTGATGGGTGCGAGGTCACTCAGCGGGTCATAGCTCAGCCGCATCAGCGCCGGGTTCACGCCATGGGCAAAGGCGCCCATCAGCAGGGTCAACCCATTGGGCGCGCTGCGCGCCACGGCCTCGGCGGCGAGATTGGCGCCGGCACCGGGGCGGTTTTCCACCAGCACCTGCTGCCCCAGCAGCGGCCCCATGGCCTGCGCCAATAGCCGCGCCACGGTATCCACCGCCCCGCCCGGGGCGAAGCCGGCCAAGAGGCGGATGGGTTGGTCCGGCCGCCAGGCCGGCTGGGCGAGGGCTGGCATGGCCAGAAACGCGCCAGCACCGGCCAGCCAGGCGCGGCGGCCGGGGATGAGGGTGGCGCGGCTCACGACTCGCACCGGGGCGCTTGAGGTTCCTCGCTCAACGCGGCAACCAGCGCTCAGTTCCCACGCCGCCCTCGCGGCCCTGGGTGAAACGGCCGGAGAGACTGCCATCGGCATTCACCACATAGGCCACAGCACCCAGTTCGCGCCCCTGGGTATAGGCCACCGCCAGCACACCATTGGAAAGCACGCCCACGCCATTCGTGGTATCGCCGGCAATGCGCCAGGTCACGCGCCAGGTCTGCTGCCCGGTGGATTGCAACTGCACCGTGCCCTGGTACTTCGCCCCGGCCATATCCGCGCCATCCACAGTATAGCTGCCATTGCGCTGGGCCTGGGCCGGCAAGGCCAGGGCCAGCATGGCAATGGCGGTCACGACGATCGATTTCATGGGTGGTCCCTTGGCCTTGGTTGGGCTGGCAGGCGATTCTAGCATTGGCCAGCCTTGTCGCAACCCGTGGCAGAGAACATCTTCGGCCAAAGCCGCAACCGGGACACCCGCCCATGATCCGCCTGCCAGACCCCAAAGCCGATGTGATGGCCCGCCGCCCCGAGATCATCGCCGGCCTGGCCGCGCTGCTGCCGGCGGATGGGCTGATCACCGAAACCATCCGCATGAAGCCCTATGAGACCGATGGCCTGCCCTCCTATCGGCAAATGCCGCTCGCCGTCGCCCTGCCGCGCACGACGGAAGAGGTGGCGGCGGTGCTGCGCTTTTGCCACCAGAACGGCGTGCGGGTGATCCCCCGCGGCGCCGGCACCTCCCTCTCCGGCGGCGCCCTGCCGCTGGCCGATGCGGTGGTGGTCGGGCTGATGCGAATGAACGCCATCCTGGAGGTCGATTATGCTGACCGCCTGGCCGTGGTGCAGGCGGGCGTGACCAATATCGGCATCACCAATGCCGTCTCCGCCGATGGGTTCTTCTACGCGCCCGATCCCTCCAGCCAATTGGCCTGCATGATCGGCGGCAATGTGATGATGAATTCCGGCGGCGCGCATTGCCTGAAATATGGCGTGACGGCCAATAACCTGCTCGGGCTGAAATTCGTCACCATCGAGGGCGAAGTGATCGATATCGGTGGCCGCCACCTCGATGCCGCCGGCTATGATTGGCTCGGCCTCATCACCGGCTCCGAAGGCCAACTCGGCATGGTCACCGAAGTCACGGTGCGCATCCTGCGCGGCCCCGAAGGTGCGCGGGCCATGCTCGCCGCCTTCGATTCCATCCCCGTCGCCGGCCAGGCGGTGGATGCCATCATCGGCTCAGGCATCATCCCCGTCGCGCTCGAATTCATGGACCGCCCCTGCATCCATGCCTGCGAGGCCTTCGCCCATGCCGGCTATCCGCTCGATGCCGAAGCGATGCTGATCATCGAGGTCGAAGGCTCGGTGGCCGAGCAGGACGCGCTGCTCGACCGCATCCGCGCCATCTGCGCGCAATTCAACCCCATCTCGATGAAGGTGGCCGAAAGCCCCGAGCAATCCCTGGCGATCTGGAAGGGCCGCAAGGGCGCCTTCGGCGCGGTGGGCCGCATCAGCCCCGATTACCTCTGCATGGATGGCACCATCCCCACCGGCGAATTGCCCCATGTGCTCGGCCGCATCACCGAATTGTCGGACAAGCACGGGCTCAAAGTCGCCAATGTCTTCCATGCCGGCGATGGCAATCTGCACCCGCTGATCATGTTCGATGCCAATGACCCTGACAGCTTCGCCCGGGCGGAAAAACTCGGCGCAGAAATTTTGCTGCTCTGCGTCGAAGTGGGCGGCTGCCTGACCGGCGAGCACGGCGTGGGCATCGAAAAGCGCGACCTGATGACGGCGCAATTCACCCCGGGCGAATTGAATCTCCAACGCGCCATCAAGACCGCCTTTGATGCAGATTGGCTGCTCAACCCGGCCAAAGTCTTCCCGCTCGAAGGCAATCCGGCCTTCGCATGAACACCCTGCTCCCCACCGATGAGGCCGGCGTGGTCGCCGCCATCACCGCCGCCCATGCCGCGCGCGAACCCCTCGCCATCGAGGGCCGCGGCACCAAGCGCGCCATGCTGCGCCCGGTGCAGGCCGCGCGCAGCCTCTCCACCCGGCTTTTGACCGGCATCACCCTCTACAAACCATCCGAATTGGTGATCTCCGCCCGCGCCGGCACGCCAATCGCCGAGATCGAGGCCGCGCTGGCCGAAAAGGGCCAGCAGATCATCGCCGAACCGCCGGATTTCCGCGCGCTGTTCGGCGCCACCGAAGGCCCGAGCCTGGGCGGCATCACCGCCAGCAACCTCTCCGGCCCCCGCCGCATCACCTGGGGGGCGATGCGCGACCATGTGCTGGGCATCCGCGCCGTGCGCGGCGATGGCGAGGTGTTTCGCTCCGGCGGGCGGGTGCTGAAAAACGTCACCGGGCTTGACCTGTGCAAGCTGCTCTGCGGCAGCCACGGCACGCTGGGCGTGCTGACGGAAATCACCTTCAAAGTCCTGCCCCAGCCGGAGGAAAGCGCCACCCTGGCGGTGGATGTCGCCGATATCGCCGCCGGCATCCGGGTGCTCAGCGCCGGGCTGGGCTCACCCTATGGCGTCTCGGGCGCAGCCATTCTGCTGCAAGGCAGCGCCATCACCGCGCTGCTGCGGCTGGAGGATTTCACCGAGAGCGTGGCCTATCGCATGGCGCGGCTGCGCGAGGATCTGGCACCACTCGGCGCCGCCCGGCAGCTGGACGCTGAGCAGGGCCTCGCCACCTGGCGGGCGGTGCGCGACGCCACGGCCCTAGGCGCCATGCCGGATGAGGCGGTGTGGCGGCTCTCCCTGCCGCCCAGCGCCGCGCCTTCCGCCTGCGCCGCCCTTGCCGGGTTTCGGCTGATGCTCGATTGGGGCGGTGGGCTGATCTGGGTGGCCGGCCCGGCCACCGAGGCGGCGCATGCCACCGTCATGGCCGCCGCCCAGGCCGGCAGCTTCACCCTGTTCCGCGCACCGGATGGCTTACGCTCCGCCGTGCCGGTCGTGCCGGCCGAACCCGCGCCGCTGGCGGCCATCGCGGCCCGGGTGAAGGCGGTGATGGACCCGGAAGGGATTCTCAATCCAGGACGCATTCGGCTCTAGTTTTTTGTCGTCCCGCATTGCTCGAGCCGCCTTGCGCAGCCGCAAGGCTTGAAAACTCTCTCACGTCAGGGGCAGGGCCGTGGCGCAGCCCGCTGAATAACGCCCATACGCTCGCATATTCCGAAAAAATTTATGCTATGATATGAACATCGCAGCATGAACGCTCGGATACGGTCAGCATGACCTCGACATATCGGCACGGCGCCCACGCCACCCCCACCGGCCAGAACCGCCGCGCGGCATGAGCGCACCCAGCCCTGATTGGTTCACCGCCGCCAGCCATGCCGCACAGCGGCGGGATTGGGCCGCTTCCATGCGCATCATCGAGACGAATCGCGCAGAATGGCCGGAGGAGCCCGCCTTCCTCCTCACCGCCGCGCATTGGCAGCGCATGGCCGGCTATGGCGATGGCGCGAATGAGGCCCTGCTGCGCGCCGCAGCACTGGAGGACAGCTTCGGCATTGCCGAGGAGGCCCGCATCCTGGAGATCACCCCCCAGCGCCCCCCACCTGAACCACACCCCGCCTCCATCCTGCTCGATATCCAGGACCTGCTGCAATTCCTGCATGAGACCGGCAATATCTCCGGCATCCAGCGGGTGCAATTGGGCATTCTCGCCGCCATGTTGCAGGGCCGGGCGGGGCCGCGCGGGGGGAATTGCATCGCCGTCTTTCCAGCCCTCGCCCATGGCGCGCTCTTCGCCCCACGGCCGGCGGATATGCAGGCCCTGCTGGCCTATTGCACCGGCACCAGGCGCGATGTGGCGCTGGCCCGGCCCTTGGTCGAGCAGCTGCGCAGCGCGGCCCTGCGCGTCACGCCCCGCAGCGGCGCCGCCTTCCTGGTGCTCGGCGCGCATTGGTTCTTCGCCGGCGCGCCGGGCTTTTATGCCTCGCTGCGCGCGCAAGGCGTGCGGTTGGGCGTGCTGATCTACGACATGTTCCCCGCCAGCCACCCGCAATTCACCACCACCGACACCACATCCTTTTTCAACCAAAGCCTCAATGAGGGGCTGTTCTTTTGGGATTTCGCCTTCGCCATCTCGGAATATTCCGCAAGCGCCTTCCGCCGGATCGCCGCCCAGCGCGGCTATCCGGCGATTGAAACCGTGCCCATCCCGCTGGCGCATAGCTTCGGCCTGGAGCGCCCGCCCCGGCCGGGCTGGCTGCGTGACTGGCCGGCAGCGCTGGGCGATCTGGAGGGACGCGACTATATCCTGGCCGTCTCCACCATCGAGGCGCGCAAAAACCACCAGCTTCTCTTCCACGCCTGGGCGCGGATGATCGAGGAGGGCGACAACCCGCCACCGCTGGTGCTGGTGGGAAGGCCGGGCTGGCGGGTGGGCGACCTCATCGGCCAGCTTGATGCCACGCGCTATCTCAATGGCCGTATCATGATCGTCCATGGCCTGTCGGATGCCGCACTGGAGGCGGTCTATCGCGGCTGCCTCTTCACCCTCATGCCCAGCTTTGCCGAGGGCTGGGGCCTGGCGGTGGGTGAAAGCCTGTCCTTCGGCCGCGCCTGCATCGCCGCCAATACCGCAGCCCTGCCTGAAGTGGGTGGTGACCTCGTCACCTATGCCGACCCGCTGGACGTGCCGGCATGGATCACCGCCATCCGCGCCTGGCTGCACAACCGCCCGGCACTCGCCGCCATGCAGGCGCGCATCATGGCCGAATTCACCCCCCGCCAATGGCCCGAAGTCACCCGCCACCTGCTGGACGAAACAGCAAGGCTGCAGGCATTGCCCCCCCGCCAGGCCGCACCGCCCGCCACCCCGCTGCTTCTGGCCTTGGGGCAGCAGAGCAGCATCGGCATTGCAGTAGCCAGCCAGGGCCAGGATGCCCAGGGCGCAAGCCTCACCCTGTCCCAGGCGGTGTCGCTGGCGAGCGGCTGGTTCCCTTGCGAGGCCGGCGGCACCTGGATGCGCGGCCGCTTCGCCCAGCTTCTCGCCGAAACCGATGCCGCGCCGGGCAGCACCGTGACGGTGACCCTGCTGCTCTCCACCCCCGGCTGGCCGATGGACAATACAGTCACGCTGCAGATCGAGGGCGGTTCGCCCGCGCGCCACACCGTGCCGCAGCATGGCCCCTTCGAGATCAGCGTCAGCGGCGCTTTGGATGGCAGCGCCATGCTGCGGCTGCACCTGCAGCTCGAACGCCCGGGCGAGCAGCATGGTGCCGATATGCGCCAGCTCTGCATCGCCTTGCAGCGCATCACCATCACCGCAGCCGAGGCACCTGCCCCGGCCCAACCGGAGCCCCCCCCGGAGGAAGCGCCGCCCCCCGCGCCCATGGCCGAGGCACCGCCAGCCCCCCAAGCCAGCGCCATCCCCCGCCGCCGCCTGCCACGCCTTACCTTCCCCACCCCGGCATGGCGGCTGCGTAAACAGGCCAATCTGGCGCGTGATGGCGGCCATTGGGCAGAAGCGGCCCGCCTCTACGCCGCCTATCTGCAACGCAGGCCGCAGGCCACGGCTATCCTGGTGCAATTGGGCAATATGCGCAGCATGGCCGGCGAGCATGCCAGCGCCATCGAAAGCCTCAGCCAGGCCGCTGCTCTGGGCGAGCCAGACGCGCCCACCATGCTCGCCCATGCCCAGGCGCGCGCCCTTCCCGCCACGCTGCCGGAAGGGCCAGGCACCATCATCGACATCTCCGCCGTCTTGGCCCCGCCACCCGGCGCGCCGCCAGCGCCCATCCTCGGCCATGGGCTGAGCCGGGGCAGTTGGGCCGCCCGGCAATGGCGCCTAGGCCTCGCCCAATCCTTGGCCCAATCCTTAGCCCGCCAGCCGCAGGCCGGGCTGCGCTTCGCGGTGATCGACCAAATGCAGGGCGGCTTGCAGGGCCTGCCGCAACGCCTCGCCCATGGGCTGCTGACCGCCACGCCCGACCAACAGCGCCAGATGCTGGCGGAACTGGCCGGCAGGCTGGAGAGCATCACAGCCGGCCCGGGGGATAGGGTGCTGGTGCTGGGGGTGGGCCCCTCACAGGCGGTGCTGGCCCAGGCACGCGCCCGCGGCGCCCGGGTCAGCCTGGTGCTGGCCGAGCCCATGGCACTGACCACGCCCCATCGCGTCGCCGCGGATTTGGTGGCAGCGCTGCATGAGCATGCCAGCTTCGATGCGCTGCTGCTGGCCATGCCGGCCGGCGCGGCGGCCCCAGCCCTGGCCGATAACGGGCGCGCCACCCTGCCCATGCCCCCTCCGCTGCTGCCCCAGAGCATGGCGGGCGAAGCGCCCCCGGGGCGCTACATCATCGCCGATGGCGCGCCACCCTGGCTGCAAGAGGCCTGGATGCTGCTGCGTGCCTCCCAGCCCAACCTGCCGGCCCTGCTCGGCCTTGATGGCCCGCTACCGGCCATCGGCATGGCCGGGGTGGAAGGGCTGGGCCCGCTGCCCGCGCTGATCGCCGGCGCGCAATGCCTGCTGGCCACCGCCACCGATGGCAGTTGGCCAGCACTGGCCCTGGCCGCCGCCCAGGCCCGCCGCCCCTGCCTGGGTGTGGCCGAGGCCGATGGGCTGGACCCGCTGGATAGCCGCGCCACCGCCCAGGCCATCGCCGCCATGCTGCTGCCCGAGGCCCAGGCCGCCCGTGTCATTGCGCAGGATATCCGCATGACAGGCCCGCAATGGCAGCTTGCGGATTGGGATGCGCTGGCCCAGGCCGCGCTGCGCTTCGCCGATGACCCGCCCGCCGCCCTGGCTCCTCCCATGGCCCCCGCACCTGCCCCTGCCTCTGCCCCCGGGGCGCCACAGCCCGCAGCCCCGCAACAGATCTGGGCCCTGGCCGCCAGCCATGGCAGCGGCCAGGGGCGGGTGGCATGAGGCTGCTGCTCGACCTGCAAGGCGCCCAGGGCAGCAGCCGCCATTCCGGTCTGGGGCGCTATTCGCTCGAATTCGCCCGGGCACTGGCAGCCACGCGCGGCGAACACCACGAGGTGCTGCTGCTGCTCAATGCCGCGCAATCCGAATCCGCCGCCCTGCTGGAGGCGGAATTCACCCCCCTGCTGGGGGCCGGCCATATCCACCACTTCACCCCGCCGGAAGGCTGCGCGGCGGGGGCCGAGCCGCATCATCCGCTGCGCCAATTGGCCGAGCATATCCGCGCCCAGGCCATTCTCGCCCTGGTGCCGGACATGGTGCATCTGGGCAGCGTCTTTGAAGGCTGGAACGACCAGTTGGTCACCAATTGGCCAGCCGCCCTGCCCCGGCCACGCCATGTGGCCACGCTGCATGACCTCATCCCCCTCACCCGCCGCGCCGAATATCTGGAGGGCCCCTGGCGCGATGCCGGGCTGGTGCCCTGGTATATGCGCCAATTGCTGGAATTGCGCGGCATGGACGGGCTGCTGTGCAATTCCGAAGCAACCCGGCAGGAGGGGCTGGCGCATCTCGACATGGCGCCCGGGCAATTGGTGCGGGTGGGCGGCGGTGTAGCCGCGCCATTCTTCGCTCCCCAAACGGGGCCAGCCCCGGTCACGGGCCGCTATATCCTCTGCCTCGGCCTCAATGACATCCGCAAGAACGAGGCAAGGCTGATCGCCGCCATCGGCCTGCTGCCGCCCAGCCTGCGCGATGGGCTGCGCCTGGTCGTCACCGGCACCATCCCGGCCGAGCATCTGCAGCGCCTGGCGCGCGAGGCGGGGCTGGCCGAGGGCATGATCCTGCATCTGGGCAAGGTGGAGGATGCGGCGCTGCCGGCACTCTACGCCCATGCCGCGCTCTTCGTGCTGCCCTCCCTGGCCGAGGGCTTCGGCCTGCCGCTGGCCGAGGCGATGGCGGCAGGCGCGCCCTTCGCCGCCAGCCATGCCGGCGCCCTGCCGGAGTTGGCGGGCCGGCAGGATGTGCTGTTCGACCCGCTCGATACCAGCGATATGGCGCGGGTGATGGCCCTGGTGCTGGGCGATGCCGCCC
The DNA here is from genome assembly GCA_945901085.1 of Rhodovarius crocodyli. Taxonomy (GTDB): domain Bacteria; phylum Pseudomonadota; class Alphaproteobacteria; order Acetobacterales; family Acetobacteraceae; genus Rhodovarius; species Rhodovarius crocodyli_A. The sequence goes on along the minus strand of CAMDJV010000003.1, from coordinate 10,726 downwards.
TGGCCCAGGCCCTGCGCCGCTGGGGGCCCGGCCAGGCCGCGCGGCATAGCTGGCTGGACAGCGCCCGGCGCGGCTGGACGGCGATGGAAGGCTGGGCCGGCCCGCCGCGCCCCGCCCTGCCGCCACTCGTGGTCACCAGCCCCCTGCCGCCCCAAGCCAGCGGCATCGCCGATTACACCGCCGAATTGCTGCCCGCGCTGGCGGCGCATTACCGCATCACCCTGGTCAGCGAGAGCCGGCCGATGGAAGGCATCGCCGCCGGCTTTGCCTGGATGCCACCCGCCGCCCTGGCAGCCGCACCGCATGCCACGGCGCGGCTGCTGCACCAATTGGGCAATGGCGCGCTGCATCATTTCCAGCATCAGGGGCTGGTGCCGCTGCGCCCGGCGGTGGCGGTGCTGCATGATGTCGCCATGCCGGAATACCGGCGCTGGGCGGCGCAATCCGAAGCCAACCCAGAAGCCGCCCTGCTGGCCTCAATCTACACCAATCACGGCTACCCGGCGCTGCTGGCAGCGCTGGAGGGTGATGCCGATGCGGTCGCAGGCTCGCTGACCATGTCGGCCGAGGTGATGGCGGGCAGCCTCGCCACCATCGTGCATTCCGAGGCCGCGCGGGAGATGCTGCGCAGCGCCCATGGCGCGGACCCGCTCAGCAATATACATGTGGTGGCGCATTTGCGCCGCCCCCTGGCCCTACCCGCGCGCGCGGCAGCACGGGCCCGGCTGGGCCTGACAGAGGACCAGCTCGTGGTGGCGAGCTTTGGCGCCTGCGTGCCGAAGAAGCTGCCGCTGCGGCTGATCGAAGCCTTCGGCAGGGCCAGTCTGCCGCCAGATGCCGTGCTGGCCTTCGTGGGCGCGGTGCAGCAAGGGCTGGAAAGCGCCATGCAAGCCGCGGCCCAGGCCCAAGGGCTGAGCATGGGCGGGCAGCCCAGCAACCGGCCCATCCGGCTGACCGGCGGGCTGGCCCGCGCCGCCTATGAGGATTGGCTGGCAGCGGCCGATATCGCCGTGCAATTGCGCGGCCGCCATCAGGGCGAAACCAGCGGCGCGGTGATCGATACCCTCGCCGCCGGGCTCGCCTGCATCGTCAATGCCAAGGGCAGCATGGCCGAATTGCCCGCAGCGGCGGCGCTGCGGCTGGCGGAGGATTTCACCGATGCAGCGCTCACCCAGGCCATCGCAAGCCTGGCCACCGCCCCGGCCCGGCGGCGCGCCCTGGGCGAGGCCGGGCAGCGCTTCGTTGCCGAGCAGCTCAGCCCGGCGATGATCGCCCAGCACTATCGCGCGGTGATCGAGGCCGCGCATGCGGCCGCCCCAGCCCTGGCAGTCCTGGCCGAGGCCGCGCGCCTGCCCCCCCTGCCGCAGCACCAGGCCATGGCACTCGGCCAGGCCCTGGCGCAAAGCTTCCCTCTGCCGCAGCAGGGCCGCGCCTTTATCACCGCCGATGGAGGCTGGCGGCGGGAGGATTTCCAGGATTACCACGAAGGCCTGCGGCCGGAACCAGCACGGCTGCAGGATGGGGTTTGGCTGAGCGACCATGCAGGCCTCGCCAAGGCGCTGGGACTGGGCCGCCCGGCCGCGGCTGATGGGGTGCTGCGGCCGCAGCCCGGCGATGTGGTGATATCCGCCGGCAGGATTGCGTCCCCGCCAGACCCAGCCCTTATTCGCTCGGCGTGAGGCTCTTGATCAGGTCAAAAACGCGCTTGCGCACCGCGGGATCGTTAATGCGGTAATAGGCGCGCACCAATTCCAGGGTTTCGCGGCGATGCAGGGTATCATCCTCAAACCCATCCTGGGTTTCGGCGAAACCGGCCACGCGCCTTGTCACCGCCATCGAGCCGCCCATGGCATCGGACATATCGTCAAAGAAGAACCCAATGGGCACATCCAACACGCGCGCGAGGTCGAAAAGCCGCGAGGCACCAATCCGGTTTGCCCCGCGCTCATATTTCTGAACCTGCTGAAAGGTCAGCCCCAGCGCCTCGCCCAGACGTTCCTGGCTCATGCCAAGCAAGGTGCGACGCAGCCTCACCCGCCCGCCGACGTGAACGTCAATCGGGCTGGGCCGATGCTCCTTATAGTTCCGCTCGATAGTATCCCCGCTGGGCATCGCTCGATCCATACGCTCCCGCTTCGTGGTGCCGAACCACTGTCTGAGAGGATACAAGTGCTGGCTCTCGCGCCCTGTCAGCCTGTCCTCAAATGAAGTTCGGCATTTTGCCCGTTGCGATTTTGTTAAGCTATGGGGAGGAAGACGTCAATGTTTTTGAGAAGTCTCAAATTTAATTTTGCTCTTGCATAGATTTGTAGTGACCTCGCCAAAATTTGCTCGCCAACAGGGCAATCATCGCAAAAAAACCAGGAATCAGAAGGCCTAGCCAGGAGAAGATCGTGGGCACCGCCACCGGCGGCAGCCAGGCCGTGAGGCTGCCAGTGCCACCCAGGCCCAGGCGGCCAAGCGCCCGCCCGCGCGCGTCAAACACCGCCGAAATCCCGGTCTGCGCCACCCGCACCATCGGCAGGCCCTCCTCCACCGCCCGCAACCTGGCACTGGCCAGATGCTGATAAGGCCCGGCGGAATGCCCAAACCAGGCGTCATTGGTCACATTCAGCAGCCAGGCCGGGCGCTCGGCCCCCACCACCTGCCCCGGAAAAATCACCTCATAGCAGATCAGCGGGCTGAAGGCCGGTATCCCCGGCAGGCTGATCGAAACCGGCCCAGGGCCCGGGGTGAAATCCATCCCCCCCGTCACCATCCGAATGGGCAGCAGCCCGCCCAGCGGCATGTATTCGCCAAAGGGCACCAGATGCGCCTTGTCAAAAACCGTCAGCAGCCCCCCATCCGGCCCCACCCCCACCAGGGAATTATAAACCCGCGCCAGCCGCCCATCCGCCCCCCAATCCGCCCGCACCGTGCCGGCCAGCAGCACTGCATTAGGCGGCAGGGCAGCGGCAATGGCGCGGCGTGCCTGCTCATCCTGCGCCAGCAGAAAGGGGCTCGCCGTCTCAGGCCAGATCACCACGATACGCGCATGGGGGTGGGCCTCATGCGCCGCGCGCCAGGCCTCCTCGGTCAGCCGCAGGTAGCGCTGGAAGATCGGCAGGCGCTGATCCTCCTGCCATTTCAGGTCCTGCGCCACATTGCCCTGCACCAGGATCAGCCGGGTCTCCTCCAGCGCCGGCTCCGCATCGGCCAGCCGCCACGCCCCAAACCCCATCCACCCGGCCAGCAGCACCACCCCCAGCGCCCCCCAGCGCCAACTCCGCAGCGCCGGCAGACAGGCGATCAACACCGTCAGCAGCGACAGCCCATGCACCCCCACCAGCGCCGCCGGCTGCAGCGGCAGGGCGGAAAACGCCCAGACCGTGCCGAGCAAATTCCACGGAAAGCCGGTGAAGATCACCCCGCGCAGCATCTCAGCCAGCACCCAGGCACCGGAGAAGGCCAGCACCCGCCGCCACCCCGCCGGCGCCCCCCACGCCGCCAGCGCCGGCAGCAGGCTGAACACCGCCAGCGGCACCGCTAACCCCGGCGCCGCCACTGGCACCAGCCACCACCACCGCGCCAGATCAGTGAACAGCGCATGGGTGACCCAATAGGTGCCGAGGATATGATGCCCCCAGCCAAAACCCAGCCCCAGCACCAAGGCCGCCCGTGCGTTCTTCGCCGCCCCCAACAACCCCAAAAACGCCGGCAGCGTGACCAACAGCACCGGCACAGCATGCACCGGCGGCAGCGCCAGCGCGCTCGCCGCCCCCAGCCCCAGCGCCGCAACAGCCGGGTGGCGGGTCATATTTTGCAGGCGGGCAAGAAGAGTTTTCACACCACCGGGGCTAACCCGGCATCCAGGCCGGCGCAACCTCGCCCATGTGTCAGCACCTATTCCGCCGCGGCCTTGCCACCAGGCAGGGGCCGGCGCACCCGCAGCTTGCGGATGCGTCGGCTATCGGAATCCAGCACCCGAAACTCCAGCCCCGAGACATGGCTCACCAATTCACCCCGCGCCGGCACCCGCCCCGCCAGGGTAAAAACCAGCCCCCCCATGGTGTCGATATCGGCGCCGCGCTCCTCCTCGGTCAGCACCTGGCCCATCCGGGCCTCGAACTCCTCCACCGGGGTGCGGGCGTCGAGATCGAGGCTGCCATCCGGGCGCTCCACCATGCGCGGGGCATTCACCTCATCATGCTCATCAGCGATGTCGCCCACAATGGTCTCGACCAGATCCTCAATCGTCACCAGCCCGTCGATACCGCCATATTCATCCACCACCAGCGCCAGATGCATCCGCGCCTCGCGCATCCGCAGCAGCAGGTCCAGCACGGCCACCGAGGGCACCACGAGCAGCGGCTTGCGCAAAATGGCGCGCATGGAAAACGGCTCGGCCCGGCCGATGGCGGCGATGATATCCTTGATATGCACCATGCCCTGAATGTCATCGAGCTGGCTGCCATAGACCGGGTAGCGCGAATGCCCCTCGCGCTGAATCTCAGCCAGCGCCTCATCCAGCGTCAAATTATCGCGCAGCGCCACAATATCAGCGCGCGGGATCATCACATCCACAGCCGTGATACCGCGCAGCTTCAGCACATTGGTCAGCAGCGCGCGCTCGGCCAAATCCAGCTCGGGCGCATCGGCGGGGGTGGTGTCGGTGGGGCGCTCGATCAGCTCCTCCATCCGGTCGCGCACCGATTCATGCGGTCGGCGCCGCAGCCGGCCGGTGATCCGGCTCAGCCAGGGTTTTTCGGCATGCTCGCTCATGCCGCGCGGCCTCGTCCGGGGCCCCAGGGGTTGGGCAGGCGCAACCGGTGCATGGCGCGGGCCTCGGCCTGCTCCATCCGCCGCGCCTCGCCAGCCTCCAGGTGATCATGGCCCAGCAGATGCAAAGTGCCATGCGCCACCAGATGGGCAGCATGGGCGCGCGGGTGGCGTCCCTCCGCCCGGGCCTCCCGCCGCACGGTCTGCAACGAGATCGCAATATCGCCCGAACCGGCAACATGGCCAGGAAAGCTCAGCACATTGGTGGGCTTTTCCTTGCCGCGATGGAGGGTGTTCAGCGCCTTGAGCGTGCGATCATCGGCCAACAGCACGGTGATAGGCCCCGAGGCTCCCCCCTCACAGGCGGCCAGCACGGCGCGTTCAACCCATCGTTCCGGCAAAAACCCGCGCCATCCAGGTGCGGCAATGACGACATCAATGAAGGGCCTAGATCGACCCTCCGAAAGGCTACTTCGGTCCGGCATCGGCTCCGTTCCAGTTGCGTTTGCGCGGCGCCGTTTCGGCCTCCGCACGGCTATAGGCAGCGACAATGCGCCCCACCAGCGGGTGGCGCACCACATCGGTATCGGAAAAACGCATGAAGCCGATGCCCGGCACATGCTCCAAAATCCGCGCCGCCTCCACCAGGCCCGAGGGCTGCCCCGGCGGCAGGTCGATCTGGCTGGGATCACCGGTGACGACCATGCGGCTGCCCTCACCCAGGCGGGTGAGAAACATCTTCATCTGCGCCGGGGTGGTGTTCTGCGCCTCATCGAGAATGGCAAAGCAATGGGCAAGGGTGCGCCCACGCATAAAAGCGAGGGGTGCGATCTCGATTTCGCCGGCGGTCATCCGGCGTGCCAATTGGTCTCCAGGGAGCATGTCGTTCAGCGCGTCATAGAGCGGACGGAGATAGGGGTCCACCTTCTCCTTCATGTCGCCGGGCAGAAAGCCCAGCCTTTCGCCGGCCTCCACCGCCGGGCGGCTGAGCACGATGCGCTCCACCTGGCCGGTCAGCAGCAGGGCGACGCCCTGGGCCACCGCCAGATAGGTCTTGCCGGTGCCGGCAGGGCCGAGGCCGAAGCTGATCTCATGCTTCGAGAGAATTTCCATATAGGCCGCCTGGGCCGGGCTGCGCGGCGCGATGGCGCCCTTGCGGGTGCGAATCTGCGGCAGGTCACGCAGCGGCAGGCGGGGCTCGGCCTCGCCCTCCACTGCCCCTTGGGCCATGCGGATCGCCGCCTCCACCAGCGCGATGGTGCAGCCATGGCCGCGCTCCAGCCCATGCCACAAGCTGCGCAGCGCCTCCTCGGCCACCTGGGTGCGCTCGGCATTGCCTGAAATGGTCAACCGGTTGCCGCGGGATGACAGGCGCACCCCCGCCTGTTTCTCCAGCAGGCTGAGATGCCTGTCGAATTCGCCAAAAAGCTGCGCCAGCAGCGCGTTATCGTCGAATTGGAGGGTGACCGACCTGCTCTCGCTGGAGGGCGGGCCGGAGGGCGAAGGGTGGCGGGCAGCCAGGATCGTGTTCAAGCGGCGTGTTGCTCCGATTGGTGTTGCTGGGGTTCCTTGAGAACGCAATGGAGTGAATTGGCGGAAGCACCGATGGCCTCCACCCGCACGACCTGCCCGGTGAGGCTCTCCGGGCCTTCGGCATGCACCGCCTGTAGCCAGGGCGAGCGGCCGGCAATTTGCCCGGGATGCCGCCCGGGGCCGGTGATCAGCACTTCGAATTGGGCGCCGATACGCGAATTGTTGAAGGCCAGTTGCTGTTCCACCATCAGCGCCTGCAATTCCCGCAGCCGCGCATCCTTCACCGCCTCGGGCACCTGGTAGGGCGCCCGGGCCGCCGGCGTGCCGGGCCGGGGCGAGTATTTGAAGGTGTAGGCGCTGGCAAAGCCGATCTCGCGCACCAGGGCCAGGGTGGCGGCATGGTCGGCATCACTCTCGCCAGGATGGCCGACAATAAAGTCCGAACTGAATGCCAGATCCGGCCGTGCGGCGCGCAGCCGGTCCACGATGCGGCGGAAATCATCGGCGGTATGGCCGCGATTCATCGCCGCCAGCACGCCATCGGCACCGCTTTGCACCGGCAGATGCAGCATCGGCATGAGCTGCGGCAGGTCACCATGGGCGGCGATCAGCGCATCATCCATGTCGCGGGGATGGGAGGTCATGTAGCGCAGCCGGGCAATGCCCGGAATCTCAGCCAGTTGGTACAACAGCGCCGCCAGCGAGCCCGCACCCTCGCCATGATAGGCGTTCACATTCTGCCCCAGCAGGGTGATCTCCCGCGTGCCCTGCGCCACCAGCCCGCGCGCCTCGGCCAGCACGGCGGCAGCCGGGCGGGAGGCTTCGGCACCGCGGGTATAGGGCACCACGCAAAAGGCGCAGAATTTGTCGCAGCCCTCCTGCACGGTGAGGAAGGCGGTCACACCCTGGGCCGGGCGATGTGCCGGCAAATGGTCGAATTTGGATTCTTCCGGAAAATCAGTGTCCAGCACCAACCCACCCGCGCGGCTGGCCCGCGCCACCATTTCCGGCAGGCGATGGATGGTCTGCGGCCCCAGCACCAAATCGACATAGGGCGCGCGGCGGGCAATCTCGGCCCCCTCGGCCTGCGCCACGCAGCCGGCCACCGCCAGCACGGTGGCATGGCCCGATTCGGCACGGGCATCCTTCACCACGCGCAGCCGGCCGAGCTCAGAATAGAGCTTCTCCGCCGCCTTCTCGCGGATATGGCAGGTGTTGAGGATCACCATATCGGCATCCTCAGGGCTTTCGGTGGCAGAGAATCCCAGCGGCGCCAGCACCTCGGCCATGCGCTCGCTGTCATACACATTCATCTGGCAGCCCCAGGTGCGGATCAGCAGCCGCTTCGTGCCCTTGGTGTCGCCCGTGCTCATACCCGGCGTGTCGTCATAGAGAAAAATGCTCCCAGCATCGCATTGCAGCGATTCTGTAGCACATGCGGCGACGGGTTGAGATGTTCAAGCGGCAGCTAACCTCATGATGGGATAACGAGGCTCACCCTGGCCCGCCGCCGTCGCGTCGGTCAAGTTACGGAACGGTGTCGCCACAATAGGGGCGGGCAGCGGCACCGCCGGGCGGTTCTGCCGCAGCGTGGCGGCGGAGGTGGCGATGATGCGCGCCGCCTCGGCCGCCAATTGCTCCCGGTCGGGCAGCAATTCGGGCGCGAAAGGCTCATGAAACACCACCGTGGCCCGCGCGCCGCGGCGGCGCAGCAGGCGCCACAGATGCGTCATCGGCTGCATATCGCCATACCAGGCAAAGACCGGCCGGTCGCGCCGGCAGGTCGGCAGCCAGCCCATCCGGTCATAGACGATGGTCACCGGCTGCACCCGGGCGGCATGGTCGGCCGCGGCAAAGAAAGTGGTGCGGAAGGGCAGCACCCGCGCACCATCCGAGGTGGTGCCCTCGGGAAACAGCACAAGCCCATGCCCAGCCCGCAGGCTCTCCGCCATGGCATGGGCATCATCGGCGCTGCCAGCGCGCTTGCGGCCGACGAAGATGGTGCCGCCCAGCTGGGCAAAAAGGCCAAATATCGGCCAGCGCGCGAGTTCCGCCTTGGCGACGAAGCGGCTATCCATCTGCGCCATCAGCACCGGGATATCGAGCCAGGAGCAATGGTTGGAGACATAAAGCGTGGACCCGCCAGCCGGCTTGCCCACCACCTGCAGCCGCACCCCCACCAGCCAGCACTGCACCCGCGCAAAGCCCTGAATGGCCCAGGCGCGAAACCGCCGAGGGAAAACGGTCAGCAGAAACAGCACCACAATGGCCAGCGCGGTGACCAGGATAACCCCGGCCAACCGCAGCACCGCCCGCAGCCGCCCACCCGCCGGGCCATCCTCCAAAACGCCCCGCCGCGCGCTGCCAGGCACCCGCCGCGGCAAAGGCACCTTGCGGGCCAGGCGGCGCGGCTTGGGCAGGGTGATACCGCGCATGATGGCTTCTGACATTGTCTCAATCCGTCCAAGAACCATCGCTGCTAGCGGCGATTCCATGACAGCAGCATGACGCCCAGAAGAAGCCTCAATGACGGATCAACAACCTTATTGCGACAGCAAAAACTCAGGATGAGCGACGCACCGGCGCCGCCAGCGCCACCGCCGGGCGGTTCTGCCGCAACGCCGCCGCACTCATCGACACTATGCGCCCCACCTCCACCGCCATGGTCTTGCGATTGGGCAGATCAGCCGGCGCAAACGCCTCATGCAGCACCACCGTGGCGCGGGTTCCACTGCGCCGCAGCAGGGCCCAGGCATGGCTCGCCGTCTCCATATCGCCGTACCAGGCGGTGATAGGCCGGTCCCGCCGCCCCGCCGGCAGCCCGCCCGCGCGGTCATACACCAAGGTGAGCGGCTGCACCCGCGCCGCATCCCCCGCCACCGAAAAGAAACTGCTGCGAAACGGCAAAACCCGCGCCCCGTCAGACGTCGTGCCCTCGGGGAACAAAATCAGGCTCTGCCCCGCCCGCAGCCGCGCAGAAAGCTCCCGCGCCTCATCACCCGTCCGCCCCCGGCTGCGGCTGACAAACACCGTGCGCCCCAACTTGGCCACCCAGCCAAATAGCGGCCAGGTTCCCACCTCCGCCTTGGCGACGAAGCGCGCATCCAAAATCGCCCCCAAGGCCAGCACATCCAGCCATGAGGTGTGATTGCAAATATAGAGCGTGGCGCCCGGCGCGGCGGGCCCAGACCGGCCAACCACCTGCAATTTCAGGCCAATCAACCAGCACAGCACCCGATAATACAGCTTGGGAAAGTGATCCCGCCCGCCCCCAGGCACCACCAGCAGCAGCGCCTGCACCGGCATGCACAACAAGGTCCAGACCAGGGCGGCGGCAATCCGGCGCACCGCGCGCAACCGCCCGCCCAGGGGCCTGTCCTCCATCACCCCCGCCCACATCGCCCCGGGCAGCCGCGGCGTGAACCGCAGCGGCTTCTTGCGCGAAAGCCGGCGTGGATTGGCGGAATCAGTGTTTTTGCGGGCCGGTACGGTCATGCGATATGATCAGCGTGTTGCAGCCCCTCCGGTAACGCGCGCCCGAAGACCTTGCAATGACCGTCCGAAGAACCCTGCATGACCGATTGATGGCAGAATGGCGACGCAACCGCCCCCCCCCTCACACCGTCTGCAACAACCCCGCAAACAACTTCCCACGATACGCCAGGCTATCGACAAAAATATGCTCCTCCAGCGTATGCGCCAGCGCGCCCATCACCCCCAGCCCATCCAGCGTGGGAATGCCCATGGCCCCCGTGAAATTGCCATCCGACCCACCGCCCGAACTTTGCGCCGGCACCGCAAAACCCAGCCTCGCCGCCATCACGCTCGCCTGGCCATGCAGCGCCATCACCCGCGCATCGGGCTCCCACACCGGCCGCGTCACGCCCCGGCGCACCTCCAGCGACACATCATTGGACGTGCTGCGCAGCGCCAGCATCTTCTCCACCGCCGCGTCCAGATCCTCCTGCCGCTTGGCCATGCTCAGCGCCTCGGCATCGGTATGCGTCGTCACACAATTCACCCATTGCCCGCCATGCAGCACGCCGACGGAGAAGGTGCAGGCCTCGGTCGTCATATCCTCGATGGCGATGATCTGCTTGCACATTTCCCGAATGGCGCTGCGCCCCTCGCCCAGCCGCGCACCGGCATGGCTCGGCCTTCCGGTGGTGCGAAGATTGAACCGCGCAATGGCATAACGCCCCGTCACCACGCCGCCATCCGGGCGGCCGGGCTCGGGCACCAGCACCACGGCATGGCGCGACGCCTCGGCCTCAATCAGGTCACGCGTCGAAGGGCTGCCGATTTCCTCATCCGAGGTGAGCAGGAAAGTGACGGGGCGGGAGGTGGGCAGGCCCGCGCGCAGCAATTGCCGCATCGCCTCCAGCGCCAGATAGGTGCCGCCCTTCATATCCTGAATGCCGGGGCCATAGGCCTT
>CAMDJV010000002.1 GCA_945901085.1 Rhodovarius crocodyli | reverse complement strand
TTGAGATCGTCGGCCTGAAGGACACCGTGAAGACGACGGTGACCGGCGTTGAGATGTTCCGCAAGCTGCTCGACTCCGGGCAGGCTGGCGACAATATCGGCGCGCTGCTGCGTGGCACGAAGCGTGAAGATGTGGAGCGTGGCCAGGTTCTGGCGGCGCCGAACAGCATCAAGCCGCACAGCAAGTTCAAGGCCGAGGCCTATGTGCTGACCAAGGAAGAGGGTGGCCGTCACACGCCGTTCTTCACCAATTATCGTCCGCAATTCTACTTCCGCACGACGGATGTGACCGGCGTGGTCACGCTGCCCGACGGTGTGGAAATGGTGATGCCCGGCGATAACGTCTCGATGGACGTGACGCTGATCGCGCCGATCGCGATGGATGAGGGCCTGCGTTTCGCCATCCGTGAGGGTGGCCGGACTGTGGGCGCTGGCGTCGTCGCTTCGATCTCGAACTGAGACTTGCATAAGCCGCAGCCATCTGTAGGGTGCGGATAAGAGTTGAGAGACCGATCCATCCTGAAGGTTCTTCGAACCATCCGGTGCCGGTCTCTTCTAGGGGCGTAGCTCAATTGGCTAGAGCGCCGGTCTCCAAAACCGGAGGTTGAGAGTTCGAGACCCTCCGCCCCTGCCACTTCCCAGGCGCCCCAGGCTATCGCCTGGGGCGCTTGCATTTTATCTGTCATAAAGGGTAACCGCCTTGGCGAAGTTCGATCCAGCGCAGTTTGTCCGTGAGGTGCGTGCCGAAACAGCGCGGGTCACCTGGCCCAGCCGCAAGGAAACCCTGGTGACGACGGGCCTGGTATTGGCGCTGTCTGCCATGGCGGCGGTATTCTTCCTCGTGGTGGATCAGTTGATCCAATTCGCGATGCGATTGGTTTTGGGTTTTTGAGTGTGAGGAGCGATCAGACGGTGGCCGACAAGAAGTGGTACGTGGTGCACGTCTATTCGGGCTTCGAAAAGAAGATTGCCGAACAGATCCGCCAGCAGGCGGCCCAGAAAGGCCTCGCCGACAAGATCGACGAAATCCTGGTGCCGACCGAGCAGGTCACCGAAGTCCGTCGCGGCCAAAAGACCGACACCGAGCGTAAATTCTTCCCCGGCTATGTGCTGGTGAAGATGCAGATGACCGATGACAGCTGGCACCTTGTGCGTGACACGCCCAAGGTCACCGGCTTCCTCGGCCCGGCCAATAAGCCCACGCCCATTTCCGAGGCCGAAGCTTTGCGTATTGTCCAGCAGGTAACCGAGGGCGCAGACAAGCCGCGCCGTCCCGCCGTGCAATACGAGGTGGGCGAGCAGATTCGTGTGGCCGATGGCCCCTTCACCAGCTTCATGGGCACTGTCGAGGAGGTGGACGAGGAAAAGGGCCGGGTACGCGTCTCGGTGAGCATTTTCGGTCGTTCCACGCCGGTCGATTTGGAATACGGCCAGGTCGAGAAGGTCTGAGGCCTTTCAATCAGCCTGTGGCGCACCATCTCGGTGGCTCAACATGCTGAAAGGAGGTGATCCAGTGTCTCATTGCCTAGTGTCCCCCAGTGTTCTCGCGGCCCTGGTCGCGGTCTCCATGGAGACAGCCCAGTAAGATCCCTGCGATGCCGCTGGGGTGCAGGTGATGTGAAGGCCCGGTGGTCATCCGCCGGGCCTTCTGCGTTTTTGTCACAGCGCGCGGGGGTTGCTGACAGCCAGCCTCTCGCGCGCCCTCTCCCGCAGCCTGGGCAGCAGGCCTGGGTCATCATCCAGCGCGCCGGCGCGAATGGCGGCGGCCAGTTCCGGCTCGGGCGCTGAATTGGCAGCACCAATGCCGCGCGCGGCAATGGCCATGGCGCTGGCCACCATGCGTGCCTCCAGCCGCGCCGATTCGGGCAGGGCGGGCAGCAGCCGCTCCAGCAGCAATGCGCGGGCAGTCTCCAGCAGGTTCTTCGGGTCAGGCTTTTCCAGCATGCAGGGCCTCCGCCTGGTTCAGCACATCCCATTCAAGTTCCGGCACCATATGGCCGGTCAGCGCCAGTTCCAGGCTCGGCTCCTGGCCTGAGAGGTGGCGCGCCGCCTGATCTGCGGCGATCACCGCCCAGCGAATGGTGGCGCCAAGCTGCCAGAAGCGCACCCGCCCCGGGTCAGGCTGCCAGCCGGCCTCGGCCGCATAGCCGCCTAGAAACGCCTCCATAGGGCCGATGCCGCCAGCCTCAAGATGATTCTGGCCAAAGCGCCAGCAGCGCGCGGTGAACCAGCCCAGATCCTCATGCGGGTCGCCCCAGGCGGCGAATTCCCAATCCAGCACGGCGGTGATGCGCCCGGCATCCTGCATGGTATTGCCGGTGCGAAAATCATTATGGCAGAGCACCGCTGGCAAGGGGGCAGGGGCTTGGCGCTCCATCATGCGCAGCCCGTATTCCAGGGCGGGGCGCGGCGTGCCGGCCTCATCCAGCCGGCCGCGCATGCGGGCGATGAAGGCGGCGGTGGCGTCTGCGGGTGGTTCGCCCAGAAAACCCAAATCCGCCCGTGGTGGGCGAATGCGATGAATGCGCGCAATCTGCCTGCCATGCTCTGCCGCCAGCGCCGCATCGCCGCCCATCGCCGCCGCCCGCTTAGCCGCGGCATGGCCCGCCGCACTGCCCGAAACCCGGCGCATGACAAAAAACGGCGCGCCAATCACGCTGCGATCCTCACAGCCAAAAAGCGGCTCAGCCACCATAACCCCGGCGGCATGGGCGGCCTGCAACAGCGCAAATTCGGCGCCGCGGCCCAAGGAAACCGCCAGGGTCGCCGCATTATCAGTGCGCAGCACCCACGTCTCAGCCACGCCGCCGCAGGTCACGCTGAGAGCAATATTCTGCTGGATGGCACCGCCCGAAAGCCGCGCATGGGTGAAAATGACCACCGGCGCCCCTGCTGCTTCCGACAGCCAAGCCGCCAGCCTCCCCATATCCATTAACGGCTCCGCCGGGTGCATGGCCGCCTCAGCCAAGATGCGGCACGCCCCAGCCGAAAAATTCCCGCCCCTCCCGCCGCAGGAAATTGGCCAGTACCATGCGATGCACCTCGGAAGCACCATCCACCAGCCGCGCCTGGCGGGCATAGCGGTACATCCACTCGATGGGCGTGTCCTTGGAATAGCCCTTGGCGCCCAGCAATTGCAGCGCAGTGTCGGCCGCCTTGTGCAGCGCATCGGCGGCGACAATCTTGGCGATGGAGATTTCCTTGCGGGCGAAATCCCCCTGGTCCAGCTTCCACGCCGCCCGCATGGTCACGAGGCGCGAGATGTCGAGTTGCATCGCAGCCTCGCCCACCAGCCCCTGCACGCTTTCCCGGTCGGCCAGCTTCTGGCCGAAGCTCTGCCGCCCCTCGATGTGTTCGAGGGCTATTTCCAGCGCCCGGCGGCCCATGCCGGTCCAGCGCATGCAATGGGTGAGGCGGGCGGGGCCCAGGCGGATCTGCGTCAGTTTCAGCCCATCGCCCACACCCATCAGGATGTCCTCATCGGGGATTTCCAGGCCGTCAAACACCAATTCGCAATGCCCGCCATGCTCCTCCGGCCCCATGATCGGGATGCGGCGGACGATGTGCCAGCCCGGGCTGTCCTTATGGAACAGAAAGGCAGTCAGGCCCTTTCGCGCATCATCGCTGGTGCGCGCCATCACGATGAAATGCGTGGCCTCACCTGCGCCGGTGATGAACCATTTGCGCCCGGTGATCCGCCAGCGATCATTCCCCACCCGCTCGGCCCGGGTATAGGTCAGGCCAGGGTCGCTGCCCGCGCCACCTGGCTCGGTCATGGCAAAGCTGGACTGGATATCGCCATCGATGATGGGCTGCAGCCAGCGGGTTTTCTGCTGCGCCGTCGCCACCTTCTCCAGCACCATCATATTGCCGTCATCGGGGGCGGCTGAATTGAACACCACTGGCCCGAAGATGGAGCGGTTCATCTCCTCATAGCAGGCCGCCATGCCGATGAAGGGAAGCTCCCCACCGCCACGCTCGCGCTTGCTCTGCAAGGCCCAGAGCCCGGCGGCCTTGGCCTCGCCCCGCAGCACGCGCAGCAGCGCCGGCGCAATATTCTCGTGCTCATCATAGCTGGCTGGGTCGGCCTCGAGCGGGATCAGCCGGTCCTGCACGAATTCGCGCACCGCCGCGCGCTTGGCATCCAGTTCAGGGGGGAGGGAGAAATCCATGGGAAACCTTCAAAGGCTGGAGATGGAATGGCCGCCATCAATCGTGATGGTGCTGCCTGTCATATGGGCCGAAGCGTCCGATGCCAGCAGCAGCAGCGGGCCCGAGAGATCCTCAGCCCGGCCCAGCCGGCGCTGCGGGATGCGCCGCACCATCGCCTGGCCCGGCTCGCTGGCAAAAAATTCGGCATTGATGTCCGAGGCGATATAGCCCGGCGCGATGGCATTCACCCGGATGTTATACCGCGCCAGTTCAACCGCCATTTGCCGCGTCAGATGCAAAAGCCCCGCCTTGGCGGCGGTATAGCCGGCCACGCCGGGGATGATCCGCTCGCCGAGGACGGAGGCGATATTGATGATCGAACCGCCCTGCTTGCGCGCCGCCATGCCACGCGCGGCCTCGGTGGCCACCAGAAAGCAGCCGCGCAGATTGACCCCCATCACCGCATCCCAATCGGCGGCGCTGTGCTGCAGCAGCGGCCTGGTTACCGCGGTGCCGGCATTGTTCACCAGAATATCGATGGGGCCCGCGGCGGCGATGCAGGCGGCGATGGAGGCCTCATCGGTCACATCCAGCGCCAGGGTGGTGGCGCTGATCTCGGCGGCGAGCGGCGCCATCGCCTCCACCCGCCGCGCCGCCATCACCACATGGGCGCCGGCACCGGCCAGAACGCGGCAAAAATGCCCGCCCAGCAGGCCCGATGCGCCGGTGACCAGCGCGGTTTTTCCCGAAAGATCGAATAATGTCTGCATGGCGACTCCCCATCTGCCAGATTGCGCGCCGCTTGGCATCACCGTCCAGGCGGGTGGCGCGGCCGCCGATGTTGGTGCAGCCTTACGGCTGACAGTCTCAAGGGAACAATCATGCGTCCGATCCGTCTTCAGGAAACATTCCGCGCCGCCTTTTACGTGCCCTTCTACGCGGCGCTGGCGCGCGGCGCCTATGCCGCGGAGGGCGTGGAGGTCACGCTGCTTGATGGTGGTGAGCCCGCCCGGGCCAAGGATGCGGTTCTAGAAGGCCGTGCCGAGGTGGCCTGGGGCGGCCCTATGCGCCTCATGCTGGCCCATGATGCCGACCCGGCATGCCCGCTGCGCGATTTCGGCGCCGCCGTGTTGGGCGACCCGTTCTTTCTCGTCGGCGCCAAGCCCAATCCCGGCTTCCGCCTGCGTGACCTGGCCAATCTGCGCGTCGGCAGCGTGAGCGAGGTGCCCACCCCCTGGTGGGCCTTGCAGGAGGATATCCGCCAGGATGGCGTGGACCCTGACAGCCTGAACCGTGTCACCACCAACTCCATGGCCGAGAATTGCGCGGCGCTCGCCGCCGGCGAAATCGATGTGATCCAAATCTTCGAGCCCTATGTCTCGCAGATGGAAATGGCCGGCACCGGCCATGTCTGGCACGCTGCCGCCAGCCGCGGCCCCACCGCCTACACCACCTTCATGACCACGACGGCGAATATGGTGGAATACGCCCCGGAATTCCGCGCCATGCTGCGCGGCCTGCAAAAAACCCAGGATTGGCTGCACGCCGCCCCGGATGCCGAGGTGGTACAAACCGTGCTGCCCTTCTTCCCCGGCATGGACCCGGTGCTGTTCGAGCGCTGCGTGGCCCGTTACCGCCCGCTGAATATCTGGGCCCGCAGCCCGGAATTCCCGGCCGAACCCTGGGAGCGGCTGGAACACGCCATGTTCACCGCCGGGGTGATCAAGCGGAAGCCCGGCTGGGCTGCCGGCGTCGATAATTCGTTGCTGGGCTGAACGCCATGGCGAAAACCATGTTCGACAAGATCTGGGACAGCCGCGTGGTGGCTGATCTCGGCGATGGCTGGTCGCTGCTCTATCTCGACCGGGTGCTGATCCATGATCTCTCGGGCGGCCGGGCCATCCGCGAGGTGCTCGATGCCGGCCATGGCGTGGCCGAGCCAAATAAGGTTTTCGCCGTGCCGGACCACGCCGTCTCCTCCCGCCCCGGGCGCGATGAGACGACCTTCCCCATCGGCGAAAAACTGCTGAAATCGCTGCGTGAAACCACCGGCAAGACCGGTGTCCGGCTCTTCGATCTCGGCCGCCCCGGCCATGGCATCGTGCATGTCATGGCGCCCGAATTGGGCGTGGTGCTGCCGGGCCTGACGCTCGCCTGTGGTGACAGCCACACCTGCACCAATGGCGCCATGGGCTGCATGGCCTTTGGTATCGGCGCCAGCGAGTTGGGCCATGCGCTGGCCACGCAAACCCTGCCGCAGCGCCGGCCGCGCACCATGCGCATCCGCTTCGAGGGTGCGCGCCCACCCGGCGTCACCGCCAAGGATATGATCCTGCACGCCATCGGCCGCCTCGGCACCGCCGCGGGCACCGGCTACGCCATCGAATATGCCGGCAGCGCGGTGGAGGCGCTGGAGATCGAGGAACGCCTGACGCTGTGCAACCTCTCCATCGAGATGGGCGCGAAGATCGGCATGGTGGCACCCGATGAGAAGACCTTCGCCTATCTCCAGGGCCGTGACTTCGCGCCCAAAGCCGCGCAATGGCAGGCCGCCATCGCCGATTGGCGGGCCGTGCCCAGCGACCCTGGCGCGCGGTTTGACGTTGATCACCTGATCCGCATGGAGGACATCGCACCGCAGATCACCTGGGGCACCAGCCCCGGGCAGGTCGCGCCCATCACCGGCTTCGTGCCGGAAGGCGACGCAGCGGCGCTGTCTTATATGGGCCTGGAGCCGGGCCAAAAACTCGCCGGCACCAAGGTCGATTGGGTGTTCATCGGCAGTTGCACCAATTCCCGCCTCTCCGACCTGCGCGCCGCCGCCGATGTCATAGGCGGCCGGCATGTGGCAAAGCACGTCACCGCCTGGGTCGTGCCGGGCAGCGAGACGGTCAAGCGCGAGGCGGAGGCCGAGGGGCTGCACACCCGCTTCCTCGAAGCCGGCTTTGAATGGCGCGAGCCAGGCTGCGCGCTATGCGTCGCCGCCAATGGCGAGCAGGTGCCAGCCGGCTCCCGCTGCGTCTCCACCTCAAACCGCAATTTTGTCGGCCGGCAGGGCACGGGCGCACGCACCCATTTGGCCAGCCCCGCCATGGCGGCGGCGGCGGCACTCGCCGGCGCGCTGGTCGATGTCAGGGAGATGGTCTGATGGAAAGCTTTTCCAGCATCACCGCCACCGCGGTGCCGTTTCTGCGCCAGAATGTCGATACCGATGTGATCATCCCCATCCAGCGCCTGGTCGGCACCGGCCGCACTGGCCTTGGCCCCTATGCCTTTGAGCGGCTGCGCTATCTGGCCGATGGGTCGGATAATCCGGAATTCCCGCTCAACCAGCCGGGCTATAAGGGCAGCCAGCTTTTGTTGGCGGATGAGAATTTCGGCTGCGGTTCCTCGCGCGAGGGTGCGGTTTGGGCGCTGATGGGCATGGGGGTGCGCTGCGTCATCGCGCCCAGCTTCGGCGACATCTTCTTCGCCAATTGCTTCCAGAACGGCCTGCTGCCGGTGCGCCTGCCCATCGCGGTTATTCGGCAGATCGCCGAGGAAACCGAGGCCAGCCCCGGCAATGCCCGCACCACGGTGGACCTCGAACGCCGGGTGGTAATCACCCCCACCGGCACCGAAATCCCCTTCGAGGTGGATACCCGCAAGCGCGAGGCCATGCTGCATGGCCTCGATGATATCGCCCTGACCAAGCGCCATGCCGAGGCCATAGCCGCCTGGCGCGTGGGTGACCGCGCCGCCCGCCCCTGGGCCTGGGACAGCGTGGCCTGAGCGCCCGGTGATCGCGCATCTGCACATCGAGGCGCGCGCTTCCATGTCGCCCGCTGCGGCCAAGCTGCGCCGCTCCTGCTGCTGGTGATGGACCGCGCTGCGGGGTTGCCCTTGGGAAGGCTCTGCCTTCCCAAACCCATCCGCAAAGGGCCGAGGGGCCCTTTGATCCCGATAATCGTTACCCTACGGGGTGGCCCATGGCGGCCTCATATCGCGCCCGCCAGCGCGGCAGCACGGCTGGATTGATCACCCTGGGTGGCATCCGCCCCGCTGCCAGATCGGAAAATGCCAGTGCCGCGATGCGGGTGATATTGGCCCGGCTTTGCAGCGTGACGCCGGCGGTGTGCTGGCTGGCAATCACCGCCTTATGCGCCAGCAGCGGGTGGTCCACCGGTGGGGGTTCCTGGGCCCAGACATCAAGACCAGCGCTGGCCACCTGCCCGGAATTCAGCGCATTCAGCAGCGCCGCCTCATCATGGATGGAGCCACGGGCGGTGGTGACGAAAACCACGCCGGGCTTCATCGCGGCAAAGGCATCAGCGCCGATCATGCCCCTGGTTTCCGGGGTGAGGGGGCAATGCACGCTCACCACATCAGCCTCGATCAGCAGCATTTCCAAGGGCACCTTGGTGATGCCCAGCGGGGCGAGGCTGGCTGCCTCCACATAGGGGTCGCTGGCCAGGATGCGGCAGCCAAAGGCCAGTTGCAGGATCTCGGCCGTGCGCCGGCCCACATTGCCGCAGCCGATCAGCCCCACGGTCATGCCCTTGATATCGCGGCCGATCAGCGCATTGCGGTCGGCCGCCTGGCCGGCCTGCATCGCGGCATGCGCCTCGGGCATCCGCTTGAGGCAGGCCAGCATCATGCCCACCGCGTGCTCGGCCACGCCCTCGGCATTGCCGCCGGCCTGGTTCATCAGCAGCACGCCACCATCGCTGCAGGCCTGCGGGTCGCAGGTGTCGTAGCCAGCGCCATAGCTGGCGGCGACCAATAGATTGGGCAGCTTGGCCAGCAATTCGGCATGCACATGCAGGGCCTGCGGCAATTCATCACGCGCGGCCATGACGTAGTAGCCATGGCAGGAGGAGAGCGTCTGGATCATCGCCGATTCCGGCTGATCCATCGAGATCTGCACGATCTCCAGATCGGGGTCCTGGGAGGCGGTCTCCAGGAAGGCAGGATGCGGCACCCAACCAATATAGCCCACGCGAAAACGGCGACGCACCACCCTTAAACTCCCAGCTTTATGGCCTGGACTTGACCGCGCCGGCCCCGCCCGGTCAAGCCCGCAGCGCGACAGCGCCTTTCATCAAGCTACGGGCGGTGCGGAAGATCACGCCGCTCTGGGCATGCCAGCCGCCATCTTGCCGCCGCACCTCAGCCCCCACCGCCAGCATGCCAGAGGGCTGCGCCACGCGGATTTCATCGGCGCGCGGCGTGGGGCCGAAGAGCGCATGGGCCAGGCTGCCGGTGATGCGGCAGGCAACCGCCAGTGGCAGCGCGCCGGTCAGTGGCACGGCGCGGTGCACCCGCCCCATGGAGAGCATGCGCACCTGAATATCATGGCTGCCCGCCGCCAGGCTCGTGCCATCCAGCAGCCGCGCCTCGGCGGGGGGCGCCAGTATGGCGATGCGCGGCGCCGCAAGCCCCACCGCATCCGGCGTGGCACCCAGCCCCATCCGAACCCCAGCGGCGCGGCGCAGCCCATCGAGGCGCGCCATCATGCCGGGCATGGCCTCAATCGCATCGGGCAATTCGGTGCCGGTCAGGCCAAGATCGGCGGCCGCAAAGAACACGGCCGGGTTGGCCGCGTCGATCATGGTGCAGGCCAGGCCCTCGATCACATCCAGCGCCTGGCCGGTGGGCAGCAGCCCCGCGCATTGCGTGCCGCCGGGGGCGAGAAAATCCAGCCTTACCCGTGCCCCGGTGCCGGCCACACCGGCAATGGCGTAATCGCCCACCACCACCGCCCGGCCATTCTTCACCGGGAAGCGGGCATGGATCAGCTTCCTGGTATTGACCTGATGGATGCGCACCAGCGCCTCACCATCCGCCACCTGCACCAGCCCCTCATCAACCGCGAAGGGACCAACGGCGGAGGATAGATTGCCGCAATTGCCCTTCCAATCCACCACCGGCTGATCGACCGCGACCTGGGCGAAAGTATAGTCCACATCCGCCTCCGGATGGGTCGGCGGGCCGATGATCACCCCCTTGCTGAGCGAGGAAATGCCCCCGCCCATGCCGTCCAATTGCCGGCCATAAGGGTCGGGCGAACCCAGCACCTCCAGCAGGATGGCATCCATCGCCGCCCGGTCCGCCGGCACGTCGGCGGCGTGAAAAAACACGCCTTTCGACGATCCGCCCCGCATGAAAATCGCAGGGATGAAGCGCTGGCTCACGCCGCCTTCGCCGCCAGCGCCCGCCACACCTTCTCAGGCGTGACCGGCATATCGATATGGGCGATGCCCAGCGCATCACACACCGCCGAGACGATGGCCGGCGGCGCGCCGCAACTGCCGCCCTCGCCAGCGCCCTTCACGCCCAGATCATTGGAAGGGCAGGGCACCACATTCAGCCCCAGGGCAAAATCCGGCGCGTCATCGGCGCGCGGCATGCAGTAATCCTGAAAGCTGGCAGTGAGGAACTGGCCGGATTCCTGATCATACACCGCATGTTCCAGCAGCGCCTGGCCCACGCCGGACATGATGCCGCCATGGCACTGGCCATGCACCAGCATGGGGTTGATCACCACCCCCACATCATCCACCGCGGCATAGCGCGCCAGCGTCACCACGCCGGTATCGGGGTCGATCTCCACCTCGGCCACGTGGCAGCCATTGGGGAAATTGCACTCGGTGTCGCGCTTATAGATCAGTTGCTCGTCCAGCCCCGGGGTTTCGCCCTCGGGCGGGTTTTCGGCCGCAGCCACCACCGCCGTCCAATCGGTGGAGAGATCCGTGCCGGCCACGCGGAACTTCCCGCCATCGAACTCGACATCGCCGGCACCCACCTCCAGCAGATGCGCCGCGATCCGCTTGGCCTTGGTGATCACCATCTCGGCCGCGCGCACGACGGCAACGCCGCCCATCTGCGAGGAGCGCGAGCCACCAGTGCCGCCGCCCGAGGGCACCACGTCACTATCGCCCTGCACCAGGCGCACGGCGGCGAAATCCACCCCCAGCCGGTCATGCAGCAACTGTGCGAAGGCCGTCTCATGCCCCTGGCCGTGCGAAAAAGTGCCAACGGTGAGCGCCACCGTGCCATCCTGCTCCATCTTCACCCGGGCCCATTCCTGCGGCTGCCCGCCCGAGGCCTCGATGAAATAGCCCAGGCCACGGCCGCGCAGCTTGCCCGCGGCCCGGCTGGCGGCTGCGCGGGCGTCAAAGCCCGACCAATCCGCCAGTTCCAGCGCCTTGCCCTGGGTTTCCTCGAAATGCCCGCTATCGATCTCCACGCCCACGCAATTGGTATAGGGAATCTGCTCCTGCCGGATGTAGTTGCGGGCGCGGATCTCCTCCCGCGCGATGCCAAAATCGCCGGCACCAGCA
This sequence comes from Rhodovarius crocodyli, assembly GCA_945901085.1. GTDB lineage: Bacteria > Pseudomonadota > Alphaproteobacteria > Acetobacterales > Acetobacteraceae > Rhodovarius > Rhodovarius crocodyli_A. The sequence goes on along the minus strand of CAMDJV010000002.1, from coordinate 210,323 downwards.
TCGAGCAGGCGCTCGATCACATAAGCCGTCTCCGGCCGTCCGGCGCCGCGATAGGCGTCTGTCGGCGTTGTGTTGGTGAAGACGCAGCGCACCTCCATATTCACATTCTGCATATCATAGACGGTGCCGCTGATGCGCCCGCCGGCCACGGTGGGGATGCGCGGGCCGAAATCCGACAAATAGGCCCCCATGGCGGCGATGCTGCGCACCCGCATGCCCATGATTTTCGCATTGGCATCAAAGGCCATCTCGGCCTCGGTCACATGGTCACGGCCATGCGGGTCGCACATGAAGGTCTCAGTGCGCCCGGCGGTCCATTTCACCGGGCGGCCCAGCCGCTTGGCGGCCCAGAGCACCATGGCGGATTCGGGAAACAGCTTGCCACGCAGGCCAAAGCCGCCGCCCACATCGGGCGAAATCACTCGCATCTTTGCCTTGTCCACCTGGAAGATGAACTGCGCCAGGGTTTCGCGCACCCGCACCACGCCCTGGGTGGGGCTGGTCAGGGTGAAGCCGCCGGTCGCGGCATCATATTCGCCGAGCGCGACGCGCGGCTCCATTGGGTTGCCGATCAGCCGGTTCTGCACCAGCCGCACGGTGGAAATCTTGGCCGCCGCGGCGAAGGCGGCGTCCGTCTGTTCCTTGCGGCCATTGGTCCAGAGCACGCAGGTATTGGTCCCTGCCTCTTCCCAGACCAGCGGCGCCGCGGCCTCAGCGGCGGCGGCGGTATCGGTGATGCTGGGCAGAACATCGTAATCCACCTCGATCAACTCGGCCGCGTCCTGCGCCTGGGCGCGGGTTTGCGCCACCACCACGGCCACCGGGTCGCCCACGAAGCGCACATGCTCGGCCTGCAGAATTTTGCGCGGCGGCGCGAAGACGCGGGTGCCATCCTTGCCAGGCACCTCGACCATGACGGGGAAAAGCCCCAGCCCATCGGCATCCGCCTCCGCCCCGGTCAGCACCATCAGCACGCCCGGCGCAGCCTGCGCCGCCGCCAGATCGATGGAATTGATCCGGGCATTGGCGTGCGGCGAGCGCAAAATGACCATCTGCGCCTCATTCTCGCGCGAGAGATCATCGGTGTAGCTGCCGCGCCCTGTCAGCAGCCGCACATCCTCCTTGCGACGGACAGGCTGGCCCATGCCGAATTTATCCATAATGATACTCCCCTGAGATGCTGCGCGCACCCTATGGGAGCGTGGGCGGATGTGAAGAGGGAAACGCCATGCGTTTTGAATTGCCCAGCCTCCCCGGCGGCAGCGCCGGCCTGAGGGCCGAGCTGCGCGCCTTTCTGGCCGAGGCCGGGCGCGACTGGACACCAGCGGTCCGCGCCCGCTCCTGGATGGGGTTTGACCGGGAGTTCTCCCGCGAACTCGGCGCGCGCGGCTGGATCGGCATGGTCTGGCCCAAAGCCTATGGCGGGCATGAGCGCAGTGGCCTCGAACGCGTGGTGGTGCTGGAGGAATTGCTGGCGGTGGGTGCGCCCGTGGGCGCGCATTGGATTGGCGACAGGCAATCCGGCCCGCTCATCCTGCGCCGCGGCACCGAGGAACAACGGCGAAAAATCCTCCCCGGCATCGCCAGCGGCAAGCTGGCCTTTTGCATCGGCCTGAGTGAGCCCGAGGCCGGCAGCGACCTGGCCGCGCTGCGCACCAAGGCCGAGAGGGTTCCGGGCGGCTGGAAGCTCAATGGCCGGAAAATCTGGACGACCAATGCCCATCTCTCGGATTGGATGATCGCGCTGGTCCGCACCTCGCCCGCGCCCGAGGGTGGCTCCCGCCATGCCGGGCTCTCCCAGTTGCTGGTGGATTTGCGCCTCAGCGGCATTTCCATCCGCCCGATTCGCGACCTGTTGGGCGAGGAAAGCTTCAACGAAGTCACCTTCGACGATGTGCTCCTGCCCGAAGACGCCCTGCTCGGCCAGGAAGGTGCCGGCTGGGCCCAGGCGACCGAGGAACTGGCCCTCGAGCGCAGCGGGCCCGAGCGCTACCTCTCCTCGCTGCCCGCCCTGACGGCGGGTGTGGATGCGCTGCGCGATGTGCCCGGCGCTGATGTGGCGGTGGGCCGGATGGTGGCGCGGCTGAACACCTTGCGCGGCATGTCGCTCTCGGTGGCCGGTATGCTGGAGGCTGGCGAGGCCCCGGCCCAGGAGGCAGCCCTGGTGAAGGATGCCGGCAATGATTTTGAACAGCGCCTGCCAGAGCAGATCCGCGCGCTGCTGGAGCCTGAGGATATGCCCGAGGATTTACGCGCGCTGCTGGCCGATCTGACCCAGCTTGCCCCCACCTTCTCGCTGCGCGGCGGCACGCGGGAAATTCTGCGCGGCATTATTGCCCGTGAACTTGGCCTGCGATGAGGGCGATCATTCTCGAGCAGGTGGACCGCCTGCTCGCCGCCCAATCCGGCGCGGCAGCGCTGCGGCGGCTGGAGGCCGGCGAATGGCCGGAAGAATTGTGGGAGGCGCTGGAGGGGCTGGGCCTGCCGCTGCTGCTGGTGCCCGAGGAGCTCGGAGGCATTGGCCTGGGCTGGGCCGATGCCGCGGCGGTCTGGCAGGTGATAGGCCGCTATGCAGCGCCCGCGCCGGTGGCGGAATGCATGCTGGCCAATGGCTTGGCGGCGGCAGCGGGCATCGAGCCGCGCGGCGGGTTCTCCAGCTTTGGCCAAACCGCCCCCTTCGGCCGTTTCGCCGCCCAATTGCTGCTGGAACCTGCCCCGGGACGGCTGGCGCTGCATGCCCCCGGCGCCGCCACACCGGGCCAGAACATCGCCCGCGAGCCGCGCGACGCCATGACCCCTGGCCCCCTGCTGGCCGAGGGCGCGCTGCCCAATAGCCACGGCCCCCGCGCGCTGCGCCTGGGCCATGCCCTGCTGCGTGCAGCCTTGATTGCGGGGGCTGTGGAACACGCCCTGGCCCTGGCGGTGGATTGGGCCAATACGCGAAAACAATTCGGCCGCGCCCTGGCAAAATTTCAGGCGATTCAGCAGCAATTGGCCGTGGTGGCCTCCGAGGCCGCGGCCGTCTCGGTGGCCGTTTCCGCCGCCGCCCGCGCGGTGGATTCGCGGGGGCTGGAAGGTGCTTCGTTTGAAATCGCCTGTGCAAAAGTGGTGGCCGGCGAGGCGGCGCAGACCACTGCGGCCACCGTCCACCAGGTCTTCGCCGCCATTGGCATCACCGAGGATCACGAATTGCACCACACCACCCGCCGGCTCTGGAGCTGGCGCGACGAGGGCGGCAGTGAACGCGCCTGGGCCGGCGAAATCGGCCGCAACACCCTGGCACAGGGCGGCGCCGCCCTTTGGCCCGATATCACCGCGAGGGACATTTCATGAGCTTCATCACCTACGAACAAGCGGGCAGCATTGTCACGCTCACCCTGAACGCGCCGCAAAAGCGCAATGCCATCGGCACGCGGGAGGATTGCGAGGCGGTGGTCGATGCCTGCCGCCGGATCGAGCGTGATGACAGCGTGCGCTGCGTGATTCTGACCGGCGCCGACCCCGCCTTCTGCGCGGGTGGTGACCTGAAGGCCATGCGCGACAAGACCGGCATGATGGCCGGCCACGGCCCCGCCGCCATGCGGGAGAATTATCGCCGCGGCATCCAGACTATTCCCCTCGCCCTTTATGAGCTGAATGTGCCGACCATCGCCGCAGTCAATGGACCGGCGATCGGCGCGGGACTCGACCTCGCTTGCATGTGCGACATGCGCGTGGCCTCGGAACGGGCGGTCTTCGCCGAAAGCTTCGTGCGCGTGGGCATCGTGCCCGGCGATGGCGGCGCCTGGCTGCTGCCGCGCATCGTCGGCAATGCGGTGGCCGCCGAGATGAGTTTCACCGGCGACCCGCTGAACGCCGAGCAGGCGAAATCGGTCGGTCTCGTCTCCCAGGTGGTGCCGCATGAAAACCTGCTGGCCGCCGCCCAGGCCCTGGCCGCGCGGGTGGCGAAAAACCCGCCCGGCGTGCTGCGCATGACCAAGCGCCTGCTGCGTGAGGGCCAGCACGCCTCGCTGGCCACGCTGCTGGAAATGAGCGCCGCCTTCCAGGCCATCGCGCATGAGACGGAAGACCACCGCGAGGCGGTCTCCGCCATGCTGGAAAAGCGCGACCCCCACTTCACCGGGCGATGAGCGACCCGGTTCCCGCCATCCGCGAGGCCGATGCCACGGGCGCGGTGGCGGCGATCTTTGCCGATATCCGCGCCGTTTTCGGCGTGGGGGTTGTGAATTTGATCTGGCGGCACCTCGCGGTGTTTCCGGGCGGTTTGGAATGGGCCTGGGGCAACCTGCGCCCGCTTTATGCCCAGGGCCATATGCCAGCTGCCGCCGCGCGGCTGCGGGCGCGCCTGGCCCTGCCGAGGCTACCGGAAATCCCCCCGGAAGCACTGCAGGCGGCGGGCGTGCCGGCCGAGGCTCTCGGGCCGATCCACGCCATTCTCGCCGCCTATGACCGCACCAACCCCATGGCGCTGGTGGCGCTGACCTTGCTGCAGGAAGCCGCCAAACCCGGTTTCACCCCGGGCCCCCTGCCCAAACCGGTGGCCCATGACACCGCCGAGGTGGTGCCCCTGCCACCCCTGCCGGACCTTTCGGCCCTGGCGCCTTCAACCGCCGCGTTGGTTTTGCGCCTCAACGCCATCGGTGCCGGCGAGGCACCCATCCTGGCCAGCATGTACCGCCATCTGGGCTATTGGCCCGGCTATCTTGCCCTGGCCTGGGCGGTGCTGGCGCCTTTGGATGCACGGGGGATCATCGCCGCCGGTCAGGCCGCGGCGCGGGAGGAGGCTGCCAGCCTGGGCAGCCTATTGCCGCCCCAAATGTCGCCGCCACCGCCTGGCGTGCTGCCGGCGCTGGAGGCCTTCACCTCCGACGCCATCGGCCGCATGGTGCCGCTTTGCGCTATCCTGCGCCGGGTCAGCCCCGGCCTTCAAACGGCATATGCGTCGCCTTGATCGTCATGGTCAGCACATTCGCCGAGAGGTCGAGGCTGTCCATATAGACCACGGCCTTGGCCACATTCTCCACATCCATGGTCGGCTCAACCTTCATGGTGCCATCGGGCTGCTTCACGCCCTTTTGCATCCGCGCCGTCATCGGCGTGGCGGCATTGCCGATATCGATCTGCCCGGCGCAAATATCGTATTTTCGGCCATCAAGCATGATGCTCTTGGTCAGCCCCGTGATGGCGTGCTTGGTCGAGGTATAGGGCGCGCTATCGGGCCGCGGCGTATGCGCCGAGATGCTGCCATTATTGATGATGCGCCCGCCCCGTGGCGTCTGGTTCTTCATGATGCGGAAGGCCGCCTGGGCGCACAGAAAACTGCCGGTGAGGTTCACCGCCACCACCTGCAGCCATTTCTCCACCGGCAGATCCTCGAACAAATAGCCCTGCACGCCCATGCCGGCATTGTTGAACAGCAAATCCAACCGGCCCCATTTCTGCACCACGGCGGCAAACAGGGCATTGACCGCATCGGGGTCTGACACATCGGTCGCCACCGGCAGCGCATGGGCGGCATTGGCGCCGGCCAGGGCGGCGGTCTCCTCCAATTCGGAAAGGCGGCGGCCGGCCAGGGCCACCCCATAGCCTGCGGCCAGCAGGCCCAGCGCGGTGGCGCGACCGATACCGGCGCTCGCGCCAGTGACAACAGCGATCTTCATGGATCTTTCCCTCACATTTCTGCCCCCAGATTGCGTCGCTCCCGCGCGGCCCGCAATCTGGGGACAGCAAAATTGGAGAAACAGCCATGTTCACCTGCGCCCCGGCCCTCGACGTCACCGGCACCCCCAAATGGCGCGCGCCGGAGGGCGCCTGCGATTCGCATTTCCACATCTTCGGCCCCTATGACCGCTACCCGCTGGACCCCCGCCGCCCCTATACCCCGCCGCCCGCCACCATCCCGCATTATCGCTCCATGGCGGAAAAGCTGGGGCTCACCCGCGCCATCGTGGTGCAGGCCAGCGTCTACGGCACCGACAATGCGGTAACGCTGGATGCCGTGGCCGAATTCGGCCAGGACCATGCCCGCGCCGTGGTGGTGGTGGATGAGGCGGCCGATCTGGCCGCCATGCATGCCGCCGGTGCCCGCGGCGTGCGCTTCAACGCCGTCAGCGGCAATGGCACGCCCCTGGAGCAATTGGACGCGCTGGCCCGGCGCATCGCCCCCTTTGGCTGGCATATCCAGATCTATTCGAAGGGGGCGGCGATGGTCGAACTCGCCCCCCGCTTGGCCGCGCTGCCGGTGCCGATCGTGCTCGACCATATGGCCGGCGCGCCAGCGGCCGAGGGCCCGGATGGCCCGGTGGTGGAGGCCGCTCTCCGCCTGCTGGAAACCGGACGGGCCTGGGTCAAGCTCTCGGGCTACCGTTCCAGCACCGCACCCTGGACCGATTTGCCAGCCCTGGCGGCGCGCTATATCGCCGCCGTGCCCGAGCGCTGCGTCTGGGGCACCGACTGGCCGCATACCCAGATCCCTGACGCCCGGGACATGCTGGATGACGCCATGCTGCTGGATTGGTTCGCCGATTGGGCGCCCGACCTGGCCACGCGGCACAGGATTTTGGTGGATAATCCGGGCCTTCTCTATTTCCGCGACTGAATCTCGCCCAAGCCCTCTGGAAAGCCGACACCATTGGTCCTATTTCACCTCCATTGGGTGAAGGAATAGGCCGTGTTGCGGCTTTCAAAGCTGACGGATTATGCGGTGGTGGTGCTGGCGGGGCTGGAACGCGCCGCCGGGCAGGAGCGCGTGGTGGCGGTGCCGGAACTGGCGCTGACATCCGGCCTCGCCGAGCCCACTGTCGCCAAGGTGCTGAAAATCCTTGGCCAGGCCGGGTTGGTCGAAGGCCTGCGCGGCGCCCGGGGAGGCTATCGCCTGGGGCGTCCACTTACCGAAATCCCGCTCGCCGAGGTCATCGTCGCCTTTGATGGCCCCATCGCGCTGACGGCATGCGTCGATGGCGCCATGGGTGGCTGCGAGGCCGAGGCGATGTGCCCCGTCCGTGGCCGATGGGACCCGGTGAATCGTGCCATCCGCGATGCCCTTGCCCATGTCACCGTGGCGGACCTCGCCGGCGCAAACCACGCCCGCCGCGCCCCCGCACTCGCCCTGAACGCCTGAGAGACACATAGAAAATGGCAGCCGTTACCGAGACCATCGAAGCCGTTCAGTCCGTCGCCGAGGGCGGCTATAAATGGGGCTTTGAGACCGATATCGAGATGGAGTTCGCGCCCAAGGGCCTGAACGAGGATATCGTGCGCTTCATCTCCGCCAAGAAGAATGAGCCCGCCTGGCTGCTGGAATGGCGCCTGAAGGCCTTCGCCCTGTGGCAGACCATGGAGGAGCCCGATTGGGCGGCGGTCAACTACCCCAAAATCGATTATCAGGACGCCTATTACTACGCTGCGCCGAAGAATAAGCAGGGCCCGAAAAGCCTCGATGAGGTTGATCCCGAACTGCTGCGCACCTACGACAAACTGGGGATCCCATTGCGTGAGCAAGCGATCCTGGCTGGTGTGGAGGGCGCTGGCGACAGCCCCTCCGAAGGGCGCATGCCCATCGCCATTGATGCGGTGTTCGACAGTGTCTCCGTCGCCACCTCCTATAAGGAGCGGCTGGCGAAGGATGGCATCATCTTCTGCGCCATCAGCGAGGCGGTGCAGGAACACCCCGAACTGGTGCGCAAATATCTCGGCAGCGTGGTGCCCCAGGCCGATAATTATTTTGCCGCCCTCAACAGCGCCGTCTTCACCGATGGCAGCTTTGTCTACATCCCCAAGGGCGTGAAATGCCCGATGGAGCTCAGCACCTATTTCCGCATCAATGCCAAGAGCACCGGCCAGTTCGAGCGCACCCTGATCATCGCCGATGAGGGCAGCAAGGTGAGCTACCTCGAAGGCTGCACGGCGCCGATGCGCGATGAAAACCAGCTGCATGCGGCGGTGGTGGAACTGGTGCTGCTCGATGACGCGACAATCAAATATTCCACGGTGCAAAACTGGTATCCCGGCGATGCCGAGGGCCGTGGCGGCATCTATAATTTCGTCACCAAACGCGCCGCCTGCCGGGGTGCCCGCAGCAAGGTGAGCTGGACCCAGGTGGAAACCGGTTCGGCCATCACCTGGAAATACCCCTCCTGCATCCTGCAGGGCGATGACAGCGTGGGCGAGTTCTATTCGGTGGCGATCACCAATAACCGCCAGCAGGCCGATACTGGAACGAAGATGTTCCATATCGGCGCGCGCACCAAGAGCACCATCGTCTCCAAGGGTATCTCCGCCGGTCGTGGCCAGAACACCTATCGTGGCCTGGTGAAGATCAGCCCCAAGGCCATCGGCGCGCGCAATTTCACCCAGTGTGATTCACTGCTGATCGGCGATGAATGCGGCGCCCATACCGTGCCTTATATCGAGAATCGCTGCATGTCGGCCAAGGTGGAGCATGAAGCCACCACCTCGCGCATCGCCGAGGACCAGCTGTTCTATTGCCGCCAGCGCGGCCTCACGCAGGAAGAGGCGGTGGGGCTGATCGTGAATGGTTTCTGCCGTGAGGTGCTGAAGGAATTGCCGATGGAATTCGCCGTGGAAGCCCAAAAATTACTGGCGATTTCGCTCGAAGGGAGTGTTGGTTGATGTTGCGTATCGAAGGCCTGACCGCGGAAATCGACGGCAAGGCCATCCTCAGAGGAATCGATCTGGAAGTGCCCTCGGGCGAGTTGCACGCCATCATGGGGCCCAATGGTTCGGGCAAATCCACCCTCTCCTATGTGCTGAGCGGGCGTGAGGGCTATGAGATCACCGGCGGCTCGGTCACCTTCAACGGCGTCGATCTGCTGGCGATGGAACCCGAGGAGCGTGCGGCCGCCGGCGTCTTCCTCGCCTTCCAATATCCGGTGGAATTGCCCGGCGTGGGCAATGCCAATTTCCTGCGCACCGCGCTCAATGCCCAGCGCCGCCACCGCGGCGAGAACGAGGTTGACGCCATGCAGTTCCTCAAGCTGGCCCGCGCCCGCATGAAGGAACTCTCCATGCCGGAGGACATGCTCAAGCGCGGCGTGAATGTCGGCTTCTCCGGCGGTGAGAAGAAGCGCAACGAGGTGCTGCAAATGGCCCTCCTCAGCCCCAAGCTGGCGATCCTGGACGAGACCGATTCCGGCCTGGACATCGACGCGCTGAAAATCGTCTCCGAAGGTGTGAATGCCCTGCGCTCGCCAGCATTCTCGGCGCTGATCATCACCCATTACCAGCGCCTGCTCGATTATATCGTGCCCGATCGGGTGCATGTGCTGATGGCCGGGCGGATCGTCAAATCCGGTGGCCCGGAATTGGCGCTGGCGCTGGAGGCCTCGGGCTACGCCTCGGTCGCCGCATGAACGCCATCGTCAATAACAATGCTGCCGGTTTGCTTGGCCGGGCGGATGCCTTGGCCACGCCCGCCTGGGCGGCTGAAACCCGCGCCGCCGGCATCGCCGCACTGCGCGCCCATGGCCTGCCGACGCGCCGTGCCGAGGCCTTCCGCTATACCGACCTCGCGCAGGTTGCGCAGGCAAGCTTCGGCGAAAATTCCCCGATGGGCGCGCGCGGGCTTGGCATGCCCAGCCTGCCGCTGACGCGCGGCGCCGCCCGGCTGGTCTTTGTCGATGGCGTGCTGCGTGGTGATCTGTCCTCCCTGCCGCCGCGGCCATTATCGGATGCGCAAGCGCTGCTGGGCGGGCTCACCTCCCTGCCAACCCAGCCTATCGCGGCGATGAATGCCGCCCTCTTCGAGGATGGCTTATTCCTCGACGTGCCGGAGGGCGAGGATGCCGGGCTGGTCGAGCTGGTCTGTGTCGTCACCGGTGCCCGCGGCGCCATCGGCTTCCACCCCCGCCATGTGCTGCGCCTGGGCCGGCGGGCCAAGCTGACCTTGCTGGACACCAGCGACGGCGCAGCAGGCCTTGCCTATCTGCACAACCCGGTCTTCGAAATCAGCCTCGATGAGGGGGCGGAGCTGGCTCATGTTCGTATCCAGCGCGAGGGCAGGGCGGCGTTCCATCTCTCCTCGGTGCATTGCGCCATTGCCGCCGGTGCCACCTATGATAATTTCACCCTCAATGCCGGCGGCCGGCTGGCGCGCAATGAAATCCACGCCGCCCTGAATGGCCCCAAAGCCATGTGCCATATGAACGGCGCGCAATTGGTGGGTGATGGCCAACATGCCGATACCACCACCGTGCTGCACCATGCCGCCCCGGATTGCGGCTCCCGCCAGACCTATAAGACGGTGCTCACCGGCAAATCGCGCGGCGTCTTCCAGGGCAAGATCCTGGTCAGCAAGCCAGCCCAGCGCACCGATGGCTACCAGATGAACCAGGCCCTCCTGCTCTCGGAGGAGGCTGAGATGGACAGCAAACCCCAGCTGGAAATCTACGCCGATGACGTGAAATGCAGCCATGGCGCGACGGTAGGCGCACTCGACCCGGCACAGCTGTTTTATTTGCGCTCGCGCGGCATTCCGCAGCAGGCCGCGCGCTCCATGTTGGTCGAGGCCTTTCTTACCGAGGCGACCGAGGGCGTGGGTGATGAGGCCTGCCGCGCCGCGCTGAGCGAGGCTGTCACCGCCTGGTGGGCGCAAGAGAGGGCATGATGGACGGTCTTTCACCAGCCCCGTTCGACATCGCCGCCATCCGCGCCGATTTCCCCATTCTGGCCAGCGAATATCGCGGCAAGAAGCTGGTATTTCTCGACAGCGGCGCCTCGGCGCAAAAACCCCGCCAGGTGATCCAGGCGATGGTGACCTGCATGGAAAGCGCCTATGCCAATGTGCATCGCGGCGCCTATCACCTGAGCGAACAGGCCACCGCCGATTACGAGGCCGCCCGCGCCGCCGTGGCCCGCTTCATCAATGCGCCCTCCGAGGCCGACATTATTTTCACCGCCAATTCCACCATGGCGATGAATTTGGTCGCCCATTCCTTCGGCCGTGGCATGCTCAAGCCGGGGCAGGCGGTTATCGCCTCGGAAATGGAGCACCACGCCAACCTCGTCCCCTGGCAGATGCTGCGCGACGCGCATGGCACCGAGTTGCGCATTTGCCGCATCACCGATGCGGGCGAGCTGGACCTCGGCCATCTGGCCGAATTGTTGGCCGATGGCCGGGCTGGGCTGGTGGCTATCACCCATATGTCCAATGTGCTGGGCACGGTCACACCTGCCGCCCAGATCGCCCGCATGGCGCATGAGGCCGGCGCGAAAGTGCTGTTCGATGGCAGCCAGGCGGCGGTGCATCGCCGGGTGGATGTTCAGGCGATCGATGCGGATTTCTACGCCTTCACCGGCCACAAGCTCTACGGCCCCACCGGCATCGGCGTGCTTTACGCCAAGGCCGATCTCCAGCGCGCCATGCCGCCCTTCCTGGGTGGCGGCGACATGATAGCCAGCGTCGGCCTGCACCATTCCACCTGGGCCGAGCCACCGGCGAAATTCGAGGCCGGCACCCCGGCCATCATCGAGGCCATCGGCCTGCACGCCGCCATCCGCTACGTCGAGGCCATCGGCATGGCCGCGATCGAGGCGCATGAGCGCGCGCTGGTCGACCACGCCATGGCGGTGCTGCCGGGCATTGAGGGCCTGCGCATCCTGGGGGCGGCGCAGGATCGCGGCGGCGTTTTCGCCTTTGCGCTGGACAATGCGCATTCGCATGACCTCTCGACCCTGCTGGACCGTGCCGGCATCGCGGTGCGCGCCGGCCGCCATTGCGCCGAGCCGCTGCATGAGCGCCTCGGCGCCGAAAGCGGCACCTGCCGGGCCAGTTTCGGCCTCTACACCACCGCCGCCGAGATCGATTATCTCGCTGAGGCGCTGGTCTCAGCCCGGAGGTTCTTCGCCTGATGTTCGACGATCTGCGCGACCTCTACCAGGAAGTGATTCTCGACCACGGCCGCAAGCCGCGCAATTTCCGCCGTCTCGAGAATGCCACCCATCACGCCCGCGGCGACAATCCCCTCTGCGGCGACAAGATGGACCTCTGGCTCGCCTTCAATGAGGATGGCAGCATCGCCGATGCCGCCTTCCAGGGCCGCGGCTGCGCCATTTCCATGGCCAGCGCCTCGCTGATGACCGAGACGGTGCGCGGCAAGACCCCCGCTCAGGCCAAGGCCATGGGGGCAGGCTTTCGCGAACTCGCCATGACGGGCCATTGCCCGGCCTGCGATGCAGCGCTGGAGGAGGATATGGAGCGCCTCACCCCCCTCTCCGGCGTGCATGAATTCCCCAGCCGGGTGAAATGCGCCACCCTGGCCTGGCACACCCTGAACAACGCCTTGGACGACCCCGGCGGCAAGGAGGCGAGCAGTGAGTGAGACCCCCGTATCGGCCTGGACGCCTGATGGCGAACAGCACCCCCCCCTCTCGGAAGAGGGCGTGATCGCCGCGCTGAAAACCGTCTTCGACCCGGAAATCCCGGTCGATATCTACGAACTCGGCCTAGTCTACGCCATCGAGATTGGCGATGACGGCTCGGTGAAGGTCGAGATGACCCTCACCACCCCCTCCTGCCCCTCGGCGCAGGAATTGCCCTTCATGGCCGAGCAGGCGGTGGGCAGCGTGCCTGGCGTGACCAGCAGCAAGGTCGAGATCGTATGGGACCCGCCCTGGGACCCCAGCCGCATGAGCGAGGATTCCCGCCTCGCCATGAATATGTTCTGAGGAGGACCCGCGCCATGTCCACCACCACCGATAAGCCACGCGCCCGCGCCCTGCCGCCACTGATGACGCTCTCCGAAGCGGCGGCCGAGCGCCTCACCGCGCTCTATGCCAATGCCGAACAGGGAAAACTGCTGCGCATCGGCATCAAGACCAAGGGCTGCTCCGGCATGGCCTATGACCTCACCTTCGTCGATGCCGCTGGCCCCACCGATGAGCGGGTGACCGATCGCGGCATCACCATCCTGGTGGACCGTAAAGCCACATTGTTCCTGATTGGCACCGAGATGGATTACGAGGTGAAGCCAATGAGTGCCGGCTTCACCTTCGTCAACCCGAATGAAAAAGGCCGCTGCGGCTGTGGAGAAAGCTTTCATGTCTGAATACGTCCCCCCCAGCGTTTGGGAATGGAAGCAGGGCAATGGCGGCCGCTTCGCCAATATCAACCGCCCGATCGCGGGGGCCACGCATGAGAAGGAATTGCCGGTCGGCCGGCATCCGCTGCAGCTTTATTCACTCGGCACGCCCAATGGCGTGAAGGTGACCTTGATGCTGGAGGAACTCCTCGCCGCCGGCCATACCGGTGCCGAATACGACGCCTGGCTGATCCGCATCGGTGAGGGCGATCAGTTCGGCAGCGGCTTCGTCGGCATCAACCCCAATTCAAAAATCCCGGCCTTGCTCGACCGCTCGGGGCCCGAGCCGGTACGCGTCTTCGAATCGGGTGCCATCCTGCTGCATCTGGCGGAAAAATTCGGCGCCTTCCTCGGCGGCAACCGGGCCGAGACGCTCTCCTGGCTGTTCTGGCAAATGGGCAGCGCGCCATATCTCGGCGGCGGCTATGGCCATTTCTACGCCTATGCGCCCAATAAGCAGGAATACCCGATCGACCGCTTCACCATGGAGGTAAAGCGCCAACTCGATGTGCTCGATCGCCGCCTGGCCGAGAGTGAATTCATCGCCGGCGCCGAATACACCATCGCCGATATGGCGATCTGGCCCTGGTATGGTGGCCTGGTGCGCGGCTGGCTCTATGGCGATTCCGTCACCTTCCTCAATGCGGCCAGCTACACCCATGTGCAGCGCTGGGCGCAGGCTATTTTTGACCGCCCGGCCGCCCAGCGCGGCCGCATGGTCAACCGGGTGCAGGGCGATCTGTCGAGCCAATTGTGGGAGCGGCACGAGGCCAGCGATTTTGACACCAAGACGCAAGACAAGCTGGCGCCCAAGTAACCCTCCCCAGTTCATGCATGGGCTTGACCCGTGCATGAACCGCAGGCCGGTAAGCCCCTCAATGCAGCCGCGGCGCCTTGAGAAATTTTCGGCGCTCAGATGACATCAAGGTAAGATTTATCACCCGCGTGCCGCGCTCCAGCCTGAGCGGCACCGGCACACCGGCATTGCCCTGCGCCCGCACCGCGCGCCACAGGGTGGCCAAATCGGTCACGCCCTCGCCACCCACGGCCAGAATCCGGTCCTTCGGGCGCACCCCCGCCAGATCCGCCGGTGCGCCGCGCGTCACGCTGCCCACCGAGACACCCTCCTCCTCCTCCATCGCCAGAAGACCCAGCCATGGCAAGGGCGGGCGGTCACTGCGGCCCTGGCGCAGCAGCGCCGGCAGAATGGGCGTCAGTTCCTGGATGGGCACCACCATATTGAGGTCCAGCCGTCTTCCGCCGGGTTCGCCCTGCTGCAGGATCAGCGACCCCACCCCCATAAGCCGCCCATCGCCGCCAATGCAGGCGGCACCGCCCCAATGTGGATGCGCCGGCGCCGAGAAGATCGCCTCCTCCAGGATATACTCCCAATAGCCGGCAAAGGGCTGGCGCGCCGCCACCCGTGCCGCCACCGCATGCGATGCGCCGCCCGCTGCCGCCAGGATCATCGGATCGCCGCTTTTGAGGGAATGGCTGTCACCCAACTCCATCGGCGTGATGCCATCCAGCCGGCCCAGCGCCTGGATCAGGCCAAAGCCGGTCTCAGGATCCACCGCCAGGGCATGGCCCTGTGCAACCCGGCCATTATTCGCCGTCAGCCAGATCGTCTCCGCCTCGGTGATCAGATACCCGATGGTGAGAAACAGCCCTCCCCGGCCATTGGGTGCGTCGATCAGCACCGCACTGCCCTCGCGCTCCACGCCCAGCGTGGGGGCGGTGAAGGCATCGGGCGGTATCAGCGATTTGACGGCGACCACGGCGTCCAGACGTGGACGTAGGTCGAACCCGTAATCCACGGGGTCGGGCTGCAGCGCGTTGGGTATTTCCCAGTCATCATCCATGGGCTTCGTCCATCGCGCAGATATAGCGTTATCGTCAAACTGTGAAAGCGGGTGCGACGGGTGCGGCGCAAAGGCCCGCCTGTTCCAACACCCTCGCGGCACGAAACAGCGCGGCTTCCTGCCAGGGCCGGCCGATCAACTGCACCCCAATCGGCAGCACCCCTTCGGCGTTTTGCAGCGGCACGGTGAGCACCGGCAGGCCAATGGCGCTGATCGGCTGGGTAAAGAGGCCCATGGAGGGGCGCAGCGGCATGCTCACTCCCTCCATGGTCAGAATGTCCTGACCGATGGGCGTGGCCGGCGTGGGGGTGGCGGGAGCGATTAGAATGTCCCAATCGGCCAGCAAAGCGGCCATGCTGGCCTTGCCCATAGCCCGCACCCGCTGGGCGTGGAATATCCAGGCTGCTGGCAGCAGGGCGCCGGCCAGCAGCCGGTCCTGGATCAGCGGCTCGAAATCTTCCAGATGGTCCCGCAGTTCCGGCAGGCGAAATCCGGCCCCCTCGCTGGAAGTGATCAGGAAGGCGGCGGCGCGGGTCGCCTCGGCATCTGCCCAGATGGCGGTCCCGTTGGCGCCCAGCGCTTTGGCCACCGCGGCCACCGCGGCGCGGGCGGCGGGGGTTTGCGGCCCGTCGAACCACCCGCCCAGCCTGCCAATCCGCAAGCCGCCCAGCCCCGCCTCCATGCCGGGCGAGACAAGTTCCACCGGCATGGGCACCTGCGCCGGGTCCGCCGCATCAGGGCCTTGCAGCGCATCATACACCGCCGCCAGCGTCGCCACATCGCGGGCGAAGGGGCCCACATGGTCGAGTGCCGCCACAAACAGCGTGGCCCCGCTGCGCGGCAGCCGCCCATAGCTGGGCTTGATGCCAAAAATACCGCAAAGTGAGGCCGGCACCCGGATCGAACCATTGGTGTCAGTGCCGAGCGAGACCGGCACCATCCCCGCCGCCACCGCCGCCGCCGAACCGCCGCTGCTGCCCCCGGCCACCCGGCTCAGATCATGCGGGTTATGGGCCGGCCCGTCATGGCTGTTCTCTGTGGTGAAGCCATAGGCGAATTCATCCATGTTCAGCGCGCCGACGCAGACCATGCCCGCAGCCTCCAACCGGGCCACCAGCGTGGCATCGGCGGTGGCGGGCGGCGCGGTGCGGCGGATCTTGCTGCCGGCCCGCGTCGGGATGCCCTTAAGGTCGAACAGGTTCTTGGCCGCGAAGGGCATACCCACCAGCGGGCCGGTCAGGCTGGCGGCATCCACCCGGGCCGCCTGGGCCAGCGCCCGTTCTGCCAGCACCTCGGTGAAGGCATTCACCTGGGCATCATGGGCGGCGATGCGGGCGAGCGCTCCTCGGGTATTGTCCAGCGCGCTCATGGCCGGAACATCGCCGCCGGTTCGGCACTTTCGGGCACTGGCCGGGTCAGGGCGGCGGCACCCACCTTCACCACCAGCGCCAGGGCTTCGGCCACGCGCGCCTGGCGCTCGGCGCTGAGTTGCAGCCCCACCGCAGGGGCAACGGCAGCGACATAGGCGCCTGGGTCAAAATTCTTGGGGTCAAGCATGGCGGGTCCTCCTGGCTCTCTTCTGGCACGGGCGGGGGGCGGGCTGCCATGGGTGATGATCAGGCGTTTTGCCACACCATGGCCCGGCAATGCGGTGAATGCGGGCAGTTGCACGCACAATGCGCCATCGCCATTCTGCCCCGCGCCAATGGAGATTCGCGCGAATGCATGATGTGGTGATCAGGAATGGTCTCGTGGCGACCGGGTCTGGCCCGATACGCTGCGATGTGGCGGTGGCCGGCGGGCGCATTGTCGCGCTGGGCGAGAATATCCCCGATGGCGAGCGGGTGACCGACGCCACCGGCCTGCTGGTGCTGCCCGGCGGCGTGGATAGCCACTGCCATATCGAGGAACAGGCACCCGATGGAAGCCGCTCGGAGGAGAGCTTCATCACCGCCTCCACCACCGCCTTTGCCGGCGGCACCACCACGGTGGTCAGCTTCATCCCGCAATGGAAGGGCCATGGGGTATGGGAGCGCTTCGTGGATTACCGCGCCCGCGCGGCCACCGGCATGCTGGACCACGCTTTCCACCAGATTATCACCGACCCGACCGAGGCGGTGATGGAGCAGGAGGTGCCGCGCATCGTGGCCGAGGGCGTGCGCAGCCTGAAGGTCTTCCTCACCTATGACCCGCTGCACCTCACCGATGCGCAATATATCCGCGTGTTGGAGACGGCCCGGAAACTGGGCTGCCTGGTGACGGTGCATTGCGAGAATTACGAGGCCATCCAATGGCGCACCCAGCGGCTGCTGGCGGCCGGGCGGACTGCGCCGCAATACCATGCCTGGTCCCGCCCACCGGTGGTGGAGCGCGAGGCCACGCAGCGCGCCATCGCCCTGGCCGAATTGGTGGACCAACCGATCCAGGTATTCCATGTCAGCTGCGAGGAAGCCGCCGCCGAAATCGCCGCCGCCAAAGCCCGCGGCCTGAAAGTCTGGGGCGAGACCTGCCCGCAATATGTCACCCTGACGGCGGCGGATATGGCCCGGCCTGATGGCGCGCTCTTCATGTGCAGCCCGCCCCCGCGCGGCGGGGATGAACACGCCAAAATCTGGGAGATGATCCGCCGCGGTACGCTCGACGTTATCACCTCCGACCATTGCGCCTTCAGCACCGCGGCCAAGACTGGCCAGGATTTTTCGACCATCCCCAATGGCATTCCGGGGCTGGCCGCGAGGCTGCCGCTGATCTTCTCCGAGGGTGTCTCGAAGGGCCGCATCAGCCTGGAGCAATTCTGCGCCCTGGTCGCCACCAACCCGGCGAAGCTGATGGGCCTCTACCCCCGCAAGGGCGTGATTGCGCCCGGTAGCGATGCCGATATCGTCCTATGGGACCCGAAGAAGCAGGTGTGCCTGACCAACACCATGATGCAGCATGCAGTGGACAATACCCCTTATGAGGGCATGGAGGTGACCGGCTGGCCGGTCGCCACCCTGCGCCGAGGCGAGGTGGTCATGCAGGATGGTGTGGTGCTGGCCCAGCCCGGCAGCGGGCAATATCTGGCCCGCAGCGCCTATGATCTGGTGCTGCCGCGGGGCGTGACGGCGGATGGCTTTGGCGCCTGAGGCCAATAATTCCGCCCCTTTTCATGCAGGTGGGGGGCGCATGGCCCCTAACCCGGCCCCTCCACCAGCATGGTCTCGAATTCCGCCGGCGCGGTGATCTCGATCAGTTCCAGGTCATCGCTGTGCTCAACCTCACGATGCTTCACCATCGGCGGCTGCAACACGGTGCTGCCGGCCTGCAGCAGCACCTCGCCAATATCCTCGTACTCGAAGCGCACCCAGCCCTTCAGCACCACCACAAACTGGAAATCGAGCCGGTGGCAATGCCATTTCGGCTCAGGATGCTCGCCGGCCACGGCACGGATGACATGGGCGCCGAAGGCCCCGCCAGTCTCCCCCTGCACGCCCAGGTCGCGATATTCAAAAAACGCCCGAAGCCCGCGTTCAAACCCCGCGGCATCGGCGTGGCGCACCTGTGTGGTCATCAGGCCAGCCCCCCGGCGCAATGCTTGGCATAGCCAGGGTGGCTCAGCAGCCTGTCATACCAGGCCCGCAGCCGAGGCTGATGCGGGCGCTCGATGGGCAGCGCGAACCAGCGATGGATTTGCGGCCCCAGGGCGATATCGGCAATGCTGAAATCTCCGGCCAGATAGTCCCGGCCATCCAATTGCCGCTCCAGCATATCGTTCAGCCCCGCCGTCTGCACCCGCGCCGCCTCGATGGCCGCCATGTCCCGCTTTTCCGGCGGGGTGCGGATCAGGCCGAGAAACATCGTCGACATCCGCGGATTATGGCTGGTCTGCTGCCAATCCACCCAGCGCTCAACATCGCCCCGGGCGCGAGGATCTGTCGGAAACAGCCTCTCACCGCCGCGCGTGGCGCAGAGGTAGCGCAAAATCACATTGCTCTCCCACAGCGTATAGCCATCGGTATCGACAATGGTGGGCACGGTGGGGTTGGGGTTCATCGCCCGATAAAAATCCTCGGTCGTGCGCCCGAAGGCGCCGCCCGCCTCTTCCCGTTGATAGGCGATGCCCAATTCGTCGCACAGCCACAGCACCTTCATCACATTGGATGAGGTGTTGCGGCCCCAGATCGTCAGCATGTTGCGTTTCCTTACCCGAATGGGCGCAGAATGGGGTTGCGCGGGCCCGCGCGCAATTCCACAAAACCGCATGCTCATTGCCGTTTTTCTGCTGGCCCTGGCGGCCCCGGTCTTCGCCGGCTTGAGCGAGGGTTGGTTCGGCCTCGCCCCTTGCGAATTGTGCCTGTGGCAGCGCGCGCCCTATTGGCTGGCGGCGGGCCTGGCCCTGCCGGCGGCCCTGCTGCCCCGGGCGCGGCCCTGGCTGCTGCTGGGCGCGGCCCTGGCGGCGGCGGCCTCGGCGCTGATCGGGGCCTTCCATATGGGCGTGGAATTCAAGTGGTGGCCCTCGCCCCTGGCCGGTTGCGCCACGCCCCAGGCCGCCATCGGCCAGACTATTGAGGAATTGATGCGCAGCCTGGCCCCCACCCCCACCAAGCCCTGCGACGAGCCGGCCTTTCTCATCCCCGGCCTGCCGCTTTCCATGGCGGCGATGAACACCATCTATGGTCTAGCATTGGCCGCCCTGGCCCTGAGAGGACGACGCCCCGCATGAGCAGCACCCCGCGCGACTATCTCGAACGTGTCATCCGCGTCGACCACGCCGGCGAATATGGCGCCAAGCGAATATATCAAGGCCAATTGGCCGTGCTGAAAGGCACGAAATACGAGCCCATCATCAGCCATATGCAGGCGCAGGAGCAGGTCCATCTCGACCATTTCTCCCGCCTGATCGGCGAGCGACGGGTGCGGCCCACGGCGCTGTTGCCCTTCTGGCATGTGGCCGGTTTCGCCCTCGGCGCTGCCACCGCCGCCCTCGGCCACCGCGCCGCCATGGCCTGCACCGTGGCGGTGGAGGAGGCGATCGACGAGCACTACTCAGCCCAATCCGCCGCTTTGGGCGAGGATGAGGCCCCTCTGCGCGAATCGATCGAGACATTCCGGGCCGAGGAGTTGGAGCATCGCGACACCGGCCTCGCCCATGAAGCGGAGTTGACCCCGGGCTATCGGCTACTCTCGGCGGCCATCAAGGCCGGCTGCAAGCTGGCGATCAAGGCTTCTGAAAGGTTCTGATCCGAGGATGGCACAATTCTTGAATGGTAACCGCTATTCTGAGGTTGACCCTGCCCCCCGGCTCGCCTCATAGACCATCCGTGGACCATCCAGTTTCAACCTCCCACCAGGATGTGGGCCGCAATGTTGTGGTGCTGGAGGCGCAGGCGCTCTCGGCGCTTGCCGCGAGCCTCGATGGCGGGTTCGATGCCGCGGTAGAACTCCTGGCCGGGCGCACCGGCCGCGTGGTGGTCACAGGCATGGGCAAATCCGGCCATGTCGGCCGCAAGATCGCCGCCACCATGGCCTCAACCGGCACCCCCGCACTCTTCGTCCATCCCGGTGAGGCCAGCCATGGCGACCTGGGCATGATCGTGCAGGGGGACGCGGTGCTGGCACTGTCCAATAGCGGCGAGACGGCGGAACTGTCGGATATGGTGGCGCATTGCAAGCGCTTCGCCCTGCCGTTGGTGGCCATTATCGGCAGGCCGGGCAGCAGCCTGGCGCGCGATGCCGATGTGGCACTGGTGCTGCCGACAGCGCCCGAGGCCTGCCCGATGGGCCTCGCACCCACCACCAGCACAACCATGCAATTGGCGCTCGGCGATGCCCTGGCCGTCGCATTGCTCACCCGCCGTGGCTTCACCGCCACTGATTTCCGCACCTTCCACCCCGGCGGCAAGCTGGGCGCGAAGCTGATGCGGGTGGCCCAACTCATGCACCGCGACATGCCCCTCGCCGGGCCAGACCTCGCCATGGCCGATGCGCTGGTGGCCATGACGGCTGGGCGCTTCGGCTGCCTGGGCATCATCGATGCCGGGCGGCTGGCAGGCATCGTCACCGATGGTGACCTCCGCCGCGCGTTGAAGGCGGGTGGTAACCTGCTCGCGCGTGACGCCGGCGCGGTGATGACGCACAACCCCCGCAGCATCGGCCCCGACACGCTGGCGGCCGAGGCGCTGCGCCTGATGAATGAAAGCGGCATCACCGCCATGTTCGTGGTTGATGAGGCCGCGCGGCCGGTGGGTATCCTGCATATCCATGACCTGCTGCGCGCCGGTGTGGCATGACCATGGCAGTGAAAGAGCAACCCAGCCTGGCCCCGGTCACTGCGCTGCCCGCGAGGCGAGATATGCTGGCCCCCTCCCGCGCGCGGCTGGCCCCCTCCATGCGTGGCATGGCGCGGCGGCATGCAGCGATGCGGCTTGCCAAGCTCGCGCTGCCCGCTGGTGCCGCAACATTGCTGGCGCTGCTGATGTTCTGGCCGGATATCGAGGGTAAGGAGGGCCGCCTGTCCTTCCGCCGCGGCCCGGCCATGGTGGCAGAGGCCCTGCAAGTGACCGCGCCGCTCTATCAGGGGCTTGATGAGTTGAACCGCCCCTATACCGTCACCGCCCGGCTGGCGCGGCAGCGCTCCAACGCCGCTGCGGGGATGCCTGTCGCCGCCGGCACAGAGGTGATCGAACTCGACGCCCCACGCGCCGATATGACGATGACCGATGGCGCCTGGCTGCTGATCGAGTCGCGCGATGGCGTTTATGATCGTGGCCGCAACTGGCTCCACCTCGCCGGTGATGTGACGATTTATCACGATAATGGCATGCGGTTCCTGAGCGATACCGCATCGGTGGACATCACCGGTGGCAATGCCAATGGCAACCGGCCAACCCAGGCGCAGGGCTCCTTTGGCACCATCGTCTCCGAGGGTTTTGAATTGAGGGAGCGCGGCGCCGTGGTCATTTTCACCGGCAATGCCCATGCGGTGCTCGAGGGCAATCAGAAATGAGACCCGTCCTTGCCCTCTTGCTGGCTCTTGCGCTGCCTGCCGCCGCGCAGAATATCGACATGAGCCAGGGCGGCCCTGTCGATATTACCAGCAATGATGGGATCGAGTGGCGGCAAGAGCAGCGGGTGGTGATCGCCCGCGGCAATGCCCGCGCGATCCGCGATGGCGTCACGGTGGATGCGACGCGGCTGCTGGCACGATACCGCCCGCAGGCCGGTACGCAGCCGGCGGTGGCGCCCGGCGCGGCAGAGTCGCCGCTCTCCGGCGGCAATGAGATCTGGCGTTTCGAGGCTGAGGGCAATGTGCGGATCACCACCGCCACCGATGTCGCCACCGGCGACCGCGGCGTCTATGACATGGACCAGGCGGTCCTCGTCCTCACCGGCCGGCAATTGGCGCTGACCACCCCCAACCAGAACATCGTGGCGCGCGACAGCCTCGAATATTGGAGCCAGCGCCGCATGGCCGTAGCGCGCGGCAATGCGGTGCTGAGGACCAAGGATAACCGCTATGTCGGCGCCGATACCCTGGTCTCCTATCTCACGCCCGAGGGGACACCCGCGCCGGTGCGCAGCACAACACCCGGCGCCGCGCCACCGCCGCCAGGCTCAGGCCGGATCGACCGGGTGGAACTCTTCGGCAATGTCGAGATTCGCACCGAAACCGAAGTCGTGCGCGGCGATCGTGGTGTCTATTCAGCCGAGACCGGCCTCGCCCGCATCCTGGGCAATGTCCGCATCACCCGTGGCGATAATCAGGTGAATGGCACTGAGGCGCTGGTCAACTTCAATACCGGCATCTCGCGCTTGGTGAATGCCCCAGGCGCCCGCGTGCAGGGGCTGATCGTGCCGCAGCAACAGCAGCAGCGGCGGGCCACGCCGCCGCCCACGGGGACGCCACAATGACCGCCTTTGAAGCTCTCGACGGCGCTGGCGGCCTTGTCGCCACCAATCTGGTCAAGCGCTACCGCAAGCGGCCGGTGGTGCGCGGTGTATCGCTCAGCCTCAAGCGCGGTGAGGCGGTGGGGCTTCTGGGGCCCAATGGTGCCGGCAAGACGACGACCTTCTACATGATCACCGGCCTTGTCTCACCCGATGAGGGCACGGTGACGATGGATGGCCACGATGTCACCAAGCTGCCGATGTATCGCCGGGCGCGGCTCGGTTTGGGCTATCTGCCGCAGGAAGCGTCGATTTTCCGTGGCCTTTCAGTCGAGGATAATATCCGCGCCGCGCTGGAGGTGGTGGAGCCGATCCGCGAGCGGCGGGAGGAGATGCTGGACAATCTCCTGGCGGAATTCGGCATTGGCCATTTGCGCCGCGCGCCGGCGCTGGCGCTATCGGGCGGTGAGCGGCGGCGCTGCGAAATCGCCCGCGCACTGGCCACCCACCCTGCCTATATCCTGCTGGACGAGCCCCTGGCGGGCATCGACCCCATCGCCGTCTCCGAAATCCGCGACCTGGTGAAGCACCTGAAGAATCGCGGCATCGGCGTGCTGATCACCGAGCACAATGTGCGCGAAACACTCGAGATCATTGACCGGGCCTATATCCTGCATGATGGCCTGGTGCTGATGGAGGGCAGCCCGAAGGATATCGTGGCGCATGAAGGTGTGCGCCGCGTTTACCTGGGCGAAAAATTCTCGTTGTAGTTTGTTCGCCATGGACCCTATTCGCGCCAAACCGGCCGCAGTGCCATGGCGATAGGGCCGAGAAGCTCCGGCTTGCGGCTGGATCTCCGGCAGTCGCAATCCCTGGTGATGACGCCGCAGCTGCGGCAGGCCATCAAATTGTTGCAAAGCTCCAATTTGGAAGTGGCTGCCTTCGTCGAGGAGGAGCTGGAGCGCAACCCGCTGCTGGAGCGTGATGAACGCCCCGAGCCCGCGATGGAGGATGGCCGCCGCGCGGATGTGCTGCCGGTGCTCGACAGCCGTGACAGCGCCGCTGCGGCGGCGGCCGATTCACTGCCGAGTGAGGCAGCAGCGCCGCTCGACGCCGATTGGTCCAATGTGCATGACGAGGGCACACCCTTCAGTTCCAGCCTGGGTGCAGGCGGTCGAAGCGATTTCGGCGATGACCTCTCCACCATCGAGAACCTGGCCGGCCGCGAACCCACGCTGCGCGAGCATCTGTCAGAGCAAATTCGCCTTGGTTTTCGTGAGCCCCGTGAGCAACTGATCGCCAGCGCCATGTTGGCCATGCTGGAGCCTTCGGGCCGTCTGGTGGTGGATGTCGCGGCCATGGCCGCGCGGCTGGGATGCGCCAAGGAGGTGGTGGAGGGCGTCAGGCTGCGGCTGCAACGGCTCGACCCCACCGGCATGTTCGCGGCCAATCTGGCCGAATGCCTGGGCGCCCAATTGGCGGAGAAGAACCGGTTGGACCCGGCGATGGAAGCGCTGCTGGACAATCTGCCGCTGCTGGCGCGGCGCGATTACCGCGCGCTGCAGGCCTGCTGCGGGGTCGATGCCGAGGATCTCGCCGAGATGATCGCCGAAATCAAGCGGCTCGATCCCAAGCCCGGCGCTGGCTTCGATGTCACGCCCGCGAGGCCCATCGAGCCTGATGTGCTCATGCGCGCTGGCCCCGATGGCAGTTGGATTTTGGAACTGAACCCCGAGACACTGCCTCGCGTGCTCATCAACCAGGGTTTCGCGGCACGCTGCATGCTGCGCACCACCGATAAGGATCAGAAAGCCTTTGTGGCCGAGAAGCTGCAAACCGCAAATTGGATGGTGAAAAGCCTTGAACAGCGCGCCAATACCATCCTGAAGGTGGCCGCCGATATCGTGCAGCGGCAGGATGGCTTCTTCCGCCACGGGGTGGAATTCCTCAAGCCGCTGATCCTGCGCGAGGTGGCGGAGACGGTGGAGATGCACGAAAGCACCGTCAGCCGGGTGACCGCGAATAAATACATCGCCACGCCGCGCGGCGTGCTGGAGCTGAAATTTTTCTTTACCACCGCCATCAGCGGCACCGCGGGGGGCGAATCCGTCAGCGCGGCGGCGGTGCGCCACCGCATCAAGACCATGGTCGATGCCGAAACCGCAGCCTGTGTGCTGTCCGACGATGCAATTGTGTTGCGGTTGCGTGAAGAAGGTGTGGACATCGCCCGTCGGACTGTGGCGAAGTATCGGGACGCGCTGCGAATACCAAGTTCGGTGCAACGCAAGCGCGACAAGGAAGGAAAGGCCGCAACGGCCTGGGCCTAGCCTTATTGGGGCGAAAGCCACCGGTCCTGCTGTTGGACCTTCGATAGGAAGGGATGACCGCGAACATGCACATTACTGTGGCTGGTAAGCAGGTGGAAACCGGCGATGCGCTGCGAACCCATGTCGAGCATGGGCTCAGCACCATCGCAGGAAAGTATTTCGACCACGCGATGGAGGCCCGCGTGACCTTCAGCAAGGTGCGCAGCTTTTTCGCCTGCGACATCAATTTTCACGCTGGACGTAACCTGATCATGCGCGGCGAGGGGCAGGCCGCCGATGCGCATCGCGCCTTCGAACAGGCGGCCGAGCATGTGGGCAAGCGCCTACGCCGCTATCGCCGTCGGGTGAATGAGCATGCTCGCAGCAAGGCGACGGACCGCCTGCCGCGGGAAATGGCACAGGAATACCTGCTGCGCGATGAGGCTGAGGATCATGAGGAAGAGATCCGCACGGCCGACCATGCTGCTGTGGTGGCCGAACCCACCACCGAGATCATGCACCTCACCGTGGGTGAGGCTGCGATGCGGCTCGACCTGGGCAATCTGCCGGTGATGCTGTTCCGCAACAGTGCCTCCAGCGCGCTCAACGTGGTTTATCGGCGCGCGGATGGGAATGTGGGTTGGCTCGATCCCGGCTCTGCCTGATCTCGGGCAGGGGCAATTTCCCGATATTGCGGTGAATTGCCCGTCCGCCGCGCCGAAAATACCTGCAGACTTGCCATTGCCCGCGCCGCCCGCGCGGCTGGTGCGGGGCTTGCAGGCTGTCCGGCGCCGGGGATTGGCGGTATGGACTGATCCGGTATGGGGCCTTCTCATGCGCAGGATGGGTATGTCCGACATCAAATTTCATAAAACAATTTTGCAGTTGCGAATGATGATTTGCTATCGGACCCTCCTATTGACTGCATTGTTAATATTAAATGGAATGTAAGGCATGCGTTTTGGAATTATCGATCTAGGATCCAATTCGATAAGGCTTGTCATATTTGAAGGTTTGTCACGTAATCCGCATGTCATTTTCAATGAAAAGGCAATTATAGGGCTGGCTCGCGGCCTGAATGAAACTGGGAACCTCAACCCTGCCGCATCCGATTTGGCGATTACAATAATATCGCGATATAATGCGATCGCTTCTGGTTTTAATTGCGAGCGTCTGGAGATTTTAGCCACTGCCGCCGTAAGAGAGGCGAGTGATGGCAGTAATTTTCTTGCAAGGGTGCAGTCTGCGGTTCCCTCTGTCACCATTATTGTTCTGACTGGCGATGACGAAGCGCGAATTTCGGCCAATGGTGTTCTTCTTGGCAATGCTGGTGCCAATGGTTTGATCGCGGATCTGGGAGGGGGTTCACTCGAGCTGGCCCACCTCTCCAATGGCGAGGTGATGGACTCCGTCTCTCTATCCATCGGCACCATTAGGCTGAGCGATATGTCCAATGGCTCGCTGTTATTGGCCAAATCAATTGTTGAAGAAAAAATAAAAAATATCAATTGGGCCGATCTGGTCGGAATAAATAACATTTATCTGGTTGGTGGCGGATTTAGAGCTTTTGCAAAATTACATATATCTTCCACGTCTTATCCATTGTCAATGATTCATAATTATACAATCGGAAGAAATGAAGCGAGAAATTACGCGCAAAAATTGATCGCAGCAAAAAATCCGTCTCGTGATAAAATTCAAATCGTCTCCACAAAGCGGCTTGATGATTTGCCTTATGTAGCAATTATAATTCGGGAAGTGCTGCGTGCCTTTAAGCCAGAAAACGTTATTTTCAGCGCAAATGGGCTGCGCGAGGGGTGGTATAGTGCCCTGTTGCCCGAGGTTATCCGCCAGCAGGATCCCGTGATCAGCGCAGCCAAAGAGCTTGGCGCCCGTTTGGGCCGGAATGATCTATTCCCCGATGCCCTGCTCATCTGGATGATGGATATCAATATAAATCTTCAAGAAAATGAACAAAAATTGCTGATTGCTTCAGTATTATTATGCGATGTCGGCTGTTACGACCACCCAGATTATCGTGCGGAACAGAGTTTTGATCGTATTTTCCTACAAAACGGCGCTGGCTTAGACCATGTTGTAAGGGCGTTTCTCGCAGTCGTTATCGCTATCCGCTATGATGCCAAGCTGACCGATAGGTTTCTCCAAGGTGCCCTTTGTCTTTTAGACGAAAGGCGTCGGGATATCGCCAATCAAATTGGCCTCGCATTTCGTCTTGCATTTACATTATCGGCAGGTATCGCAGAAATACTGAAAGAGACGAAAATAGAATCACGGAAACAAGGCTTGTTTCTCAAATTGCCTCGGAGCAACACCGTGTTTCCCGGCGAGGCTATTGATCGCCGCGTAGCCCTTCTTGCCGATTCATTGCGCGTCGCTGGTGTTGTGGAGATGGTGTGAGGTAAAACACCCCGCCATTGAACGCCTAAAGCCACCC
The DNA here is from genome assembly GCA_945901085.1 of Rhodovarius crocodyli. Taxonomy (GTDB): domain Bacteria; phylum Pseudomonadota; class Alphaproteobacteria; order Acetobacterales; family Acetobacteraceae; genus Rhodovarius; species Rhodovarius crocodyli_A. The sequence goes on along the minus strand of CAMDJV010000002.1, from coordinate 182,737 downwards.
GCCCCTCAAAAGTGGCGCGACAAGGTCCAACTCGCCGCCCCCAGCCCGGCCAATGCCAGGCCCATCGCCATGCCCGGCCATCCCGGCCGCGGCCCGGCCTGCAACACCAGCGCATTGGCCGCCAGTGAGCCCGCAAACCCCGCCAAGGGCTGCCACCAGGGCAGCACCACCGCCCCCCAGGCCAGCATCCCCAGCCATACCGCCAGGCTCACCCGGCCCAGATTGCGAAAGGCTCGGTCCGCCGGTGGGTGGCTGGGGCGCAAGCCGGCCGTGGAGGAGCGGCCTTCAATGAAGGCGGCAATGCTCAACATCACCAGCGCTGCGAAATAGGACTGCATAGCGCAGGCCTAGCCCGATGCTTGCGCAGCGCGCAAGGCCGTCCGACATTCAGGCCAATCAGCCAGGAGCCCGGCATGTTCAAGACCAACAAGGACTACATCGCCACGCGTGAACTCGAGGTGGCGGTGAACGCCGCCGTCGCCCTGGGCCGGCCCTTGCTCGTCAAGGGTGAGCCTGGCACCGGCAAGACCGTTCTGGCCCAACAGGTGGCACTCGCCCTCGGCGCGCCGCTCATCGAATGGCACATCAAATCCACCACCAAGGCGCAGCAGGGGCTCTATGAATATGACGCCGTATCCCGCCTGCGCGATGGCCAATTGGGCGAGGCGCGGGTGCATGACATCCGCAACTATATTGCCAAGGGCAAGCTCTGGGAGGCCTTCACCGCCGATCAGCGCGTGGTGCTGCTGATCGACGAAATCGACAAGGCCGATATCGAATTCCCCAACGACCTGCTGCTCGAACTCGATCGCATGCAGTTCCATGTCTACGAAACCCGCGAGACGGTGGTGGCGAAGCAGCGCCCCGTCGTCATCATCACCTCCAACAATGAAAAGGAATTGCCGGACGCCTTCCTCCGCCGCTGCTTCTTCCACTTCATCCGCTTCCCGGAGCGCGACACGATGGAGCGCATCGTCCAGGCGCATTACCCCGATATCCGCAAGGATCTGGCGAGCGAGGCGCTCAATGTCTTCTTCCAGATCCGTGAGGTGAATGAGTTGAAGAAAAAACCCGCCACCTCCGAATTGCTGGATTGGCTGAAGCTGCTGATGATCGAGGATATGCCGCCCGAAGCCCTGCGCTCGAGCGATGCCAAGGTGGCCATCCCGCCGCTTTACGGCGCGCTGCTGAAGAATGAGCAGGATGTGCACCTCTTCGAGCGCCTGGCCTTCCTCAACCGCGCCCGTAGGTAGCGCGATGTTCGCCCCCTTCATCCTCGAACTCCGCCGTGCGGGCGTGCCCTCCAGCCTCACCGAATGGCTCTCCCTGCTGGGCGCCATGCGGGCTGGCGTGGCGGATTACTCGGTCGAGGATTTCTACTTCCTCGCCCGCGCCGCGCTGGTGAAGGATGAGCGCTATCTCGACCGGTTCGACCGTGTCTTCTCCCAGGTCTTCAAAGGCCTGGAGCCACCCGAGGGCGAGGAGACACCACTTCTCCCCGAAGAATGGCTGCGAAAAATCGCCGAGAAGAACCTGACGCCGGAGGAAATGGCGCAGATCGAGGCCATGGGCGGCTTCGAAAAACTGATGGAAACCCTGAAGAAGCGGCTTGAGGAGCAGAAGGGTCGGCACCAGGGTGGCTCGAAATGGATCGGCACCGCCGGCACCTCCCCCTTCGGCGCGCATGGCTATAATCCCGAAGGGGTGCGCATCGGCCAGGATAAAAGCCGCAACCGCCGCGCCACCAAGGTATGGGACAAGCGCGAATTCCGCGACCTTGCCGATGATGTCGCGCTGGGCACCCGCAACATGAAGCTGGCGCTGCGCCGCCTGCGCCGCTTCGCACGCCAGGGCGAGGCCACCGAGCTCGACCTCAACGGCACCATCCGCGACACTGCGGCGAAAGGCGGCCTGCTCGATATCCGCATGGTGGCCGAGCGGCGCAATGCCATCAAAGTGCTGCTGCTGCTCGATATTGGCGGCAGCATGGATGATCATATCCGCGCCTCGGAAGAACTCTTCACCGCCGCGCGGGCGGAGTTCAAGCACCTCAAGCACTTCTATTTCCACAATTGCGTCTATGAAAAGGTCTGGACCACCAATCAGCGGCGGCAAGCCAATATGCTGCCAACCAACGACCTGCTGCGCACCTATGGCCCCGACTATAAGCTGATCTTTGTCGGCGATGGCGCGATGAGCCCTTATGAGATCATCCAGCCCGGCGGCAGTGTGGAGCATTGGAATGAGGAGGCGGGCCGGGTCTGGATGCAGCGTCTGCGCGCCCATTTCCGCCGTTCAGCCTGGCTGAACCCCACGCCAGAAGCGCATTGGCGCCACACCGGCAGCATCGGCATGCTGCGCGAGATCATGGAGGGTGCGATGTACCCTCTCACCCTCTCAGGGCTGGACGATATGGCCCGCACCCTGGTGCGGTAGCATCACCCCGCGGGCGGATGCGCCGCCGCCCATTCCCGCGCCAGGCGGCGATAATGCTGCCCCGAGAACACCAGCATGCCCATATAGATCAGCCCCGCCAGCGCGAGTGCCGCCCATGGCTCAGTGACCAGCAAGGTGGCATAGGCCACCACGCCCAGCATCAGCGGCAATACCAGGCCCGATTTGACCTTGACCCGCTTGAAACTCCAACTCGGCAGGGTGGAGACCGCAAGCCCCGCCACCAGCACGAGCACCATCGCGACAAAGACCGGGTTGCGCAGCGCCTGCGCACTCACCAGCCAGCCCCATTCCAGCAGCGCCTGCGAGGCGAAGAGCGGGAACATCACCAGCCCCGCCGCCGCCGGCGCCGGCACCCCGGTGAAGAAATTATGCACGAAGAGCGGTTTGGCCGGCTTGGGCTGGGCCGGGTCCTCGAACAGGGCGGCATTGAAGCGTGCCAGCCGCAAGGCCAGGGCCACGGCGTAGATCAGCGATGGCAGGAAGAAGAGCGGCCCAACCGACTGCATCGCCCATAGATAAAGCACCAAGGCCGGCGCCACGCCGAAACTCAGAAAGTCGCTCAGGCTGTCAAACTCGGCGCCGAATAGTGAGGTGCCCTTCAGCAGCCGCGCCACCCTTCCATCCAGCCCATCGATCACCGCCGCCACAACGATCATCGCCCCCGCCTGGCCAAAATGGCCCTCGAAGGCAAACCGCACGGCGATCATGCCGACGCAAAGCCCCAGCATGGTCAGAATATTGGGAATCAAGCGGTTGATGGAGGGCCCGCTATAACGCGGGCGGCGCTCCAGCCGCCGGCGCAGCGCCCTGCGTGCCCTCTCGCGCGCGGAGAGCTTCGGGGTGGTCTCCCGCGCAGCGCGCGCCACTAGCGAAGATCCGCCAGTACCGTCTCGCCGCCGATCATGGTCTGCCCCAACAGCACCGAGGGCAGCACGCCGGGCGGCAGATACACATCGGTGCGGCTGCCGAAGCGGATAATGCCAAAGCGCTCGCCCGCCTGCAGGCTGTCGCCATGCTTGGCGTCGCAGAGGATGCGCCGCGCCACCAACCCGGCGATCTGCACGCAGCCCACCATCCTCCCATCCGGCAATTCGATCGCCAGCGCATTGCGCTCATTCTCATCCGACGCCTTGTCGAGGTTGGCGGAGAGGAATTTGCCGTGGTGATAGACGATCTTCTTCACCCGCCCCGCCACCGGGCTGCGATTCACATGCACATCGAGCACGGAGAGAAAGATCGCCACACGCCAGACCGGGGAATTGCCCATATCGAGTTCGGCCGGGGGCGGGAACTCGCCGATGCTGACCACATGGCCATCCGCGGGCGCAATCACCAGCCCGGGCGTGGCGGGTGGCACGCGGTCCGGGTCACGAAAGAAATACAGGCAGAATAGGGTGAAGGCGAGACCGGGCCAGAATAGCCACCCTCCCAGGATCAAGCCCAGCCCGCAGGCAGCGGCACCGCCACCAATGAAAGGATAGCCGGCCGGGTGAGGGCGGGCGAGGACGATGCTGAGTGATTGCGCGAGGGCCATGGTCGCGGTTTATCCTCTCTTCACCCCGAGGCGGCAAGTTGCCTGAGGTCCTGGCGACGCGATCTTTTCTCGCTGAGCGGGACGGCATGCGATCTCAAAGCAGGCCAAACACCAGCGCTGCGCCGAGTATGATGGCGGGGCCAAGCACCAGCCGTGCCAGCGGCGGCAGTGGCGCCGCCGCCAGGGAAGCTGCGGCGGTCAGGCTCAGCGCCAGGGCCCAATCCTGCGGCCGGCCCAGCGCGATCACCGGGCCCGCCGCCAGCGCCGCCATAGCCGGCCCCAGCGCCAGCCACCCGGCCATAGGCAAGCGGTGGCCATAGGCCAAGCTGGCCAGCCCGGCCGTGCCCAAGGCCAGCCCCAACTCCGCCCATGGCCCGGGCTGCCCTGCCTGCAGCAGCATTGCAGTGAGGCCTAGCGGCAGGATGGCGCCCTGCCAGGCGCTGCGCATCGCAAGGCCGGCCAGCCCGGCACTCACGGCCACCAGCAGCAGAACTGGCAGTGCCCGGCCAAGATCAGGGCCATACAGCGCGCCACCACTCATCCACCAGCCTGCCAAAAGCGCTGCCACCACCAGCATCACCCAGCCCAGCGCCACGCGTGGCCGCCAGGCCGCGAGCAGGGCCGGGGCGAGCAGCAGCAACGCCAGCAAGGGCAACCGCTCGCCCAATTGCCTGGGGCTGGCCTGCACCCCGCCAATGATCAGCGTGAAGCCCAGCACAAGCGCCAGTGGCAGCGCCGCCGCGCCCAGCCGCGGTAATCCAGCAAACCGTGCCAGCCCCGCCCCTGTCAGGGTGAGCAGAGCCGTGGCGAGGCAGGCAATAAGACGTGGATCATCGAGCATGCCGCCATTCTGCCCCGGCTGGCCGCGCGGTGAAATCATCTATTGAACCCGTCGCATCATCATGCTGCGTTGCATCATCAGGCGCAGGAGCGAGCATGCAATTCCATTATGTGAAGGTTTGGGATGGCTGGGTGAGAATGAACCACTGGCTCATCCTGTTGCTGATGCTGGTCTCCTTCGGCACGGCCAAATCCCAGAAAATGGATTGGCACATGCTCTCTGGCTACACGATCCTCACCCTGCTGATCTTTCGCCTGCTCTGGGGCGTCTTCGGCAGCGATAGCGCCCGCTTCGCGACATTTTTGGCCTGGCCCGGCGCGGCATGGCGGCAATTGGCCAAGCTTGGCTGCCGGGAGCCGGATACGGAGGTCTCCCATAACCCCGCCGGTGGCTGGATGGTCGTGCTGCTCTTGGCCCTGCTGCTAACCCAGGCGACGAGCGGCCTCTTCACCTATGATCAGGTCTTTACCCGCGGGCCCTTGGCGCGTTGGGTCTCCGAAGAATGGGTCGATTTCGCCTCCACGCTCCATGTGAAGAATTTCTATTGGCTGCTGGCTGCGATCGTTGCCCATGTGGTGGCGGTGGGGGTGTATTTCGTGGCCAAGAGCCATGACCTGCTGGGCCCGATGATCCATGGCGAAAAGAAGCTTCCGGCCGATATCCCACCGCCGCGCATGGCTAGCCCGGCCTTCGGTTTGGCCCTGCTCGCCCTTTCCGCGGCGATCGTGTGGGGTATCACCCGCATGCGAATTGGTCTCTGACGCGGGCGGGCATTGCAGCCCTCTCTGTCAGCGGTGCCGCCCGCTCCTACCGCCGACGATAGTATCCGCCGCGGTAACTGCCGCTGTAACCACCGCGGTACCCGCCGTAATACCCGCCCCAACGCGGCCCCACGCCGAGATACACCCCCCCGCCATAATACGGATAAGGCGTGGGATAGGCGTAGGGCACGGCATAGCCCACGGCCGCCGGCGGGGCAGCAGCAAGGGGCTGTACCTCATTGCCCGCCGCCGTCATGCATTGGGAATAGGTGATGTCATATTGCTGCTGCGTGCCATAGCCTGAAGCCGCCCCGGCATTCGCTGCCGCCCCACCGCTGGCCAGAGCGCCGACGCCCGCGCCGATGGCAGCACCCGCGCCCGCATTGGCGGTGGCCGAGCCAATGGCCGCACCTATCCCCGCCCCGGCCAATGTGCCCAGCGCCACCGTGCCCGCGGCGGCCTGGTTCGCCGCCACCTGCGGGCTGCCATTCCCAATGCTTGCCGCGGCATTCTGCCGGCAGGCGGCATCCTGCTGCTGGAACAGCACATAGTCTCCGCCCTTGGGCGGCAAGGCCAGCACGGCCGGGCCGGCCGGCGGCGGCGTGGCACAGGCGGTCAATGCGAGGGCAGCCCCGGCCAGGGCCAATATGGGTGTGGTCTGTGTCATCATCTCACCTTGCAGAGCGTTTATTGCCCGCCTGTGGCGCAAGATAGGCAGCCCGGCGGCGCTTCGCATCTGATGTTACATTCTACGACCCGCTCTTGGGGCTTCTTTACCGCGATGTCACCTCGGGCAAAGATGCGCGCAACAACAAGACTGCAACAGGAATGAGGATCGCCATGCTGAACCGTCGTGTCATTCTGGCCGCGCCCGCGCTGCTGGCCCTCCCAGCCCATGCCCAGGCCTGGCCCACCCGGCCGATCAATGTGCTGATCGGCTTCGCCCCGGGCGGGGGCACCGACATCATCGCCCGCGCCCTGCAACCCGCCATGCAGGAGGATCTGGGCCAGCCCCTCACCATCGAGAGCCGGCTCGGCGCCTCTGGTACGCTGGCCGCCGCCGCGGTGGGCCGGGCCCGGCCGGATGGCTATACGCTGGGCATCACCACCGTCAGCGCCTCGGCCGTGGTGCCGCCGCAGATGAACCCGCCGCCCTTCGATATCTATGCCGATCAGCTCCCCGTCGTGCTCTGCGGCACGGTGCCGCTGGTGGCCGTGGTGCCGCAGAGTTCCCCGGCGCAGGATTTTGCCGGCTTCATCGCCCATGCCCGTGCCAATCCGGGCCGGTTGAACTATTCCTCCTCGGGCGTTGCCACCCAGCAGCATCTCGCGGCCGAATTGCTCTCCGCCGAGGCGGGGCTGCGCATGGTGCATATCCCCTTCCGCGGCACCGGCCAGGCGGTGACGGAAATTCTGGCCGGGCGCATCGACATCGCCATCGACACATTGCCGACCTATCTCAACCATATCCGCGCCGGGCGGGTGCGCGCGCTCGCCACCACCATGCCCGAGCGCACGCCTTGGCTGCCTGATGTCCCCTCGGTGGCGGAAAGCGGCTTCCCAACCTTCAATGCCAATGTCTGGTACATGCTGATGGCACCACCCGGCACCCCCGAGGCGGTGACCGAAAGGCTGGTGGCCAGCGTCAATCGTGCCCTTTCAGACAGCACCTTGCGCGGCCGGGTGCGCGATGCCGGCTTCATCCCCGGTGGCGGAACCCAGGCCGATGCTGCCAAGTTGCTGCGCGAGGATGCCCAGCGCTATTCCGCCATCATCCGCGCCAGCAATATCCGCATGGAGTAAAGAATGCACCGCCGCAATCTGCTTGCCCTGGTTCCCACCATAGCCTTGGCACAACCCGCTCGCCCCATTCGCGTGGTGGTGCCCTTTGGTGCCGGGGGTATCATCGATGTGGTGGCGCGCATCGTCGCCGAGCCGATGGGGCGCCTCCTGGGTCAGACCATGGTGGTGGAGAACCAGCCCGGCGCCGGCAGCGTGATCGGCGCGCGCAGCGTGGCGCGGGCCCCGGCTGATGGTTCCACCCTGCTGCTTTCGGGTGCGGCGCATGCCGTCATTCCCGCGCTCTACCCGGATGCCGGGGTGGACCCGGTGGCGGATTTTGCCCCCATCGCGCTGCTCGGCCAGCAGCCTTTTGTGCTCGTGGTGCATCCGGCCAATCCCGCGCGCGATGCCGGGGCATTTCTGGACTGGCTGCGCGCCCGCCCAGGCCAGGCGCGCTTTGCCACCACGGGGGTGGGCGCTGCCTCACACCTCGCGGGCGAATTGCTCAAAAAGCTGGCTGGGGTGGATTTCGAAGTCGTGCCCTATCGCGGCACGCCCCAGGCGGTGACCGATCTGGTCGCCGGCCGCGTCGATTTCATGCTCGACAGCCAGACCCTCTTGGCGCCTTTGGCCGCAGCCGGGCAATTGCGCGCCCTGGCCGTCACCACTGCCGCACGCTCGGCGCTCCTGCCCGAATTGCCGGCCTTCGCCGAGATCGGCCTCGCCGGGTACGACGCCTCGTCCTGGCAGGCGCTCTATGCCCCCGCCGCCACGCCGGCTGGCGAATTGGCCCGGCTGCGCGCCGCCGCCGCCACCGCATTGGCAGACCCCGCGCTGCTGCGCCGCTATGCCGAGGTGGGGGTGCAGGCGGTGAACACCGATCTCGCCCATTTCATCGCCGCCGAGCAGGCGCGCTGGCTGCCGATTCTGCGCGAGACCGGGGCGCGAGGCGGCTGATACACTTGGACATGTTTCAGCCATCCTCCCGCCACACCCGGCTGGCCAAATCCGCCTGCAATAGGGCGGGAGAGATTTCATGGTCAGCAATAGCGGGCTTTGGCCCACCCTGCTCGCCACCTGGCTGAGCATCACCCCCGTGCCGGCGGCCGCGCCAGAACCCGATGCCGGCGCGGCGCCCGTGATGCGCGAGGCCAGCCTTCCCATCAGGCGGGATTGAGTTTCCCCACCAAGCCGCCCGATAAGGGCGCATGAGCGATCTTCACCGGCATATCGAGGCCTGCAACAACACCCCATCGCCGGCGCATCTGCTGCCCTTTCGCCTGGGCGAGCAGCAGGTTGGCTGGGTTGCGCCGGAACTGGCCCGGGCGCTGACCTTCCACCCGCGGGATGTGCATTTCGATGCGCAGGGCGTGGCCCTGGCCGCGCGCCACCGCAGCCCCACCGCCCGCAGCGCGGCGCTGGAGGCATTGTGCCGCGCCTTGGGGCTGCGCGCCCGGGGCGAGCCCTTCGATATCCGCGCCACCGCCGAGGGCCCCAGCCTCGCCACGCTGGACCGTGGCGCCATCCCCGCTTTCGGCGTGATCGGCCAGGGGGTGCATCTCAATGGTCTGGTGCGCCGGTCCGATGGGCTGCATGTCTGGGTCGGCATTCGCGCCCGTGACAAGGCGGTGGCGCCGGGCCAACTCGACAATGTGGTGGCCGGCGGCATCCCAGCTGGGCTCACCCCTGAGCAATGCCTGATCAAGGAGGCCGAGGAGGAGGCCGGCATGCCTGCCGCCATCGCCGCCCAGGCCCGCCGCACCGGCCGCATCAGCTATATCCTGACCCTGCCCGAGGGGCTGCGGCGCGATGTCCTTCATATCTACGATATTGATCTGCCCGAAGACTTTATCCCCCGGCCAAATGATGATGAGGTTGAAGCCTTCGAACTCTGGCCCGCCACCCGCCTGCTGGAGGCGGTGCGCGAGACAGATACGGTCAAGTTCAACGTTAATCTCGTGCTGATCGACCTCTTTCTGCGCGAGGGGCTGATCGACCCCGCCAGCGCCGAGGGGCAGCGGCTGCGGGCCGGGCTGCACGCCGGGCCCTGAGGTTGCATGGGACCCGCGCGCGGGCCATAGCGGCGACAGATGCAGATCACGGCCATTCTCACCCATCTGGGCTTCGCGCTCTTCCTCGCACTGGTCTCTGCCGGCTGCGTGCTGTTGATGATCCGCTTTCCTATTCTCGACCATCCCGATGCCCGCAAGGCGCATTTGCACCCCACGCCCAAAGGCGGCGGGGTGGGGGTGGTGGTGGCCTTCATGATCGGCATGCTGGCGCTTTTCGTCATCGCCGATATTGCCCGGCTGGTGCCCTTGCAGTTCCTGGGCGTCATTCTCGCTGCGCTTGCCATGGCCGGGGTGGCGCTGGCCGATGATGCGCGGGATTTCCGCTTCGTGGTCAAACTGGCGGCGCAAGCCGGTGCTGCCGTGGTGGCCGTGGCCTCAGGCCTGGTGCTGGAGCGCTTGGCGGTGCCTGTCCTGGGGGAAGTGCAGCTGGGCTGGTTCGGCGTGGGCCTGACGCTGTTCTGGATTTTGGGCTGCACCAATGCGGTGAATTTCATGGATGGCAGCGATGCGCTGGTGGCCTCGGTGATGCTGGTGGCCTCCCTAGCCCTGGCGTTGATTTCGGCCAGCGAGGGCGCCTGGTTCGTTTATGCCGCATCGCTGTTTCTGGCTGCCGGTTTTGCCGGGTTTCTGCCCTTCAACCTGCCGCCGGCGCGGATTTTCATGGGCGATGTGGGCAGCCAGTTTGCCGGCTTCGTGATGGCGGTGCTGGCGGTGGCGGCGGCGCGGTTTGACGCCTCGCAGATCAGTTTCCTAATCGTGCCGCTCTTGCTGCTGGGTTTGCTGTTTGATGCCGGTTTCACCCTGCTGCGCCGGGCCCTGGCCGGTGAGCGGGTGAGCACCCCGCATCGCACCCATCTCTACCAGATGGCGGTCCGGGCCGGTGTTCAACCCGCCCATGTCGCCGCCATCCACGCCGGCTTCACCGTCTTCCACGCGATACTGGCGGCGGTGTTCATCCAATTGGCCCCGGCCTGGAAGCCCGCGGTGCTGTTGCCCGCACTGGCCGTGCAGCTGCTCTGGGCGGCTTGGGTGCTGGCCCGGATGCGCGCGCGGGGCCTAGCCTTTGAGTAGCAGCGCGAGCCCCAGGAACAAGGCAATCGCCAGCCCCTGGAACAGCACGCGATACTGCATCAGCGCATTGGAGCGCTTACCATTGGCATCCCCGCGCACCATCTGCACCATGCCCAGGGCCAGCACGACGAGCGTGCCGGCCATGGCCGTGATGAGCAGGATGGTCAACGCGGTCTGCATCAAGCAGCACCCGCCAGGGCCTTCCACACCACCTCGGGCGTGGCCGGCATGTCGATGCTCTTCACCGCCAGCGCATGGATCAGCGCATTGATCACCGCAGGCGGCGAGCCCACGGCGCCGGCCTCACCGGCACCCTTCACCCCCAGCGGGTTGGTTTCGCAAAGCACCTCGATGAAATCCACCTCGATATCCGGCAGGTCATCGGCGCGGGGCAGGGCGTAATCCATGAAGGAGGCGCTGAGCAACTGACCCGAGGCCTCATCATAGGAGGTGCGCTCGAAGAAGGCCTGGCCCACGCCCTGGGCGACGCCACCATGCACCTGGCCACGGACGATCAGCGGGTTCAGCGCATGGCCCACATCATCCATCACGATATAGCGCGGGATGGAGATGATGCCGGTCTCCGGATCCACCTCAACCTCGGCCACATGGCAGCCATTGGGGAAGGTGTGGGCGGGAATATCGGCCACCTCGGCGGCGTCGAGCAGCGTCGCGGCCTCGCCAGCCGCCGCCCGCTCCTTCTGCCGCAGCGCCAGGGCGAGGATATCAATGCCTCGATCGGTGCCGGTCACCGAGAAGCGGCCCTTCTCGAATTCGATATCAACCACCGCCGTCTCCAGCACCTCGGAGGCTGCCTGGCGGCCTTTTTCCACCACCGTCGCCGTGGTGGCGAGAATGGCCGTGCCCTCAGAATACAGGCTGCGCGCGCCGCCGGTTCCGCCGCCGGTCGGCACCTGGTCGGTATCGCCCTGCATGATGCGGATTTTTTCCATGGGAATGCCCAACTCATGGCTGGTCAGCATGGCATAGGCGGTTTCATGGCCCTGGCCGGTCGATTGGGTACCAACCCAGACCTCGGCAAAACCATCCTGGGTGAAGCGCACCTCGGCCCTCTCGCTCGGCCCGCCGCCTGTCGCCTCCAGATAATAGGCGAGGCCGATGCCGCGCTTCATGCCCTTCTTGGCCGCCGCCGCCTGCCGCGCCGGGAAGCCGGCCCAGTCGATCTTGGCGAGCGCCGCATCCATGATGGTTTCAAACTCGCCGCTATCGTAACGCTGGCCGATGGCGGTGGTGAAGGGCATGGAGGAGGATGGCACGATATTGCGCCGGCGCAATTCAATCCGGTCGATCCCCATCTCGCCCGCGGCAGTGTCGATCAGCCGCTCGACGAGATAATTGCTCTCCGGCCGGCCAGCACCGCGATAGGCATCCACCGGTACCGTATTGGTCAGCACGCCAATCACATGGGCGTGGATGCCCTGGAAGCCATAAATGCTCGCCAGCACCTTGGTGCCCGCACCTGTCGGAATGAAGGGCGCGAAGGTGGAGAGATAGGCGCCCATATTGGCGTAATTCTTCGTGCGCAGGGCCAGGAACTTGCCCGCCGCATCCAGCGCCAATTCGCCAAGGGTGATGTTGTCGCGGCCATGCGTGTCGGAGAGGAAGGCCTCCGTCCGTTCCGCCGCCCAGCGCACCGGCCGGCCCACCTGCCGCGCCGCAATCGCGCAGAGCGCGTATTCGGCGTAAAGGTAGAGCTTCATGCCAAAGCCGCCGCCGACATCGGGGGTGACCACGCGCACCTTCTCGGGCGCCACCTTCAGCACATTGCCGGCCAGCAGGTTCTTCACCAGCCACGAGCCCTGGGTGCCGGCGTAAATGGTGAATTTCTCGGCCGCCGCGTCATATTCGGCGGTGCAGGCGCGCCCCTCCATCGAGGCCACGACCACGCGGTTATTCACCACCGTCAGCTTGGTGACATGGGCAGCCTGGGCGAAGAGCGCGTCGGTTGCCGCCTTGTCGCCGGCTTCCCAGTCAAAGACGGTGTTGCTGGGCACGCTGGCCCAGACCGGCGGCGCGCCGGCATCGGTGGCGGTGGCCAGGTCGGTCGTGCTGGGCAGGGTGCTGTAATCGACCAGGATGGCCTCGGCGGCATCGCGCGCCTGCTCGGTGCTCTCGGCCACGATGAAGGCCACCGGGTCACCCACATGGCGCACGGTATCAGTGGCCAGGGGCAGGCGCGGTGTGTCGCCGCGCGGGCTGCCATCGGCATTCTTCAGCGGAATGACACAGGGCACCTCGCCCACGCCCATGGCGACCAGATCAGCCCCCGTGATCACCGCCAGCACGCCCGGCATAGCCTTGGCGGCCGATGTGTCGATGGCGGTGATAGCGGCATGCGCATGCGGGCTGCGCAGCACATAGGCCTGGGTCTGGCCCGGCAGGGCGATATCGCCCGTATAACGCCCATCGCCTTTGAGCAGGCGTGGATCCTCGACGCGGCGGATGGATTGGCTGAGGCCGAACTTTGCCATGGGTGACGCTCCGTTGCTTTGGGGAGAGGATGGGGGCGAAGTGGCATTTCGGGAAGGGGCTATCCGCCCCTTCCATGCCGCGGCGTTACGCGGCCGGCTGTGGCGCGGGCGGATGCGGTGCCCGGGGCTTGCGCTTGAACCATCCCTTGATGGTCTCCCGCATGCCTTGGAACGTCACATAAAGCATTGGAATCATGAAAATGCCAACCAATGCCGCGGCGATCATGCCGCCAAAGACCGGGGTACCCACCGCCTGGCGCGATAAAGCAGCGGCACCTTCGGCCCAAACCAACGGCGCCAGGCCCAGGATAAAGGCGATGGAGGTCATCATCACCGCGCGGAATCGCATTCTCGCGCCCAGCACGGCAGCCTCGCGCAGGGGCATGCCCTTCTCGCGCTGCTCCTTGGCGAATTCCACGATCAAAATCCCGTTCTTCGCGGCCAGCGCGATCAGCACGACAAGGCCGATCTGGGCATAAACGTCCAGCGCCTTGCCAGCGATCAGCAAAGCCCCAAACGACCCCAACCCGCCCGCGGCGACCGAGAGCAGCACCGGGATGGGTATGGTCCAGCTCTCATACAGCCCCACCAGGAAGAGATAGGCAAAGAGCATGGCCAGGGCGATCAGCACGCTCGTCCGCCCCGCCGCCTGCTTTTCCTGGAATGCCGTGCCAGTCCATTCAAAACTATAGCCAGGCGGCAGCACCCGGGCGGAGAGCTGCTCCATCGCCAGCAGCGCATCACCTGTGGAGGTGCCGGGTGATGGCGCGCCATTGAGCAGCACGGTGCGGCTGTTGTTGTAACGGCTGATGGTCTGCGCCCCCAGCACCACCCGCACATCGGCAAAGGAGCGCAGCGGCACCATCTGCCCGGTCTGGCTGCGCACGCGAATGCGCCAGATATCCGATAATTCGTCCCGATCGCGCGCCTCGGCCTGGATATTGACCTGCCAGGTCCGGCCAAACAGGTTGAGATCATTGACATAAAAACCGCCCAAAGTGGCCTGCAAGGCGGTGAAGATATCGGAGATGCGCACCCCCAGCGCCTGCGCCTTGTCGCGATCCACATCGAGAAAGAGCGAGGGCGTGGTGGGCGAGAAGGTGGAGAATACCCCGCGCAGCCTGGGGTCCTGATTGGCCGCAATCATCACCCCCAGCATGGCGCCGCCCAATTCCACGGGGTCGCGCCCCTCCAGATCCTGCAACTGGTATTCAAAGCCCCCGCCAGTGCCCAAGCCGATGATCGGCGGGATATTGAAGGCGAAGACATTGGCGGTGCGAATGCCCTGTGCGGCGCCAAACACCCGCCCGATGGCGGTGAAAACACTGTCCTGCACCGTTGTGCGCTCGGCAAAAGGCTTCATCCGCGCCACCATGAAGGCGGCGTTGGATTGCGCGCCACCATCGATCAGCGAGAAGCCGACAATGGCCAGGGTATTCTCAATCGCCGGATTTTGTTTGAGAATCGCCTCCACTTGCTCCACCACCGCGCGGGTGCGACCCACCGAGGCGCCCTGCGGCAATTGCAATTGCACGAAAAAGGCGCCCTGATCCTCCTGCGGCAGAAAGCCCTGCGGTGTGCGTGACCCTGCGGCGTAAATGCCAAAACCGATCACGGCGGTAATGGGAATGGCCAGCACTGCCACCCGTACCAGCTTGCTCACAATCCAGGCATAGCCGTCCCGCGCGCCATCAATCGCCTTGAGCACATATTTGATCGGCCCGCGCCGGGGCCCCGAATGTGTCAGCAGAATCGCGCAAAGGGCCGGTGAGAGCGTGAGCGCATTGATCGCCGAGATGATCATGGCGACGATGATCGTCACCGCGAATTCGCGGAACAGCACCCCCGCCACGCCGGGGATGAAGGCCACCGGCACAAAGACCGAGAGCAGCACCATGGTGATGGCGATGATCGGCCCGGTGATCTCACCCATCGCCTTTTTGGTGGCCTCCGCCGGCGAAAGCTCCGGCTCCTCCTCCATCACCCTTTCGACATTCTCCACCACCACGATGGCGTCATCGACGACAATGCCAATCGCCAGCACCATGGCCAGCAGCGAGATCGTATTGGCCGAGAAGCCAAGGGCCAGCATCACCGCGAAAGTGCCGATCAGCGAGACCGGCACGGCGATGGCAGGCACGATGGTGGCGCGGAAACTGCCCAGGAACAGATAGACCACGAGCACGACAAGCACGAAGGCCTCCACCACCGTCTTGAGCACCTCCTTGATGGTGTCGGAGACGAAGGTCGAGGTGTCATAAAACACCCGGTAATCGACGCCTTCCGGGAAGCGGCCCTTCAGCTCATCCATCGCCCTGCCCACACTGGCCGCCACCGCCACGGCATTGGCGCCAGGCGAGAGATAAATCCCCATGGTGACCGCGGGCTGGCCATTCAGCCGGCTCTCAGTGTCCTCATTGGCGGCACCCAGCTCGATGCGCGCCACATCGCGCACCCGCAATGCCGAGCCATCGGGATTGGCGCGGATGATGATGTCGCCGAATTGCTGCGGCGTCGTCAGCCGCCCCTGGGTTTGCAGGTTGAACTGGAATTGCTGGTCAGGCCCGGTGGGCCGCGCACCAATCCGCCCCACCGCCGCCTGCACATTCTGCCCCTGAATGGCGGCGATGATATCCGAAGGCGAAACATTGAGGCTGATCAGCCGATCCACCTCAAACCAAATGCGCATCGAATAGTCGAGGGCACCAAAGAGGGTGACCTGCCCCACCCCCGGCACCCGGGCCAGCCGGTCGATGATATTGATGGTGGTGTAGTTCGACAGGAAAATCGGCGTGCGCGAGGCATCGGGCGAATAGACGAACAGAAACTGCAGCACGGCCGATGACTGCTTGCGCACCGTCACGCCATTGCGCTGTACCTCCGTCGGCAATCGGGCCAGCGCCGCCTGCACGCGGTTATTCACATTCACCGTCGCAATATCCGGGTCCGTGCCCAGGGCGAAGGAGACGCTCAGCGTATAGGTGCCATCATTGGCCGAATTGCTGCGCATATAGAGCGCACGATCCACCCCATTCACCGCCGATTCCAGCGGCTGGGCGACGGTGGCCTCCACCACCGCAGCGGATGCGCCGGGATAGCGCGCGGTGACCTGCACCTGCGGCGGCACAATATTGGGAAACTGGCTGACCGGGATCACCGAAAGCGCCAGCGCGCCGGCAATGGTGGTCACAATCGCGATGACAATGGCGAGCCTGGGGCGATCGACGAAGACGGAGGAGAGCATGGCGTGGGCCTACCGTGCCGCCGGGGCGGCGGCGGGCGCCCCCGGCGGGCGGCCCCCACCGGGGGGGGCGCCGGCGGGGGCCGGGTTCACCGGTGAATTCGGCCGCACCCGCTGCACCCCCTCGGTGATCACCACCTCGCCCGCCTGCAGCCCCTGTTCCACCACGGCGAGTTCCGCCGTGCCGCGGCCCAGGCGGATAGGCCGGCGCTGCGCCACATTATTCTCGCCCACCACAAAGACGAAGAAACCGCCCTGGTCCTGGCCCACCGCGGCGCGCGGCACCACAATGGCCTGCACGGGCTCGATACCCTCAACCGTCGCGGTCACAAATTGGCCATCGATCAACTCGCGCGAATCGCCCTGGCTGCCCGGCGCCTGGCGCACCGGGTTGGGGATCAGGGCGCGCACCAGCAAAGTATCCGTGTTGCGGTCCACCTGGGTGTCGATGAAGTCGATCCGGCCGACCTGATTATAGGCTGTGCCATCCACCAGCCGCACCCGCACGAGCACCGCCGAGGGGCCCCCGCGCGCCTCAAAGCGCTGCCGCAGTTCCAGCGCCTGGCGCTGGCTGACGGTGAAGGCCACGCGCATCGGGTCCTGGCTGACGATGGTGGCCATCGGCTCGCCGCCTGGCGTCACCACATTGCCCACGGCATAGACCGCGCGGCCGATTTTGCCCGCGATGGGGGCGGTGACATCCGTATAGGCGAGGTTGATCTCCGCCACCCGCACCTGCGCCTGGGCGCCCAGCACGGCGGCGGCGCCGGTGCGTTCACCTGCCAGGGCAGCATCAAGCGCCACCTGGGTGCCAGCGCCGGTGGCGCGCAACTCCCGGGCGCGGGAGAGGCCGACACGGGCATTTTCCAATGTCGCCTGGGCCGAGGCCACCGTGGCGCGCGCTTGGTCCAGCTGCGCCTCGAAGGGCGCGCGCTCGATGCGGAACAAAGGCGCCCCCTCAGGCACCTCGGCGCCCTCCTGGAACAGCCGGGCCTCTAGAAAGCCGGTCACCCGGGCGCGAATATCCACCCGGCTCACCGCCTCGATCCGGCCCACGAATTCCGATGTTTCAGTCACCGGGCGGCGTTCAGCCGGCTGCACCCCCACCGCGGGCGGACCCTGGGGGCCGAATTGCGCCTGGGCGGGCAGCGCCAGAATGAGCGTGAGAAGCAGGCTCGATGGGCGAAACGCCATGGGGGTTATCCTTGGTCTCAGCAATAATGGCGGGGCGTCTGAGACGGCAAACGTCCACCCTTTCAGTTCATACGGATGGTGGGCAAAACTGTATAGCCAGGAAACAAACATCATCATCACGGCTCCTTGATATCTCTATCACAAGGCTTCGGCCCGCTCGCCGTATAGGGCAGGTGATGGCCATGCGAAGGGTCAGGATGATGCTGCTGGCGGCGGGCCTTCTGGGGTGGCGTGGAAGAGCGGCACAAGCTGGCGCGGGCGGGATGCCTGGGCCACGGGCTTCGATGCCCGCCATGTCGCGGGGGGCTGGCTTGGCTGGCCGGATGGCACGCCCCCGGCCAGGCGCCACTGGCGCGCGCCTGGCCTTGCCCATCCTGGCGCGGATGATGGAATTGATTCCGCCCGCACCCCTGCCAGGGCTGCGGCCCCGGCCGCAACGGCCGGTGATGGCTCAGGCGACTGACCGCCTCAGGCTGCTATTCCCACCGCCGGGGGCGGTGGTCGAATTGGGCGGCCTTGTGCTCCGCGCGGCCGGCGGCCATTGACCTTCCTGGTCGATGGCCAAGCCCTGCCGCATGACATGGCTAGGCGGGACGCAACATGGCGCCCGCCAGGCCCCGGCATTTACGGGGTGAGCGTGATCGACCCCGGTGGTGACGCCGCAGGCGCCACCATCAGGGTTCGCGCAGAATGACTGCGCGACGCGGCCTATTGGGCGGCAGGACCAGCAGGGCCTTGCGGGCCGGCAGGACCAGTGGAACCAGCCGGCCCCGCAGGGCCAACAGGACCGGTGGAACCAGCCGGCCCCGCAGGGCCGGCAGGACCCGCGACACCGGCCGGGCCAGATGGACCAGCGGGCCCAATGTCGCCCGCCGCGCCCGCGGCGCCGCGTTCACCCGGCGCGCCGGCCATGCCCTGCGCGCCCGTGGGGCCCTGTTGGCCGGCGGGCCCTGCGGGGCCCACCTCGCCACGTTCGCCCTGCGGGCCGGCACCACCGGCCACACCCTGCGGTCCAACAGGCCCCTGCGGCCCAGCCGGGCCAGCCTCGCCGCGCGGGCCAGCCGCGCCAATCGCACCACGCTCACCGGCCGGCCCAATCGGGCCCACCGGCCCCGGGCCGCGCGTCGCGTCCATCAATATAGTGATCACCAGGGCCGTGGCCGCCGCGACCACCACATTGCCATAGAGCGGGTTCGCCGCCATCCACTGCTTGAGCTTGTCCATATAACCCCCGTTTTGTACGAACCGCCTAAGCCAAGATCAGCACGCCAGGTTGGACGCCGACGGATTCGCTTCTACACTCAGAGTATGGAGCCTTTCTGGCATAACAAAAGCCTCGAAGCTATGACACGCGACGAGTGGGAGAGCCTCTGCGATGGCTGTGGGCGTTGCTGCCTGCACAAGTTGCGGGAAGATCGCACGGAAAAGTTGCATTTCACCAATGTGGCCTGCCGGCTGCTCGATGTCACAACCGCGCGCTGCTCGAATTATGCCCAGCGCAGGCGCTTTGTGCCGGACTGCATCCAACTCACCCCGCAAATGCTCAACGAGATCGACTGGCTGCCGCCCTCATGCGCCTATCGGCTGCTCCAGGAGGGGCGGGATTTGCCCTGGTGGCATCCGCTGGTTTCAGGCCGGGCGGAGAGCGTGATCGAGGCCGGGATCAGCGTCGCCGGGCGGGTGGTGACTGAGCGCGATTCCGGTGCATTGGAAGACCATGTCGTGCCCTGGCCGGGGAAACTCCCGCGCAGCGCCGGACCATTAACCAAAAGGAAGAAGCCGAAATGAAAGACGCGATCTATGGCGGCATCAACGTGGCGGTGCTCACCGCCATGCATGCCGACCTCTCCCCCAACCTCGATGCCATGGCGGCGCATGCCTCCTGGCTGCTGGCCAATGGCGCCAATGGCCTGGGCGTGCTGGGCACCACCGGCGAGGCCAATAGCTTCTCCGCGCAGGAGCGCATGGCCATTGTCGAAGGCCTGGTCGCCCGCGGCATCCCCGCCGCGCGCATGATGCCCGGCACCGGCGTGAGCAGCCTGACCGAAACCGTGGCGCTGACCCTGCATGCCAAGGCGCAGGGCTGCCGCGGCGTGCTGCTGCTGCCCCCCTTCTATTACAAGGCGCCGAGCGATGACGGCCTCTTCGCCTATTTTGACGAGGTGGCGAAGCGCGTCGGCGGCGGCATCGCCCTCTATCTCTATAATTTCCCGCAGCAATCGGCGGTTCCCTTCTCGCTCGCGCTCATCGAGCGCCTGCTCAATGCCCATCCCGGCGTGTTCAAGGGCGTGAAGGACTCTTCTGGCGACTACGCCAATATGAAGGCGATGATCGACGCCTTCGCCAGCCGTGGCTTCGAGGTCTATACCGGCTCGGATGAATATGTGCAGCGCATCCTGGCCGAGGGTGGGGCCGGCTGCATCACCGCCGCCGGCAATGCGAATTGCCATTGGGGTGGCATTGTCTATGCCAAGCGCACAGGCCCCGAGGCCGATGCCGCCCAGGCCATGCTGACCGCCACCCGCAAGGCCGCCACCGCAGCCCCCCTCATTCCCAATCTGCGCGAGGTGATCGCCCGCTCCACCGGCGATGCCGGCTTCCGCAATATCCGCCCGCCGCATCTGCCGCTCAACGCCGCCCAGGCCGATGCCGCCTGGGCCGCATGGGTCGCCAGCGGCGCCATCCCGCTGCCCGGCCTGGCCGCAAAGCTGGCCGCGGAATGAGGGAGCCCCTGCGATGCCGTGAGCCGGCCATTGCCACGGTACAACTCGACAATGAGCATGTCCGCGTCACCCGCTGGGATTTCGCCCCGGGTGCCGAGACCGGCTTTCACCGCCATGGCTGGGCCTATGTCGTGGTGCCGGTGACCGATGGCGAATTGCTGCTCGAAATGGGCGATGGCAGCACCGCCACCGCAAAGCTCTCCGCGGGCCTGGCCTATCAGCGCGTGGCCGGTACCGAGCACAATGTCGTCAATGCCGGCCCCGCGCCACTCAGCTTTGTCGAGACCGAGCTGAAGGCGCTGCCCGGCTAGGGCATCATCCGCTCAAATGGAATCGTTTGAGCGGATAAAATGCCTTCAAAACAAAGGCTTAAAGCCTATGCAGTGAGCCTTTGCGAACGGAACAGGCTCTAAGGCCGGGCCTTGGTGTTTTTGCCGCGTCACCCAGATCGGTGCCGCCGCTTAAGGCGATTATTTACCCGTTCACGCTCTATTCGCCTGATGTCGATGTCTCGCCATCAGAAAGGGAGCGTGTTCATGACAACGCCACCAGACGCTTCTTTGCTCCTTGCCGTGCGCGAGGCAGTGCGGGCCGAAATCCAACCACTCTTCAACGAGACGCAGCGCCTGGTCGATCGCCGGATCGCCGAGTTGGGCGCTGAGCTGCATGCCAGCATGGAACTCGTCGATATGAACGAGGCACGGCTCTCGCGCGAACTCGCTGTGGTGCAGGAGCGGATAGCCGGCCTTGTCGCCCCGCCCTCGGCCAATACACGCAATAGCGGCGTTGAGCTGGAGGCTGTCGTTATCGCAACAGAAACTGCCGCCAACACCATCATGGAAGCGGCCGAGGCGATCCAGGACTGGATCATGAGCGACAGCCGTGACCCCACCTCCATCCAGGCGCTGGCCAGCCGGGTCAGCGCGATTTTCGAGGCTTGCTCCTTCCAAGATGTCACCGGCCAGCGCATCCGCCGGGCCATCCAGCACTTGCAGTCGGTGGAGAATATGCTGGAGCGTTTCGCCTTCGCGCCGGCGGAGCCGGCTGAAAGGCTCATCGTCGCCACCGGCCTGCACACGGTAGCACCCGCAGCGCGCGGCCAGGCCGATATGGGCCAGGCCGAGATCGATGTATTGTTAAGGGGCTGAACCTCTTGCCCGCCCCGCCGCCGGTTGAACCCGGCAAGGCGAAGCCACAACTAGGCGGCATGGTTCTTCCGGCCTTCTCCCCCTATCCCGCGTCCGAGAGGAGAATTGCGCATGGCCCTTGACCCTTATGCCGTGCTGGGGCTCAAGCGCGACGCCTCGGCCGAGGCCATAAAATCCGCCTATCGCAAGCTCGCCCGCAAACACCACCCCGATCTCAATCCCGGCAAGCCAGAGGCGGAGGCCCGCTTCAAGGCCGTCTCCACCGCGCATGACCTCCTGTCGGACCCCGAAAAGCGCGCGCGGTTTGACCGTGGCGAGATCGATGCCGAGGGCCAGGAGCAACGCCCCACCAACGCCTATCGCCGGCATGCCGAGGCCGCCCAGGGTGCCAGGTATGACGGCCAATCCGCCGGATCGCCCTTTGACGATCTCTTCGCCGATATGTTCGAGGCACGCCGCCGCGCAGAGGCAGCCCCCCGCCCGGGCCAGGACGAATCCTATCGGCTCGACGTCTCCTTCATCGATGCGATGCTGGGCACCACCACGCCCATGCGCCTGCCCGATGGCCGCTCGCTGAATCTGCGCATCCCACCGGGCGTCACCACAGGCCAGGTGCTCCGTTTGCGCGGCCAGGGTGGGGGGGGGCGCAATGGCGGGGCGGCTGGGGATGCGCTGATCGGCATCACCGTGCAGGAGCATCCGCTGCTGCGCCGCGATGGGCGTAATATCGCGATGGAATTGCCGGTTTCCCTGCGCGAGGCTGTTCTGGGCGGGCCGGTCGAGGTGCCAACCCCCACGGGCCGTCTGCGGGTGACGTTGCCGGCGCATAGCGATTCCGGCCGGCAGATCAGGCTGCGCGGCAAGGGCGTGGCCGCGCATGGCGCCGAGCCCGCGGGTGACCTGTTGCTGACCCTGAAGGTGGTGATCGGCCCCGCCGATGCGGCGCTCGATGCCTTCCTCCAGGCTTGGTCGCCGGCGGCGATGGAGGACCCGCGCGCGGCGCTGGATTTTCCGGCGTGATCACGCTCGACATCCTGGTGGCGCGCTTCCCCGGCCTCGAAGCCGGGCAGCTGCAGGAATGGATGGCCGAGGGCATGGTGCGGGCCGAGCCTGGCCCGAGCTTCACCGAAATCGACGTCGCGCGAATCGCGCTCATGATGGAGTTGCGCGAAGACCTCGCATTGGATGATGCCGCCCTGCCAGTCGTGCTCTCACTGCTCGACCAGCTTTACACCCTGCGGCGGGAACTCGCCGCCTTGCGCGCCACCACGCCCCCGCCCTGATCAATCGGCATAGGCCGAAGCAGCCTCAATCACCGGCCGCCAGCGGGCAATATCGGCGGCCCAGAATTGCCGGTGATAGGCGGCCGTGGCCTGTCCCGCAGGCACCGGCGCCGTGCCCAGATCAGCAAAGCGGCTGACCAGCGCCGGCACCGCCAGGGCATGCTGCAGGGCGGTGGAGAGGCGGTTCACAATATCAGCCGGCGTGCCACGCGGCGCATAAAGCCCATGCCAGACCGAGACGGCAAAGCCCGCCATGCCAGCCTCATTGGCCGTGGGCAGATCGGGCAGCGAGGCCACGCGCGCACTCGTCGTCACCGCATAGGCGCGGATGGTGCCGGCGCGGATGTGTTCGGTGGTATTGGTGGTCTGGTCGCACAGCAAATCCACCGTGCCGCCCACCAGGTCATTCATTGCCGGGCCCGTGCCGCGATAGGGCACTGTGGTCATCGCCACACCCAGGGCGGATTGGAACAGCAGGCCGCATAGATGGCTGGCGGCGCCGATACCGGCATTGGCCATGTTCAGCCCCTCGCGCCGCTGGCGGATCAGCGCCACCAACTCTGTCAGGTTGTTGGCCGGCAGGTCCCGCTTGCCCACGATGGTCATCGGCACCTCGGTCACCATGCCGATGGTCTCAAAGCCATTCACCGCATCATAGGCCAAGCGGCGGTACAGGCTGGGGATCACCCCCATGCCGATATGGTGGCAGAGAATGGTATAGCCATCGGGCCGGGCCATCGCCACGCGCTGCGCGCCCAGCGTGCCGCCCGCGCCGGCGACATTCTCGACCACGACCGAGCCACCCATATCGCGGCCCATCTCCTGCGCAATCAGCCGCGCCACCGTATCCGTCGGCCCCCCGGCGGCGAAGGGGACGATCATGGTCAGCGGCCGGGCAGGGAAGGCCTGCGCCAGGGCAGGCGCCGCAAGGCCAGCAAGCGGCATACCCAGGACGGCACGGCGCAATATTGATGACATTTTTGTTTCCTGGAACGGTTAGCGGCTATCTGGTGAAGCGTCTCCGCCAATCAAGTCAAAATCACCATTGTCCATAGAAAACGCCAGCCTTCTTGTAGGAGTCCGTGCCCGCCTCCGCCTCCTCCCAGGTGATGGTGGTGCGCCGCTTGAGGCTGGCGAACCAGGCCAATAGCCGCTCCTTCATCGCCGCGCGCACCGCCTCATGCTCCGGGCTCTGGCCAAGATCGAAAAACTCCTCCCGATCAGCGCGCAGATCGAAAAGCTGCGGCGGCATGCCGGTTGACCAGTGAACATATTTCCAATCGGCCGTGCGAACCATCCAGGCATGGTGGTGCCCCACCGGAATGCCCATCCGCAGCCTGGCCCCCCGGAACGTCCAGTCGAGTTCGGAAAAGGCCACATCGCGCCAGGCCTGCGCCGGCTCACCCCGGGTCAGCGCCAGCAGCGAGCGGCCTTCCACCAGATGCGGCGCCGGGGCCAGGCCGAGCGCATCGAGAATGGTCGGCACCACGTCAATCGCCTGCACCAGCCGGTCATCATCGCCCCGCCGGGTGGCCTGCGGGTCGACCAGAATGAGGGGCACCTTCTGGATGCAGTCGTGGAACAACTCCTTCTCGCCCAGCCAATGGTCGCCCAGATAATCGCCATGATCGGCGCAGAAAATGACCAGCGTGTCCTTCCACAGATCCAGCCTGGTCAGCGTCTCCCACACCCGTCCGAGATGATGGTCCAATTCGCTGATCAGCCCCTGATAGGCCGGCCGGACGGTTTCGATGCAATCATCGCGCTGAAAGCTCTGCGCCACCTCCTCATCCATGAAGGCAGCCTGCACCGGATGGGCGCCGCGCTCGGCCGGATGGCGGGAGACGGGCATGCATTCATTGGCCGAATACATCGCGTGATAGGGTGCTGGCGCGATATAGGGCCAATGCGGCTTCACATAGCTTAGATGCAGCACCCAAGGCTTCGCGCCCTGGCCCTCGATAAAGCCAATGGCCTTATCAGTCGTATAGGCGGTTTCACTATGCTCGGCCTTGATGCGGGCGGGGTGGCGGGCATTGCGCATATGCCAGCCCGATTGTGTCGCCCCATTCTCATCGGTCACCGAAATGACGAAATCGCTCCAGGGGTCGGCGCTGTCATAGCCCTTCTCCCGCAGCCAATTTGCGTAGGCGCTATTCGGCTCGGCATGGTGGCCATCATGGCGGTCCACCAATTGGAACCAGCCCTCGCGCAGCAGCACGGCCAATTCATCGGCGCCATCGGCATGCAGCCGGGCCATGCCGCGGCGGTCGGGCACCACATGGGTCTTGCCGGCCAGCGTCAGGGCGCGGCCCGATTCCCGCAAATGCCACCCCAGCGTCACCTCACCCACCGAAAGCGGCACGCGATTATGCGTGGCCCCATGCGAGGAGACATAGCGGCCGGTATAGTAACTCATCCGGCTGGGCCCGCAGATGCCGCTTTGCACAAAGGCATTGGTGAAGCGCGTGCCGCGCGCGGCCAGGGCATCAAGATTGGGCGTGCGCAGAAAGGGATGCCCAGCGCAGCCCATATGGTCGTGCCGCAACTGATCGGCCATGATGAAGAGCACATTGCGCATTGGCTGGACCTTTCTCTGATTCCAGTCGCAGCCTAGCCGAAAGAAAAACCTCGGTCGCGATTGCCGCTGCAGGTCATACTAGGCGGCGGCCTAACCCCATAAAAATAATTTCTATGGGATGCATATTTGTGCATTCTAATTCATATTATATCTATGACCGCACGCGACCATATCTCAGAATTTTCCCGGCAGGTGCGGCAGGACCGCCGAGCCAACCCGGGCATGAGCGGTGACGGCACGGGGCTCGAACTGCTCATGGCGCCCCGCTTCCACAGGATGCTCGAAAACATCCTGGCCGAGACAATGCCAGCCGCCCCCTCGCTCCTGCCCGAGTACAAACGCGCCGGCGTGGGCAGACCAGATCTGGCATTTGCCCGGCCGGCGCAGCCGGCACGGTCCTTCATCGAACTAAAGGTGCCCAGTAAAAGCTTGAATGCTTCTGCCCTCCGTGGGCATGACCGGGACCAGTTCCGGCGCTTCGGCGCATTGCCGCTATGGGGCTTTTGTAACTTCCACACCATGGACCTGTATCGCCGGGACGAGCGGGAGGGCCACGCGGTCTTGCTGCCCGCGATTGCTTTAGAACCCGGAACCTCGGACGCCGCAGCTGAGAGGCTCGTCACCCGACACGATCCCGCGCAATTCCTCCAACTTATCAATCTGCTTGCTGCCGCGCCGCAGCCACGCATGCGCAACGCGCGGGAGATTGCCGAGGCGCTGGGACATGCGGCCAAGCTGGCCCGGCAGGTCGTCCTCGATTTTCCGCAGGACACGCTGCCTCATGCGCTGCTGCAGGTTCGCCAGGAGTTCGAGCAGACGTTGTTCTCCCGCCCGGCCGCAGCCGGGCATGAGACGGCGAATGGCCACGCGCTGTTCGCCGGTGCCTTCGCGCAGACCCTTGTCTTCGGCCTGCTGCTGGCTCGCGAAGCGGCTGGCGGCGACGTCGACCGCAACGCCTACCAAAAGCTGCCGTCAGATTCTCTTCTATGGGCCACGCTTCGAGCGCTAACCCAAGATGAAATTCTCGACCTGCTCGGTGCCGGCTTCGATGTGTTGCTCGATACCGTGAACGCGGTGGCGCCCGAACATCTGGTCAAACGCGGAGGGTACGACCCCATTCTGTATTTCTACGAAGAGTTCCTCACCATCTTCGACCCGGTTGCGCGGGAAAAATATGGCGTATTCTACACGCCGGTTGACCTTGTTAATTTCATCGTCGCCCGCACCGACCATGCCTTGCGCGTGGGCATGCGCAAGGACGGCCTGCGGGACGAAGGCGTCCTGCTGCTGGACCCGGCCTGCGGCACCGGCACATTTTCTGTCGGCGCGCTGAACGCGGTGGCCACCCGCACCGAGCAGGAATTCGGTGAAGGCGCCGTGCCCGCGGCAGTGACCAGCCTAGCCAAACGCCTCAATGCCTTCGAATTGCTTGTAGGTCCCTACACCGTGGCCCATTGGCGTGTGGCGCGGGAGGTGATTTCCCGCAAAGGCTCAATCGGCAAGCGCCTGCCCATCTGGCTGTGCGATACCCTGGCGCCCAGCGCCAATACGCCTTCCGCGGCCGCCGTGCTGGGCTTCATGGCCCAACCCATGGTGGCGGAGCGGCGGGGCGCGGACGCGGTGAAGGCGCAGGCGCCGGTCCTGGCCATCCTGGGCAACCCGCCCTATCGCCGCCTGAAAAACCGCGAGGTCAACGAACTCGTCGGCCCTTGGATGAACGCCCTGTGGCAGGACCTGAAGGAGCCGGTGCGCGCCGCCGGCGCCGGTCTGTCGCTGAATGGCTTTCAGGACCTCTATATCGCCTTCTGGCGCTGGGCCCTGTGGCGGCTTTTCGATGCAGAGGGCGCGCCAAGGCGTGGGGTGGTGAGTTTCGTCGTCAATCGCGGTTTCATGGCCGGCCGGGCCTTCGGCGGGCTTCGGCTCATGCTGCGGGAGCGTTTCGACGACATCGAAATCCTCGACCTGCGCGGCGATCATCGCGGTGCGCTGCCGGCGGGGCGGCAGAAGGACGAAAACGTCTTCGCGATTCAGACCGGGGTATGCGTCATCACCGCCTGGGCGCGCGGCGACAAGCCGCCGGGCCGGCCGGCGAGGGTTCGCTACGCGGATATCTGGGATGCCGGCGGCTTCCGGCGCTCGGAAAAACTGGAGGTGCTGCGTGGCGCCGCCGCGGGCAGCAACAGCCTAGTCTGGCGGGAATTGCCGCAGGATGGGATGCAGAACCTCAAGCCATTGGGTTTTTCGGAACTGGACTGGCCGGGAGTGGACGAGGTGTTTCGGCTGAAATCCAACGGTATAGTGACCTACCGGGACGACTTCGCCTACGCCACGCGGCAGGATGTTCTTGCGCAGCGCGTGCAGGACTTCCTGACCTTGGATCCAGTTCAGGCCAGCGTCGCCTTCAAGGATACCCGTTCCAATAGCGCAGCGCGGGCAATTCTTGTGCCCTTCGACGATGCCGCGCTGACCCGAATATCATATCGGCCCATGGATCGCCGCTGGCTCTACAACCGGCGTGAATATGTCGATTTCCCCAAGCGCGCACTCCAGGAAGCCTGGGGCTCAACCAACCATGCTCTTTTCGTCCTAGAGGACGGCACCGGCGCAGGCCCAGCCGCCTGGTGCCATGGCATCAAGCCAGATCAGCACTCGTTTCGCGGAAGCACGGGTGGCTGGGTCTTCCCCCTGATCAACCACACCGAAGGTGGCAGCGGCCACTACCTGTCCCCGTCCCTCATCGCCGGCCTGGGCCTGGCCTATGGCATTCCGCCAAGTGCGCAGCAGGTGTTCGACGCCATTTTGGCCCTGCTCTCGGCGCCAAGCTACAGCCGTGACTTCGCGCGGGACCTGGAAGATGCGTTCCCTCATATCCCCTTCCCGGCTAATCCGGATGTATTCGCCGCTGCGGCGGCCCTGGGTGCTGATATCCGCGCGCTGCAAGGCTTCACCCGCCCGCCCGGCAAAGCTTTCCGTCAGGCCAGGCTGCTCGGCCGCGCCACCGGTGTCACCCTCCAAGTGCCGCCGCCCTCCAGGGCTTTCCTGCAGGATGGCGCCGGTGGCGGGCTCATCCCGCTGCAGGAGGACCAGTCGCTCCGGCTCGCCCATGTGCCGCTGGCTGCCTGGGAATTTCAGGTCAGCGGCTATCCCGTGCTGTATCGGTGGCTCAAGGCCCGTGAAGGGGATGCCCTCGACGCTGCCTTTACCCAGGATGTGCTCGACCTAGTGTGGCGCCTGACCGAAATGGTGGAGGTCATGGGCCGGGCCGATGCGGTGCTGGCCAGCGCTCGCTCCCATCCGCTGACGCGCGGCGAATTGAACCTTCCGCAGCCTGTTCCCTATGGCGCAAACGCGATACATTTAGACCCAGATGAGCACATCGAATCGACAAGCTGACCTATTCGCCGGCCGAAGCGATCTGTTCGATCCGGCGCCCGGCACTGATCAGGCTTCCATGGAGCGCCGGGCGCGCGAGCGGTTGGGTTCCATGCTGGCCATGGCCAGGCAGGCGGACACCTGCCCCTGGCCGCCACACCGGTCAGGCGTTCAACCTATGGTATTCCACAACATGGCCAACTGGTTGCCGGAACCCGAGCGTGGCGAGATGCGCGCCGCCTTCCGCGCGGAATGCGCCAGACTAGGCATGGACATCCACCCGCCGGGCTGACTACTCCCGGTTCTTCTTCCGCCACTCATCAATCGCAGCCATGGCCTCCTGCTTCGCCACCCGCTCATGCTGGCCCATCACATCGCCAGTATCCACCGGCTTGGCCGCCGGCGTTGCCCCATTATACGTTGTCCAGCGCCAATTATTGCGCCCCTTCAGCGGGCCAACCGTGTAAACGCAGCCCCGATGCTCTGCCATATTCAGGCATCCATCTTCAGGGCGGCAATGAAGGCGCTTTGTGGGATTTCCACCTTGCCAAATTGTCTCATACGCTTCTTGCCTTCTTTCTGCTTGTCCAGCAGCTTCCGCTTGCGGGAAATATCCCCGCCATAGCATTTGGCCGTCACGTCCTTCGACATCGCGGAGATGGTCTCGCGCGCGATCACCCGCCCGCCAATGGCGGCCTGGATGGGAATTTTGAAGAGCTGACGCGGGATCAGCTCCTTCAACTTCTCGCAAATGCTCCGGCCCCGGCGTTCCGCCGCATTGCGATGCGCCATGAAGCTCAACGCATCCACCGGCTCATTATTCACCAGGATGGAGATCTTCACGAGGTCGCCCTCCTCATAGCCATCCATCGAGTAGTCAAAGCTGGCATAGCCGCGAGAAATGCTCTTCAGCCGGTCATAGAAGTCAAACACCACCTCATTCAGCGGCAGGCGATACACCGCCATGGCCCGGCTGCCCACATAGGTCAGCTCCACCTGCTGGCCGCGCCGCTCATTGCACAGCGTCAGCACCGCGCCGAGATAATCATCGGGCACAAAGATCGTCGCCTTAATCCAAGGCTCCTGAATGCTATCGAGCAAGCTGCCATCGGGCATATCGGCCGGATTGTGCAGCTCAAATTCCTCGCCATTGGTCTTGCGCAGGCGATAAACCACCGAGGGCGCGGTCGCGATCAGGTCCAGGTCAAACTCGCGCGAGAGCCGCTCCTGCACAATCTCCAGATGCAACAGCCCCAAAAAGCCGCAGCGATAGCCAAAGCCCAGCGCGGCACTGCTCTCCGCCTCGTAATGGAAGGAGGCATCGTTCAGCCGCAGCTTGGACAACCCATCGCGCAGCTTTTCGAAATCATCGGCATCGATGGGGAACAACCCGCACCACACCACCGGAATGCTCGGCTTAAAGCCGGGCAGGGCCTCCTCGGCCGGGCGGCGGTCCTCGGTGATGGTATCGCCCACATTGGTATCAGCCACGGTTTTGATCGCGGCATTGAGATAGCCCATCTCGCCCGGGCCCAAATAATCCCGCTGCACCATCTTGGGCGTGAAGACGCCCACCTGGTCGATCAGATGGGTCGAGCCGCTCGACATCATCCGCACCTTCATGCCGCGCTTGAGGATGCCATCCTTGATCCGCACCAGGATGATCACGCCCAGATAGGCATCATACCAGCTATCCACCAGCAGCGCCTTCAGCGGTGCATCCGGGTCGCCCTTGGGCGGCGGCAGCCGGGTGACAATGGCCTCCAGCACCCCCTCGATATTGAGGCTGGTCTTGGCCGAGATCATCACCGCATCGGTTGCGTCGAGGCCGATCACATCCTCGATCTGCTGCTTCACCCGGTCCGGCTCGGCAGCCGGCAGGTCGATCTTGTTGAGAATCGGCACAATCTCATGCCC
The DNA here is from genome assembly GCA_945901085.1 of Rhodovarius crocodyli. Classification (GTDB taxonomy): domain Bacteria; phylum Pseudomonadota; class Alphaproteobacteria; order Acetobacterales; family Acetobacteraceae; genus Rhodovarius; species Rhodovarius crocodyli_A. The sequence goes on along the minus strand of CAMDJV010000002.1, from coordinate 152,268 downwards.
GGCATCGAGCGCCTGATACACATTGGCCAGCGTCTGCGCCTCAACCCCCTGTGAGGCATCAACCACCAGCAGCGAACCCTCGCATGCGGCAAGGCTGCGGCTCACCTCATAGGCGAAATCCACATGGCCCGGCGTGTCCATCAGGTTCAGCGTATAGTCCAGCCCGTCATTGGCGCGGTAGGTCAGGCGCACGGTCTGCGCCTTGATGGTGATCCCGCGCTCCTTCTCAATATCCATATTGTCGAGCACCTGCTCGGTCATCTCCCGCGCCGAGAGCGCGCCGGTGGTCTGGATGAGCCTATCCGCCAGCGTCGATTTCCCATGATCGATATGGGCGATGATCGAGAAATTGCGGATGCGATCGAGCGGCGTGTCGGACATAGGGGTTCCGGGATGGAAGAAGGGCCGGGGCAGGGCCCCCGACAATGATTGGCCCTCACATAGGGCCGAAAGCCTCACTTGTCATGGGCGGATCAGCGCAAGCCCGATTTTGGGTCACTGGAACCCCGCCCCATTCCAGGCCAGATTGATCCGATGACCCCCGCTGAACGCCTCACCGCCCTCCGCGCCCAGCTTGCCGCCCAAGGCGTGGATGGCTTTCTGGTCCCCCGCAGCGACGAGTTCCTGGGCGAATACGTCCCCCCCTCGGGCGAGCGCCTGGCCTGGCTCTCCGGCTTCACCGGCAGTGCTGGCCTGGCCGTGGTGCTGGCCGGGCGCGCGGCTATCTTCACCGATGGCCGCTACACCACCCAGGTCGCGCAGCAAACCGAGCCGGCGCTGTGGGAGCGTCGCCACCTCATCGAACAACCCGCCCCTGAATGGCTGCGCGAGGTCGCGCCGCCGGGTACGACCATCGGCTACGACCCCTGGCTGCACACCGAGGCCGCGCTGGCCCGCTACACCGGCGTCACCCTGGTGCCCCTGGCGCGCAACCCCATTGATGCGATCTGGCCCAACCGCCCAGCCCCCCCCCTGGCCCCCGCCCGCATCCACCCCGCAGAATATGCCGGCCTGGACGCCGCACAAAAACGCGAAACCGCCGCCGCCGCCCTGCGCGCCGCCGGCGAGGATGCCGCCGTGCTGGCCGACCCGCATTCCATCGCCTGGCTGCTGAACATCCGCGGCGGCGATCTCAGCCACACCCCGCTGGCGCTAGGCTTCGCCCTACTCGGCGCCGATGCCTCGGTCCAATTGTTCATGGAGGGCCAAAAACTCGGCCCCGAGCTGCGCGCCCATCTCGGCAATGCGGTGTCAGTGGCCGAGCGCGCCGCACTACCCGCCGCGCTGGCCCGCTATGCCGGCCGGACCCTGCGACTTGATGCCGATGCCACCCCCGCATGGTTTGCCCGCACCCTGCGCGATGCCGGTGCTAGGCTGGTGGCCGGTGACGACCCCTGCCGCCTGCCACGGTCGCAGAAAAACCCCACCGAGCAGCAGGGCGCCCGCCACGCCCACCAGCGCGACGCGGTGGCCATGGCGCGCTTCCTCGCCTGGTTCGCCGCAGAGGCACCCCGCGGCGGCCTCACCGAAATGGCGGCAGCCGAGCAATTGCTGGCCTTCCGCCGCGAGGTGCCGCTCTTCCAGGGCGAATCCTTCCCCGCCATCGCAGGCGCGGCCGAAAACGGCGCCATCGTCCATTACCGCGCGACCGCAGCATCCAACCGCAGCATCAACCCCGATGAATGCTTCCTGCTCGATAGCGGCGCGCAATATCGCGATGGCACGACGGATATCACCCGCACCCTCTTCACCGGCCCCGGCGCCCCGCCCCCGGGGCTCCGCCAGCGCTACACCCGCGTGCTGCAAGGCCATATCGCGCTGGGCACGGCGCGCTTCCCGCGTGGCGTCGCCGGCCCGCATCTCGATGCCCTGGCCCGCCGGCCGCTCTGGGATGCTGGGCTGGATTACGATCATGGCACCGGCCATGGCGTGGGCAGTTTTCTCTCCGTCCATGAAGGTCCGGTGACGATTTCCCGCGCCGCCAAGCCCGTGCCCCTGGCGCCCGGCATGATCCTGTCCAACGAACCCGGCTTCTACCTGCCCGGCGCCTATGGCATCCGCATCGAAAACCTGCTGCTGGTGCGCGAGGCCGAACCCCGGCCCGACCAGGCAAAACCCTTCCTGGAATTCGAGACGCTCACCCTGGCCCCCTATGCCCAGGCCCTGATCGAACCCAGCCTGCTCACCACAGCCGAGCGCGGCTGGATCGACGCCTATCACGCCCGCGTGCTGGCCCAGATCAGCCCATTATGCGACCCTCACACCGCCGCTTGGCTGGCGGATGCATGCCGCCCGCTGGCGCAGCCCGGCCCGGGGTGCTAACCGCGCGGCCTTCACCGGGACTGGAGCGCCACCTTGCCGCCGATCGTCAGCATCATCATGGGCAGCCAATCGGATTGGGACGTGATGATTCGCGCCCAGGAGGTGCTGGTGGAATTGGCGGTGCCGCATGAGGCCAAGATCGTCTCGGCCCATCGCACCCCCAAGCGCCTGGTGGACTATGCCGAAGCTGCGGCTTCGCGCGGTGTGGCCGTCATCATCGCCGGCGCCGGCGGTGCCGCGCATTTGCCCGGCATGGTGGCCAGCATGACGCATCTGCCGGTGCTGGGCGTGCCGGTGGGCAAGGGGGCGCTGCAGGGCATGGATTCTCTGCTCTCCATCGTGCAGATGCCCGGTGGCATTCCGGTTGGCACCCTGGCCATCGGCCAGGCGGGGGCGAAGAATGCCGGGCTGCTGGCCGCCTCCATCCTGGCGCTCGGCGATGCCGATCTGCGCCAGCGCCTGATCGCCTTCCGCGCCCGCCAGACGGAGGCGATCGGTGACGCCCCGGTCTGAACCACTGCCCTTTGGCGCCACCATCGGCATTCTGGGCGGCGGCCAATTGGGCCGGATGTCGGCCCATGCGGCGGCGCGGCTGGGCTATCGCAGCCATGTCTTCACCCCCGAGCCAGCCAGCCCGGGCGGCGAGGTCGCCTCGGCCGTCACAATCGCCGCCTTCGAGGATGCCCAGGCGCTGCGTGCCTTCTGCGCCAGCGTCGATGTGCTGACCTTCGAATTCGAGAATATCCCCCCCGCCGTGCTGGATGTGCTGGACGCCTCAGGCGTGCCCTGCCGGCCGGGCACCCAGGTGCTGCGCATTGGCCAGGATAGGGTGCTGGAAAAGCGCTTCCTCGGCAGCATGGGCATTCAGGTGGCACCATGGGGCGTGGTCGAACGGGCCGAGGACCTCGACACCATGCCCTTCCCCGCCGTGCTGAAGACCACCCGCCTGGGCTATGATGGCCGCGGCCAGGCCAAGGTTGAAAACCTCACCGAGGCGCGCGCCGCCCTCGCCCGCCTCGCCCCGCACCCGCTGGTCTGGGAGGCCTATATGCCCTTCAGCCTGGAGATTTCCGCCGTGGGCGCGCGCGATGTGGACGGCACCATTGCCATTTTCGATATCACCGAAAACCGCCACCGCCACCATATTCTCGACCAGAGCATCGTTCCCGCCAACATCGATGCGGCAACGCGCGCGGTGGCCGAGGCCAATATCCGCCGCCTGCTCGAAGGCCTGAACATGGTGGGCGTGCTGGCGCTTGAGATGTTCGTGATGCCCGATGGCGCGGTCATCGCCAATGAAATCGCCCCCCGCCCGCATAATTCCGGGCATTGGACGATGGATGCCTGCCAGGTCAGCCAATTCGACCAGCATATCCGCGCCGTGGCCGGGTTGCCGGTGCTGCCGCCCCGCCGGCATGCCGATGTGGTGATGCAAAATCTCGTCGGCGCCGAAGGTGCCGCACTCTGGGCCGCTGCCCTGGCCGACCCTGCCTCTGTGCCGCATTGGTACGGCAAGGCGGAGATACGCCCCGGCCGCAAGCTGGGGCATGTTAATAGGCTTTGCGCGCTGAACGCTGGCGTTTTGCCGCGGTCTGGGGCATAGGGGCGCGTGGTTGGGCCCTTCTCGGGTCTGGCCACAGCGGTGCGCGGCAAAATGGCGCCCTGATACGAACCGGAATCCCTCCGGCCCGGCATGGCATTTCCGGCCATGTGGGCGGCCTCAACCTCGCGCCTTCCCAATGATCGGGACAGCGTCGGGCCCATCCGCACCGCATGCCCCGAAGTGCTTTGTGCCGACGTATGCGGGCACCTCTTTCTGCGCGCCGTCCTGACAATGTTGCGGGGCACCGATGCCCCAGAAGGACGATTGATGTTCGACAAATATTTCCGCAAGGACGTCTCCTGGGGCGGCCAGCTCCTCACCCTCGAAACCGGCAAGATCGCCCGCCAGGCCGATGGCGCTGTCATGGCGCGCCTCGGTGACACCATCGTGCTCTGCACCGTGGTCGGCGCCCGCTCGGTCAAGCCGGGCCAGGATTTCTTCCCGCTCACGGTGAACTACCAGGAAAAGGCCTTCGCGGCCGGCAAGATCCCCGGTGGCTTCTTCAAGCGCGAAGGCCGGCCCTCCGAGAGCGAGACCCTGGTCTCGCGCCTGATCGACCGCCCGCTCCGCCCCCTCTTCCCCGAGGGTTTCCGCAACGAGGTGCAGGTCATCGCCACCGTGCTCAGCCACGATCTGGAGAATGATCCCGACATCGTCGCCATGGTCGGCTGCTCGGCCGCGCTGACCATCTCGGGCATCCCCTTCTTCGGCCCCATTGCCGGCGCCCGCGTCGGCTATATCGATGGCGCCTATGTGCTGAACCCCACCGCCGCGCAGCGCAAGCTGAGCGCGCTCGACCTCGTCGTCGCCGGCACTGCCGAGGGCGTGCTGATGGTCGAATCCGAAGCGCAGGAGCTGTCGGAAGAGGTGATGCTGGGTGCCGTCAAATTCGGCCATGACAGCTTCCAAAGCGTCATCCAGGGCATCATCGAACTCGCCGAACACGCCGCCAAGGACGCCTGGGACGTGGTGCTGGAAGACCCGGCGCAGGCCGCCTTGAAGACCCGCATCGCAGCCCTCGGCACCGCCGGCATGGCCGATGCCTATAAGATCACCGAGAAGATGGCCCGCCAAAAGGCCGTGGGTGATGCCAAGAAGGCCGTCATCGCCGCCCTTGAAGCCGAAGGTGCTGATGTCGCCGCCGCCAAGGGGCTGATGAAGTCGCTGGAAGCCGATGTGGTGCGCAACGCCATTCTCGATACCGGCATGCGCATCGATGGCCGCGACACCAAGACCGTGCGCCAGATCGTGGCCGAGGTCGGCGTGCTGCCGCGCTCGCATGGTTCGGCCCTCTTCACCCGTGGCGAGACGCAGGCGCTGTGCGTCGCAACGCTGGGCACCGGGCAGGATGAGCAGGTCATCGACGCGCTGGCGGGCGAATACCGCGAGGGCTTCATGCTGCACTACAACTTCCCTCCCTATTCGGTGGGCGAGACGGGCCGCATGGGCTCCCCCGGCCGGCGTGAGATCGGCCATGGCAAGCTCGCCTGGCGCGCCATCCACCCGGTGCTCCCCTCGAAGGAAGCCTTCCCCTACACCATGCGCGTGGTCTCCGAGATCACCGAGAGCAACGGCTCCTCCAGCATGGCAACAGTGTGCGGCACCTCGCTCGCGCTGATGGATGCCGGCGCGCCGCTGCTGCGCCCGGTGGCCGGCATCGCCATGGGCCTGATCAAGGAAGACCGCGGCTTTGCCGTCCTGTCCGATATCCTGGGCGACGAGGATCACCTCGGCGACATGGACTTCAAGGTGGCCGGCACCGAGGCGGGCATCACCGCCTTGCAGATGGACATCAAGATCACGTCCATCACCTTCGACATCATGCACACCGCACTGAACCAGGCCAAGGATGGCCGCCTGCATATCCTGGGCGAGATGGCCAAGGGCATCGGCGGCGCGCGCAGCTCGGTGGCGGCCACCGCGCCGCGCATCACGGTTATCCAGGTGCCCAAGGAGAAGATCCGCGACGTGATCGGCACCGGCGGCAAGGTGATCCGCGAGATCGTCGAGCAGACCGGCTGCAAGATCGACATCGAGGATGACGGCACGATCAAGATCGCTTCCGCCAGCCAGGAAAACACCGATGCGGCCATCGCCAAGATCCGCGGCCTGACGCAGGAAGCCGAGATCGGCGCCATCTACACCGGCAAGGTGGTCAAGACCGCCGAATTCGGCGCCTTCGTGAACTTCCTCGGCGCCAAGGACGGTCTGGTCCATATCTCCGAACTGGCCGCCGAGCGCGTCAACAAGACCACCGATGTGGTCAAGGAAGGCGATGCGGTGAAGGTCAAGGTCATCGGCTTCGATGATCGCGGCAAGGTGAAGCTCTCCATGCGCGTGGTCGATCAGGCCACGGGCGCCGACATCACCGAGCAGGTGGGCCCCAAGCGCGGCGGCCGCCCGGAAGGTGAGGAAGGCGAGGAGGGTGAGCGCCGCCCCCGCCGCGATGGCGATCGCCGCCCCCGCCGCAATGATCGTGACTGATTGAACGACGGGGCGGTTCGCCGCTCAGTTTATTGGACAAAAGGGCCGGTTCCATCTGGACCGGCCCGTTTTCTCGATTATGTAAGATTTCAAACCTGAGGACGGCTGCCAGTGAAGGCCATCAACGCAATACGCATGGGCGGGGTGGATGTTCTTCCCCTGGTGGAGGGCGGCAAGGGTGTTGCCGTCTCCAATGGCGCGACAGCAGGCGCCTGGGCGGCCGCCGGCGGCGTCGGCACCTTCTCGGCCGTCAATGCAGATAGTTATGACGCTCAGGGCGAGATCATCCGTCAGACCTATTCGGGCAAGACCCGGCGCGAGAGGCATGAAGAGCTGGTCGAATATGGCATCAAGGGCGGCATCGCCCAGGCCATCGAAGCGCGCGAGCGCGGCGGCCCCAATGCCCGTATCCATGCCAATATCCTCTGGGAAATGGGCGGCGCCGAGCGGGTGATCCGCGGCATTCTCGATGGCGCCAAGGGCATGGTCAACGGCATCACCTGTGGTGCTGGCATGCCCTATCGCCTGGCCGATATCGCCCGCGAATATGGCGTGCATTACTACCCAATCGTCAGCTCCGGCCGCGCCTTCAGCGCCCTGTGGAAGCGCAGCTACTCCAAGGCGCGCGAGCTGCTGGGCGGCGTGGTCTATGAGGATCCCTGGCTGGCGGGCGGCCATAACGGCCTCTCCAACTCCGAGGATCCGCGCAAGCCCGAAAGCCCCTTCCCCCGCGTGCTGGCCCTGCGCAACCAGATGCGCGAATTCGGCCTGGGCGATACGCCCATCATCATGGCCGGTGGCGTCTGGTGGCTGGAGGAATGGGAAGATTGGATCGACAATGCCGATCTCGGCCCCATCGCCTTCCAATTCGGCACCCGCCCGCTGCTGACCCAGGAAAGCCCAATCAGCGACGCATGGAAAAAGCGCCTGATCACCCTGCAGCCCGGCGATGTCTCGCTGCAAAACTTCTCGCCGACCGGCTTTTACAGCTCCGCCGTGCACAATGAGTTTCTGGGCGAGTTGGAAGCCCGCAGCGAGCGGCAGATCGCCTATTCCTCCGAAGCGATGGGCGACCACACCGCCGAATACCTCGTCGGCCCCCGCCGCCGCCCGGTCTGGGTCACGCCGCATGACAATGCGCGCGCCCAGTCCTGGGAAAAGGCCGGCTTCACCGAAACCCTGCGCACCCCCGACAATACCCTGGTCTTCGAAACGCCAGAGGCGGCACGCGAGATCATCGATGACCAGGTGGCCTGCATGGGCTGCCTCTCCCATTGCCGCTTCAGCAACTGGACGCAGAACGGCCCCGACTACACCAATGGCAAGCGGGCCGACCCGCGCAGCTTCTGCATCCAGAAGACCTTGCAGGATGTCGCCCATGACGGCTCGCTGGAGCGCAACCTCATGTTCGCTGGCCACAACGCCTATCGCTTCACCTCAGACCCGTTCTATTCGAACGGTTTCGTACCAAGTGTGAAGCAGTTGGTGGAGCGCATCCTCACCGGGCGCTGAGCCCGAAGGCGGGAATAGGCGCTCACCCCTGGAGACGCCGCCGCTCCTGATGCGGGGCGGGGGCGAAGTTTGCTCGCCTCTGAGGGGCGGCTGGGCCACGCACTCGCCGTCCCGGCCGCGCTGGGCTAGGCTCAAGCCATGGAATTTGTGCTCTGCAACGAGGTCGTGCGCGACCTCGATTTCGCCGCCCAGGCGGATCTCGCCGCCTCCCTCGGCTATGCCGGGCTGGAGGTCGCCCCTTTCACCCTCGATGCTACCGCGCCGCATCTTCTGCCGGCGGCGGAACGCGCTAGGCTGCGCCGCCTCGCCCGCGATGCCGGCGCACCGATCCTGGGGCTGCATTGGCTGCTGGTGGCGCCCGCCGGCCTGTCCATCACTTCGGCCGATGCGGCGCTGCGCCGCCAGACCCTGTCCTTCATGCGCGGCCTTGTCTTCCTCGCTGCCGATCTGGGCGCCGAATATCTCGTCCATGGCAGCCCCGGCCAGCGCCGTGTCGAGGCCCCGGGCGATGCCGCCCGCGCCGAGGACGCCCTGGCCCAGGCCGGTGAATGGGCGCGTGAGGCCTCCGTGACCTATTGCCTGGAGCCGCTCGATGCCAGCCAGACCAATTGGATGACCACAGTGGCGGAGGCGGCGGCCTTCACCACACAACTCGGCAACCCCCATCTGCTGGCCATGCTCGATGTCTGCGCCAGCGGCAATGGCGAGGCAGAGGATGTCTGCGCGCTGCTCGCCCGGCATATCCCCGGCGGGCAGATCGGCCATATCCACCTCAATGACCGCAACAAGCGCGCGCCAGGCCAGGGGAGTGACCGCTTCGCGCCCATCCTGCGGCAGTTATCGGCCATGGGCTATCGCGGGCGATGCGGCGTTGAGCCCTTTCAATATATGCCTGATGGCCCAACCTGCGCTGCCCGCGCCATTGGTTACCTGCAGGGCTGCATGCAGGCCATTTCCAGCGACGACGCGGGAGGCTAAAGACCCTTCCATGTTCCGCGCAGCCCCTCTTGCCCTGGCGATTCTCGTCATCCTCCATGTGGGGGTGCTGGCCCAGGGGCCCGCGCCGCAAACCCCGCCCGCCGCCACCCCGCCCGCTGCCGGCAATCGCATTCTCAGCATCGTCAATGGCGATGTGGTGACCCAGGCCGAAGTGCGCAGCCGCACCCGCCTCTTCGCCCTCAATGCCGGCATGAGCGTAACGCCGGATTCCCTGCTGCGGCTGGAGCCGCAGGTGCTGCGGCTGCTGGTGGATGAGCGCCTGCGCATCCAGGAAACCCAGCGCCGGCAAATTCAGGTCAGCGACAATGACATTGCCGAGGCGCTCACCGAAATCGAGCGCCGCAACCAATTGCCCCGCGGCGCCCTGACCGCCCAGCTGCGCGCCGCCGGCATTCAGCCGCGCGTGTTGTTTGACCAGCTTCGCGCCCAGATCGGCTGGGGCCGCCTGCTGCGCAGCCTGCTCGGCCCCCAGGCCGAGCCGCAGCCCAGTGAAGTGGCCGAGACCATCGCCGCCGCCCGCGCCCGCCAAGGCCAGGTGGAATTCCTGCTGAGCGAGATTTTCATCCCGGTGGATGATCCCAATTCAGAGCCCGAGGTGCGCCGCTTCACCGAAGAGGTGGTCGGCCAGCTTCGCCGTGGCCTCGCCTTCCCGGTCGCAGCCACCCAGTTCAGCCAGTCGCAGACCGCACTTTCGGGCGGTGATCTCGGCTGGGTGAGCGAGCGCCGGCTGGACCCTGAAGTCGCCGGGCTGGTGAACCGCATGCCGCCCGGTGCCATCTCCAATGCCATTCGCGTGGCCGGCGGCTTCCAGATCGTCGCCTTGCGCCAGCGCCGCGAGGGCGGGCGCGAATCCGCTGGCACCCAGTTGGATATCCGCCAGCTTTTCATCGCCTTCCCCGGCCGTCTGGACCCGGCTAACCCAACCGACGCGCAGCGCGCCGTGGCCGAACGTGCCAGCCGCATCGCCCAAACCACGCGGGGCTGCGAAGCGCTTGAAGCCGCCGGTCGGGGCCTGCATTCATCCGATCGACCGATGGATCCCGGCCCGATCCGCCTTGAGGCTATCAACCCGCCACAGCTGCGCTCGCTGCTGGCCTCGTTGGCCATTGGCCGGGCCTCGCAGCCGGTGATCTCACCCGATGGCGTGGCGGTGATCATGGTCTGCGCCCGCGAGCAGCGGGAGGCGCCGACCATGACCAATGACCAGGCCCGCCAGGTGCTGCTGGGCGAGCGGGTGGAGCTGCTCTCGCGCCAGTTGCTGCGCGAATTGCGCCGCCGCGCCGTGATCGAGGCCCGGAGCTGAGCCAAACCGCCTCGCTGCGCGATGTCATCGCCCGCCACGGGCTGGCGCCGCGCAAATCCCTCGGGCAGCATTTTCTGCTGGATGAGGCGATATGTGCCCGGATCGCCGCCGCCGCTGGAGACCTGACGGGGCGTCATGTGCTGGAGGTCGGGCCCGGGCCGGGTGGCCTCACCCGGGCGCTGCTGGCGCGGCCATTGGCCTCATTGCTCGCCTGCGAGTTGGATACCCGCGCCATCGCCGCCCTGGCCGAATTGGCCGAGCCGCGGCTGACAGTGCTGCATCAGGATGCGCTGAAGCTCGACGCCGTGGCCGCCCTGGAAGCGCCACGCCAGATCGTGGCCAACCTGCCCTATAATGTCGGCACGCCGCTGCTGATCGGCTGGCTGCGGCAGGCGGGCGCCTTTGAGCGGCTGACGCTGATGTTCCAGCAGGAGGTGGCGGAGCGCATTTGCGCCGCCCCCGACACCGAGCATTACGGCCGGCTGGCGGTGCTGAGCCAATGGCTCTGCCGCTGCACGGTGATGCTGCATTTGCCGCCGGGGGCGTTTTTCCCGCCGCCGCGGGTGCATTCCGCCGTGGTGGGGCTGGTGCCGCATGCCGAGCAGCCACCGCCGCCGCTGCTCGCGGCGATGGAGCGCCTGACCGCCGCCGCCTTTGGCCAGCGGCGAAAAATGCTGCGCGGCAGCCTCAAGGCGCTTGGCGGCGCGGATGCATTGCTGGAATCCTGCGCCATAGCGCCAGAACGCCGGGCGGAAACGCTGAGCATTGCGGAGTTCGACAGGCTGGCCCGCGCCTTACTGGAGAGAGAGCCATGAACCCGATCGACGCCATAGCCCGACATCTGGGCGAATACACCGCCTGGCGGCGCGACCTGCATGCCCATCCTGAGTTGGGCTTCGAGGAAAGCCGGACCAGCGCGCTGGTGGCCGAGCGACTGGAGGCGATGGGCATTGAGGTGCATCGCGGCCTGGGCGGCACTGGCGTGGTGGGGGTGATCCGCGGCAAGGGGCGGGGCAATGCGCCGCGCAGCATTGGCCTGCGCGCCGATATGGATGCGCTGCCGCTGAGCGAGACCAATGGCTTCGGCCATGCCTCGACAACGCCCGGCAAAATGCATGGCTGCGGCCATGATGGGCACACCACCATGCTGCTGGCGGCGGCGCGGTATCTGGCCGAGACGCGCAATTTTGATGGCACCGTGCATCTGCTGTTTCAGCCGGCGGAGGAATTGGGCAGCGGCGCGCCGGCAATGCAGAAGGACGGGCTGTTTGAGCGTTTCCCCTGCGATGCCGTCTATGCCCTGCACAACAAGCCGGGGATGCCGGTGGGCCATTACGGCATTAATCCGGGCCCGATGCTGGCGGGGGTGGCGTTTTTTGACATCCATATTCAGGGCAAGGGCGGCCATGCGGCCCGGCCGGAGGTGACGCAGGACCCGGTGGTGGCCGGGGCGGCGCTGATCTCCGCGCTGCAAAGCGTGGTGGCGCGCAATGTTTCGGCCCATTCGCCGGCGGTGCTGAGCGTGACGGGGATGGAGACGGGTCGGGCCTATAATGTCATTCCCGATACGGTGCGGCTATTTGGCACGGTGCGGGCCTTCTCGGCCGAGGTGATGGATTTGGTGCGGCAGCGAATGGAGACCTTGGCGCGGGATGTGGCGCTGGGCTTTGCCTGCACTGCGAGCCTGGATTTTCGGGTCCTCACGCCGCCCTTGGTGAACCATGCCGAGAATGCACAGCGCATGGCCGATGCGGCGGCCGCGCTGGTGGGGGAGGGGCAGGTGAACCGCAACCAGCCCCCCAGCATGGGCGGCGAGGATTTTGCCTATTTCCTGCAGGCGGTGCCGGGGGCCTTCATCAATATCGGCAATGGGGCAACGCGGGACCTGCATCACCCCGGCTATGACTTCAATGACGAGGCCATCCCCTTTGGCGCGGGGGTGCTGGCGGCAATTGTGGAGCGGGAGCTTTCGGCCGAGGGCTGATGGCCCGAAACGCTGTGGCGCGAAGAATGTCGTATTCGGACAAATTGCCTCAGCCGAGCGGGATAGCGCTGAAAAGCCTGCGTATTCCAAAGCCTGTTCCGTTCGCAAGGGCTCACTGCACAGGCTCTAGGCTTTTGTTTGTCGAGCATCTTTATCCGCTCAAATGCTTCGTTGGAACGGCTGATGCGCCCGGTTCTGGACAATCGGATGCGGGGTGTCAAACAGCGAAGGTATGATAGATATAGGATTGTTAGCCTATAAATGTCAAGCGCGCGGTGAGGCTTTGCTGGCTGGCAAAACAATCGGCCGCCTGCCGAATTGCGATAGTTCCTGGCACGGAACATGGTAGTCTCAGGCGGTGCGTGTGGCATGTGGTCCGGACGTCGCCACGCAGACGCCCCGCGCCGCTCTCACGCAGCCTGGCAAGTTTATTTTTGCGACAAAAATTTAAAAATATAGGTTGGTCTTTTTTAAGAGGGATCGTCAGACAAGTTCCAATGACTCCAGTCACCGAACCGCTTGAGAGCTTCAAGGTCATCGACACAGCTTATCCTGAGCATTTCTTTAGCGTCATGCGCGCGTTTCGGCCGAATTTACTGGGCTTTTCCCCCGCCGCTGCAGGGGGTGAATGGAGCGCCAGGGTCCATGTTATCCATTGCGGTGAGATCAGGATCGCTGTGCAGGAGACGGCCGGATACTGTTTTAGCGGCACATCGGACAGCGCTTTCTTTTCCACCATGTTGCGCGGCCATGTGGAGATCACCCGCCGCACCCGGAGCAAGGCGCCCGCTCCCGGCACTGTTATGCCGCATATCCATGACCACGTCTCGCTGCGGGTCGGCGCAGGCTACCAGGGTGTCGCCTTGTCATGCAGCCATGAGGTGCTTGGCCGTGCCATCGGCGCTTTTATGCCCGACAATCCCGCGCTGGTCATTCGCGGCGTCGAGGCAGACCCAGACCGCTATGATTTCTCGGCCTATCGCCGGAACATCCTTTCCTTGCATCAATTGATTGGCGCGGGAGAGATGTTGCTGCTGGATGAGGCCCGCTATCGGCAGGAGGCGGGCGACATTCTGCTGCTATCCCTGGCCCAGGCCCTGGCCGGCGGGCTGGCCGATGGCCCCACGCCGCGAGCCATGCGTTATTTTGGCCGTGCAATCGAATTTATCGACGCCCATTTCGCTGAGGATATCCGCATCGCCGCTATCGCCGAAGCGGCGGGATGCAGCATCCGTCTGTTGCAGAATCTGTTCCGCCTGATCGAGGGCCGGACCATCGTGCAACACATCACCGCCCGCCGCCTCGCCCATGCCCGCAGCCTGCTGCTTGATCACGCAGCCGGCCATTCCGTCACCAGCGCGGCCCTGGATAGCGGTTTCAGCCATTTCGGGCTGTTCGCCCGGCGGTATCGCGCGGCCTTTGGCGAATTGCCATCCGCCGCGCGCAGCGCGCCCCGAGTGCCGCGGCCGGGGGGATGAAGTGGGTGGGTCAGAGCCTCATCCGTTGAGGCGAACTCGCCGTAAACGCGACCACGCGCAGTGAACACAGCGGCGTCCGCAGCCATTTCACCGGAAGCGAAGACGGTGAAACGGCTATAGAGCCTGTTCCTTTCGCCTCGGCTCACTGCACAGGCTCTGAGCTTTTGTTTGTCGAGCATCTTTATCCGCTCAAACGATTCCGTTTGAACGGATGATGCGCAAGCCTTTGTTTTATCGCATTCTCCGGCTTGCCTTGCCAAGCCGCAAGGCTTGAAAATGCGCCTAGCCACGCAGCGCCAAAGGCCGCAGCAGCATCGCCGTGCCCCATCCCCAGGCACCATTCAGCAAGGCCGCCCTGGCCCAGACCTGCTGGTTACCGCCAGCGAAGCTGGGCAGGCCTTTCAGTGAAGCCACCAGGGTAAAGGCCACCAGGCTCAGCGCCAGGGCGCCGAAGACAAAGCCAAACAGCGCATCCGGCACCGGGGTTGCGCGCAGGATCATCGCCAGAATGATGCCCCAAACCCCGCCCCAAAAGGCCTGGCTCGCCACGGTGGGCACGCCAAGTGGCGGCAAGGGGTTCATGTTAAAGGCCGGGCCGGTGCGGCCGAAAATGGCCACCACCCCCGGCATATCATTGCCATAAGTATTGAGCAGGAAGGCCGTGCCCTGGTGGAAGACCAGCACGGCCAGGATACCGGCGATGAAACCAAGGGTGAGCGCTTTTTGCATGCCTGAGACCATAGCTGGCATTTGGTGGAATACCACCGCCGCCTCTTGCCCAACTGGCCTGGGCTGGGCAGGCTCACGCGGAATTTTAGGGAGAGAACGCGTGAGCGACATGAATGGCGCCGAGAGCCTGGTGCATAGTTTCCTGGGCGCGGGGGTGGATGTCTGCTTCAGCAATCCCGGCACCTCCGAGATGCATTTCGTGGCCGCACTCGACCGGGTGCCGGGCATGCGCTGCATTCTGGGCTTGCAGGAGAATGTGGTGACCGGCGCGGCCGATGGCTATTGGCGCATGGCGGGCAAGCCCGCGGTCACCTTGCTGCATTGCGCGCCGGGCCTGGCCAATGGCCTGGCCAATCTGCACAACGCCAAGCGGGCGAAAAGCGGCATCGTCAATTGCGTGGGCGACCATGCGACCTATCACCGGCAATATGACGCACCGCTGACCGGCGACACTGAGGGTTTTGCCCGCGGTGTCTCGGCCTGGGTGCGCACCTCGCAACGGGCGGAGGATGTGGGCCGCGATGCGATGGTGGCGGTGCAGGCGGCGCGCTCCTCGCCCGGGCAGATCGCAACGATGATCCTGCCCTCCGACACCTGCTGGAACCCCGGCGGCGTGGTGGCGGCGCCGCTGCCGGTGCCGGCGGTGCCGCAGGCCGACCCTTCGGCGGTGCGCGCCGCGGCGCGGGTGCTGCGGGAGAAGAGCAATGTGCTGCTGCTGCTGGGCGGCAATATGGCGATTTCGGAAGCCGCGCAAAAGCAGGCCCAGCGCATCCATGCCAAGACCGGCGTGCGGCTGATGGCGGAGACCTCGAATAGCCGGTTTCAGCGCGGCCAGGGGCGGTTGCAGCTGGAGCGGGTGCCCTATCCGGCGGATCAGGCGATTGCGGCGCTGGCCTCGGTGCGGGAGATCATCCTGGTTGGTTCCAAGGCGCCGATTGGGTTTTTCGCCTATCCCAACAAGCCCTCGAAGCATTATCCGGAGGATGCCGGCATCACGGTGCTGACGCGCCCGGAGCAGGATGCCGAGAGCGCGCTGCGGGCGCTGGCCGATGAACTGGGCTGCCCGGCGGCGGTGGCCATGCCCGACCCGGGGCCCAAGCCCTCGGTGGAGCGCGGCCCGCCCACGCCGGAAGGCCTGGCCCGCACCGTGGCGGCGCTGATGCCCGAGGATGCCATCATCGTTGATGAGGCGGTGAGCTATGGGCGCGGTTTCTTCCCCCACACCTATGCCGCAGCGCCGCATGAATGGTTGCAGATCACCGGCGGTGCCATTGGCTGTGGCCTACCGCTGGCGACCGGGGCGGCGGTGGGTGGCGGCGGCCGCCGGGTGATCAACCTGCAGGCCGATGGCAGTGCGATGTACACCGTGCAGGCGCTCTGGACCCAGGCGCGCGAGAAGCTGCCCATCACCACCATCATCCTCTCCAACCGCAAATATCAGATTTTGCTGGGAGAATATCAGGGTGTGGGGGCCAATCCGGGCCGCACGGCGCTGGATATGATGGATCTGGGCAACCCTGATATCGGCTGGGCCAGCCTCGCCAAATCATTGGGCGTGGAGGCGGCAACGGCGACGACGCTCGAGCAGGTGGGCGATTTGCTGGCGCAAAGCCTCACCCAATCCGGCCCCTTCCTGATCGAACTCGTGATCTGATCAGGATGTAACCTTCAGGCGCGCGATTGTAATTCCCTTTCGCGAAGGAATGCGATAGAGACCCGTTCAGCTATGGTTCAGCTTCCTGACGCGGAGCTGAACCGGGCCCGCCGCTTCGCGCTGCGGAAAGGCCCTGGCGGCGCCATTTTGCCGGCGCAATCGGGGCTTGTGATGGAATGGATCGCTGTTGTTTCTGCCTGGAACCGCCATGAACACCATTGAATCGCCGAATAAGCCCGATGCCAGCCGGGCCAGCCCCGCGCCCGAGGTCCGGGCGGATGATGCCGCGGCGGTGAGCGATACCGCCACCGGCAAGCCCTGGCTGTGGATTGGCCTGCTGGTGCTGGGCGTGGGGGCGGCGGCGGGTGGTTTCATGGTGCTCAAGGGGCCGCAGCAGGAGGCGCCGCGGGTGGCGGTTGCCCCCGCAGCGCCGGCCCTGCCGGCGGGTGAATTCCGCATCAATGACAATGAGATGCGCGCGCTGCGGATCGAACCCGTCATCGCCCGTGATTTTCGGGCCGAGCGCGTGGCCGAGGGCCGCATCTCGATCAATGAGGACCGCAGCACCCCGGTGCTGGCGCCCTTCACCGGCCGCGTCACCCGCACCTTCGCCCAATTGGGTGAGCGGGTGGCGCAGGGCGCGCCGCTCTTCGAGGTCGAAACCCAAGACGTCACCCAGGCGGCCAATGACCTTCTGGCGGCACTGGATGGCGTGACCAAAGCGCAGAACACCCTCGCCCAGGCCCGGCGTGAGGATGCCCGGCAGCAGAACCTGCTGGCCGCCCGCGCCTCCTCGCAGCGCGATGTGGAACAGGCCCGCGCGGCCTTGAATTCCGCCACCTCTGATGTGTCCATCGCCCAGGCCAGCCTTGATTCGGCGCGCGACAAGCTGCGTGTGCTGGGCCGTGACGCTGCCGCGATTGCCGAAATCGAGCGCAGCCGTCAGGTCAGCGGCGTGGTGATGGTGCGCGCACCCTTCGCCGGCACCGTGACGCAGCGCCGCGTCTCGCCCGGCATGTGGCTGACCGCGGGCCAGGGTGACCCGGCGGTGACCATCAGCGATCTGAGCACCATGTGGCTGGTGGCGGCGGTGCGTGAATTGGATGTGCCGCTGATCCGCCTGGGCCAGGAGGTGCAGGTGGCGCTGGGCGCGCTGCCGGAGCGCAGCTTCACCGCGCGCATCGTGCGCATGGGCGCGGGGCTCGACCCCGCAACCCGGCGCATGATGGTGCAGGCCGAAATCCAGGACCCTGACGGCGTGCTGCGTGCTGAGATGTTCGCAACCTTCAGGATTTCAGTGGGGACTGAGACCCGCAATGCTGCGGTGCCGGCCTTGGCGGTGATCCATCGCGGCGCCGATGCCTCGGTCTGGGTGGCGCTGGAGGGCAACCGCTTCGCCATGCGCTCCATCCGCATTGGCAATCGCAGCGGTGATACGCTGGAGGTGCTGCAAGGCCTGCGGCCGGGTGAGCGGATCGTGACTGGCGGCGCCTTGTTCATCGATCGTGCGGCGCGGATCGACTAATCGTCTTCGCGGCGCGGGACAATACCATGCGGCAGATAGTGGCCTTTTCATTGCAGCGGCGCGCCCTGGTGCTGTTGCTGTTCGTCGTTTTCATCGCCACTGGCGTTGTCGGCTTCATGCGGCTGAACATCGAGGCCTATCCGGACCCGGTACCGCCGCAAGTGGTCATCATCACCCAGAATACCGGCCAGAGCGCTGAGGAGATCGAGCGCTACGTCACCATCCCCATCGAGGTGGCGATGGCGGGGCTGCCCAACCTCAATACCATCCGCTCCACCTCGCTCTTTGGCCTATCCGATGTGCGGGTGCAGTTCACCTTCGCCTATACCTATGAACAGGCATTGCAGCAGGTGCTCAACCGCCTGGCCGTGCTGCAGGGCCTGCCGGAGGGCGTATCGCCCACCATTTCGCCGCTCTCGCCCATTGGCGAGATCATGCGCTACCGCCTGGTCGGCCCGCCGGGCTTTTCCGCCGATGAACTGAAGACCTTGCAGGATTGGGTGCTGGACCGCCGCTTCAAGCGCGTGCCCGGTGTGGTGGATGTGACCAGCTTTGGCGGCCGCTCCAAGGCCTATAATGTCGTCATTGATCTGCCGCGGATGAACGCCTTTGGGCTTGATTTGCCGCGGGTGATCCAATCGGTGCGCTTGGGCAATGTCACCGTGGGGGCGGGCACGATCAATATCGGGCCGCAATCGGCCGTGGTGCAGGGCATTGGCCTCATCCGCAGTCTCGATGACATCAACAACATCGTGCTCGGCAGCGGCACCGGCGGCACGCCCATCCTGCTGCGCGATATTGCGGTGGTGGAGACCGGCAGCCTGCCGCGCCTGGGCGTGGCTGGCCATGAGGGCGATGATGATGTGGTGCTGGCCACCGTGCTGATGCGCCGTGGTGAGCAGACCCTGCCCACCATCCATGGCGTGCAGGCCGAGGTGGCGCGGATCAATGCCGGCGGCGTGCTGCCGCCTGGCGTGCGCATCGTGCCTATTTATGACCGCGAGGATCTGGTGAAGATCACCACCAAGACGGTGGTGAAGAACATCATCGAGGGTGTGCTGTTCATCCTGATCATCCAATGGCTGTTTTTGGGCGATTTCCGCGGCGCGGTGGTGATTGCGGCCACCATTCCATTCGCCTTCTTCTTTGCCATCCTGCTCATGCTGGTGCGCGGCGAGAGCGCCAATCTGCTCAGCCTGGGTGCTTTGGATTTCGGCCTGCTGGTGGATGCTACCGTGATCATGGTGGAGAATATCTATCGCCATCTCGGCCTAGCCCGGCGCAACCCCCATCAGGGGCCTGTCTCCGGCGGCACCGGGCTTTCGGGCGTGCAATTGACCATCCTGCGCGCCGCCTCCGAGGTGGATAAGGCCATCTTCTTCTCGGCGCTGATCATCATCGCCGCCTTCATCCCGCTCTTTACCCTGGGCGGCATTGAGGGCCGGATCTTCGGGCCGATGAGCAAGACCTATGCCTATGCCATCATCGGCGCGCTGTTTGCCACCTTCACCATCACCCCCGCGCTGGCGGCGGTGCTGCTGCGTGAGGACAGCACGGAGAAGGATACGCTGATCGTGCGCGTCAGCCGCTGGGTGCATCGGCGCTGCTATGCCGCCGCTATGCAGGCGCGCGCGCTGTGCCTGGTGCTGGCCGCCGGGCTTTTCGCCGCCACCATCTTCCTGTTCAGCCTGCTCGGCGCCGAATTCCTGCCCACGCTGGAGGAGGGCAATCTCTGGGTGCGCGCCACCATGCCCGCCACCATCAGCCTCGAAGAGGGCCAGGCCACGGTGACGGGAATTCGCCAGATCCTGGCCGAATTCCCCGAGGCAGTGACGGTGACCAGCCAGCAGGGCCGCCCCGATGACGGCACCGACAGTGCGGGCTTCTTCAACGCCGAATTCTTCGTGCCGCTGAAGCCACCCGATCAATGGACCACCGCACCCAACCGCGACGGGCTGGTGGCGGCGATCAATGCGCGGCTGATGCAGCGCTATATCGGCATTGAATTCGCCTTCGCCCAGGCGATCTCCGACAATGTCCAGGAGGCCGCATCGGGGGTGAAGGGCGCCAATGCCGTGAAGGTCTTCGGCCCTGATCTGGACATCCTGGCCCGCATCGCCGAGGAGGTGCGCCGCGCCATCGAACCGGTGGCCGGCATTGCCGATCTCGCCGTCTTCCGCACCCTGGGCCAGCCCACGGTGGCGATTACCATCGATAGGGCGCGCGCCGCGCGCTTCGGCCTGCAGATGGATGACATCAATGATGTCGTGCAGGCGGCGATTGGCGGGCGTGAGGCCGGGCGGCTTTATGAGCGCGGGGCGGACCGCAATTTCCCCATCATGGTGCGCCTCGATGCGCCCTATCGCGATTCGGTCGAGGCGATTGGCCGGGTGCCGGTGGGTGGGCCGCGTGGCGCGGTGCTAGCCGATGTGGCTGATATCGAGTTGCGCGCCGGCGTTGCCTATATCTACCGCGAGGATTCGGCGCGCTATGTGCCGCTGCGCTTCTCGGTGCGTGGGCGCGACCCTTCGAGTGCGGTGCAGGAGGCGCAGGCCACCGTCGCTGCGCGGGTAACCCTGCCGCCGGGCTATCGCCTCTCCTGGGAGGGTGAGTTCAAGAACCTGCAGGAGGCGATTGCGCGGCTGACCACCATCGTGCCGGTGGCCTTCGGGCTCATCGCGGTGCTGCTCTATGTGCAGTTCAACAATTTGCGCGAGACGCTGCTGGTGATAGGCATTGTGCCGCTGTCGATCTCAGGTGGCGTGGCGGCCCTGGCGTTGGCGGGGCTGAATTTCTCGGTCCCCGCGGCCATTGGTTTCCTTGCGCTATTCGGCATCACGGTGATGGAGGGGATCATCTTCCTCTCGCATTTCAACCATGTCCGCAGCGAGGGCCACCCCTGGCGCGAGGCGCTGGACCTGGCGGGCGAGGACCGTATGCGCCCGGTGCTGATGACCTGTTTCGCCAGCTTCTGTGGCTTGCTGCCCATGGCACTCTCGACAGGCATCGGCTCGGATGTGCAGAAGCCTTTGGCAATCGTGGTGGTGGGTGGCATCGGGTTGGTGCCGTTCTTCATCCTGGTGGTGTTTCCGGCGATGATCGACCTGCTGGGCCGGCCGCGAGACCTCGCCCAGTCGGAAAAATTCATTCAAATGCGCAGGGCGCGGGCGGGGTTGGCGGAATGAAATCACTTACGATACTGATGCTTTTGGTGGCCTCTGGCGCGGCGCTGGCACAGCCACAGCCGCCAGCCGCAGCCCCATCCGGCCGGGCCGAGTCGCCGCGCCAGGCCACGCCCGCCCAGGCTGCCATGCCGCTATCCCCCGGCACCCAGGTCATCACCCTCGAACAGGCCGAGCGGCTGCTGGTGGAGCGCAATCTTGCGGTCATCGCCGCCCGCCGCGGCGTTGATTCGGCGCGGGCGCAGCGGCTGGTGGCCAGTTCGCTGCCGCCGGCGGTGGTGTCGGCCGGCAATACTTTCGGCCAGTTCAATGAGGGCGGGCGGCCTGCCGCAGGTTCGCCCAATACCGCCAATATTACCGGCGCGCGCTTCCTGGGTCCGCAAAACAATGTGACCGTGGGGCTGCAGGTGCTGGTGGAGTTGGGCGGCAAACGCACCCTGCGCACCCGCCTGGCCGAGGAGAATATCGGCGCGGCCGAGGCGCAGGTGCTCGATGCGCTGCGCAGCCAGCTTTATGTGCTGCGGCAGAATTTTTTCACCGCGCTGGGCGCGCGGGCCAATCTTGAGGTAGCGCTGGCAAATCGCGCCGGACTGGACCGGACCGAGGCGCTGCTGCGCCGGCAATTGCGCGATGGCGCCATCCCTGAGGGGGATCTGCTGCGCTTTCAGGCCAGCCGCGTGGTGTTCGAAAACGATGTTGTGACCAACGCCCAGGCCTATGCCGCGGCGGTGGCGCAGATTGCGGTGACCCTGGCGGCCGATGCGGCGGATTTCCGCCCCGGTGAGCCGCCAGCCGTGCCCACCCGCCGCGGCGCCACGAGCAGTGACCCTGTCCGCGCCACGCTCTCCGCCATCGCCTTTGACGTGCAGGGCCGCTTCAACACCATCCCCGATCTGGGCATTGGCCGCGAGGAACTGGGCGCTGCGGTGCAGGACCGCCCCGATGTGGTGGCCGCCCTGCGCCAGGCCAGTGCAGCGGGTGCCAATCTCGCCTTGGTCGAGGCGACGCGGTGGCGTGATGTCACCGTCAATGCCGGCTTTGCCCGCACCCGGCTGAACCAGAACGTGCCCTCCGGCACCATACCGCTGCTGGCCAATGACCAGTTCAGCATGCAGCTTTCAGTGCCGATCTTCACCCGCCGCATCGTCGAGGGGAATGTGGGTGTGGCGGCCGGGCAGGCTGGCCAGGCCGATGCCCTGGCGCGGGCAGCCTTGCTGCAGGCCCGGGCGGATTTCGCCATTGCCTGGTCCGCCGTCGAGCAATCGCGCAACCTTCTGCGCGTCTATACCGGTGGCGCGCTGGGCCGGGCCGAAGCGGCCTATCGCTCGGCCGAACAGGCCTATACGGCCGGTGGCTCCTCGCTGCTCGAGGTGCTGGACGCGCTGCGCACGCTCAACGCCACACGTTTGGCGGCGAATCTGGCGCGGACCAATTATCTGGTGGCGCTGGCGCAATTGGAGCAGGCCACCGGGGTGAGCGGGGTTTCGCCGCGGCTATAGGTTTAACCCTGCCGCAGCTTCAGCCTATCCGTCTCCGGCACTGCATGCCCGGCATCGGCAAAGGCCTTGTGCAGGGCGGCGATATTGGGGGCGAAAATACCGCCACGGTTTTCCACGCACCATTCCCGGCTTTCGCTGGGCATGCGAAGTGAGCCCTGGAAGCGCGGCATCACCCAGCGGGCAAAAAGCTCATAGCTTTCCCAGGTGTCGCGCCGATTGGCCCAATCATGCGCGCGGAACAGCACACCGCCCGCGCCGCCTTCGGTGAAGCTGAGCAGCCGGGCGATGCCATCGGCCACCGTATCGGGGCTGCCCACCAGGGTGGTGCCGGCGCGCAGCCCATCGGCCAGCGGGTTTTCCGAGCGTGAGGGCGGCCGGGCCAGCACCTCGCCGAAATAGGTTTCGGTCTCGGCACGCTCGCCCAGGCGAACCTGGCGGATGGCGGTCTCGTCATCCTCGGCGACATGGAGGTTGACCACCAGGCGCCAATTCGCCCGGTCCATGGTCTTGCCGTGCTTTGCGGCCTCGGTTTCGGCCATTCGCCATTGCTCGGCCAGTTTCTGCGGGCCGCCGGGAAGGCCGGCACCGAGGCTGAGCATGCCCAGCCCATGCTTCGCGGCGGCCATGGCGCCCGAGGGCGTGGTGGAGGTGGCCACCGAAATGGGGAAGCGCGGCGCGGTATAGGGGGCGAGATGCAGCCGCGCGTCTTTGAGGGTGAACCAGTCGGTCTGCATGGAGACCGGCGCCTCGCAGGCCAGGAGCGCGGTGATGGCGGCCAGCGATTCCTCCATCCGCCGGCGCTGCGTCTCGGCCGGGATGCCCATCATATAGGCGTCGCTCGCCAGGGCGCCGGGGCCGCAGCCCAGCATGACGCGCCCGCGCGACATATGGTCGAGCTGGACAAAGCGCTGCGCCACCAGCAGCGGGTGGTGATAGGGCAGGGAGGTGACGCCGGAGCCCAGATGGATATGGCGCGTGCGCTCGATGGCGGCGGCGATGAAGACCTCGGGGCTGGCAATGGTCTCCCATCCGGCGGAGTGATGCTCGCCCACCCAGGCCTCGTCAAAGCCCAGACGGTCGAGATGTTCGATCAATTCGAGGTCACGGTGGATGGCCAGGGTTGGGTTGTCACCCAACCGATGGAACGGCGCCATGAAGATGCCGAACTTCAAACCCGCATGTGCCATCTTTGCTCTCCCTTTTGGGTGAGCGTGAACGTGCGGGCGGATTGGGTCAACGGGCTGGGCTGCCCATCGCGGGGTAGGTTTACCTAGCCGCTCCCCGGCGTGTTACTTGCCCGCTCCGCGGCGGGTCACCTAGCCGCTCCGCGGCGGGCCAAAATCACCCCCAGCGCGACAATCGCCGTGCCCAGCCAGGCCAGCGGCGCCACCTCGCGCCCCAGCACCACCCAGCCCAGCAGCGCGGCCAGGGGCGGCACCAGGAAGAACAGGGCGGAGACCCGCGCCGCCTCGCCCGCACGCAGCATGGCCAGCAGCAGCGTCATCGAAATGAGGGAATTGACCAGCACGAGATAGCCCAGGCCCCAGGCCAGATCCGCGCTCCAGACCACGCGCATGTCTTCCAGCGCCCAGGCCACCGGCAATGTGGCCGCCAGCCCCACCGTATAGAGCACGAGGTTGGAGACCAGCGGGTGGCAGGGGGCACCATCGCGCCGTTCCAGCAGCGCGCCCGCGGTCATGGCGCCGAGCGAGATCACGGCGAAGACCAGCCCCGGCCAATCCCGCGCCGCCACCGCCGAGCCCGAGACCACCACCAGCGCCACGCCGCAAAAGGCGATCAATAGCCCCGCCCAGGCGGCGCGCGGCACCACATCGCCCGTCACCCTCGCCGAGAGCAGCGCCACCAGGATGGGCTGCAGGGCGACGATCAGCGCCAGCCCGCCCGGCGATATGCCCCAACTCAGCGCCAGGTTGGTGCAGGCGAAATAGCTGAACTGTATCACCAGCCCCATGCGGGCCAGGTGCCGCAGCCCCCGCGCATCCGGCCAGGCCGGGCGCAGCAACAGCACCGGCGGCAGCAGCAGCAGAACCACCGCGGCATAGCGCAGAACCTGCAGCGTCAGCGGCTCGGTATAGGGCAGGGCAATGGCCACGGCGGTGAAGCCGCCGGACCAGAGCAGCACGAAAAGCCAGGGTGCGGCTTTCATGCCGGCGGCCTGCCGCTTTCAGTCCTCATCGCCATTGACGAAACCATCCTCCCAGCAGCGGCTCTTCTGGGTATTCGGGGGGGACGCTGCCATACTCCTCCACTTCAGTATCATTGCCGACATCGCCGGAACCCTCGCCCGCGATGCGATATCCCCTTCCGGATGAAGGATGAAGCCCTCAACAAAAAAATCATGATCCAGCGGAATTTCCAGCAGCCTGAACCCATCGGGCCAGTCGCGGAAACCCTCCTGCCCGGCGACGGCGGCGTGAGCGCGGGCCGCGTGCTCCGGCGTGGAGAAATTGCCGATGGTTTTGCCGTCGAACGAAACACGGTCCACCGGTTGAGCGATGCTAAGCGGGTGGTAATGGTTCAAGCGATAAATGGTTGAGGTCATGGCTTTCTCCGTTATGCGTCCGGGTGTGGGGTGATCGCGCGCTTCCCCCCGCCAGCAGGCTCCGTCACAAAGCACGCTCCATAATGGCGATAATGGCGTCCATCGATGCATGCACATCGCTCGCCTGCCCTGGGTCGAGCCTCGGCTGCTCTGCCTCTGCGGCGAGGGCATAGACGGCTTCGATCTCGCTCCATTGGTCTTCGAGGTCACCGACAATCCCGCTGAGTGCCTCGGGCAGATCATGAATTTCTGCCCATAGGCGATCCAGGGTTGCTGCCAGAGATAATGTTCCCAATCGAAAGCGGCTGATGGATTCAATAATATCCTGCGGCGCCGAATAATGGCGTTGTTTGGGGGCGTTGGTCATTCGGGGCTCCTGAGAAGGCGTGGAGGGATGCTCCGCCAAGTTGCAGTCACAACGGTATTGGTTTGCGGGTTGACCAAGAACTGAACGCCATTTGTACTATCCCAATAGAGACGTAATCCGCGGCTCAAACCAACAAAATTTTCTGGACGTATTGCCTGCTCCACTGCAATGGGTGGCAGGCCTCGGCCCTGCATACGATCAAGGGCGTGCCCCGAGTATCCCCGGCCGTCTATGGTCGCAGGAGAATTGGTGCGGGGTGAAATCTCGATCGGGTTGCCGGATCGGCCAACCGGGTCCTGAGGGCTTGGCAAGCGTTGGCCATATGTCGGCGGCACGCTCCCGCGCTCGTTCGTAAGAAGAACCTTTTCTTGCGACGGTGAATGACTTCGCCAATGCGCGAGACGGAATGGCCCTCCCTGATGTAGGCTCTCACCCAAACCTGCGTCTTGGCGCTGCCACCTTCTGGATTCAGCGCCTTCCAGCCGTGGGTAACCCAGGTAACGAACGCTTTGCGTTCCGGTTGACCCTGCTGCCAGTATCTTGGGTCTCTCATCGCGGCCCGGAGCTCGTGGTCAGTTATGCGGACAGGGTAGGACATAGGACTTCTCCTTTCCCGGCTTAAATACATAATTAAATCCTAAATGTCAATTTAATCCTTTTATATTCGCCGGTCTTAGGCTGGCAACGCCCCGCTTGAGCCGCGGGCCGCAACAAGGCACATGCTCTCCCAGGAGCCACGCATCCGGGAGAGACCAAGAACAATGACAAACCGCCGCACCATCCTGGCCGCTGGCCTGGCCGCACCCGCCCTGCTGCGCCCGCAAGCCGCCCGCGCGCAGGAATTGACCCTGCGCCTGCACCATTTCCTGCCCGCCATTTCCAATGTGCATCGCTTCTTCCTGCAGCCCTGGGCGGCCAAGCTGGCGGCTGATTCCAACAACCGCCTGCGGGTGCAGATCTTCCCCTCCATGCAATTGGGTGGCGCGCCGCCGCAGCTTTATGATCAGGCGCGCGATGGCGTGGTCGATATCGTCTGGACCCTGCCCGGCTATACCCCCGGCCGCTTCCCCAGCATCGAGGCCTTCGAACTGCCCTTCGTCGCCCATAAGCGGGCCAGCGTGAATGTGCAGGCGGTGCAGACGCTCTATGAGCGGCGGATGCGGGCGGAGTTCGGCGAAACCCACCTCATCACCGCCTGGGGCCATGATGCCGGCGTCATCCATGCCAAGCGCGAGGTGCGGCGGCAGGAGGATATGGTGGGGCTCAAGCTGCGTTTCCCCACCCGCCAGGCCGGCGAGGCGCTGCGCGCGCTCGGCGCCGCCCCCATCGGACTGCCCGTGCCGCAAGTGCCCGAAGCCCTGGCCCAGGGCGTGATCGATGGCGCCGTGGTGCCGTGGGAGGTGGTGCCCTCCATCCGCCTGCATGAGGCGCTGCGCTTCCACACCGAATTCGAGGGCTCGCCCACCTTCTATGTCGCCACCTTCATCCTGGCGATGAACAAGGCGAAGTATGAGGCGATGGCACCCGATCTGCGCGCCATTCTCGATGCCAATTCCGGCATGGCCGCCGCCCGCATGGCCGCCCGCCCCTGGGATGAGGAAGGCCCGAAGGTGGAGGAGATGGTGCGCCGCCGCGGCAATCAGATCATCTCGCTCTCACCCGAGGAAACCGCCCGCTTCCGCCGCACCACCGAGCCGGTGATCACCAATTGGGTGGCGGCGATGCGCGAGCGCAACATCAATGGTGGCGCGCTATTGGAAGAGGCGCGCGCGCTGGTGGCGCAATTCGGCCAGGGCGTGGCTTGAGCCAGGAGGGCGAGATAGCGCCACCCGGCGGGGTTCTCGCCGGTGCGGCGGTGTTCATGGCGCTCGCCGGCGGGTTGGTGCTGCTGGCGATCTCCTTCCTCACCGTGGTCTCGGGCGGCCTGCGCTGGCTGACAAGCCAGCCCATTCGCGGCGATTTTGAGCTGATTTCCATTGGCTCGGGCCTGGGCGTGCTGGCGGCGCTGGGTTTCACCACGCTCAAGCGCGGCAACATCATGGTGGATAGTTTCTCCACCTGGCTGCCCCGGCGCTGGAACGAGGTGGTGGATGGCTTCTGGCAGTTGGTCTGGGCGGCGGTGATGGGGGTGATCGCCTGGCGCATGGCACTGGGCGGGGCGGAGGCGATGGCCAATGGCAGCCGCACCATCGGCCTGCTGGCGCTGCCCTTTGGCTGGGCCATTGCGGTGGGGGCCGCGTGTTTCGGGTTGACGGCGCTGATCGCGCTGGCTTGGGTGCCGCGCCTGATTCGGGGGCGTTGATGATGGACATGATCAACAGCTTTTTCGCTGCGCGACGGACCGGCCGTTAGATGGCACCCGAATTCATCATCGCCGGCTGGGGCTTTGCCATTCTGCTGCTGCTTATTGTGCTGCGCGCGCCCATCGCGCTGGCCATGCTGCTGGTGGGCGCGCTGGGCTACGTCCATATCCTCGATTGGACGGCGCTGCTGAATTACCTCAAATCCACGCCTTACCACCTCTTTGCCAATTACACGCTTTCGGTCATCCCCCTTTTCATCCTGATGGGCGCGCTGGCCGAGCGCGGCGGGTTGGCGCGGGAGCTTTTCGCCGCCTGCAATGCGCTGGTCGGCCGCCGGCCGGGGGGGATGCTGATGTCGGTGATCGGCGCATCTTCGGCCTTCTCCGCCATCTCGGGCAGTTCGGTCGCCACCACCGCCACATTCGGCCGGGCGGCGCTGCCGGAATTGCTGCGCTATCGGACCGATCCAGGGCTGGCCACCGCCACCATCGCCATTGGCGGCACGCTGGGCATTCTCATCCCACCCAGCGTCATCCTGGTGATTTACGCCATCACCACCGAGCAGAATATTGCCAAGCTGTTCATCGCCTCGCTGATCCCCGGCCTGCTGGCGACGGCGCTTTACATGCTGGCGGTTTGGCTGCTGGTGCGAAAGCGGCCGCAACTCGCGCCGCCCTGCGACCCGATGAGCGCCGCCGAGCGCGCCCGCGCCTTCCGCGAGGTCATTCCCGTGCTGCTCATTGCCTTCGTCGTGGTGGGCGGGATTTATGCCGGTATTTTCACCCCCACCGAGAGTGCCGCGGTGGGTTGTGTCGCCGTGCTGGTGGTGGGTTGGATGCGTGGCGATCTGCCGTGGCGGGAACTCAAGGCCGCGCTGCTCTCCACCGCCGAGACCACGGCGATGATTTTCGCGATTCTGCTCGGCGCGGAAATCTTCAACGCCTTTCTGGCACTCTCCCAGGCGCCGGATTTGCTGGCGCTCTGGGTGACCGAGCAATCCTTCCCGCCCTATGGCGTGCTGGCGGTGCTGCTGCTGACCTATATCGTGCTGGGCGCGGTGATGGATGAGTTGGCGATGATGTTGCTCACCCTGCCGGTCTTCTTCCCCGTCGTCACCGGCCTCGATTTCGGCATGCCGACCGAGGAGGTGGGCATCTGGTTCGGCATGCTGGTGCTGGTGGTGGTGGGCATTGGGCTGACGGCGCCGCCCATTGGGCTCAATGTCTTCGTGATCTCCTCCATCGCCAAACAAGTGCCTATCGCGGCGATTTATCGCGGCGTCATGCCCTATCTGGCGATGGATATCCTGCGTCTCGTGCTGTGCGTGGCCTTTCCCGGGCTATCCCTTTGGCTGGTGAGAATTCTGACATGAGTTTTGTCGATATCGACGGCACCGTCTTCCATGTGCGCGAGGAAGGCCCGCCTGGCGCCCCCGCCCTGCTGCTGCTGCATTCGCTCGGCACCACCATGGAGATTTGGGCGCCGCAACTGCCCGCCCTCGCCCGGCAATACCGGGTGATTCGGATGGATTTGCGCGGCCATGGGCTGAGCGGGGCCACAGAGGGCGATTATTCCATGGCCATGCTCGCCGCCGATGCGGTGGCGGTGCTCGATGCCCTCGGCGTGGCGCGGGCGCATGTCGCCGGCGTGTCCATCGGCGGGCGGCTGAGCCTGGAATTGGCCGCCTCCTATCCCGAGCGCGTGCTCTCCATCATCCCCTGCGACACATCCTTCATCTCCGGCCCGCCGGAGCGCTGGATCACCCGCATGGAGGGCGTGAAGTCCGGCGGCATGGCCGCGGTGCAGGATGCGGTGATGGCCAATTGGGTGATTGACCCCTCCCTGCCATCCTCCCGCGCCCTGCTGCGCATGCTGCTGCGCACCGACCCCATGGGCTATCTCGGCTGCTCGGCGGCCTTGCGCGATGCGACCATGCCTGGGCCAATTACCTGCCCGACCACGGTGGTGGTGGGCGAGGCTGACCCCTCCTCGCCGGTGGCGAAAAGCCGTGAGATCGCCGAGGCTATTGCCGGCGCGAAACTCGTCATCATCCCCCATGCCAGCCATATCCCGAATTTCGAGGCGGCGGAGGCGGTGACGGCCGCCGTGCTGGGGCATCTGGCCGGGCTGCATGCGGTGGGGGCGGAGGCCGGCATGGCGGTGCGCCGCGCCGTGCTGGGCCACGCCCATGTTGACCGTTCCGAGGCCAATCTCACCGCCATGGATGCGCCCTTCCGTGATTTCATTCTGGAGGGCGTCTGGGGCCGGGTCTGGACCCGGCCGGGGCTCTCCCGCCATAGCCGCAGCCTGATCACGCTCAGCATGCTGGCGGCACTCGGCCTCGATGAGGAATTCAAGCTGCATATCCGCGCCACCGCCAATACCGGCGTGACACCGGAGGAAATTTCCGAGGCGCTGCTGCATGTTGCGAGCTATGCCGGCGTGCCAAAAGCCAATCACGCCTTGAAACTGGTGAAGGAAATTCTGCAGTGACTGAATTCCCCCGCCCCGCGCCGGGCACCTGGCCGCCGATGAATTCCCCCGCCTATGGCAGCACCCGCAAGCGCCACGCGCTGCACCCGCCCATCGCCATTCCGCACACGCTGAGCGAGACCTCGGCGCCGCGTTTTACCCCCAGCGCCTACCCGGCCTACGCCGATATGTCGGTGCATGAGGGCCAGGCCGCGATGGGCGAGCGCATCATCGTCGGCGGCCGGGTGCTCGATGAGGATGGCCGCCCTGTGCGGGGCGCAATGCTGGAAATCTGGCAGGCCAATGCCGCCGGCCGCTACCACCATATGCGCGACCAGCATGACGCGCCGCTCGACCCGCATTTCGCCGGCAGTGCGAGGGTGTTTTCCGATGATGAGGGGCACTGGCAGATCACCACGATCAAGCCCGGCGCCTACCCTTGGGGCAACCACGCCAAGGCCTGGCGGCCGGTGCATATTCATTTCGGCCTGCATGGCCAGGGCTTTGCGCAGCGTATGATCACCCAGATGTATTTCCCAGGTGACCCGCTGCTGCCGCTCGACCCCGTCTTCATGGCCACGCCCGATGCGGCGGCGCGGGAGCGTTTGATCGCGAAATTCGACCTGGACTATGCGGTGGAAAACTGGGCCCTGGGCTATCGCTTCGACATCGTTCTGCGCGGCCGCAATGCGACGCCGATGGAGGACCACAAGTGACCACCACCGCCTCTCAAACCGCCGGGCCCTATTGGCATATCATCGACCATCCGGAATGGGCCGATCTGCGGCGCGGCGAGAATGCCGCCATGGCCGGCACCAGCATCACCCTCACCGGCCAGATCACCGATGGCGATGGCACCCCCTGCGGCGATGCCATGGTGGAGATCTGGCAGGCCGGGCCGGATGGCGCCTATGAGGCCGGATTCCACGGTTTTGGCCGCTGCGCCAGCGATGATCAGGGCCGGTTTCGCTTCACCACCCTCAAGCCCGGCCCGGTGCCGGGGCCGGGCAATAGCCTGCAGGCGCCGCATATCACCCTGGCCGTCTTCGCCCGCGGGCTGATGAACCATGTCACCACCCGGGCCTATTTTGCGGCCGAACCGCTGAACGAGGCCGACCCCATCCTGGCCCTGGTACCCGAGGCCCGCCGCCCCACCATGCTGGCGCGCGAAACCGCGCCTGGGGTCTGGACGCTGGATATTCGCCTGCAAGGCGCCGACGAAACCGTTTTTCTGGATATCTGACCCATGGCCGTGAACCCCGCCGATAGCCCCGTTCTGGGCGCGCTCTACGGCACCGATGCGATGCGCGCGGCGATGGGCGAGCGCGCCTGGCTGGCAGCCATGCTGGAGGTGGAGGTGGCGCTGGCCCAGGCCCAATCCCGCCTGGGCATTGTGCCGGCCGAGGCCGCCGCCGCCATCGCCGCCGGCGCCGATGTGGACCGGCTGAACCTTGGGGAACTGGCCCGCGCCACCGCCAATACCGGCTATCCCGTGGTGGGGCTGGTCAAGCAGCTCTCCGCCCTGGCCGGCGCG
Source organism: Rhodovarius crocodyli (assembly GCA_945901085.1). GTDB lineage: Bacteria > Pseudomonadota > Alphaproteobacteria > Acetobacterales > Acetobacteraceae > Rhodovarius > Rhodovarius crocodyli_A. Next base: position 120,755 of record CAMDJV010000002.1, on the reverse strand, counting down.
GAAGGCGGCAAATGGACCCATTGGGGCGCCACCACCCAGGACATCATGGACACCGCGACCGTGCTGCAAATGCGCCAGGGGCTGGCGCTGATCCGCGCGGACCTTTTGCTGCTCAACGCCGCACTCGGCCGCATGGCGCGGCACCACAAGGCCACCGTGATGGCCGGGCGCACCCATTTGCAGCACGCGCTGCCGGTCACCTTCGGCTATAAGGTGGCGGTCTGGCTCAGCCCGCTGATCAGCATGGTGGAGCGGCTGGACCAGTTGCGCCCGCGCGTGGAGCGGCTGCAATTCGGCGGTGCAGCCGGCACCCTGGCCAGCCTGGGCACGCAGGGGCTGGAGGTGCAGCGGGAATTGGCCCAGGAGTTGGGCCTGGCGCTGCCCGATATCCCCTGGCATGTCGCCCGCGATGGCTTTGCCGAGGCGGTGGGCTTTCTCGGCCTGCTCGCCGGCGCGCTGTCGAAGATTGCAACCGACGTGATGCTGCTGATGCAAACCGAGGTGGCCGAGGTGGCGGAGGCGCATCAGGCCGGCCGCGGTGGCAGTTCCACCATGCCGCAGAAGCGCAACCCGATTTCCTGCGAATACATCCTGGCCCAGTCCCGCGGGGTGCATGCCCTGGTGCCGCAAATGCTGGCCGCCATGGCGCAGGATTTGGAACGCGGCACCGGCCCGTGGCAGGCCGAGGCCCTGGCGATTGGCCAGGCCTTCAACCTGACCCATGGCGCGCTGCTTTGCGCCCGCAGCATCGCCGAGGGGCTGGTGGTGGACCCCGCCCGCATGGCCCGCAACCTCGCCTCCACCGGCGGGCTGATCGCGGCCGAGCAGGTGATGATGGGCCTCGCCCCGGTGCTCGGGCGGGGTGAGGCGCACCACATCGTCAACCATGCCTGCGATGTGGCGCTGGCCCAGGGCATCCCCCTGGCCGAGGCCCTGCTGGCCGACCCGCAGATCAGCGCACGGATGCCGCCGGGCGAGGTGCATGCGCTTTGTGCACCGGAAAATTATCTGGGCCAGGCGATGGTGTTTGTGGATCAGGTGCTGGCCCGGCTGGGCTGAGATGGCGACATTAGGATTGTTAGCTTTATTATAGGCTAATAATCGGATAATATGCTCCAGACATAGGAGCAAATTATGCCTGACCGCCTGCCCATCACCGAAGCCGTTCTCCGCCAGGCCATGCGCGACCCGCGCTATTGGCAGGCTGGCCATCCCGAGCGCGCGGCGTTCAACGCCTGGGTCGCTGGAGCCTGTTCCGTTCGCCACGGCTCACGGCACAGGCTCCAGCCTTTTGTTTTTTGAGCATCTTTATCCGCCCAAACGATTCCGTTTGAACAGATGATGCTCCAAGCGCTGGCAGCGGCTCTACCCGCGCGAGGGCGGCGGCGCCTCGGTCGGCATTGTTCATGTGCGCGCCTATTCGCGCACCCGTGACGGCCATGCGGAACATGTCTCCGCCCATACCCGCTCCAACCGCCACGGGCATGACACTGGGCCTCAGCCCTCTGCCGCGCCGATGGGCAGCGCCATGGTCTCCGTCGAGGAAAGCCCCGGCGAGGGAATTCAGCGTCGTTATACCGTGCGCGACGAAGCGGGCGTGGTGCTGGGTCAATGCGAGGCGCATCTGGATGGCAGCCAGATCTGCACCATCATCCTGCCCGATGGCGAGGAATTTGTTCAGTACCTCGATGCGACCGAGGATGGCCAGCTCATCCCCGTCCAGGCGCAGGCCCTGCCCTGGGCTGCCCGCGTGGTGCCGCCGCTAGAGCCGTTTCACCGAAAGCGAAGACGGTGAAGCGGCTCTAGCTTTTGTATTTCCGCATTTTCCGAGTCGCCTTGCGAAGCCGCAAGGCTTGAAAATGCTCTCGCGCTCGGCCTCTACAACAGGCTGCTTGAGGCGCTGCGTGGTGGCGGGCTTGGTGAAGGCAGCAGCGGCGGCACCCCCTTCCTCCTGCAGTATCGCGGCCTGGAGGGAGACCGCGAGGTGGAGCGGGCGGTTGCGGGCGTATTGCCCAATGACCGCGTCGAAGAATTTTGTCCGCGGACGGCTGAATTTCAGGATATTGTAACCAATGCTGCCAATACCGTGGAACGCGGTTCAATGTCTCCGCAGCAATGGGGCGTGAGGGTGCATCAGGAGATTGAAATGCAAATAAAGACTACGTATCCTGAACCAGGAGTGAGGGTATTCGCGGAGTATCCTCTCCTAAATGGGAACGATTCTTCGCATCGTCCTGCGGGGTCCTCCGTCCTGGATATTCTGCACCACGTGCCGGGCACCAGCCAGATCTGTGTCTATGACGTGAAGACAGGCGTAGCCGGTCTGGGCGCGGAGCAGGCGACGAGGATATTCAACGAGGGAATGCGCTTTGCTAGCAGGCGTTCGATGCCCAATCCTCGTGTCATGGCTATAGAATTGAGGCCTTGACACCATGGCCACCGCGCAGCAATTGAAATTAATATTTGCGCCAATTATGGAACAAAATCCTGATTTAATAATTCATGGGCGATAGTTATTCAAAAATCCGATCCGTAATTACATCGGCGATGTTTTTATTAATTAAAATAAATCCAGTGGCGCCTGATTTATATTTATCTATTTTGCCATTTTAATGGACGGAAGGGATCAATTTTCTAGGGTTTAAGTTGCCCCTCTACATTGAGCGGGTGATCGGCAGCCCTAAGCCACAAAAACCCTTGCTCGCCACCACGCCCAGTTGGTTCCTCTACGACATGTTCGCACCTGACTTCGCGCCCCATCTCATCGAGAATTTTAACGCCAAGGCCCGGCCCTTCATCGATGCGCACCAAAGCTGGGAGGAAATTCTCGATTGGGTGGGTGATCCAAGATGGATAGAAAGGCTCTGGCCGCCGCGAGAACCGACCGAAGGCTGGTGCGCCATGATGGCCGGCGATTTCGCCCGCGCCGCCTCGATCCTGCTGAAATACGTCGTTCGGATGGAGGCACACTTCGCGGCAGCACCCAATCCCCGAGGCCGGCCAATGCCCTCAGATCTGGTGGTCTGCCGTGCCCTGGCCGAAACCCTCGCCACCGAGGACCGCGCCCGCATCGTCGCCCATCTGCGCGGCATGGAGGCAGCAACCATCGACCACTACAAGCTGCAAAAATACTGGCAGCCCACACCTTTTCCCTTCGAATAGCCCGCCATGGCTGCACCCGCGCCCGTCAGGGCCTGAATGGTTGAATGCTGCGCGATGGACGCGCCAATCGCCTGATGGGCGGTTGCGGTAAAGCCTCGAATAGCGTTGCTTATGCCTCAGTTCAGAGGTGTACCGCTATGTCCGTAACCCGTCGCGCCGCCATCCATGCATTCGGCCTCGCTGCGCCCGCCATCGCCCATGCCCAGGCGGAGGCGATTCGCATCGGCGAGATCAACAGCTATACCTCCCAGCCGGCCTTCCTCGCCCCCTACCGCAATGCATGGGCGCTGGCGCTCGATGAGGTCAACGCCGCCGGCGGCATCCATGGCCGCAGGCTGGAGACCATCTTTCGCGACGATGCCGGCCGCCCCGAGGATGCGGTGCGCCATGCCGGCGAACTCATCAGCAATGAGCGCGTCCATCTTCTGGCCGGCGGCTTCCTCTCCAATGTGGGCCTCGCGCTTGGCGATTTCGCCAATCAGAATCGCAGGCTCTTCGTCGCCTCCGAACCGCTGACCGATGCGCTGGTCTGGGCCCGGGGCAACCCCTTCACCTTCCGCCTGCGCCCCAGCACCTACATGCAATGCGCGATGCTGGTGGAGGAGGCGGCGAAACTGCCGGCCCGCCGCTGGGCCACCGTCGCGCCAAATTATGAATACGGCCAATCCGCCGTGCGCTGGTTCAAGGAACTGCTCACCCGGGCCGTGCCCGGCACCAGTTTCGTCGCCGAACAATTCCCCGCACTCGGCCGCATCGATGCCGGCGCCACCGTCCAGGCCCTGGCCGGCGCCAACCCCGAAGCCATCTTCAACGTCACCTTCGGCGCGGACCTGACGAATTTTGTCCGCCAGGGCTCAACCCGCGGGTTATTCGAACGCCGCCGCGTGGTCTCCATGCTGACCGGCGAGCCGGAATATCTTGACCCATTGGGCGATGAGGCGCCGGAGAATTGGATCGTCTCCGGCTATCCCGCCGCCGATATCAACAACCCCCATCACAGCCGCTTCCGCGCCGCCTATACCGCCCGCTTCCGCGAGGCGCCGAAGCTGGGCTCGGTCGTGGCCTATGATACGGTGACCGCCATCACCACCATGCTCAAAGCCGCCGGCTCCACCGGGACCGACGCGATGGTGCAGACCATGCGCGGGTTGAAATTCCCCACCGCCTTTGGCGAAAACGAGGTGGAGTTTCGCGCCATCGACCATCAATCCACCCTGGGCGCCTATATTGGGCGCACGGCATTGCGGGGGAACCGCGGGGTGATGGTGGATTGGCGTTATGCGGATGGCAGGGCCTATCTGCCATCGGATGAGGTGGTGCGCACGCTCAGGCCGCAGGGGTAGGGGGTGGGGCTGGTTGCCCGGAGAGGGGCTTTGCCCCTCCCCACCAAGGGCCGAGAGGCCCTTGGAACCCGGGGGTATCGGGGGAGGGCAAAGCCCTGCCCCGGGCAAACCTAAATGACCCAAATTCTCGTCCAAAGCCTATCCGGCCTCGCCAGCGCCGCCTCGCTCTTCCTGGTCGCCGCCGGGCTGACGGTCATTTTCGGCGTCACCCGCATCGTCAATTTCGCCCATGGCAGCCTCTATATGCTGGGCGCCTATATCGCCTACAGCCTGGTCACCTGGTTGCCGCGCGGGCATTTCCCTTTCTGGGGTGGTGTCCTAGCGGCGGCGCTGGCGGTGGGGTTGATTGGCGTGGTGGTGGAGGTGCTGGTGCTGCGCCGCATCTACAAGGCGCCCGAATTGTTCCAGTTGCTGGCCACTTTCGGCGTGGTGCTGGTGGTGCAGGATGTGGCCCTGGCGGTCTGGGGGGCGCAGGATCTGCTGGGCCCCAGGGCGCCCGGCCTGCGCGGCGCGGTGGATGTGATGGGCGAGCGCTTCCCGCTCTACGACCTCGTGTTGATAGCCATTGGCGGGGCCATCCTGCTGCTCTTGTGGCTATTGTTCCAGCGCAGCCGCTTTGGTGTGCTGGTGCGCGCCGCCACGGCCGATCGCGAGATGCTGGGCGCGCTGGGGGTCAATCAGCGGCGATTGTTCACCGGGGTTTTCTTCCTGGGTTCGGCGCTGGCGGGATTGGCCGGGGCGCTGCAACTGCCGCGCGAGAGCGTCAATCTGCACATGGACATGGCCATTATTTCCGAGGCCTTTGTCGTCGTGGTGGTGGGCGGCCTGGGCTCACTGCCGGGGGCGGCGCTGGCGGCCTTACTCATCGGCCAGATGCAGGCCTTTGGCATTGTGCTGTTTCCGCGCATCACCCTGGTGCTGGTGTTCCTGGTAATGGCGGTGGTGCTGGTGCTGCGGCCCTATGGCTTGATGGGCCGCGCGAATGCCGCAGCCATTGTGCTGCCGCCTGAGCCGCCCTTGCGGGCACTCTCGCCAAAAGGCCGCGCGGTGGCGCTGGCGGCCCTGCTGTTGGCCATCGCCCTGCCGCCCTTTCTGGGCGATTACGCCCTGGTGGTGCTGAGCGAATTGGCCATTGCCGTGCTGTTTGCCGCCAGCCTGCATTTCATCATGGGGCCGGGCGGCATGGCGAGCTTTGGCCACGCCGCCTATTTTGGTGCCGGCGCCTATGCCGCCGCCCTGCTGGTGAAGCATTTTGCCGCGCCGATGGAGTTGGGGCTCTTGGCCGCGCCCTTTGCCGCAGGGCTGCTGGGGTTGGTGTTTGGCTGGTTCTGCGTGCGGCTTTCGGGGGTATATGCCGCCATGCTTACCCTGGCCTTTGCCCAGATCGCCTGGTCCACCGCGTTTCAATGGGTGGAGGTGACGGGTGGCGATAACGGCATTCTGGGCGTCTGGCCCAGCGCCTGGGCTGTGCCCAAGCTGGCCTATGCCTATCTGTCGTTGGCGCTGTGCCTGGGTGGGGCACTGCTGTTGCGCCGCGCCATTTTCGCCCCGCTCGGCTACGCCATGCGCGCGCAGCGTGACAGCCCGCTGCGCGCTGAGGCGATTGGCATTGATGCCTTCCGGGTGCGCTGGCTTGCCTTTGCCATCGCCGCGGGTTTTGCCGGGCTGGCGGGGGCGGTGTTCGCCTTCGGCAAGGGCAGCGTCTTCCCCACCGCCATGGCCATTCCGCGCAGCGTGGATGCGCTGCTGATGGTGCTGCTGGGCGGGGTGCAGACGGTGATGGGCCCTCTGATCGGCGCGCTGGCCTATACCGGGCTGCATGAGCAATTGCTGCGCGTGACGCAATTCTGGCGCGCGGCGCTGGGCGCCATCATCATCGGCCTTGTGCTGTTCTTCCCCCGCGGCCTCGCTGGGATGGGGCCGCGCGCATGAGCCTGCTGCGTGTGGAGGGGCTGCATAAATCCTTCGGCGGTGTGAAGGCGGTGCAGGGCGTCAGCTTGGCCGTGGCGGCGGGCGAGCTTTTGGCCCTGATCGGCCCCAATGGCGCCGGCAAATCCACCTGCTTCAATATGCTCAATGGCCAGATCCGCCCCGATGCCGGGCGGGTGACGCTGGCTGGGCAGGACATCACCGGCCTCGCCCCGCGCGCCATCTGGCGCCTGGGTGTGGGCCGCACCTTTCAGATCACCGCAACCTTCGCCAGCCTCTCGGTGCTGGAAAATGTGCAAATGGCGCTGCTCTCCCATCAGCGGCGGCTGATGCGTCTCTGGGCGCCGCTCAGCGCCGAGGACCCGACCCCGGCCCTGGCCCTGCTGGAGCGCCTGGGCATGGCGGAGCAGGCCGCGCGCCCCTGCGGCGTGCTGGCCTATGGCGACCTCAAGCGGGTGGAACTGGCCATCGCCCTCGCCAATAACCCCCGCCTGCTGCTGATGGACGAGCCCACCGCCGGCATGGCACCCGCCGAGCGTGTGGCACTGATGGCGCTCACCGCCCGCATCGCGCGTGAGAGCGGCATTGCCGTGCTCTTCACCGAGCATGACATGGATGTGGTCTTCACCCATGCCGATAGGCTGCTGGTGCTGGACCGCGGCCGCATGCTGGCCGAGGGTAGCCCCGAGGATGTGCGCGCCAACCCCGCCGTGCGCGAGGTCTATCTCGGCCATGAGGGGCGGCATTGATGCTGCATGTCGAAGCCCTGCACGCGCATTATGGCCGCGCGCATATCCTGCATGGCGTGACGCTTACGGTGCATGCGGGGCAGGTGCATGTGCTGCTCGGCCGCAATGGAGCCGGCAAATCCACCACCATGAAGGCCATTATGGGCCTGGTGCCGCCCAGCGCCGGGCGGGTGGAGTTTCTCGGCCAGGATATCACCGGCCGAGAACCCTTCGAGATCGCCCGCGCCGGGCTGGGCTATGTGCCTGAGGAGCGGCGGATTTTCGCCGAACTCACGGTGGAGGAAAACCTGGAGACCGGCCGGCAAAAGCCCCGCCCGGGCCTGCGCCCTTGGAGTGTGGAGCGGGTTTACGAACTCTTCCCCAGCCTCGTCGCCATGCGCCGCCGCCCCGGCGGGCGGATGAGCGGGGGCGAACAGCAAATGCTCACCATCGGCCGCAGCCTGATGGGCAATCCGCAGCTGATCATGCTCGATGAACCCAGTGAGGGCTTAGCGCCGGTGATCGTCGAACGCATGGCAGCGGCCATTCGCGTTCTGAAGGCTGAGGGGCTGAGCGTGCTGCTGTCTGAACAGAATCTCTTTCTCGCCCAGGCGGTGAGTGACCGCGCCAGCATCATCGAGCGCGGCCAGATACGCTGGACCGGCAGCATGGCGGCGCTGATGGCGGATACGGCCGCGCGGCAAGCCTACCTGTCCGTGTGACATGGCAGGCTCTTGGCCTGGGCGAAGTCGCCTGCATTGCGGCAAGCACGACGACGTCGTCCAGGATATGTCGGGTTTAACTTCAACTTGTTATGCGCTGGGACGCCCATGGGACGCTGCCGGCTTGGAAGCCAAGCCCCAAGAGGTTCCAGGGCAAGCTATTGGGTGGCCTCAGCGCTGGGCTGCGGCTGTGTAGGTAAAAGGCGGTAACGTGCGCAGGTATTCCTTCGTCGCCCCCTGCATCACCCAGCGATCACGCGGGCCCATGCGCAGGCGGCTGAGCGGGACCGCAACATAGTGGCTCCCTATTCCCAGGAAGCCGCCGACAGCCAAGATCGCGGTTGGTGCTCCGCCGGTGGGAAGGATAATCTCGTCCACCTTGCCAACATCCTCATCCGCTTCGTTGTGGACATTGGAGCCGATAATCTTGCTCATGCGCAGGCCGCCGCGCAACGCCGCTTCGGTGGCTGCCGTAGGCGGCGTGCCTGGCTGCAGCGTCGGCGCCACCGTTGCGGTGGGCGGGGTCACAATGGCAGGCGGCGTGATCTGGGCGATCGCCACGGCGGGCAATGCCAGCAATGCCAAGCTGAGAGTGATAGGCCGCATCTTCTGATTTCTCCTCAAAATCGTGGCCTTGCGCCACACCCATCAAACCCTTGGCCTATTAGAAAGTTGCGGGGGGTGGGTCTTTGCGGAGAATTGCGGGTCAGCGCTGCACGTCGCAACGCAGTTCAGATGCGGAACACCAGGCTGCTGAAAAACGAACGGCGAGAAACAATAGGATCGAGGGGCAAAGCCCTTTCGCTCTTTATCTCCGCCCTCAGAGCTTTTCAGTGACCTGTTAGAACGGAATATCGTCGTCCAGATCGCTCTTCTTGTTATTGTCCCAGCCACCGCGCGCCGGGGCCGGCTTGGCCGCGCCGCCACCATAGCCACCCGAGCGGGCCGGCGGCGCACCGCCACCACCACCGCCATAGCCGCCGCCGCCCATATCATCATCCGAGGCACCGCCGCCGCCGGCACCGCGGCTATCCAGCAGGGTCAATTCACCACGGAAATTGCGCAGCACCACCTCGGTCGAGTATTTCTCGGCGCCGCTCTGGTCCTGCCATTTGCGGGTTTCCAACTGGCCTTCGAGATAGACTTGGCTGCCCTTCTTCAAATAGCGCTCGGCGATTTCGCCCAATTTTTCATTGAAGATGGCAACCGAGTGCCACTCGGTGCGCTCCTGCATATTGCCTTCGCGGTCCTTGTAGCGCTCGCCGGTGGCGAGGCGCAGATTGACCACCTTCCCGCCATTCTGGAAGTTCCGGACCTCGGGGTCCCGACCGAGGCGACCGATCAGGATCACCTTGTTCACACTGCCTGCCATGACGTCGCTCCTTGCAATTCTGAATCCCAGTCTAGCTTCTGGGCGGTGGCTCTGCCATATCCTAAAGCGAACGCAACGCGAACATTCTGGAAGTAATCGATGCCGCGAGACAGGCCCGAGGGGAAGCCGGATGGCAAATTCATCCGCATTCGCGGCGCGCGCGAACACAATCTGAAGAATCTCGACGTCGATATCCCCAAGGACAGCCTGACGGTCATCACCGGCCTGTCCGGCTCGGGCAAATCCTCGCTCGCCTTCGATACGATCTATGCCGAGGGCCAGCGCCGTTACGTCGAATCGCTCAGCGCCTATGCGCGGCAATTCCTGCAACTGATGCAAAAGCCCGATGTGGACAGCATCGAGGGCCTCTCCCCCGCCATTTCCATCGAGCAGAAGACCACCAGCCACAACCCGCGCTCCACCGTCGGCACGGTGACGGAAATCTACGATTACATGCGCCTGCTCTGGGCGCGGGTGGGCGTGCCCTATTCACCGGCCACCGGCCTGCCCATCGAGGCGCAGAGCGTGGCGCAGATGGTGGACCGGGTGGCGGCCATGCCCGAGGGCACGCGCCTTCTGCTGCTCGCCCCCGTGGTGCGCGACAAGAAGGGCGAATACCGCAAGGAGCTGCTCGATTTCCAGCGCCGGGGTTTTGAGCGCGTGAAGGTGAATGGCACGCTCTACCAGATCGCCGATGCCCCAAAACTCGACAAGAAACTCAAGCACGATATCGAAGTGGTGGTGGACCGCGTGGTGGTACGCGATGGCATGGCGCAGCGCCTGGCCGATAGCTTCGAGACCGCGCTCGCCCTGGCCGAAGGCATTGCCTATGTCGAGGATGCCGAAACCGGTGCCCGCACCGTCTTCTCGCAGAAATTCGCCTGCCCGGTGAGCGGCTTCACCATCGAGGAAATCGAGCCGCGGCTCTTCTCCTTCAACTCGCCCCAGGGCGCCTGCCCATCCTGTGACGGCCTGGGCACCGAGACGTTTTTCGACCCCGCCCTGGTGGTGCCCGATGACAATAAGGCGCTGCGCGACGGCGCCGTCGCCGCCTGGGTCAACGCCAATTCACCCTATTACGACCAGACGCTGGACAGCCTGGCCAAGCATTTTCGCCTGCGCATGGACACCGCCTGGGGCGAACTGCCCGAAGCCTTCCGCACCGCCATTCTGCATGGCACGGGCAAGGAGGCGGTGACGCTGCGCTATAAGGATGGCCTGCGCGCCTATGAGGTCGAAAAACCCTTCGAGGGCGTGATCCCGAACCTGGAGCGGCGCTTCCGCGAGACCGACAACCCCTGGGTGCGCGAGGATCTCTCCCGCTATCAGGCAAAAAAATCTTGCAAGATCTGTCAGGGTTACCGCCTCAAGCCGGAATCACTCTCCGTGAGGGTCGCGGCGCGCCATGTCGGCGAGGTCTGCGAACTCTCGATCAGCGATGCACGGCAATGGTTTGCCACCGTCAATGCCACGCTCACGCCGCAGCGTGCCGATATCGCCCGACGCATCCTCAAGGAGATTGAGGAGCGGCTGCAATTCCTCGTCGATGTCGGGCTGAACTACCTCTCGCTCGGCCGCGCTTCGGCCACGCTCTCGGGCGGTGAATCGCAGCGCATCCGCCTGGCCTCGCAAATCGGCTCTGGCCTGACCGGCGTGCTCTATGTGCTCGACGAGCCCTCCATCGGCCTGCATCAGCGCGACAATGAGCGACTGTTGGGCACGCTCAGGCGCCTGCGCGATATCGGCAACACCGTCCTCGTCGTCGAGCATGATGAGGATGCGATCCGCCAGGCCGATCATCTGATCGATATCGGCCCCGCTGCCGGCGCCGGGGGCGGGCGCATCATCGCCCAGGGCACCCCAGCCGAGGTGGAGGCGCATCCCGACAGCGTCACCGGCGCCTATCTCTCCGGCCGGCGCAGCGTGCCCATGCCTGCCGCCCGCCGGGCCTTCGACAAGAAGAAAATGCTGCGGCTGATCGGTGCCACCGGCAACAACCTGAAGAACGTCACCGCCGAAATCCCGCTGGGCACGTTTTGCTGCGTCGCCGGCGTCTCCGGCGGCGGCAAATCCACCCTGATCATCGAGACGCTGTACAACGCCGTCGCCCGCCGCCTGATGGGGGCCGGCACCGTGCCCTCCCCTTACGAAAAGCTCGAGGGTCTGGAATATCTCGACAAGATCATCGACATCGACCAATCGCCGATCGGGCGCACCCCGCGCTCCAACCCCGCCACCTATACCGGGCTTTTCGCCCCGATCCGCGACTGGTTCGCCGAACTGCCCGATGCCCGCGCCCGTGGCTACAAACCCGGCCGTTTCAGCTTCAACGTCAAGGGCGGCCGCTGCGAGGCCTGCCAGGGCGATGGTCTCATCAAGATCGAGATGCACTTCCTGCCCGACGTCTACGTCACCTGCGACACCTGCAAAGGCAAGCGCTACAATCGTGAGACGCTTGAGGTAAAATTCCGCGGCAAGTCCATCGCCGATGTGCTGGACATGACGGTGACCGAGGGCCGCGAATTCTTCGCCGCCGTGCCGGCCATCCATGACAAGCTGAAAACGCTCGAGGAGGTGGGCCTGGGCTATATCCATCTCGGCCAGCAGGCCACCACCCTCTCGGGCGGTGAGGCACAACGGATCAAACTCTCCAAGGAACTCTCCCGCCGCGCCACCGGCCGCACCCTCTATATCCTCGACGAGCCTACCACCGGCCTGCATTTCGAGGATGTGCGCAAGCTGCTCGAGGTGCTGCACGCGCTGGTGGAGACCGGCAATACCGTGCTGGTGATCGAGCATAATCTGGAGGTCATCAAGACCGCCGATTGGGTGCTCGACCTCGGCCCCGAGGGTGGCGAGGGGGGCGGGCGCATCGTGGCGCAGGGCACGCCCGAGGATGTGGCGGCCACGCCGGAGAGCCATACCGGCCGCTTCCTCGGCCCCATCCTGGCCCGGCACGGCACGCTGGCGGCACCCCGACGAAAGAAGCGCGCCGCCCGATAAGCCTTGCCCCGGCGCGCGGCGCGTCCTATGCGCGAGCAAAGCTGCAACCGGGAGGCGCATATGCAACGTCGTGGATTTTTGGCGGCCACATTGGCCAGCCCTGGTTTGGCCCTGGCGCAGGAATGGCCCACCGGCCCCATTCGCGCCATTGTCCCCTTCGCCCCCGGCAGCGCGACCGACACCGTCGCCCGCCTCTTTGCCGAGCGCATGCGTGACACGCTGGGCCAGCCGGTGGTGGTCGAGAACCGCGCCGGCGCCTCTGGCCTGATCGGGGCCGAAACGGTGGCCCGCGCGCCCGCCGATGGCATGACCCTGCTCTTTGGCACCAATTCCACCAATGCCGCGGCCAATGCGCTGTTCCGCCGGGTTCCCTTCGACATGGAGCGCGATTTTGCGCCGATCTCGACGCTGGCCTCGGTGCCGCTGCTGGTGGCGGTGCCCGAAGCCAGCCCCCATCGCACCCTCAATGACCTGCTGGCCGCCGCCCGCGCCCGGCCGGAGGCGGTGACCTATGCCTCCACCTCCGCCTCCCAGCGCGTTGCCTCCGAGATGCTGGCCTCCATGGCCGGGGTGCGGCTGCTGCATGTGCCCTATCGCGCCGCCGGTGCCGCCATTCAGGACCTGCTGGCCGGCCGGGTGGACATGTTCGTGGCCGATCAGGCGGTGATCCTACCGGCCAGCCAATCCGGCCGTGCCCGGGTGCTGGCGGTCACCACCCGCAGCCGCAGCGCACAATTGCCCGATGTGCCCACGGTGGCCGAGGCAGCCAATCTGCCGAATTACGAACTCTTCGCCTGGTTCATCCTGGCCGCCCCGACAGGCACGCCGGCACCCATTATCGCCCGGCTGAACGCCGCCGTGCGCGCGGCGGCGCAAAATGCCGAGCTGCGATCACGCCTCAGCGAAAATCTCGGCATGGCGCTCATCACCGGCACGCCCGAACAGGCCACCGCCTTCGCCGCCAGCGAGACGGTAAAATGGACCCAGGCGATCCGCGCCGCGGGGATTGAGCCGGAATAACCGGTCCTTTTGCGGGGAGGGATGCGCCCCTCCCCGGCCAACCCTCAGCCCGCTTTGGCGGGGTTGATGGGCGCGTAGCGCCAAACGCCACCGGGCGGGAAGTTCTTGATCGTCCAGGCCTGCCGGCGCCCCGTCAGCCCCAGCTTGGCTGAGGGCAGCGGCGAGGTGATGCAGTAGCTCAGATGCAGAAAGCCCCGCACCGGGCTGGCCGCCAGCATGGCGGAGACGATTTTCTGCTGCGCTTGGAAAGGCAGCATCACCAGCGGAATGCCGCAGATCACGTCACCCACCCGGCCGGCCTTGGCCTGCTCCAGCACCTTGGGCAGTTCGAAGCCATCACCGCAAATCACCTGCACGCCGGGCAGGGCGCGGCGCAAATGGGCGGCCATATCGGGCACGATCTCGATCACCACGAGTTTCTCGGCCGGCACGCCGGCGGCCAGCAGGGCGCGGGTGATCACCCCGGTGCCGGCACCCAATTCCACCACCACCTCATCCGGCCCGCGCACCGCACGCTCGGCGATCATCCGGCTGAAAGTGGCCGAGGAGGGAATGATGCTGCCCATTTGCAGCGGATTGGCGAGCCACCGCTTGAAGAAGAGCGATTTATTGGCGGTCTCGCTGTGCTCGCCGATGCTTGCCGACATGCCGTAATCCTTGCTGCGACCGGCGGCGGAATGCCGGCCGGTTGGGAGGGATGCGCGCGTGGCGGCTCGCATCCCGATGGTCGATAACATCACCGCGAAACCGAGATTGCCTGGGGCGCAGCTTCAGGGTGAAGGCGACGACCTAGCGCCGGCACATGGTCGCGCGGAAGCCCTGCGGCGGGCCACGAGCGCCTTCGCGAGCACAATTCTTCTGGTTGTCATGATCCTTGGCATTAATCGCCACGCGATATGCCGTATAACTTGCTGAGCATGCCTAAGCCGCAAGGCGCGACCATGCACGGCGCCCAAAGGCCGGTGGATCTTAACGGCGCCTGGAACCCAGCCGCCGTCCATATCAGCCACCCAAGCCCAGCCATATCAGCACGCCCAGGCGCCTCAGCAGCACGGCATCGGCAGAGGCCGTCCTGGGGCGCGGCCCAGCATATTCAGCCGGCCTGCGCCGGCAGATGCCCTGTCCGGCTTACTTGATCTTGCCTTCTTTGTAGACGACGTGCTTGCGAACCACCGGGTCGTACTTCTTCAGTTCGAGCTTGCCGGTGGCGGTGCGGGTGTTCTTCTTCGTCACATAGAAATGGCCGGTCTCGGCGCTGGAGATCAGCTTGATCTGAATGGTGTTGGACTTGGCCATGATGCTCGTCTCTACGGAAAAGGGTATAGCCGCGGGCGGTCACCCACGGAACAAGGGCCCATGCATAGCGGATGGGCCGGCGGGGTCAAGCGGGTTCTGCCGCAAGCGTGGTTTCTCTCACCCCCGGCGCCCGCGCGCGGGCTTGCCCCTATGCCGGTGCGGCCCCTTGGCAGCGCCGGGGCCACCCCCCGCTGCCCGCGGCACCCCCTGCCGCAATTGGAACTGCATCGCCCCCGTCATCGCATTGGCCTCGCGGAGCGCCACCTCCACCGCATCGCCAAGGGTGAAGCGCAGCCCGGTGCGACGGCCAACCAGCGATTGCGTCGCGGGGTCTTCCTCCCAACGATCCTCCGGCATGGCGGAGAACGGCACCATGCCCTGGGCGCCCGTCTCATCCACCGCCACGAACATGCCAAAACGGGTGACGCCGGAAATCCGCGCCGAGAAGGTCTCGCCCACCCGGCTGCTCATGAAGGCAGCGAGGTAGCGGTCCACCGCATCGCGCTCCGCCGCCGCCGCTCGGCGTTCGGTGCCGGTGATGGCATCGGCAATGGCGGGCATCTCTGTGGCCTCGGCCTCGGTCAGCCCATCGGCGCCGAGCTTGAGGCCACGGATCAGCGCGCGATGGATCATCAGATCGGCATAGCGGCGGATGGGGCTGGTGAAATGCGCGTAGCGCGCCAGCGCCAGGCCAAAATGGCCGATATTATCCGGCGCATAGGCGGCCTGGGATTGGCTGCGCAGCACCGTCTCATTCACCAGCCGCTCATGCGGCGCACCCTTCACCATCGCCAGCACATGGGAGAAATTGCGCGGATGCAGCTGGTTGCCCGGCGGCATATTGATGGCGAATTGCTGCAGGAATTGCCGCAGCCCCTCCAGCTTCTGGTCCGAGGGGCGGTCATGGATGCGGTACATGGTGGGCTGCACCAGCCGCTCCAACTCCTCCGCCGCGCAGACATTGGCGGCGACCATGAATTCCTCGATCAGCTTATGGCTGTCCAGGCGCGGGCGGGGGGCGACGCCCAGCACCTGGCCCTCGGGGCTCAGCACAACCCGCCTTTCGGGAATATCAAGCTCCAGCGTGCCGCGCCGGGTCCGCGCCCCCAGCAGTGCCTCGAAGGCGCCATAGAGCCGGGCGGTGTGGCCCGCCTCAAGCTCCTGCGGCTCGCGCGCCTCATCGCGCGCCGCCTGCAACTCCTCATAGGTCAGCCGCGCAACCGAGCGCATCAGGCCGCGGCCGAAGCGATGGCCGATCTTCTCGCCATCGGCGGTGAAGCGCATCTCGACGAAGAGGCAACCGCGATCCTCCCGCGGCCGCAGGCTGCACCAGCCATTGGACAGCGCCTCGGGCAGCATGGGCACCACGCGGTCAGGAAAATACACGCTATTGCCGCGGCGCCGCGCCTCAAGGTCCAGTGCCGTGCTGGGGCTGACATAATGCGCCACATCGGCAATGGCGACGATGATGCGCCAGCCGCTGCCATCCTCCTCGGCAAAAACCGCATCGTCAAAATCGCGCGCATCCTCGCCATCAATGGTCACCAGCGCTGTGGCGCGCAGATCGGTGCGCTTGCCGAGCGCGGTGCCGCGCGCCGCTTCGGCCTGTGCCACCGCCTCGGTCGGGAATTCCGTGGGGATGCCATGGGCGTGGATGCAGATCAGCGAGACCGATTTTGCCTCGCCCATCCGGCCCAGCACCTCGGTCACGCGGGCGGGTTTGGGGCCAAAATGCCGGCCAGCGCCCTGTGGCGTCGGCTCGGCCAGAACGATATCGCCCTCCCGCGCTTCGCCGCCCACCACCTGCCAATGGCCTTTTTGCTTCTTGTCGGTGGGCACGATCTGGCCGTTTTGCACGATGCCCAGAATGCGCGCCGGCGCATCCTCCGGCCCGCCAAGGCGCTTGAAGCTGCGCCCCTCATACTTGCCGCCGCCCACGGGTTTCAAACGCGCCAGCACGCGCTCGCCCGGTGCCAGCGCCGGCTGGCCGGCGGCTTCGGGGCGCATATAGATCAGCGGCGGGCGGCCCTCGCCCTGCCAGTTCAGCGGCCGGGCCAGCGGGTCGCCATCGGCATCGGTGCCGAACACCTCCACCGGCAGCATCTCCGGCAGGGCCTCATGCCGCCCCTCTGGCCGCCCCTCTGGCCGCCCCTCATGCCGCCCCTCATGCCGCCTCTCTGGCCGCCCCTCTGGCCACCCCTCTGGCCGCCCGCCTGGGCGGGTGGTGGGTTTCGCCTCGGGTCGACCCACTGGTCGGCCTTCGGGGTTGGCCGGGCGGCGCTTTCCGGCGGGGGCGGCAATGCCGGATTCCTGCATGCTGGCCAGCAGCGCGCGCAAGGCCGGGCGCTGCTCGCTGGTCAGGCCAAAATGCCGGGCGATTTCATTGCGGCCCACCTTGGCGCGGGCGCCGCCCAGAAAGACCTGCAATTGCGCGATGCTGGGCATCGGCCGTGGCTCGGCCCCGCCGGTCTCGCCCCGGCGTTGGCTGCGTGAGGGTTTTTCCCGCGGCGGCAGCGGCGCGGGGGCATGGGTATCCTCCACCACCCTGAGCGTCTCGCGCACCGGGCGTGGTGGCCGGGCCTTGGCGGGCCGCGGCGCGCGCGGGGCCTCAGCGGCGGCGGCGATGGCGGCCTTGCGGCCCCGGACGGGTATCGGCTTTTGCACCGTTTCAAAGCCGGTCTCGCGCCGGTCGCGCGGCGGGCGGGCCGGCTTGGCCTCGGGTGCTGCGGCGCGGGCCTGGGCGGCCTCCTCCGGCGGGCGGGGATAGCCGGTGCTGCCGGTCTTCTTGCGGCGCCCGGCATGCGGATCGCGCTCCTGGCCCTTGGCCGGCTTGGTGCCGGTATAGGGTTTCTTGCCCTTTGGCGGCGGCCCCGGGCGCTTCACGCCTTTGCCGCTTTTGCTGTCGCGGGCGCCTTGCGCGCCGTGGGCTTTTTCGCCGGGGCCTTTTTGGCGGCGGCCTTCTTAGGGGCGGCTTTCTTGGCGGGGGCCTTCGCCTCCGCATCCTCGGCCACCGGCTTGGCGCGGGCGGGCTTGGCTTTCGCCACCTTGCCCTTGGCACCCTTCAGCGGCGGCAATTCCTTGCCCTTCTCGGCCAGCAGGCTCACCGCCTCATCCAAGGTCACGGCCTCCATCTCGGTGCCGCGCGGCAGATTGGCCACGCGCTTGCCATGCATCAGGAAGGGGCCGAAGCGGCCGCGCCGCACCTCCACCTTCTCGCCATCCTTGGGGTGCATGCCCACCACCAGGCCGCGCGGCTTGGCATCGGCCAGCAGCGCCACCGCACGGTTGAGGCCCAGGCTCAGCACATCATCATCCTTATCGAGCGTCTTCGACAGCGCGCCCATGGTGATATAAGGCCCAAAGCGGCCGAGATGGGCCATAATTTCCTCGCCCTTTTCCGGGTGCAGACCCACGATGCGCGGCATGGAGAGCAGCGCCAGCGCGCGCTCCAGCGTGATCCCCTCGGGGTCCATCCCGCGCAGCAGGCTGGCCCGGCGCGGTTTTGTCGGCTTGCCCTTCTCATCGATGCCCGGCTCGCCCAGTTGGACGTAAATGCCATAGGGCCCGCGCCGCATGGTGATCTCCTTGCCGGAGGTCGGGTCCACGCCCAGGTTGCGCTGGCCATCGGCGAAATCGCCGCCGCCGCCCTCGCCCTCGGCCCCGGGCACCGCCAGCGGCCTTGTGTAGCGGCATTCCGGATAATTCGAGCAGCCAATAAAGGCCCCCGTGCGCCCCAGCCGCAGCCCCAGCCGGCCAGCCGAACAGGCGGGGCAGAGCCTGGGGTCCTTGCCGTCATCGGCGGCGGGGAAGAAATGCGAGCCGAGATCCTCATCCAGCCGATCGATCACCTCGGAGATTTTCAGCTCCTTGGTCGCCTCGATCGCCTTGGAAAAATGCTCCCAGAAGGCGCGCATCACCGCGCGCCATTCCGCCCGGCCACCGGAGATATCGTCGAGCTGCTCTTCCAGCCCCGAGGTAAAGCCCGGGTCGACATAGCGCTCGAAAAAACTGACCAGGAAGGCGGTGACCAGCCGGCCACGGTCCTCGGGCACGAAGCGGCGCTTGTCCAGCTTCACATATTCGCGGTCCTGCAGCACCTGCAGGATGGAGGCATAGGTGGAGGGCCGACCAATCCCCAACTCCTCCATGCGCTTGACCAGGCTGGCCTCGGAATAGCGCGGCGGCGGCTGGGTGAAGTGCTGGGTGGTGCTGACATCGCGGGTCTTCACCGCCTCGCCCTGGCGCATCGGCGGCAGGGTGCGGTTGTCATCATCCTCGGCACTGGCGGCTGCGCTGGCCACGCCGGCGCGGCGGTCGGCCTCGCTGTCATCGGTATCCTCGCGGTAGAGTTTGAGGAAACCATCAAAGGCAATGACGCTGCCATTGGCGCGCAGGCGGGTCTTGCCGCTGGGCTCGACCAACTCGACCACAGTCTGGTCCAGCTCGGCGCTCTGCATCTGGCTGGCCACCGCCCGCTTCCAGATCAGCTCATAGAGCCGCAGCTGGGGCCCGGAGATATACTGCGCCGCATCCTGCGGGCGCAGGCCCACATCGGTGGGGCGCACCGCCTCATGCGCCTCCTGCGCATTCTTGGCCTTTGTCGCGTATTCACGCGCGGCGCCGGGCAGGTAATCCGGCCCGAACTCGCTCTTCAAATGGTCGCGAATGGCCATGATCGCATCGCGCGACATCTGCACGCCATCGGTTCGCATATAGGTGATCAGGCCCACCGTCTCGCCGGCAATCTCCACACCCTCATAAAGCTGCTGCGCCAGGCGCATGGTGGCCTGCGCGCCCATGCCCAGCTTGCGCGAGGCTTCCTGCTGCAGGGTGGAGGTGGTGAAGGGTGCAGGCGGATTGCGCCGGCTGCGCTTCTTCTCCACCGAGCCCACGGAGAAGCGCGCCGCTTCCACCGCGCGCTTCGCCGCCTCGGCCAGCGCCTCGGTATTGAGGTCAAACTGGTCGAGCTTCTTGCCCTCGTGATGCGTCAGCCGGGCCGGGAAGGGGGCGCCGATGGCGGTGAGAAAGCGGCCCTCCACCGTCCAATATTCCCGCGCCTTGAACACCTCGATCTCGGCCTCGCGCTCGCAGATCAGCCGCAGCGCCACGCTCTGCACCCGCCCGGCCGAGCGGCTGCCGGGCAGCTTGCGCCACAGCACCGGCGAGAGCGAGAACCCCACCAGATAATCCAGCGCGCGCCGCGCCAGATAGGCCTCGATCAGCGGCGTATCCAACTCCCGCGGATGAGCCACGGCGAATTGCACGGCGCGCTTGGTGATCTCATTGAAGGTGATGCGGCTGACCTGCACGCCCTTCAGCGCGCCAGCGCGGGCCAGCATATCCTTCACATGCCAGGAAATCGCCTCACCCTCGCGGTCAGGGTCAGTGGCGAGGTAGAGCCGCTTGGCGCCGCGCAGCGCCGAGGCGATGGCGCGCACCTGCTTCTGGCCGCGCTCATCGGCCTCCCAATCCATGGCGAAATCCTCGTCCGGGCGGACGGAGCCATCCTTGGGCGGCAGGTCGCGCACATGGCCGAAACTGGCCAGCACGGTGAAACCATCACCCAGATACTTGTTGATGGTCTTGGCCTTGGCAGGGCTTTCGACGACGAGGACGTCGGGCATCGGCATTCCAGAAAGGGGCTCGGGCGGCCCCGTCAGGAGAGCGCCACCCGGTCACCCGGCAGGGTTTGGACGCGCCCCTCCAACTCGAAATCGAACAGGATGGCGCGCAGGCTTGGGGCAGATAGCTGGCAGCGCCGGGCTAGCTCGTCAACAGAGATTGGTGTCGTGCTAAGCAATTCAAGCACTTGAGCGGCATCCGAACCGGCCTCTTCCGGCGCTTCGGGCGGCGGCTCGGGGTGTTCTGCCGGTTTGGGCCGGGGCCGAAACAGCGGCGCCGCTGCCGGTGCCTGGGGCAAAAATTCCAGCACATCGGCTGCATTTTCACATAAATGCGCGCCCTGGCGGATGAGATCATTGGAGCCACGCGCGCGCGGATCGGCCGGGCTGCCGGGCACGGCATACAGCTCACGGCCATAATCGAGCGCGAGTCGCGCCGTGATCAGCGTGCCCGATTTTTCCATCGCCTCCACCACCACCACGCCCAGTGCGAGGCCGGCAATAATACGGTTGCGGCGGGGGAAGTGCCGGGCCTGAGGCGCGGTGCCCAGCGGCGCCTCGGTGATCAACAACCCGCCCTGATCGGCAATACGCGCCTGCAGCATGGCGTTCTCCGGCGGATAGGCGATGTCGAGCCCACCGGCGATGGCGGCAATGGTCCGCCCCTTGGCGTTGAGCGCGCCCTGATGCGCGGCGGCGTCGATGCCGCGCGCCATGCCCGAGATCACCACAATCCCCATGCCCGCCAGCTCATCGGCCAGGTCCTCAGCCACCCGGCGCCCAGCGGCAGAGGCGTTGCGCGCGCCGACAATGGCCACCGCCCGCGGCGCCAGTGCCGCGTGGTCGCCCAGGGTGAGGAGCACCGGCGGCGCATCGGGCAGCAGGGCCATCAGCGGCGGATAATCGGGCTCGCCGAGAAACAGGAAGCGCCCGCCCATCTCGGCGGTGGCGGCCATTTCCCGGGCGCAATCGGCCTCTGACGCAGCCCGGAACCGCTCGGGATGGCGCGACAGCGCGGCAATGGCAGCCCGGGCCGAGCCAAAACGCTCCAGCAGCCTCCGATAATAGGTCGGGCCGACGCCCTCGCTGCGCGCCAGCCGAAGCCGGGCCAGCGTCTCGCTCATTTGCCCTCGCCGATCCGCGGCTCGGTGCCCTTGACCAGCCGCTCGATATTCTCCTGGTGGCGCATCGCCACAAAGGCGGCGATGACCAGAATGCCAATCCCCACCGGCCCAGGGGTGACCACCACCGAGGCAATCACCGAGGCCCCCATGGCCGAGAGCGCGCCCAGCGAGGAGATTTTCCAGATCTTCGCCACGGCCAGCCAGACCGCGATGGCGATCACAAAGACCGGCCAGGCCAGGGCCAGAAACACCCCCAAGGCCGTGGCCACGCCCTTGCCGCCGCGAAAACCCAGCCAGGGTGGAAAGCAATGCCCAACCACCGCCGCCACGCCGGCAACGACATCCGGCCCCGGCCCCAGCAGCGCCCCGGCAGCCCAAACCGCAACCAGGCCCTTCAGCCCATCCAACAGCAAGGTGGCTGCGGCCAGCGCCTTATTGCCGGTGCGCAGCACATTGGTGGCGCCGATATTGCCCGAACCGATCTGCCTTATATCGCCCAGCCCCGCCGCGCGCGTCAGCAGCAGGCCAAAGGGGATGGAGCCCAGCAGCAACCCGAAAATCGCCGCCATGATGGCTTCGAGAATCATGCGGAAAACACCTTTCGGCCGGCTTTGAAAGTGGCGCTCACCCGGCCTTCGAGCGCCCGGCCATCAAAGGGGGAATTCTGCGCCTTGCCCGGCAATTGGCCATCCTTCACCTGCCAGGCGCGGTCAAGGTCGAACAGCATGAGATCGGCCGGGGCGCCGACCGCCAGCCGCCCAGCCGCAATCCCCAGCAGCGCCGCGGGGCGGCAGGTCAGCATGGCCAGCGCCGGCAGCAGGGCGATATCGCCCGCATGCACCCGCGCCAGCGTCACCGCCAACAGCGTGGCCAGCCCCGCGCCGCCGGCCTCGGCCTGGGCAAAGGGCAGGCGCTTATCATCGGCATCGCGCGGCTGATGGTCGGAGACGATGGTATCGATCGTGCCATCCGTCAGGCCCGCCACCACGGCGCGGCGCTCCTCCTCCGGCCGCAGCGGCGGGCTGAGCTTGGCATAGCTGCGATAGCCGGTGATGGCGTTCTCGTTCAGGTCGAAATAGGGCGGCGCGGTGTCGCAAGTCACCGCGAGACCTTCCGCCTTCGCAGCGCGGATCAGTTCCAGCGCCGCCGCAGTGGAAACGCGCGAAAAATGCACATGCCCGCCGCTCAGCCGCGCCAGGGCGATATCGCGCGCCACCATCATCGCCTCAGCCGCCATCGGGATGCCGGGCAGGCCCAGGCGTGTGGCCAATTCGCCCTCCGTGGCAGCGCCATGCGCCAGGCTCGGCTCCTCCGGATGCTGCACAATGAAGGTGCCAAAGGCGCGGGCATAGCTGAGGGCGAGGCGCATGGTCCGCGCCGAGGCAATGGCATGGGCGCCATCGGTGAAAGCCACCGCCCCCGCCTCGCGCAGCAGGCCGAATTCGGAAAGCTCCATGCCCTTGAGCCCGCGCGTGGCGGCGGCATAGGGCAGGATGGTCAGGCTGCCAGTGGCCTCACCGCGTCGGGCGATGAATTCGACCAAAGCGGGGTCGTCCAGCACCGGCTGGGTATCGGGCAGCGCGCAAATGGTGGTGATGCCGCCCGCCGCCGCCGCCAGCGCTGCGGAGGCGATGGTCTCCCGATGCTCCGCCCCCGGCTCACCCAGGGCGGCGCGCATATCGATCAGCCCGGGGGCGAGGCATTGGCCACCGGCATCGAGCCTCTCGGCGCCATCGGCCGCGCCGCCGGTCAAGGAGGCAATCCGGCCATTCTCGATCAACAGCGCGCCCAGGCTATCGAGCCCTGAGGCGGGGTCGATCAGCCGGGCATTGTGGATGAGCAGTGGCGCAGGAATCATGACCCGTAAGGTGTCATGGCGGCAGCCTATTGACCAGCAGGGTTACCCTGCCTTCCCCGCCAGCAGCTTTTCCATAAAGACCCGCGCAAACCCAGCCTGTTGCTCGCGATGCGTCTCGCGAAAGCCCAGCCGCGTATAGAGCGCGATATTCTCGACCATTTTTTCGTTGGTATAGAGCCAAAGGCGGGTTTGCCCGCGCCGAAGCGTCTCGGCCTCGGCAAAACCGATCATGGCGCGGCCATGGCCCTTGCCACGCGCGGCTTCAGCCACGGCGATATTGTCGAGCAACAGCCCCTCTGCCGTGTCCTCCAGCACCAAAGCGCCCATGGCCACGCCATCCTGCTCCAGCAGCCAGGCCTGGCCGGCGGCGATTCGCGCTTCGTAATCATCGCCCATCGGCGCCGGTTCGCGGCCCATGCGAGGCACGTAATGGGCATAGGCGGCGCGAACCAGGGCGCGCAGGGTGGCCGCATCCCCAGGCCGGGCCGGCCGCAGGCTCACCCGTTGCGCCTCAGCCCACGGGCCAGCACATCCAGCACCGCCATGCGCAGCGCCACACCCATCTCCACCTGCTCGCCGATCACCGAGCGCGTCGGATGGTCGGCGATGGCGCTATCGATCTCGATGCCGCGATTCATCGGCCCCGGATGCATCACGATGGAATCCGGCTTGGCAAAGCTCAGCTTCTCGGCATCAAGGCCATAGAACCGAAAAAATTCACGCGCACTCGGCACTAGGCCGCCCGCGGCCATGCGCTCGCGCTGCAACCGCAGCATCATCACCACATCCGCACCCGCCAGGCCCTTGCGCATGTCATGGAACACGCTGACCCCCAGCCGCCCCACCTCGGCCGGCAGCAAGGTGGGCGGGGCCACCAGCCGCACCTCGGCCCCCATGGCGCTGAGCAGGTGGATATTCGAGCGCGCCACGCGGGAATGGCTGATATCGCCGCAAATGGCGACCACAAGATTGCGCAAATCACCCTTGTGGCGGCGAATCGTCAGCGCATCGAGCAGCGCCTGGGTGGGGTGTTCATGCGTGCCATCACCCGCATTGATCACCGCGGCACTCACCTTCTGCGCCAGCAGCGCCGGCGCGCCGGATTGGCCGTGGCGCACCACCAGCAAATCGGTGTTCATGGCGTTGAGGGTGCTGGCGGTGTCCAGCAGGGTCTCGCCCTTGTTCACGCTCGAATTCGACACCGACATATTAATGACATCAGCGCCCAGCCGCTTGCCGGCTATCTCGAAACTGGTGCGGGTGCGGGTGCTGTCCTCGAAGAAGAGGTTGATCAGCGTGCGGCCGCGCAACAGGTCGCGCTGGGTCTTGCCCTGGCGGTTGAGCAGGGCATAGCTCTCGGCCAAATCAAGAAGAGCCGCGATATGTGGCGCCTCAAGCCCCTCAATCGCAAGGAGATGGCCGCCGGGGAGGATGGGATAGGAGAAGCTCACAAGGCGCGAGCCTAGCCTGCGCCGGGCGACGAAGGAAGGCCGGGCCGCCGCCTGAAATCCTCAGGGCTGCTCAGAGGCCCGCGTGGCATCCAGCGCGGCCTGCAACGTATAGGCCGCCGCCGCGGCATCCACCACCTGCGCCCGCCGCGCCCGGGTCATATCCATCTCCTGCACCAGCATGCGGTTCACCGCGCTGGAGGAAAGCCGCTCATCCCACAAAGCCACCGGCAGGCCGCAGGCCTCGCCCATGGCCATGGCCCAATCCTTCGCCGCCTGCGCCGCCGGGCCAAAACTGCCATCCATCCCCAGCGGCAGGCCCACCAGCAGCCCGCCCACCCCCTCTTTGGCGGCGATTTTCGCCACCTCCGCCGCATTGCTCGCCAGTTTTCCCCGCGCAATCGCGCCATAGGGCGAGGCCAGCATCAGCGAGACATCGCTCAGCGCCAGGCCAATGGTCTTCGAGCCAGGGTCGAGCCCCAGAATCCGCGCATCGCGCTTCAGGCTTGCACGCAGTTGCAGCATGGTGAACAAGGCCATGCTTGAGCTTATGCCCTGAGGACACCGCACTGTCATGAGCGTGGATATCGCCACCATCAAACGCGTCGCCACTTTAAGCCGCATCCATGTCGAGCCTGCGGCGCTGCCCGGCCTGGCGCAGGACATCAACGCCATCCTGGGCTGGATCGAGCAATTATCCGAGGTCGATACCACGGGCGTGGAGCCCATGGCCGGCGGCGGGGCCACGGCTTTGCGCTGGCGCGATGATGTGGTGAGCGATGGCGGCCAGGCCGAAGCCGTCCTGGCCAATGCGCCGGACCGCGAGGGCGAGTATTTCGGCGTGCCGAAGGTGGTCGAATAATGCGCCCGACCGATCTTTCCCTCGCCCAGGCCCGCTTGGCACTCGATGCCCGGCAAATTTCTGCGCGCGAGCTGACCCAGGCCTATCTGGATGCCATCGCCGCACTCAATCCGCGCCTGAACGCATACATCACCGTCACCGCCGAAGCCGCGCTCACCGCCGCCGATGCCGCCGACCAGAAACTGGCGGCCGGCCAGGGCGGGCCGCTGGAGGGCATTCCCCTCGGCATCAAGGATTTATTCTGCACGGCAGGCACCCGCACCACGGCGGCCAGCCGCATTCTGGGCGATTTCACCCCGCCCTATGAGAGCACCATCACCCGGCAGTTGCTGCGCGATGGCGCGGTGTTCCTGGGCAAGCTGAACCTCGATGAATTCGCCATGGGGTCGTCCAACGCCACCTCCGCCTTCGGGCCGGTGGAAAACCCCTGGTCGCGCCGCAATGACCCCGATACCCGTCTTGTGCCGGGCGGCTCCTCCGGCGGTTCGGCGGCGGCGGTGGCGGCGCGCCTCGCGCTCGGCGCCACAGCCACCGATACCGGCGGCTCCATCCGCCAGCCCGCAGCGTTTTGCGGCGTGGCCGGCATCAAGCCGACCTATGGCCGCTGCTCGCGCTTCGGCGTGGTCGCCTTCGCCTCCTCGCTCGACCAGGCCGGGCCAATCGCCCGCGATGTGATGGATTGCGCCGTTCTGCTGCGCTCCATGAGCGGCTTCGACCCGCAGGACAGCACCAGCGTCGATATGGCAGTGCCGGATTTCGCCGCCGCCGTGGGCCGTGGGGTGCGCGGCATGCGCATTGGCATCCCGCGGGAATACCGCATGGCGGGCATGCCGGCCGAGATCGAGGCGCTCTGGCAGCAGGGCATCGCCTGGCTGCGCGATGCGGGGGCGAGCATCGTCGATGTCTCGCTGCCGCACACCAAATACGCGCTGCCCACCTATTATATCGTGGCGCCAGCCGAGGCCTCCTCCAACCTCGCCCGCTATGATGGCGTGCGCTTCGGCGCCCGGGTGCCCGGTGCAGACCTGACGGAGCTTTACGAAAAAACCCGCGCCGCCGGCTTCGGCGCCGAGGTGCAGCGCCGCATCATGATCGGCACCTATGTGCTGAGTGCTGGTTATTACGACGCCTATTACCTCAAGGCGCAGCAGGTTCGCACCCTGATCAAGCGCGATTTCGACCTGGCCTGGGCGCAATGCGACGCGCTGCTGACGCCCGCCACGCCCTCCGCCGCCTTCGGGTTGGATGAGAAACAGGATGACCCTGTGGCGATGTATCTGAACGACATCTTCACCGTGACCGCCAATCTGGCCGGCCTGCCCGGCATGGCGGTGCCGGCCGGGCTCGACGGCCAGGGCCTGCCGCTCGGCCTGCAGATCATCGGCCAGCCCTTCGATGAGGAAGGCGTTTTCGCAGTGGCCGGCGCGGTGGAGCGCGCGGCCGGCTTTTCGGCACGTCCAGGGGTGATCGCATGACCTATATGATCGGAGACTGGGAACTCGTCATCGGCCTGGAAGTCCATGCCCAGGTGACGTCACAGGCAAAGCTCTTCTCCGGCGCCGCCACCGCCTTCGGCGCCTCGCCCAATTCCCAGGTGTCGTTCATCGATGCCGGCTTCCCCGGCATGCTGCCCTCAATCAACGCCGAATGCGTGGCCCAGGCCGTGCGCACCGGCCTCGGCCTGAACGCCCAGATCAACCTCTGGTCGCGCTTCGACCGAAAGAACTATTTCTACGCCGACCTGCCGCAGGGCTATCAGATCAGCCAATTCGCCCACCCCATCGTGGGCACCGGCGAGATCGAGATCACCCTCGATGATGGCACGAAGAAAACCATCGGCATCACCCGCCTGCATCTCGAACAAGATGCCGGCAAGTCGCAGCACGACCAGCACCCGAGCAAATCCTTCATCGACCTCAACCGCTCCGGCGTGGCGCTGATGGAAATCGTCTCCGAGCCCGATATGCGCAGCCCCGAAGAGGCCGGCGCCTATGTCGCCAAACTGCGCCAAATCCTGCGCTACCTCGGCACCTGTGACGGCAATATGGACGAGGGCTCGATGCGCGCCGACGTCAATGTCTCCGTCCGCAAACCCGGCGAGGGCTTCCGCACCCGCTGCGAAATCAAGAACGTCAACTCGGTCAAATTCGTCATGCAGGCCGTCGAGGTCGAAGCGCGACGCCAAATCGACGTCTGGGAATCCGGCGAGGAAGTCCATCAGGAAACCCGCCTCTTCGACACCGCCCGCGGCGTCACCCGCTCGATGCGCTCGAAAGAAGACGCGCATGATTACCGCTACTTCCCCGACCCCGACCTCCCCCCCCTGGTGCTCGATGCCGGCTGGGTGGAGCAACTCAAAGCCAGCCTGCCCGAACTGCCCGACGCCCGCCGCGCCCGCTACGTCGCCATGGGCCTCACCCCCTATGACGCGCATGTGCTCACACTCGACCGTGAGACGGCGGTGTTCTTCGAGACCATGGCCTGCGGCCGCGATGCCAAGCTGGCCGCCAATTGGCTCACCGGCGATTATTTCGCAGCCCTCAACCGCCTCAAGCGCGACATCGCCGACCCCCCGGTCAGCGCCGAACACATGGGCGAATTGCTCGACCTGATTGCCGACAAGACGCTCTCCGGCACCATCGCCAAGCAAGTCTTTGAGCACATGCTCTCCGGCGAGGGCGCGCCCGCCGCCATCGTCGAAGCCCGCGGCCTCAAACAGGTGACCGATACCGGCGCGATCGAGGCCGCCATCCGCGCCGTGATGGAGGCCAATGCCGACAAACTGGCGGAATACCGCTCGGGCAAGGAAAAGCTCTTTGGCTTCTTCGTGGGGCAGGTGATGAAGGCCATGGCGGGCAAGGGTAACCCGGCGGCGGTGAATGAACTGCTGAAGGCCATGCTGGCGGGGTAAGGGCGCGGCCTTGGGGAAGGCTCTGCCTTCCCCAAACCCCATCCGCCAAGGGTCTTAAACCCTTGGATCCCATGAATTTACTCAATGGCGGTCCTGGGGGGCCTGACCCCTGGTGGGAGGGGTCCGGGGAGGGCAAGGCCCTCCCTGGGTTCACGCTCAAACCTTCCCCAAACCCCATCCGCCAAGGGTCTTAAACCCCTGGATCCCATGATTTACTCAATGGCGGTCCAGGGGGCCTGACCCCTGGTGGGAGGGGTCCGGGGAGGGCAAGGCCCTCCCTGGTTCACCCCCTCAATCCCCAGGCCGAACCTTCCGCAAAGCCTTGGTCCGGCTATCCTTAGCCTTCCCATCCAACCGCCGTTCCTTGCTACCCTTGGTAGGCTTGGTCGGCCTCCGCTTGGGCGGCGGCGGCGCCGCAGCCTCCCGCAACAAGGCCAGCAATTTCTCCAGCGCATCCTCGCGGTTGCGCTCGCGTGAGCGAAACCGTTGCGCCGAAATAATCAGCACCCCATCGTTGGTCAGCCGCGAGCCCGCGAGTTTCTCCGCCCGCGCCTTCACCTCATCGGGGATCGAGGCCGAGTGCCGCAGGTCAAAGCGCAGCTGGACCGCGGTCTCCACCTTATTGACATTCTGCCCACCAGGCCCCGAGGCGCGGAGGAAATCCTCATGCAGCTCGGCCTCGTTGAGATGGATACGGCGGGTGACTTCGATCACGGGCCGAGCAATGGCGTGGCCGGCATGTCGTCCTTCAGCGCCACCCCCGTCGCCCCCAGCCCCTGCGCCGCCGCCAGCAGCCAGGCCAGTTTCTGCGCCGCCTCCAGCGCCGAAAGCCCGCCGGGGCGGATATTGCTGATGCAATTGCGCTCGGCATCGCTGCGGCCAATGCGCGGCGCCCAGGTCAAATACAGGCCGAGCGAATCCTGCGCCGAAAGCCCCGGCCGCTCGCCGATCAGCACCGCCACCGCCGCCGCCCCCATCGCTTCGCCAATGGCATCGCCCAACGCCACCCGCGCCTGCAGCGCCACCACCACCGGCCCAATGGCCATGCCCAGCAGTGGTCGCGCCGCCGCAATCACCGCCGGCGCCTGCGCCGCCACGCCCGTGGCGCAGAGCCCATCAGCCACCACAAAGACCAGCGCGCCCGGGGCCGCGGGCAACACAATCCCTTCGGCCAATTTCCGCCCCAAATCAGGCCGCAGCAGATATTCCCGCCTATCCCGCGCCTGGCTGCGCACCGTCACATCGCCAATAAGCGCCGCCTCGGACCACACCGCATCCCGCGCCTGGGCATGCGCCGCCTGAAAGGCCAGATGCGCCGCGGTGGGCTGGGCCACGCCCACCCGGCCCAGCGCCACCCGCGCCATGGTGTGGCGCCGCAATTCCAGGGCATTGCTCACAGCCCGATCAACGCCGGTGACAGCGCCTCCGGAATCGCATCACCGCCGAGCCCCATGCGCGCCATCCAGGCTTCGAATTCCGGTGCGGCGGTCTTGCCCAGCGCGGCGCGGGCGAAAAGCCCGTCATGAAAGGAGGTGGATTGATAGGCCAGCATCACATCATCGGCGCCCGGCACGCCCATGATGTAATTCACCCCGGCCACCGCCAGGCAGGTGAGCAGCGCATCCATGTCATCCTGATCCGCCTCGGCATGATTGGTGTAGCAAACATCAACCCCCATCGGCAGGCCCAGCAGCTTGCCGCACATATGGTCTTCCAACCCCGCGCGCAAAATTTGCTTGCCATCATAGAGGTATTCCGGCCCGATAAACCCCACCACCGAATTGACCAGCAGCGGCGCGTATCGCCCAGCCACAGCATAGGCCCGGCATTCAATGGTCTGCTGGTCCACACCGCGATGCGCATTGGCCGAGAGCGCGCTGCCCTGGCCGGTTTCAAAATACATCACATTTGCGCCGGGGTGCCGCGCGCGGGCGGCATCATGCGCCTCGGCCAGCAAGGCGAGGGAGACGCCAAAACTCTCATTCACCCCCTGCGTGCCGCCGATGGACTGAAACACCAGATCCACCGGCGAACCGCGCTCCAGCGCCACCATGGTGGTGGTGATATGGCTGAGCACGCAGCATTGGGTGGGGATATCAAACCGCCCCCGCACCATGTCCAGCATCTCCAGCAATCGCTGCACGGTCTCGATATTATCGGTGGCCGGGTTCACCCCGATGCAGGCATCCCCCGCGCCCAGCAGCAGCCCATCCAGCACGCTCGCGGCCACGCCGCGGGCATCATCGGTGGGGTGATTGGGCTGCAACCGGATGGAGAGGGTGCCCCGAAGCCCCAGCGTATTGCGAAACCGGGTGACCACCCGCGCCTTGGCGCCCACGGCGATGAGGTCACTCACCCGCATGATCTTGGCCACGGCGGCGACCATTTCCGCGGTAAGCCCCAGGCCCGACACATCCTCGGCCGCCAGCAGAAAATCCCGCAACCCGCCCACTGTGAGGTGCGAAACCCGGGCGAAAGCCGCGCGGTCATGGCCATCGATGATCAGCCGGGTGACATCATCATCCTCGTAGGGGATCACCGCCTCATTGAGGAAGGCCCCAAGCGGCAAATCCGCCAGCGCATATTGCGCCGCCACCCGCTCCGCCGCGCTCTCCGCCGCCAATCCCGCCAGCGCATCGCCCGAGCGTAGCGGCGTGGCCCGCGCCAGCAGGGTGGCGAGATTGTCAAAATTATAGCGGGTTCCGCCGAGGGCGTGCGCGAAGGGCATGGCAGGGCTTCTTTACCGTGGAAGCCCAAGCCAGCGCCAGCGGCTTGCGCGCACCGAGCCCTCGGGTGATCCTGCTGCCAATAGCCGCGAGGAAACCGATGCAGCGCAGTGATTTGGAGGCCGCCCCGCGTGCCTCCGCCGATTGGCCCGACAGGATCTATGACCTGCTCAAGGCCTATAACGTCAAACAAGTGGCCCTGGTGCCCGATGCCGGCCATTCGCGCCTCATCAAGCGCTGCTTGGCCGATAACGAAATGCGCGTGGTGACGCTGACCACCGAGGAAGAGGGCATTGCCATGATGTCCGGCGCCTGGCTGGGCGGCCAGCGCGGCGTGCTGCTGATGCAAAGCTCGGGGGTGGGCAATTGCATCAATATGCTCAGCCTGGCCACGCTGCACCGCACGCCCATGCCCATGCTGGTGACGATGCGCGGCGATTTCGGCGAGTTCAACCCGGCCCAGGTACCGATGGGCCAGGCCACCCAGCCGGTGCTGGAGGCCATGGGCACGCTGGTCAACCGCGCCGATTCGCCGGACGACATCGCCGCCTGCGTCGAGGCCACGCTGAAATTCGCCTATAACACCTATCGCCCGACCGCGACCTTGATCGGCCAGCGCGTCATCGGCGCCAAGACCTTCGGGAAGGACTGACCCATGCTCTCTCCCAATGGAAAGCTGCACCGCCGCGCGCTCGTCGCCGCCGTGCTCGAGGGCCGTGGCGACATGGCGGTGATCGCGGGCCTGGGCGCCCCGGCCTGGGACATCACCGCGGTGGGCGATACGGCGCTGAACCTCCCCCTCTGGGGCGGCATGGGCGGGGCGGCGATGATCGGCCTCGGCCTCGCCTTGGCCCAGCCGGAGCGCCGCGTGCTGGTCATCACCGGCGATGGCGAGATGCTGATGGGGGTGGGCTCGCTCGCCACCATCTCGGTGCAGGGACCGAAAAACCTCTCCATCCTGGTCTGCGACAACGAGCATTACGGCGAGACCGGCATGCAGGAAACCGCAACCGGCCATGGTGTGGACCTCGTGGCCATGGCGCGCGGTGCGGGCATCAAGCACACCATGTTCGTCACCAAACCCGATGAGGTTGCCGGGCTGCGGGCGGCGATCCATGCCGGTGCTGGGCCATTCTTCGCGGTGGCCAAGATCGATGCCGAAACCCTGCCCTTGGTCCTGCCCCCGCGTGAGGGCGTGATTCTGCAAAGCCGTATGCGTGAGGCCATTCTCGGCCCCGCTGCCAATTTGGAATAATTCCATGCCTCATGTCGTCTTCCTGCGCGGCGTTCATCCCGATGCCACGGCACGCCTCGATGCCGAGCCGGGCTTCACCCATGAGACGGTGGATCCCTCAAACCCCGCGGCGCTGGCCGCCGCCATGGCGAAGGGCGAGGCCATTGTGGTGCGCGCCACGCCGATCAATGAGGAATTTCTGGCCCTCTCGCCCAAGCTCTCGATCGTGGCGCGCCATGGCGTGGGCTATGATCAGGTGGATGTGCCCGCACTCACCAAGCGGGGCATTCCGCTCACCGTCACGGCCTATGCCAATGCGCTGAGCGTGGCGGAGCATGCGCTGATGCTCATGCTGAACCTGGCCAAGCAAACCAAGATCTTCGACACCAACACGCGGGCGCAAAAATGGTCCAGCGTGGATGCGCCCATCTGCTGGGATCTCTCGGGCCAGACGGTGCTGGTGCTGGGCTTTGGCCGCATCGGCGGGCGGGTGACCCGGCTTTGCGCCGCCTTTGGCATGAATGTGCTGGTGCATGACCCCTATGTGGCGCGCAACACCATCATTGGCGCCGGTTTTACCCCGGTGAAGCTGGAGGAAGGGCTGGCGGCGGCTGATTTCGTCACCGTGCATTGCCCCTCCAACAGCGAGACGCGGGGCATGGTGAATGCGGAATTCATCGGCGGCATGAAGAATGGGGCCCGCTTCATCAACACCGCGCGTGGTACCTTGGTGGATGAGGCTGCGCTGGCGGCGGCGCTGCATAGCGGCAAAATTGCCGGCGCTGGCCTCGATGTGTTCTGGGATGAGCCGGTTGTGGCCTCTAACCCGCTGCTCGGCGCGCCCAATACCTTGGTCACGCCGCATAGTGCGGCCGGCACGGTGCAGGGCATGCAGCGCATGGGGCTCTCCTGCGTGGAGAGCATCATCGGCCATTTCAACGGCACGCTGGACCAGGAAATGGTCATCAACCGCGAGGTGCTGCGGCGCAATACGCCATGAACCCGCTGCTGATCCTGGCCGAGCATGCCGCGCGGGTGGAAGCACCCGCGCATCATGTGCGCCGCGCCATGGTGGATTGGTTCGCCTGCGTTTCGGCCGGCGCGGTGCATCCGCCGGCCACGCTGATGGCCCGCGCCTTGGCCGAGGAGCGCGGGGCGGGGCGGGCGATCTGCTATGTGGATGGCCAGCTCTCGGGCATTCGCCATGCCGCGCTGCTGAATGCGGTGGCGGCGCATATTGTCGAGTTCGATGATATTCATCGCGACAGTGGCCATCATCCTGGCAGCGTGACCATCGCTGCGGCATTGGCCGCGGCGCAGCATCACAATGCCTCGCTGGAAACGCTGCACCGCGCCATCACGGCGGGCTATGAGGTGGCGTGCCGCATCGGCATGGCAGTGACGCCGAGCCATTACCGCTTCTGGCACACCACCGGCACTGTCGGCACCATGGGCGCCGCTGCTGCGGTGGCGGTGGTGTTGGGCTGCGATGCCACGCGCATCGCCCATGCGGTGGCGCTGGCCACCACCATGACGGGTGGGTTGCAGCAGGCGTTTCGCGGCGATGGCATGAGCAAGCCCTTGCATCCCGGCCATGCGGCTGAGGCCGGCGCGCTGGCCGCAATGTCGGCCGCTGCGGGCATGACGGGTGCCTTGGATGTGCTGCATGGGCCGGTGGGTTTTGCGGCGGCGACGTCCAAGGATACCGGCAATTGGGAGCAGGCGCTGGCCGGGCTGGATGGGCCGGCGCTGATCTCGGCCATGACTTTTAAGAACCATGGCTGCTGCGGACATATTTTTCCGGCGCTGGATGCGATGATTGCGCTCAGGGCCGCGCATCGTTTCGCGGTGGAGGATATCGCCGCCATTCATATCGGCGGCTACACCGCGACCAAGGATGTCTGTGACCGGCCGGAGGCGCAGACTGAGCAGGAATGCCGCTTCTCGGCGCAATATTGCATGGGCGCGCTGCTGGAGATTGGTGCGGTGCGCCAGGCGGCCTTCTCGCCTGAGAATCTGGCCAGCCCGGCCATTCGCGCCATTATGCCGCGCGTTTCGGTCAGCCTGGACCCTGGGCTGGCGCAGGCCTATCCGCGGCAGCGAGCGGCCAATCTGACCGTGACGCTGCGCGATAACCGGACGCTGACGCAGTATCAGCCCACCCGGAAGGGTGACCCGGATATGCCGCTCTCCGATGGCGAATTGTCGGAGAAGTTCACCGAGCTGGCTGCCCCGGTTTTAGGCAATCTGCCTGCGGCGGCGCTGCTGGAGCGTCTGTGGCAGGGGCATAGCCTGCCATAAGGCGCTTGCATCGGCGGGGCTTGGGCGCAAGGCTTCTCGTATCGCAGAGGAGTTTTGCCCGATGAATCGTCGCGACCTTATGCTGGGGGCCACGGCCCTGGCCGCTGCCGGCCCCGCTGCTGCGCAGGGTGCCTCCACCTTGCGGGTGGCCATGACGGTGGGGGATATCCCGCTGACCACGGGCCAGCCGAGCCAGGGCTCGGAGGGCAACCGCTTTTGCGGCATTACCTTTTATGACCCGCTGATCGCCTGGGATCTCTCCGCCAGTGACCGGGCGGCGACGCTGCGGCCGAGCCTGGCGGAATCCTGGACCGTGGGTGATGACGGCAAGACCTGGCGTTTCCGGCTGCGTTCGGGGGTGCGGTTCCATGATGGCAGCCTGTTCAATGCTGAGGCGGTGGCCTGGAATCTGGGCAAGCTGCTGGACCGTGAGGCGCCGCAATTTGACCGGCAACAGGCGGCGCAGGGCAGCCTTTTCACCGGCAATATCGCCCGCTGGCGGGTGCGGGATGCGGCGACGGTGGAGATTGAGACCAAGAATGCCGATGCGGTGTTCCCCTATATCATGGCCAATGTGTTTTTCTCCTCGCCGGCGCGGTTTGCTGAGGTGGGGAATAATTGGGAGCGCTTTGCCGAGCGCCCCTCAGGCACCGGCCCCTATATTGTGGACCGGGTGGTGCCGCGGGAGCGGCTGGAGGCGCGGCGCAATGGCGAATATTGGCAGGAGAGCCGGCGGCCGAAGCATGAGCGCCTGGCGCTGCTGCCCATGCCTGATGGGCTGACGCGGGTGGCGGCGCTGCTCTCCAACCAGGTGGATTTTATTGAGGCACCGCCGCCGGATGCGGTGCCCAGGCTGCGTTCGGCCGGGTTCCAGGTGCCGACCAATGCCTATCCGCATATCTGGTGCCATCAATTGAGCCATTTGCCGGACAGCCCGTTCCGCGATGTGCGGGTGCGCAAGGCGGCCAATCTGGCCATTAACCGTGATGCGCTGGTGCAGTTGCTGGGTGGTTTGGCGCTGCCGGCCAAGGGGATGGTGAATGACAATCACCCCTGGTTCGGCCGGCCGAGCTTTGAGATCAAATACGACCCGGATCAGGCGCGGCGGTTGCTGGCGGAGGCAGGGTATTCCCGCGCCAATCCGGTGCGGACCAAATTTATTGTGGCGCCGAGCGGTTCGGGGCAGATGCAGCCCATGCCGATGAATGAGGCGATCCAGCAGGATTTCCGGGCCGTGGGGATCGAGCTGGAATTCGAGGTGATGGATTGGGAGGCGCTGCGGGCGCGCCGGCGGGCCAGTGCCGAGGGGGCCGAGAATCGCGGCATGCATGGCATCAACAATTCCTGGGGTTTTTGGGACCCCGATATTGGCCTGCTGGGCCCGGCCTATGGCCGCGGGCGCGTGGTGGGCGGGTTCAATTGGGGCAATTTCCAGGATGGGGAGGCGGATGACCTCTGCGAGGCGGCGCGCCGCGCCTTTGACCCGGCGGAGCAGAACCGGATTTTGGCTAGGCTGCATGCCAGGATGGTGGACCAGGCGATGTGGCTGTGGGTGGTGCATGATGTGAACCCCCGCGGGCTTTCGCGCCGGGTGCAGGGCTTTGTGCAGGCGCAGGCGTGGTTTCAGGATTTGACGCCAATCCGTATGGGCTAACGCATTGATGTTGTTTTCGGACAAATTGCCTGGCGAGGGTGCGGGCGGGTGGTTTTGGTAAAGATGTTGTTTGCGGACAAATTCGCCCCGGGCGCGGTTGAGCGTGCCGGGGCGGCGTGGGGCGGGTGCGATTGTCAAACAACACCCTTGAAGAAATAAGACAAAATACCTAAAATGTCAAGCCGGGAGTGCCCTCCCGGCCCGCTGGCCTTATCGGGCGGCGTTCTGGGCGGCGGCGGCCTGGAGGGCCTGTTCGGCCTGGAGCAACTTTACCCTGGCTTCGAGCAATGCAGCCTGCTGCTGGACCAATTGGGCGTCGTTGGTCGTTTGCTGCACCCGCAGCGTCAGCGCCCCGGACAGCGCCGTGGTGAAGGCTTCGAGCGCTTTGGTGGGCATTCTGGCCAGGGCGAGTGCCGAACTCGGCTGATCGATCTGGTGGCGGGTCAGCACGCCATTGTTGAAGGTCAGGGTATTGCTGCGGGTGACCAGGGCTGCGCCGACCAATTGGACACCTTCGACCCTGCTGGTGTCCACGATGGATAGGGCGAAGCGGTTGGCCAGTGGGGTCGGTGAGTTGGGGCGGCCGATTTCGCCGAAGACAGTCGTCATGGGGCGATAGCAGAGGCTTAAATCGCAGCGCGGTGGGGTGCTGGCGGCAGTGGCCTCCCTGGGGGGCGGGATCAGGCGGATTGTCGCCATGTCCGGCAGCGCCTGGGCTGAGGCCAGTTGATCGGCAGTATAGGTGACCGAGAATGGGTAGGGGCTGGGTGGGGCTGGCGTGCCCGGAGGGGAGGGCGGCCGAAGCCCGAACCCTGTGAGGCCGCCCCCTTGACCTGCAAGGCGGGCTGCTTCGACGACGATTGCCCCACGCTGGTCCGTGATGGTGGCGGAGCCGGAGGTCAGCAGCCCCTCGGCGTTGACGGTGACATCGAGGCTATTGTCATCCCAGCCGGAGGGGTTGAAGCGGGCGCGGAAGCGGGCAGCAGGATCGGCCAGGATTATAGGGGTGATGGTGTAGGTGACGCGCGGCGGGGTAGCCTCAAGTTTTCCATCGATGCGCAGCACGGTGTAGGGCAGGCCATAGACGAGACCTCCCGCTTCGGCGCCGTTACGCGCTGCCGTCGGATCTTCCGTGAGGGGTGCGGAGATGGTGCGGAGTTCACCACAACCGGCGAGGAAGATGGCTGCGGCCATCATGCTTTTGAGTGACGCTTGGCAAAGCACGGGCTTTCCCTTCATTTATTTTAATGCAAATTAAAATAATTCTTTAGAAATAATTTTCTTAACGCGCAAAAAAGTCAACCCTGCTTACGCCCTCCCGTATCCCCGCCATCCCTCCCGCTGCCGCGAAACCCAAAACCGAAGGGGTGCAGGGGCCTTTCGGCCCTTGCTGGGGGTGCAGGGGGCAAAGCCCCTTGCGTTCCCTCGCACCGAGGAATATCCATGTGGACGGTCCCCCGGGGCTCCTCGCGATTTGTCCGGCCAGCTTGCGGCGAGGTGAAATAAGCGCGCTAAACAGGCCGATGCGGTGGGAGCACCATCGCCTCGCCCCCTCACCATCTGGGGGCCGGACGCCGTATTGATTGGGCTTGATCCATGGCACGCCAATTCCGACCCGCCACTCTGCTCGTGCGTGGCGGCCTTCGCCGCTCCGAGAATGCCGAGACGGCGGAGATACCTTATCTCACCTCAGGCTTCGTTTATGATGATGCCGCGCAGGCGGAGGCGACGTTCGAGAACAAGATCGAGCGTTACCAGTATAGCCGCTTTGCCAACCCGACGATTTCGATGTTGGAGGATAGGCTTTGCGCCCTGGAGGGCGCCGAGGCTTGCCGTTTGACTGCCACTGGTATGGCGGCGGTGCATTCGGCGATGCTCAGCCATTTGAAAATGGGTGATCATGTGGTGGCCAGCCGGGCGTTGTTCGGTTCGTGCCATTGGATAGTGGCGAATTTGCTGGGCCGTTATGGCATTACCCATGAATTCGTTGATGGTTCGGATTTGGAGGCCTGGGCCCGGGCGCTGTCTCGCCCCACGGCGATGGTGCTGTTGGAGACGCCTTCCAACCCGATGCTGGATTTGGTGGATTTGCCTGCGGTGGCGGCTTTGGCGCATGCGGCTGGCGCGTTGGTGGTGGTGGATAATGTGTTTGCCACGCCGCTGCTGCAAAAGCCGTTGACCCAGGGCGCTGATATTGTTGTTTATTCCTGCACCAAGCATATGGATGGGCAGGGACGGGTGCTGGGCGGCGCCATTTTGTCCAACAAGAAATGGGTGGATGAGGTGTTGCAGCCTTATGTGCGCAACACCGGCCCGGCCATGTCGCCCTTCAATGCCTGGGTGATTCTCAAGGGGCTGGAGACGCTGAAGCTGCGGGTGGATGCGATGATGCGTTCGGCCGCGGCGATTGCCGATTTCCTGGCCGAACGGCCGGAAATCGCCCAGGTGCGCTACCCGTATCGGGCGGATCATCCGCAGCATGGCCTGGCGCTGAAGCTGATGTCGGGCGGTGGTACGCTGGTGACGCTGGAGCTGAAGGGCGGCAAGGAGGCGGCGTTCCGCTTTATGGATGCGCTGCAGGTTATTGATATTTCTAATAATCTGGGTGATAGCAAGTCGATGGTGACGCACCCCGCCACCACCACCCATTTGCGCATTGGCGCCGATGAGCGGGCGAAGCTGGGCATTTCCGATGGTGCGGTGCGGCTGAGCGTCGGCCTCGAGGATGTGGCCGACCTGATCGATGATCTGGCCGAGGCGCTGGATGCGGCCGCACCCCTCGCACTGGCGGCGGAATGAGGCTGGAGCGCGGCC
This sequence comes from Rhodovarius crocodyli, assembly GCA_945901085.1. Classification (GTDB taxonomy): domain Bacteria; phylum Pseudomonadota; class Alphaproteobacteria; order Acetobacterales; family Acetobacteraceae; genus Rhodovarius; species Rhodovarius crocodyli_A. The sequence goes on along the minus strand of CAMDJV010000002.1, from coordinate 81,627 downwards.
TCGGTTTGGCGCTGGCCTCGGCGATTGCGCTGGCAATCCCGGGGCCGGTGGTGCGGGCCTGGTGCAGCGGGGCATGACCACGCGCCCGGTGGCCTATACTGCGACGACGCGCGGGGTGCGGGTTTCCGTGCGGTCGTTTTATCTGGAGGACCAGTCAGCGCCTGAGAGGCGGCAATATGTCTGGGCCTATCGGGTTGAAATTGCGAATGAAGGCGCGGTGACGGTGCAGTTGCGGGCGCGCAGTTGGTTCATCACCGATGGCCAGGGGCGCACCCAGCGGGTGCATGGCCAGGGGGTGGTGGGCGAGCAGCCTGTGCTCGAGCCGGGGGAGAATTTCGAATATACCTCCGGCACGCCGCTGCCCACGCCCTCGGGTTTTATGCGCGGGGTGTATCATATGGTCGAGGTTGTGAGTGGCGAGAGCTTTGATGCCGCCATTCCGGCCTTCAGCCTGGACAGCCCGCATCAATCGGGCGGGGTGCATTGAAGCCTTGGGGTTCAGCCCCCTGCCTCCTCGCGCGCCCGGGTGGCCAGCACATCGGCGCGTTCATTCATCACATCGCCATTATGGCCGCGCACCCAGCGCCACTCCACCTGATGGGGCTTGGCGGCGGCCAATAGGCGCTGCCAAAGTTCGAAGTTCTTCACCGGCTCCTTGGCCGCATTGCGCCAATTGTTGCGGACCCAGCCCTTGATCCAGCGCTCCATGCCGTTGCGGACATATTCACTGTCGGTGTGGACCACCACCTCGCAGGGGCGTTTGAGGGCTTCGAGCGCCATGATCGCCGCGGTCAGTTCCATGCGGTTGTTGGTGGTGGCAAGGTCGCCGCCGGTGAGTTCCTTCTCGGCGGCGCCAAAGCGCAGGATGGCCGCCCAGCCGCCGGGGCCGGGATTGGGCTTGCAGCCGCCATCGGTCCAGATTTCGATCTTATCCACCCACCGCCTCCGCATTTTCGGCGCTGAGGAAGAAGCGCAGTTTCCGGAAATATTCCAGCGGGTCCTTGCGGGTTACCATCGCGCCCGGCGGTGTATTCACCCAATCGAAGAGGCGGGTGAGCAGGAAGCGCAGTGCTGCACCCCGGCAGAGCACGGGCAGGGCTGCGCGCTCCTCGGGGGAGAGCTGGCGGATGGCGGAATAGGCCCGCAGCAAGGCCCGCGCCCGGGTGACGTTGAAGGAGAAATCCGGCTCGAAGCACCAGGCGTTGAGGCAGACCGCAATGTCATAGGCCAGGAGGTCGGTGCAGGCGAAATAGAAATCGATGATGCCGGACACCCGCAGCGCCTCGCCTGCCTCCTCCATGAAGAAGACATTGTCGGGGAAGAGGTCGGCATGGATGTGGCCCACCGGCAGCCCGGCCGGCCATTCGGCCAGGATGGAGGCCAGGGCTTGGTCGAGTGCGGCGATCAGCCCCGGCTGCACCGCATCGCCATCGGCACGGCAGCGCTCCAGCAGCGGAGCCCAGCCGGCGGGGCCGAGGGCATTGCGGCGGGTGGGGGCGAAATCGGCGCCGGCCAAATGCAGCCGGGCCAGCGCATCGCCCAAGGGGGCCAGATGCCCCGGCCGCACCCGGCGCGGCCAGACGCCGGGGAGGAAGGTGCAGATGGCTGCCGGGCGCTCGGCCAGGGCGCGCAGGGCCTGGCCGTCGCGCCCGGGCACTGGCGCGGGGCAGGCGAGGCCGCGATGCACCAGATGGTCCATCAGGCCGAGGAACCAGGGCAGTTCGGCCGGGTCCACCCGGCGCTCATAGAGCGTGAGGATATAGTCGCCAGTGGTGGTTTTCAGCGCGTAATTGCTGTTCTCCACCCCCTCGGCGATGCCACGGAAGGCGATGAGTTCGCCCAATGGGTAATCGGTGAGGAAGGCGCGGAGCGCCTCGTCCGAGACTTCGGTGTAAACGGCCAAGGGTTCAGGCGATCACATCAGGCGGCGGGCTGGGTGAGGGCGGCTGGCAATTTGAAGATGACCTTCTCCTCCGCCACCACCACCTCCTCGGTGCGCAGGTTATAGCCTTCGCGCAGGCGGTTCAGCACCTCTTCCACCAGCACCTCGGGCGCGCTGGCGCCGGCGGTCACGCCCACCGTTCGCACGCCTTCGAGCAACGCCAGATCGAGGTCACGGCCGCGTTGCACCATGATCGAGCGCGCGACGCCGGCGCGTTGCGCCACCTCCACCAGCCGCAGCGAATTGGAGGAATTGGGCGCGCCCACCACGATCATCAGATCGGCCCGGGGGGCAATTTCCTTCACCGCGGCCTGGCGATTGGTGGTGGCGTAGCAGATGTCTTCCTTCGCCGGGGCGGCGATGTCGGGGAAGCGCTGGGTGAGGATGCGCACCATTTCGGCCGTGTCATCGACCGAGAGCGTGGTCTGGGTAATGAAGGCGAGGGGCTGGCCTGCCGGGGGCTGCACGAGGCGTGCCTGCGCCTCATCCTCGACCAGGGTGACGCAGCCATCGGGCAATTGGCCCATGGTGCCGATGACCTCGGGGTGATGGTCATGGCCGATCATCAGGATATGGCGGCCGCGGGCATGGTGGTGCTCGGCCTCGCGGTGGACCTTGCTGACCAGGGGGCAGGTGGCATCGAGGTAGAACATTTCTCGCCGCTCCGCCTCGGAGGGGATCGATTTGGGCACGCCATGGGCGGAGAAGACCACCGGCTTGCCATTATCGGGGATTTCATCGAGTTCCTCGACGAAGACGGCGCCCTGGCGCTCCAGGCTTTCGACCACGAAGCGATTATGCACGATCTCATGGCGGACATAGACCGGCGCGCCATATTGCCGGATGGCCTCCTCGACGATCTTGATCGCGCGGTCCACGCCGGCGCAGAAGCCGCGCGGGCCGGCGAGCAGGACATGCAGTTGGGGCTTGGTCGTCGCATCTGGCATGGGTGGCGTCACTTCCGAAGAGGCTTGGTTCGGGGCATATGAGGTGTTCTACAGGCAGGGTCACGGGGTGGCCAGCCGTAACAGGGGGTATGGTTCATGCGCGCTTTGATGGTTTTGGCCCTGGCGCTGCTGGCGGCTTGCAGCGGGCCGCGCGGCGATGATCTGCTGGTGGCCTGCCCGATGCCCGGGTTGGTGCCCGATATGGTGGATTTGACGCGCTATCGTGACCCTGCGGCGCCGGACCTGACCAATATGGTCGTCGATGCAAGGCTGGTCGGCATTGCCAATGGCCGTTGCCGTGGCGCGCGGGATGACCGCAGCATCTCGGTGCAGTTTGGCGTGATTGTGCAGGCCGATCGCGGCCCCGCGGCGGGCGGCGCGCGGCAGATCAATATTCCCATGGTGGTGGGCATTACCGATTCGCGCGGCACATTGCTCAATCGGCAGGTCTTCACCCAGGCGCTGAGCTTCCCGGCCAATAGCACGAGCACGCGGCAAACCTCGGAGCCGATTGAACTGGTGCTGCCGGTTTCGGAGCAACGCCGGGGTTCGGATTACACGATTGTGCTGGGCTTTCTGCTCGATGAGTCCGAACTGGCGCTCAACCGCCGCCGTGGGCCGCGCTAAAGCATTTTAAAGCCTTGCTCCTTCGCAAGGCGACTCGGAAAATCCGTTAAAAAAAGAACTAGAGCCGTTTCACCGTCTTCGCTTTTGGTGAAATGGCTCTGTACCACCCTGCTGAAAAGCGACCGGCGAGGGGAAGCAAGATCGAGGGGCTTTACCCCTCGAGCACCCCAGCAGGGTCGACATGTATGTCGACGAGTTTCCTGCACCTTCGTTAGATTATTGATTTTAATATTCATCAAAGGCCCAGGAAAATTGTTGACATAGATGTCGACCCTGCGGGGTGAGCGCGAAAGGGCAAAGCTCTTTCGCTCTTCCCGCCGCCTGCTCTGCTGCCCCAACTGATCTTGCCGCGGCGCGGGGCGGCCTGTATGACAGTTCCACCCGTGAAATCCACGCGGGAGAGAGGGGCTTCAAACACCCCCGCCGAAGGCGCAACCGGCCCCCGGAAACGCTCAGGCACCCAGGGCCGCGTGGAATAGGGAACTCTGGAAAGCCCGGCCAGCCGCAAGGCACCGGCACCGAAGGAGCAAAGGGCGCTGAGCGCCGCAGCCGCCGTCCAGGCGGGCATGCGGGGCGGGGCAGCCTTAATCTCTCAGGTCCATGGACAGAGGGGGGTCACGAAACTCAACCGCCACGGATGTGGCTGGGGGATTTGTGACCGAATTACCGGACCTGCTGGCAACACCGCTTTCTGCGCTGCACCGCGAATTGGGCGGCCGCATGGTGCCTTTCGCGGGCTATTCCATGCCGGTGCAATACCCGGCCGGGATCATGGCCGAGCACCTGCACACCCGCGCTGCGGCCGGGCTTTTCGATGTGTCGCATATGGGCCAGGCGGAGCTGGTGGGCGAGGGTGCCGCGGCGGCGCTGGAGCGGCTGACGCCGGCCGATGTGCAGGGCCTCAAGCCCGGCCGCCAGCGCTATGGGGTGCTGCTGAACGAGCAGGGCGGCATCATCGATGATTTCATGTTCGCCAATATGGGAGAGCGGCTGTTTCTGGTGGTCAATGCCAGCCGCAAGCATGTGGATCTGCCGCTGATCGAATCGGTGCTGCCGCGCGGTGTGACGCTGCGCCCGCTTGCTGATCGGGCACTGCTGGCGCTGCAGGGGCCGGGGGCGGTGGCGGCGCTGGCGACCATTCTGCCGGATCTGGCGGCGTTGAAATTCATGGGCGTATGGGAGGGGCAGGGGATGGTCATCTCCCGTTCGGGCTATACCGGCGAGGATGGGGTGGAGATTTCTCTCCCGGCCGAACAGGCCGAAAGCTTTGCCAAGACGCTGTTGGGGCTGCCGGGCGTGATGCCGGCGGGGCTGGGGGCGCGGGATTCGCTGCGGCTTGAGGCCGGGCTCTGCCTTTATGGCAATGATATTGACGAGACGACGTCTCCGGTTGAGGCCAATCTGGTCTGGTCGATTGGCAAGCGCCGCCGGATGGAATGGAATTTTGCCGGTGCTGAGACCATTCGCGGCCAGCTTGACCATGGGGTGAGCCGGCTGCGGGTGGGCATTCAGCCGCAGGGCCGCCAGCCGGCGCGCGGCCATACCCCGATCCAGGCCGGTGGCCTTGATATTGGTGAGATCACCTCGGGTGGGTTTGGCCCCTCGGTCAATGCGCCTGTCGCCATGGGTTATGTCGCGCGTGAACACGCGGCCGATGGCACCCCGCTTGAACTTTTGGTGCGCGGTAAAGGGCTTGCCGCCCATGTCGCGCCGCTGCCCTTCCATCCTCATCGTTACGCCCGCTGAAAGGCCCCTGCCATGACTGACACGAAATTCTCCAAGGACCATGAATGGGTGCGCCTCGATGGCGGCGCCGCCATCGTGGGCATCACCGATCATGCGCAGAATGCGCTGGGCGATGTGGTGTTTGTCGATCTGCCCGAGATCGGCCGCGAGGTGGCCGTGGGTGAGGCGATTGCCGTGGTGGAGAGCGTGAAGGCGGCCTCCGATGTCTATGCGCCGCTGGCGGGCAGGGTGGTGGAGGTGAATTCCGCCCTGGTGGATAATCCTGGCTTGATCAATAGCGAGCCAACGGCTGAGGGCTGGTTCTTCAAGATCGAGCCGAACGGCCCCCTGCCGGATGATCTGATGGATGAGGGTGAGTATGCCGCCTTTGTGGAGACGCTGTGATGTCGCTCGAGGACCTGGCCGCGCTGGAAGACCATGGTGAATTCGCCCGCCGCCACATCGCCCCCACCGAGGCCGATATCGCCGCCATGCTCCGCCTGGTGGGGGCGGAGAGCCTGGAGGAGCTGACCGCGCGCACCGTGCCGGCGGCGATCAGGGAGAGCGATCTCTCGGCCCTGCCGGCAGCGGTGAATGAGGCCGCAGCCATTGCCGAGCTTCGGGTGCTGAGCGAGGCGAATTCTCAGGTCAAATCATTGATCGGCCTGGGATATCATGGCACCCATACGCCGCCGGTGATACTGCGCAATATTCTGGAAAACCCGGGCTGGTACACCGCCTATACCCCCTATCAGGCGGAGATTGCCCAGGGGCGGCTGGAGGCGCTGGTCAATTTCCAGACCATGGTGACCAGCCTGACCGGGCTGCCGGTGGCCAATGCCAGCCTCTTGGATGAGGGCACCGCGGCGGCCGAGGCGATGGCCATGGCGCATGCGGCGCATAAGGGCAAATCGACCACGCTGGTGGTGGCGGCTGATTTGCATCCGCAGACGCTGGCGGTGGTGCGGGTGCGTGCCGAGCCGGTGGGGTTTCGGGTGGTGGTGGCCGAGGTGGCGGCGATGGCTCAGACCATTGCGGCGGAAAAGCCCTTTGCCATTCTGCTGCAATACCCAGGCTCGACGGGTGAACTGCGTGACCTGACGCCGGAGATTGCCGTGGCCGCCGAGCAGGGGGCCATTGCGATTGTGGCGGCGGACCCGCTCTCGCTGGTGTTGCTGACGCCGCCGGGGGAGATGGGGGCGGATATCGTCATCGGCTCCTCGCAGCGCTTTGGCGTGCCGCTGGGCTATGGCGGGCCGCATGCTGCCTTCATCGCGGTGAAGGATGGGTTGAAGCGGCTGCTGCCGGGGCGGCTGGTGGGGGTCTCGCTTGATGCCGCCGGCGCGCCGGCCATGCGCCTCGCGCTGCAAACCCGCGAGCAGCATATCCGGCGGGAGAAGGCGACATCGAATATCTGCACCGCGCAGGTGCTGCTGGCGGTGATGGCCAGCATGTATGCGGTGTGGCATGGGCCGGAAGGTTTGCGGCGCATTGCTGGCCGGGTCGCCTTGCAGGCGCGGCTGCTGGCCGGTGCGGCGGGGTTTCCGCATCGCCATGCGGCGTTTTTTGACACGGTTGTGTTCGAGACCGGCCCGCATACTGATGCGGTGATGGCGGCGGCACTTTCGGCCGGTTTCAACCTGCGCCGGCTTGAGGGCGCGGTGGCGGTGGCGCTGGATGAGACGGTGACGCGGGAGGAATTGGCGGAGCTGGCCGGCATTCTGGGCGGCATGACGCTGGGTGCCGTGGCCGGGGGGATCCCTGAGGCGCTGACTCGCCATTCCGCCATTCTGACCGCCGAGGTGTTCAACACCCATCACGCCGAACATTCCATGCTGCGCTACATCAAGCGGCTGGAAGACAAGGATGTGGCGCTGAACCGCAGCATGATTGCGCTGGGTTCCTGCACCATGAAGCTGAATGCCACGGCGGAGATGATCCCCATCACCTTCCCTGGTTTTGCCAATATCCACCCCTTTGCGCCGGCGGACCAGGCGCGGGGCTATCTGGCGATGATCCGCCGGCTGGAAGGATGGCTGGCGGATGTGACCGGGTTTGCCGCGGTGTCGCTGCAGCCCAATGCCGGCAGCCAGGGCGAATATGCCGGGCTTTTGGCCATTCGCGCCTATCACCGCGCCCGGGGCGACGCGCATCGCGATATTTGCCTCATCCCCAGCTCTGCCCATGGCACAAACCCGGCCTCGGCGGTGATGGCGGGGATGAAGGTCGTGGTGGTGGGCTGTGACAAGGACGGCAATATCGATGTGGCCGACCTCAAGGCCCGCGCCGCCCAGCACGCGGCCAATCTGGCGGCGCTGATGGTGACCTACCCCTCGACCCATGGTGTGTTCGAGGAAGCGATTCAGGAGATGTGCGCCACCATCCATGCCCATGGCGGGCAGGTCTATATGGATGGTGCGAATATGAACGCGCAGGTGGGGCTCACCAGCCCGGGCAAGATCGGTGCCGATGTGTGCCATCTCAACCTGCATAAGACGTTTTGCATCCCCCATGGCGGTGGTGGGCCGGGGGTGGGGCCGATTGGTGTGGCGGCGCATTTGGCGGCGCATTTGCCCAATCACCCGATGCTGGCGGAAGCGGGGCCGGCCACGGGGTTTGGCCCGGTGAGCGCGGCACCCTTTGGCTCGGCGGCGATTTTACCCATCAGCTATGCCTATATCCGGATGATGGGGGCGGCTGGGCTGACGCGGGCGACGCAGGTGGCGATTCTCAACGCCAATTACATCGCTGTCCGGCTGCGCGACCATTTCCCCATTCTCTATCGCGGCAGCGAGGGCATGGTGGCGCATGAATGCATTCTGGATTGCCGCGGCTTCCAGCAGGGTGGCGGCGTGCTGGTGGAGGATATCGCCAAGCGTCTGCAGGATTATGGTTTCCATGCCCCCACCATGTCCTGGCCGGTGAGCGGCACGCTGATGGTGGAGCCCACCGAGAGCGAGCCTAAGGCGGAGATTGACCGGTTTTGCGAGGCGATGATCTCGATCCGCGCTGAGATTCGCAGCGTGGAACAGGGCCGGGCCGACGCCCGCGACAATGTGCTGAAAAACGCTCCGCACACCGCCAGCGAGGTGCTGAGCGATGATTGGACCCACCCCTATAGCCGCGAGCAGGCGGCCTTCCCGCTGCCCTTCGTGCGGGCGCAGAAATATTGGCCGCCGGTGAAGCGGGTGGATAATGTGCATGGCGACCGCAATTTGGTCTGCACCTGCGCGCCGCTCGAGGACTACGCCAACCAGCAATTGCAGCAGGCGGCGGAATAACGGGCCCAAATGCGCGGCGCCAACCGCAACCGCCTGACGCCGCCGGCACCGGGCGGGTGGGAGACGCTCTCCACCCGCAATGTGCTGGATGACCCATGGCTGAGGGTGGAGGCGGAGGCGGTGCGCACGCCCGCTGGCACCGTGCTCGACCCCTGGTGGGTGCTGAACCTGCCGGATTGGGTGGTGGTTGTGGCCATCACCCGGGATCAGGAGGTGGTGCTGGTGCGGCAATGGCGGCAGGGCGCGCGGGGGTTCATTCTGGAGATTCCGGGCGGCATCATGGATGCCGAGGATATCGACCCCATCGCCGCCGGCAGCCGCGAATTGCTGGAGGAGACCGGTTTTGCGGCCGAGGCCTGGCGGCATGTCGGCGAAATCTGGCCTGACCCGGCGCGCAACAATAATCGCTGCCATATTGTGCTGAGCACCGGCTGCCATGCCGTGGCCGCACCCCGGCTGGAGCCGGGCGAGACGCTGGAGACGGTGGTAATGGCTATGGCCGATGTCAGGCGCATATTGCGTGATGGCGGCATGGAATCGACCTTGCACGCGACTGGCCTGCTGCGCGGCCTTTGCGCCGCTGGAATTGTGGAGTTCTGACCATGCCTGTGCTGCCCATCGAACCCCGTCACCGTGCGGCCTGGGACCGGCTTTATGCCGGCTATGCCGAATTCTACCGCGTGGAGCAGAGCGCGCAGATGCGCGACACGGTCTGGGCCTGGCTGCATGACCCGGGGCATGAATTGGGCGGGCTGATTGCCGAGGATGCGTCGGGGCAGGCGGTGGGTCTCGCGCATTGGCGGCCCTATGCAAGGCCGCTGCGGGCGACCACGGCGATGTTTCTCGATGATCTGTTCGTGGACCCTGCGGCGCGGGGCTCAGGCGCGGCGCCGGGGCTGCTGGGCGCGCTGCGCGGCATTGCCCGGGGGCGGGGCTGGGAGACGATTCGCTGGATCACCGCTGACGATAATCACCGCGCCCGCACGCTGTATGACAAGCATGCCACGCGGACCTTGTGGGTGACTTATGACATGGCGGCCGGGGCGCCCTGAGTATTTACCAGCCTTGCGGCTTTGCAAGGGGGGTGGAAAATGCGGGGAAACAGAGAGTTGGAGGGGGAGGATAAGAGCGAAAGGGCTTTGCCCTCTCGCGCTCTCCCACCAGGAAAATGATTTTCCTGGACCTTTGAATAATATTCAAATCAAGAATTTATCGAAGGTGGAGGAAACTCAGTTTCCTCCTGGGGTGCTCGAGGGGCAAGGTCCCTCGATCTTGTCTTCCCTCGCTGTTCGTTGTGCCGCGTCAGGCAGCGCGCAGCACCAGCAGCCGCGCCGCGCCGTGTTTGCGGTCGGCCAGCACCTCATGCGGCAGGTCCAGCGTTTCATCCGCCTGCATTTCCAGGCAGAGAATGGCCCCGGGGGCGAACCAACCCTGGTCGGCCAGCGCCGCGAGGGCGCGTGGCAGCAGGCCGGCGCCATAGGGTGGGTCGAGAAACACCAGGCTGCAGGGGGCTGGTGCGCGGGGCGGGCGCGTGGCGTCGGTGGGTAGTATGTTGGTGCGTGGGCCTTCGCGGCAGGTCTCGATATTGGCGCGGATGGCGCCCTGGGCCGGGCGGGAATTTTCCATGAAGGTGGCGTGGGCGGCGCCTCGGGACAGCGCTTCCAGCCCCAGCGCGCCCGAGCCGGCAAAGGCATCGAGCACCCGCGCGGCCTGCAAGGTATCGGGCTCTGCCCAGGGGGCGTGGGCCAGCATATCGAACAGCGCCTGGCGTGCGCGGTCCGAGGTGGGGCGGGTGGCATCGCCCGCGGGGGCCACCAGCTTGCGGCCGCGATGGGCGCCCGCGATCACCCTCACGGATGGCCGCGTTTGGGCGCTGCCACGCCCAATTGCTCGCGCAGCACCTTGGCATTCACCTCTTCAACCGCGCCCTTGGGCAGGGAGCCCAGCTGGAAGGGGCCATAGGCGAGGCGGATAAGGCGGGAGACCCTGAAGCCCAGATGGGCGAGAACGCGGCGGATCTCGCGGTTCTTGCCCTCCTGCAAGCCCATGGTCAGCCAGGCATTGTCGCCCTGCCTGGCGTCCATCTCGGCCGAGATCGAGGCGTAATGCACGCCATCGATGGTGATGCCTTGGGCCAGGGCGGCGAGGTCGTCCGGGTGGGGGTGGCCGAAGACGCGCACCCGGTAGCGCCGCAGCCAGCCATTGGCGGGCAATTCCAGCCGCCTTGCCAGCGCGCCATCATTGGTCAGCAGCAGGAGGCCCTCGGAGGTGAGGTCGAGCCGGCCGATGCTGACCACGCGCGGCAGGCCGGGGGGCAGCTTGTCGAAGACGGTGGGGCGGCCCTCCGGGTCACGATGGGTGGTCACCAGCCCGTCGGGCTTGTGGTAGCGGAACAGGCGGGTGCGCTGCGGTTGCGCCACCGGCTTATTGTCCACCGTGATCGCATCATTCTCGGTCACGAAGGTGGCGGGGGTGGTGACGGGTTTGCCGGCGATTTTGACCCGGCCTTCGGCGATCAGCTTTTCAGCGTCTCGCCGGCTGGCGATGCCGGCGCGGGCGAGCCATTTGGCGATGCGCTCGCCGCGTGCCTCGGGCAGGGCGTCGTCATCATGTTCGTCGGGGGGGGGGAGATCATCCACGGGCTGCATCCACGAAGGCGCGAAGAATGGCAATGTCCTGGGTATCGACCTTGAATTCGGGGTGCCATTGCACGCCGAGTGCGAAGCGATAGCCGGGATGTTCGATGCCCTCGATGACCCCATCGGGGGCGAGGGCATTGACCATGGCGCCGGGGCCGGGTGTGGCCACGGCCTGATGGTGCGCGGAGTTCACCGCCATGGTCGCGCTGCCCACGATGCGGGCGAGCAGCGTATCGGCGGTGATGGCGATGGTGTGGCCGGGTTGGTCGCGCGGGTTGGGCTGCTCATGCGCCAAGGCATTGGTGATGCTGTCGGGGATGTGCTGGATCAGCGTGCCGCCGAGTGCCACAGCGAGAAGTTGCTCGCCACCGCAAATGCCCAGCACCGGCTTATTGGCGGCCAGGGCGGCGCGGGTGATGGCGAGTTCGAAATCGGTGCGGGCGGGCTTCAGACTCACCGTTTCGTGCAGGCTGGTGTCGCCATACAGAGCCGGATCGACATCGAAGGCGCCGCCGGTGACGAGGATGCCATCGCAGAGTGCCAGGTACGCCGCCGCGGCCGCTGCGTCATGCGGCAGGGCAATGGGCAGGCCGCCGGCCTCGCGCACGGCGGTGAAATAATTCTGGCGCAGGGCATACCATGGGAATTTGGAATAGCCGCCGGGTTCTTCGGCATCCAAGGTCAGGCCGATGACGGGGAATTTGTGCATGGCCCTTGCTAGACGCTAGCAGCCCTACGCCGCAAGTTGCACGCATGCCATCACCCATGGATCATGCATTATCCGAGGCCGCCGCGGCCGCCGCACGCGGCGAAGTGCCGGTGGGTGCGGTGGTGACCGACCCGGCGGGGCGTGTGCTGGCCATGGCGGGCAATCAGGTGGAGGCGCTGGGCGATGCTTCGGCCCATGCTGAAATCCTGGCCCTGCGCGCGGCGGCGCGGCGATGGGGCGATAAGCGCCTGGTGGGCTGCACCCTGACGGTGACGCTCGAGCCCTGTGCGATGTGCGCGCAGGCGGCGGCGCTGTTTCGCGTCGGGAGGGTGGTGTTCGGTGCCTATGACCCCAAGGGCGGCGGGGTGGAGCATGGCGCTAGGGTGTTCAGCCACCCGCAATGCAACCATGTGCCCGAGGTTTTGGGGGGCATGCGGGAGGGGGAGTGTGGCGACCTGCTGCGGGGGTTTTTCGCCCGGCTGCGATGATCGGCGGGCGTTTGCTCCGTAAAGGGTTTATTTGCCGGTGCTGTGGATAGTGCTGGCCTTCACCTGCTGAAGGCTGAGGTTCCGTGCTGTATCGTTTCGCCCTTGCCACGTTTGTGGGATTGCTGATGGGCTGTGCCGGCCTACCGGCGGAGCAGGCGGCCGGCACCCCCGCGCGGCGGATTGCGGCTGAAAGCCTGGTGAGCGTGCAGGCCAATGGGGTGAGCCTGGGGGCTGCGGTGGCGCTGGAGGGGCCGGGCTGTGATGGTGTGGCCCTGGTGACCAATGCGCATGTGTTGCGCCAGGCGGGTGAGGCTGTGGAACTCCGCCGGGGCGATGGCGGGGCGGCTGTGCCGGGGCGGGTGATGGCCATTTCGCCACGGATGGATTTGGCGGTGCTCTGCGCCCCGGCTGGGTTTGTGGCGCCGGCGGCGGTTGCGGGCAGCGTGCCGGCGCGTGGCGCGCCGGTTTGGGCGGTGGGGCCGCAGGGGCTGGGGCGTGCGGTGGCGCAGGGGCATGTTGCCCGCCCCGGCGCGCGGATGCAGGGATTTGGCAGCGGCTTTACCGCGCATATGGGGGCGCTGATGGGGTTTTCCGGCGGGCCGGTGGTGGACCGGTCCGGCCGGCTGGTGGGGCTGACCACGGCGCTGGCGGCGCCGGGGACGGCCCCGGTAATGGCAGCGCTCACCGGGGTGGATGTGGCGGGTTTTTGGGATGGGGCGCGGCGGGAGGTTTTCATCCTCGCCGCGCCGGTGATTGAGGAGGAGCTGCGGCGGATTGCGCCTGGCGCGCGGCTGGCGATGGCAACCGCCGGGCCGCGCTGAATCAGAGCGTCAGGCCACCATCGACGGTGATGGTCTGGCCTGTCACCATCGCAGCGCCTGCCAGCAGAAACAGCATCACCTCGGCCAGATCCTCCGGCAGGCAGCGCCGCTTGAGCACCGCACCTTCGATCGACTCGTGCCGGGCCTCATTGGTCCATTCCACCATCCAGGAACTATCCACCGCGCCGGGGGCTATGGCGTTTACCCGCACCTCAGGCCCCAGGCCGCGGGCGAGGTTTTTGGTGAGTGAGATCACCCCCGCCTTGCTGGCGCCATAGGCCATGGAGGAGCCGGGCGAATTCTGCCCTGCGATGGAGGCGACGCTGACAATGGCACCGCCCGTGGCGCGCAAATGCGGTGCTGCGGCGCGGGCGCAGCGGAAGACGCCGAGTAGGTTCACCTCCAGCACCTGCTGCCACAATTCCTCGGTGATGAGGTCGAGCGCTGTGGGCGGGATGGCGTGGCGGGTGCCTGGGGTGCCGGCATTGTTCACGAGGTAATCGAGGCGGCCCAGGGCGGCGACGGCGGCTTCGACCATGCGCGGCGCGTCCGCCGCGTCGGCCACATTGCCGGGGGCGCTGAGCACCGAAAAACCCTCGGCGGTGAGGGCTGCCACCTGTTCTGGGCCCCGCGGGTCATCGGCGAGGTGGTTGATGGCGACGCGGCAGCCGGCCTCGGCCAGCATGCGCACGGTGGCGAGGCCGATGCCCGAGGCGCCGCCGGTGACGAGGGCGGCCGTGCCTTTCAGGTCATATTTGATGCGGGCCATGGCGTGTTCCTCATTGGCGTTTGCGCAAAAGGTAGCGCTGTGTGCCGTCGAGCACCACCACGCCCTTCTGGTTGCGCACGGAACTGGCCATGGTGAGGATGCCGGTGGTGTTTTGCGCTTCGAGTTTGGCCACGGTGAGGCTGGGATAGAGCGTGTCGCCCACGAAGACCGGGGCGAGGAAGCGGCTTGATTGGTCGAGAAAGGCTTTGAGTGATTCCTCGACCATGAAGGGGAACATCCCCGCCCCGGCCACGGTCTGGATGGCGACCTGAAAACCATGGGCCAGCATATGCGGCATGCCATGGGCGCGGCAGAATTCCACATTGTAGTGAATGGGGTGGTTATCGCCGCTGGCGGCCTGGAAGGCGAGGAAGATCGCCTCTGTCATGGTTCGGCTGGGCAGGTTGAAGATTTCGCCCTCGGTGAAATCCTCGAACCAGCGCTGGGGGGCTAGGCGATGTTCAAACATAGCGCATGCGGCGATCGGCCGCGCGCGCTGCCGCGGGCCGCGCCGTGGCGGGGCCGAAGCCGCCGCCGCCGGAGGTTTCCAGCCGGACGATATCGCCGGCGACGAGGGGAATATTGTCGGATTTTGGCGGGATGGGGGTGGTGGTGGTGCCGCGCAGCAGATCGAGTTTGCCGACCGAGGCGGCCTCGCCCCCCGCCAGGCCATAGGGCTGGCTGAAGAAGCGGTCCATATTGGCGGTGAAGAAGCAGCGCGGGCTGTCCACCCGCCATTCGCGCACCAGGCCCAGGCCGCCGCGATATTGGCCATCGCCGCCGGTGCCGGGCAGCAGGGCATAGCGGGTGATGGTCAGCGGCATTTGCGCCTCGATCATCTCGATGGGGATATTGCTGTTATTGTGCATACCGGAGGAATAGGCGTTCACCCCATCCTTCGCGGGGGCGGCACCTGAGCCGCCGATCTCGATTTCCACCAGCACGTCGCGCTTTTCATCGGCGCGCACGGTCTGGAAGGTGGTGACATAGGAGCAGCCGTAATAGGCGGCGGGGATGCGCTCGGGCACCGCCTGATGCAGCGCGCCATACATGGCGTTGAGCAGGCGGTGGGTGATGGCCACGCGATGCGCCACGGGGGCGGGGGCGCGGGCATTCACCACCAGCCCCTCGGGCGCGATGACGGTGATGGGGCGGTAGCAGCCGGCATTCATGGCGAAATTTTCGCCCCGCGCGCCGCCCAGTGCCGCGCTCATCAGCGCGAACATCACGGCGGAATTGCTGCTGGCCAGGGTGGCATTGGTGGGGCCCTGCACTTGGGGCGAACAGCCGGAGAGATCGACCGTCACCGTCTCGCCCGCGATGGTGAGGGCGATGTTGAGCATGATGGGTTTGCCCAGATCGATGCCGTCATCATCCAATTGGTCGGTGAAGGCATAGGTGCCATCGGGCATGGCGGCGATGGCGGCGCGCATGGCGGCCTCGCTCATGTCGAGGATTCGTTTTGATGCTTCCAGCATCGCCTCGGCGCCATAGCGGGCGGCGAGGCGGGCGAGGGCGGTGCGGCCGACTTCCAGGCTGGCGATCTGGCTTTGCAAATCGCCCAGCAGCAGGTCTGGCTTGCGGATATTCTGGCGGATGATGCTCCACACCGCCTCATTGCGCACGCCGCGCTCGATGAGTTTGACCGGCGGGATGCGCAGGCCTTCCTGGAAGATTTCGGTCGCTTTGGCGGCGTAGGAGCCGGCGGCGAGGCCGCCGACATCGATGTGGTGGCAGAGCGTGCCGACATAGGCGATGCGCACGCCCGCATGAAACACCGGACGGAAGGCCACGATGTCGGGCAGATGCTGGCCGCCGCAATAGGGGTCATTGGTGATGACGACGTCATCGGGGCCCCAATCCTCGGCCACGACGAATTTTTCCAGCAGCGTGCGCAGCGCCGCCGACATGGAATTGAGGTGCTGCGGGATGCGGGCGGATTGGGCGAGGTTCCAGCCATCGGCATCGAAGACGGCGGTGGAGTAGTCCAGCAATTCGCGCACGATGGTGCTGCGGCTGGTGCGCCAGACGGTGACATCCATCTCGGCCGCGGCGGCGGAGAGGGCGTTGCGGATGACCTCGATATCGATGGGGGAGAGCATGGTTTTAGAGGCTCCTCGTCGCGATGATGGCGCCGGCATCGGCGAGGCCGGCCTTCCAGCCCGCCGCGATGTAATGGGTGGCGAAGGCTTCCTCGATGATGGCCGGGCCTTCGATGACATCGCCCGGCTTGAGCGCCTCACGGTCCCAGATCACCGCCTGGTGCCAGATGCCGTTGGCGAATACTTTTCTTACCCCCTTCACCGAGGCGCGTTCGGCGGGTGCCGGTGCTGTGGTTTCGGGGCGGGGAAGCCGGCCGGTGGCGGTGACGCGAAGGGTGACGATTTCCACCACTTCGCCTTCCGAGGAGTAAGAAAAACGCTGGCGGTGGGCGTCGTGGAAGCGCGCTTCCAGGCTGGCCAGGGCGGCGGTGTCGGGGGTGGTTACGTCGCCCCAGGGCACCAGCAATTCGAAGGCCTGGCCGAGATAGCGCATATCGGCGGCGACACTCAGCACGCGGTCGGCGGGGGCCACGCCGTCGCGGGCGAGGCGGGCCTCGGCCTCTTCGCGCAATTCGCCGATCAGCGCGGTGAGGCCGGGCAGGGCGGGGCTGCCCAGGGTGAAGAGGCGCGAGCGGGAGATGTCCTGCACCAGGTCTGAGAACATGATGCCATAGGCTGAGAGGGTGCCGGGCTCACGGGGGAAGATGACCTCGGACATGCCCATTTCATCGGCCACTTCGGTGGCGTGCAGCCCGCCGGCCCCGCCGAAACTCAGCAGTGAGAAATCGCGGGGATGCAGGCCTTTCTCGAAGAGGGAAAGCCGCACTGCCGCTGCGAGCGATGCGTTGGTGAGGGCGAGAATGCCCTCGGCCGCGGCTTCTGGCCCCAGGCCGAGTGCGGCGCCGAGGCGGTTCAGCGCCGCGTCGGTCGCGCCCATATCCAATTGCATGGCGCCGCCGAGGAAGAATTGCGCATCCAGCCGGCCCAGCGCCAGATTGGCGTCGGTGACGGTGGGTTCGGTGCCGCCGCGGCCATAGGCGACGGGGCCGGGGCGGGCGCCAGCGCTGCGCGGGCCCACTGTCAGCCGCCCGCCGGCCTGCACGGCGGCGATGGAGCCACCGCCAGCACCGATGGTGCGCATTTCCACCATGGGCAGGCGCACGGGCAGCCCGTCAATCTCGCCCTGGGTGACGATGGAAACCCCGCCATTCTGCACCACCGAGACGTCATAGCTGGTGCCGCCCATATCGACGGCGACGAGGTTGGGTCGGGCCAATTCGCCGGCGATGCGCGAGGCGGCGAGTGCGCCGCCCGAGGGGCCGCTCAGCAGCAGGCGCGCCGGTTGGGCGGCGGCGGTTTCCAGCGAGCAGACGCCACCATTGGATTGCACCAGGAAGATGCGCGGCGAGAAGCCGCCCTGGCCCAGCCGGGCGGCCAGTTTTTCCATATAGGCCCGTACCACCGGCACAAGCACGGCGTTCAGCACGGTGGTGCTGGTGCGTTCGTATTCGCGGATTTCCGGCGAGATGTCCGACGAGATGGACACTGGCAGGGCGGGGTGGGCGGCCAGGATGGCATCGCGCAGGGCGCGTTCATGGCCCGGGTTGGCGTAGCTGTGCAGGAAGGAAATGGCGACCGCTTCGGGTTGCAGCGCGGCCAGGGCTTGCAGCGTGGTGCCGATATCGAGCGGGGTTTCGACGCTGCCATCGGCCTTGATGCGCTCGGTGACGCCCAGCCTGCGGTCACGCGCGATGAGGCAGGGGAAGGGGTCGGGGGCCAGGCCGTAGATGTCGCGCCGGACATGGCGGGTGATTTCGAGCACATCCTCGAAGCCTGCGGTGGTGAGCAGCACACCATTCGCCAGCTTGCGTTCCAGCACCGCATTGGTGGCGATGGTGGTGCCATGCAGCAGCAGGCCCACATCGCTGAGTGCGAAACCGAATTTCTCCGCCGCCTCCCGCACCCCGATCATCAGCCCTTCCGATGGGTCGGCAGGGGTGGTTGGGGTTTTCCACGCCACGATGTTGCTGCTGCGGGCATCGAGGATCTGCAGATCGGTGAAGGTGCCGCCGATATCGACGGCGATGCGGACGGGGCGGGTTTCCATCTCAGCGCTGCCGTTCGATGCCGATCTGCCGCACGACGCGCGCCAGCGCCTCGTTCTCCTCGGTGATCAGCGCCGCCGAGGCTGCCGAATTGCGGAAAACCTGCGTGACGCCGGAGCGGGCGAGCTGGGTCTGGAAACGCTCGGTGCGCCAGGCGGCCTCGAAGGCCGTCATCAGGGCGGCACGGCGGTCGGCCGGCATGCCGCGCGGCGCCAGCATGCCCCACCAGATCAGCGTCTCCTCATTCGGCACGCCCAGGGCATCGAGGCCGGCGGCGGTGGGCACCTCCGGGTGCTGGGCGCGCTGGGTCAGTACCAGGCAGCGGGCGCGGCCGTCACGGATGGCCGGCATGGCAACGGCGATGGAGCCGCCATAGAGGTCGATATGCCCGCCGCTGAAGGCAGTCAGCGTTTGCGCCGCGCCCTGGAAGGGCACCATCGTCGCCTCCAGCCCCAGCGCCCGGAACAGCCGCTCGGCGGCCAGATGCATATTGCCGCCCACGCCATCGGTGCCATAGGTCATGCGGCCGGGTGCGGCGCGCATGGCGGCAACCAGTTCTTGCGCCGTGGTGATCGGGCTGTCTTGCCGCACGCAGAGTGTGAAGCCGGTATGGCCGACGATGAACATGGGGTCCAATTGGTCCAGCGTGTAGCGCGTGGTCATCACATGCGGTGCCGCGGTGATCGGCGCATTGGCGGTGAAGAGCAGTGTTGTGCCATCCGCCCGCTGCTCGGCCACGAATTGCGTGCCGATGGTGGAGGAGGCGCCGGGGCGGTTCTCCACCACGATGGGTTGGCCAAGGGAGGTGCCGATGATCTCGGCCAGCAGCCGGGCGAAGACATCCGTGCCACCGCCAGGCGCGATGGGCACGATGATGCGGATTGGCCGCTCAAAGCCAGGGCTCTGGGCCATAGCGGGCGTGGCCAGCGCCATGGCGGCGAGGAGAAGCATGCGTTTGAACATAGGAAGAAGCTCCAAAGGGTTAGGTGAGGAGGCGTGGCAGCCAGAGTGCGATTTCGGGGAAAATCACCAGCAGCAGCACAGCGCCCAGATAGGCGAGGAGGAAGGGCATCACGCCCACAAAGACATCGGTGATGGGCCCGCCGGGTTTGGGCCGCATGCCTTGCAGCACATACATCACGGTGCCGTCTGGCGGGCTGATTTGGGCGATTTCCACCAGCATGGTCACCACCACGCCGAACCAGATCGGGTCATAGCCCAGCGCCACCACCACGGGGAAAATCACCGGCACGGTGGTGATGATCATGGAGAAGCCCTCCATGAAGGTGCCGAGCGCGAAGTAGAGCGCGATGATGCAGGCCATGATGGCCCAGGGCGGCAGCGGCAAATCTGCGATCAGCCCGGCGAGTGCCTGGGGCACGTTGATGATGGTGAGAATGTAGTTCAGCAGATAGGCGCCGAAGATGATGAGGCCGAGCAGGGCGGTGTTGCGCGCCGTGGCCTCGGCCGAGGCATTGAGCATGCGGAAATTCAGCCGGCCCTCGAGGGCGGCGAAGAAGATGGCGCCCACCACGCCCAGGGCCGCCGCCTCGGTTGGCGTGGCGAAGCCGCCATAGATCGAGCCGAGCACGAGGAAGATGAGGATGGCGGTGGGGGTGAGGTCCTTCAGCGCCGCCAGTTTTTCCCGCATGGGGAGTTTGGCGGGCTTTTCCATCGGGTGGCGCAGCCCATGCGCCAGGATCAGCAGGGTGAAGAGTGCGACGACCAGGGCTGCGGGCAGCAGGGCGGCGATATAGAGCGCGCCCACCGATGTCTCGGTGATCAGCCCATAGATGATGAAGGTGATGCCAGGTGGGATGAGATTGCCCAGCGCGCCGCCGGCGGCGAGGGAGCCCAGCACCCAGCGCGGCGAATACTGGCTGCCCTTGAAATATGGCAGGGCGACGGAGCCCATTGTTGCCGCCGTGGCCACTGAGGAGCCGCTGATGGCCGAGAACACCGCGCAGGAGACGATATTGGTGTGCAGCAAGCCGCCGGGCATGCGGTTGAGCCAGACATTCAGCGCGCGGTAGAGCCTATCCGACAGGCCCGCGCGGAGCAGGATTTCGCCCATCAGCAGAAACAGCGGCACCGCCACCAGGACGAAATTGGAGGAGGGGCCCCAAAGCGTCTGGCCGGCGAAATTCCACCATGGCCTGTCGCTGAACAGAAAGCCGGTGAGGAAGGCCAGCACGCCCAGCACGGCGGCGATATAGACGCCCGAGCTGAAGAAGACGACGAAGATGCCGATCAGCATCAGGATTTCGGCGATCGGCACCGCGGCCGCGCCCGAGGCGGCGGCGAAGACCAGCACGCCCAGCAGGCCGAGCAGAAAAAATACCGCTATCATGGTTGGGCCATTTTCAGCGCGTCCAGCGCCTCGGCCGCCTCGTCATCGATGCTGCGGCTGGCGAGCAGGCCATCGAGGCGTTCCGGCTGGCCGGCGAGCAGGGCCAGCAGCGATTCCAGCAGCAAAACCGCCACCATGGTGACGAAGGCGAAAATGCCGACCATCCAGATCCCCTGCGGGATCACCATGGGAATGCGCAGGGCGGAATTGTCATGCGCATCGAAGAGCGCGCTTTCGTCATAGAGTGAATAGGCCGCCCAGGCGATGAAGAGGGCGAAGCCGCCCAGCAGCAGCAGCGAAAAGAGATGGAGTGGTGCGCGAATACCCACCGGAAAGCGGTTCACCAGCACATCCACCCGGATATGCGCCCGCGCTGCCAGGGTATGGGCGAGGCCCCAGGCAATGCCGCAGGCCAGGGCATAGCCGGTGACCTCCACCGTGGCGCGGGAGGAGAAGCCGAAGAAATTCCGCGCCACGATGTCAAAGGTGATGAACAGAGCGCAGGCCAGATAATTCCAGCCTGCCAGATACGCCATCACCGCCGCCACCATGGCCACGCCCCGGCGCAAGCCGGAGGCGGCTTGCAGCAACATGCTCAACCGCCGAAGCGCATGCCAGCGATGGGCGCGATCACCTGATTATACACCTCGCCGCAGCGCGCGCCGCAGCGGCGCACCCAGCCGGGCAGCACGGTCTGCTCAAAGACCTGCCGCACCAGGGCGCGGTCCGCGTCGGTGGCCACCACCTCGGTCATCGGCCGGGCGGCGACGTTGTGGATGCGGCATTCGGCGGTGCGGCCGATATTGCAGTCAATGCCATCACGCGTGGCGGCGAGGCCCAGCGCCCATTGCTCATCGCTCACCTGTTTCATGGTGGCTTCGAGGAAGGCGCGGACTTCGGGCGCCAGGCGGTTCCACCATTGCAGGTTCACCATATAGCCGGCCACCGCCCAGGCGAGCGGCAGGTTGGAGATATGGGTTGAAACCTCCGGCCAACGCGCCGCCGCACCCGAGCCGCTGCCGGTGATGGCGCAATCCACCACGCCGCGTTCGAGGGCGGAATAGACTTCGGGGAAGCCGATGGAGGTGGGCTGGGCGCCGATGGCGGTGAAGAAATCCACCAGCGAATTGCCGAAGGTGCGGATGCGCCGGCCGCGCAGATCAGCGAGGCTGGTGAAGGGCTGGCGGCAGAACAGCACCTGCGCCGGGAAGGGGTAGGTGGCGACGAGGCGGGTGTTGAAGCGCTCCAGGTCACGATTGGCGACCGCCATCATGTCATCGGCGATGCGCCGCGCATTCGTGATGTCGGGGGCGAGGCCTGCGAGGTCGATGCCATCGAGGATGGGCACATCGCCCGAGAGGGTGGAGAGGGTACCAGCGCCGATTTCCACCTGGCCAGAGCGCACCAGACGGACGATTTCATTGCCGGCGAGGTTGCGCTCGGCATGGGTGGAGAGGCTCACCTCGATGCGCCCGCCCGAACGCTGGCGAACCAGGTCGCGCAGAATGGGTTGGTCCACCCGGGTGTATTGCGGCTGGGTGGGCACCGGCTGGGTGACGGCGGCGATGGTCACCCGCGGGCCGGCGGGCAGGCTGGCTGGCACCTGGGCCAAGGCCGGCAGGCTGGCGCAGAGCGCCATCAGGGTCAGAGTTTTTTTCAGCATGGGGGGCTCCGCGCTTTCGTTGGAAGGCCAGCATGGCACAGCTTCGCCAGGAGACTAGAGGCCCCTTCGGGCGCTGGCGCCACTCAGGGGGCGGGGATGGGGGTTGCGTTCAATCCACCGTCAGCCCGGTGGCCAGCACCACCGGGCGCCAGCGCGCGCTTTCGGCGGCCATGAAGGCCGCCATTTCGGCCCTTGTGGTGATTTTGGGCACCGCGCCGCCGGCGATGATGCGGGCCTGAATCTCGGGGCTGCGGATGATGTCATTGACCGCCTCATTCAGCCGCTGGGTGATGGCATCCGGCGTGCCGCCTGGGGCGCAGACGCCAAACCAGCCGGTGCTGATGATGTCGAGCCCCGCCTGCTGCAGGGTGGGCACATCGGGGAAGGCGGGGGCGCGGCTTTCGCCGGTGACGGCGAGGGGGCGGACGCGGCCGGCGCGGGCGAGTTCCGCCACCGCCGAGATCGACTGGAACACCACCTGCACTCGGTTTTCCATCAGGTCCGTCGCCATGGCGCCATTGGAGGTATAGGCCACATGGGTCATGTCCAGCCCGGTGGCCTGGGCGAATTGCGCGCCGGCGAGATGCTGCGAGGAGCCCGCGCCGACCGAGCCGAAGGCGACGGGGTTGCGGCGGGCATAGGCGATGAATTCGGCGACATTGCGGGCGGGGATTGCCGGGGCGATGACCATGAGGTTGGGCACCAGGGCTATCATCGCCACCGGGGCGAAATCCGTCTCCGGGTTGAAGGGCAGGTTGCGGTAGAGCCAGCGATTGACCGCATTGGCGGCGATGGAGGCGAGGCCGAGCACATAGCCATCAGGCGCGGCGCGGGCCACCACCGTCATGCCGATATTGGTGCCCGCCCCGGCGCGGTTCTCGATGAGGAAGGATTGCCCGAGTGTCTGGCCCAGCCGCTCCATCACCAACCGACCCAGCACATCCCCCGCGCCACCGGCCGGGCCGGGCACGATGAAACGGACAGGGCGGCTGGGATAATCGGCCTGGGCCCAGGCGGGTGTGGCAATGGCCAGCAGGCCCATGGCGCGGCGGGAGATGGCTTGCATCGTTGAAAAATTCCGTTTCTGTTGAGTGGCACACGGTTATCAGGATTTTTCATGTCACGCGACGTTCTGGGGTTTCGGCAGAAATTTGGGGTGATCGGCCCCTCCACCAACACCATCGTGCAGCCGGATTTCGAGGCGATGCGGCCCTTTGGGGTGACCAATCACTACAGCCGGATTTTCACCCCCGACACCCAGGCGATGTCGAATGAGAGCTTCATCGCCGGGGCTAAGCTGATCGGCCAGAATACCCTCGATGCGGTGCGCAGCGTGCTGACCTGCGCGCCTGATCATCTGGTGATGGGGATGTCCGCCGTCACCTTCTTCGATGGCAAGAGGGGGGCGGATGCCTTCCAGAAAGAGGTGGAGGATTTGTCGGGGATCGGCATTTCGATCGGCAGCCATTCCTGCACCATGGCGTTGAACACCTATGGCGGGATTCGGCGGATTGCCATTCTCAGCCCCTATTGGCCGGCGATGAATGAGCAGGTGAAGCTGTATTTCAACGATATGGGCTTTGATGTGGTGCGCGACCACGCGATGCAGGCGCGAAGCTGGACCGGTATCGCCGCCTTCACCACCGCCCAATGCCGCGAGGCGCTGCGGCTGATCGATGGTGATGATGTGGATGCGATCATTCAGGTGGGCACCAACCTCTCCATGGTGCGGTTGGCGGCGGCGGCGGAGATGTGGCTCGGCAAGCCGGTGATCGCGATCAATACCGCGACCTATTGGCATGCGCTGCGCACGCGCGGCTTTACCGAGCGTTTTGAGGGGATGGGGCGGCTGCTGGAGGAGTTTTAGGCAGCCGCCGCCTCAATTGGCCTTGAGATAGGCCTCTGCCGCATCGCCCAGGATTTGCGCGCAAATGGCCAGGTCCTCGGGCTTGGTGTCTTCCTTCCAATGGTGGCTGATGCCGCCGATGCTGGGGGTGAAGAGCATGGCCGCAGGCATGATGCGCGCGAGGTATTGCGCGTCATGCCCGGCACCGGACGGCATGGTTTGCCACAGGCCCGGCGCATTGGCTTCGGCTGCGCGGGAGAGGGCGGTTTGCATCTTCTCGTCGCAGGCGACGGGCACTGAGAGGCTTTGCGCCTCCAGCGTGGCTGTGCAGCGCTCGCGCCGATTGCTCTCCTGCACCAGGCGCTCCAGCCCGTGGCGCAGGCGGTTCAGCACCTCCACCGAGATGTCGCGGAACTGGAAGAGGATTTCCGCCCGGCCTGGAATGATCGAGGGTGCGCCGGGGTCGAGCGCGATGCGCCCGCAGGTCCAGGTCGTGCGCTCGGCGCAGATGCGGGGGAATTCGGCATCGATGGCGGCGAGCAGCCGCACGGCGGCCAGGCCGGCATCGCGGCGCTCGGCCATGGTGGTGCCGCCGGCATGGTCCTGATTGCCCTCGATAATGATGCGGAATTGCCAGATGGCGACGATGCCGCTCACTACGCCGGCGCGCAGGCCGGCCTGTTCGAGTTGGGTGCCCTGCTCGATATGCATTTCGAAGAAACCCTTATAGCGGCTGGGGTCCAGCTTGGGCCGGGCGACACCCTCAAGCCCCGCTTCGCGCAGCGCGTCGCGCAGGGATTGGCCGGTGGTGCGGTTTACCGCGGCGTCGATCTGCGATTCTTCCAGAATGCCGAGCAGGCTTTTGCTGCCGAGGAAGCTGCCGAAATGGCCTTCCTCATCGGCGCAGGCCACCACATCCACCGGCAGGCCGGCGCGGGCCAGGGCGAGGCCCGCCATCACGCCGAGCGCACCATCGAGCCAACCCGCCTCATTTTGGCTTTCGAGATGGCTGCCGGCGAGGAGCTTGATGCCCGGCCCGGGATGTTTGCCGAGCACATTGCCGATGCCATCGATGGAGGCCTCAAGGCCGATCTCCTCCATCTGCTTCACCAGCCAATGCCGGCTTTGCATGTCCTGCGGCGAGAGGGTGGGGCGGTGGACGCCGGTCTTGAAGCGGCCGAACTCGCGCAGCGTGTTCAGGTCCTGGAGGAAGCGGGTGGTGTCGATCTGTGCCATGGGTGGGGAGTGTGCACATGGCGGGCGCGGCCGGGTAGGGGGGGGCGGTGGTGGGCGAAGCGTCCATCCACCGAGACTGCCACTGCGGGCGGCAGAGAGCGCCCATGGCCGCCCAAACCATGGGCCTAGCGGCGATAGCCCTGGCCAGAATATCGCGGCTGCGACTGGTCATAGAGATAGCCACCAACACCGCCTACGCCGGCGCCGAGCAGGGCGCCCAGCCCGGCATTGCCGCTGAAGGAGCCCGCTATGCCGCCCAGTGCGGCACCGCCGAGCGCGCCGGTTGCAGTGCGTTGCTGGGTGGAATTGAGCCCGGCGCAACTGGCCAACCCCAGGCCGGCTGCGAGCATGATGGTGAGGCGAAGGGCGTGCATCTGGATTCTCCTGGTATTCAGCGGGGGTGACGTGGGGGCCGGGCATGGCCCTCTGCCGGGCAGGGGAAATTCGCCTGCTGCCAGCGCAGCAGCCCATCCAGCGCGGCCTCATGGGCGTATTGCGGGTTCTCCCGCGCCCAGCGGGCGAAGCCTATGCCGGTTTCGGCCACGGAGGGGCCGGGGCTGGGCATGCAGAAGGAGGGCCTGCTGCGGCCGCCGCTGGGATGCAGCAGGGCATGGTATTGCCCCGCACCGGTCAGGAAGCCCTGGCAATAGGCGATGGATTCCAGCCGCGGCACGCCGGTGATCTGCGGGTCGCATATGGTGGCGAGATCGGCCACGCTCTGCGCGTGCGTCACATGTTCGGCATTGTTGCGGGACGGGCCGGGATTGTGCTGGGGCTGGGCTATCGCCGGCGTGGTGGCCAGAACCGCCCCGGCCGCGATGATGATGGTTTTCAGCATGGCGCGCGCCTTCTCGATTTGCGAGATGGAAACCCAGCGCGGCGCCAGAAGTTGCGCCCCCCTTCAGGTGATGCGAGCGGCCTCATCACAAAACACCGCGAAGCCTGACAAGGTGCAGGGGCCGAAGGTGGTGGCAATGGCCACATCCGTCGCGTCGCGCCCACGCGCCATCAGGATGCGGCCAATCCTGGGTGTGTTGTTGCGCGCATCGAAGCAATGCCAGCGGTCATCGAGAAAGACCTCGAACCAGGCGGCGAAATCCATCGGCCCATGCGGCGGGGGCGTGCCCATATCGCCCAGATAGCCGGTGCAATAGCGGGCGGGGATATTCACGCAGCGGCAGAGGGTGACGGCGAGATGGGCATAATCCCGGCATACGCCCTGCCGCTCGACAAAGGCTTCGGATGCGGTGCGGGTGGCGCGGGCATGCTCATAACCGAAGCTGATGTGGTTATGCACAAAGTCGCAAATCGCCTGCACCCTGGCATGGCCGGTTGCGGTCTGGCCGAAGAGCTCCCAGGCGATATTCGCCAGGCGGTCGGTGTCGCAATAATGGCTGCCCAGCAGATAGACCAGGATGTCATTGGGCAATTCTTCGACCCGGCGCTGCCAGGCTTCGGGGTGGATGGTCTCGGGCGCGCCGGAATCGGCGATCATGAACTGGGTGGTGATGGTGATCCGGCCGGCCGGCGCCATGATTCTGGTGCAGGCATTGCCGAAGCCATCGATATAGCCGCGCGGCTCCACCGGGGGGGCGAAGGTGATGCTGTGCGGGCCTATCAGGTCGGGCATGCGTGAGGCATGCGGGCTGACCATGAGCAGCATGGGGGTGGGTTGTGGGCAGTCATAGGTGATTTGGCAGCCGGCACTGATCCGCAAGGGCGTGGTCCTGACATGTGGGGCAGGCACGCAACGCGGGGGAAGCTTGGCAGGTTTCGTCCGAGGATGGAGGCGTCGGGCGGTGACAATGCGGCCGATTGATCAGCGGCTGTGGCGTCCTGGGGCAAAACCCACCGATGTGCTCCGCCCGGCGGCATCTTCGAGCAGGCGGGCGGCGGCGAGGCGGCCTGACATGGCGGCCATGGGCACGCCCGGTCCCGGATGCACCGAGCCGCCGGCCAGATAGAGGCCGGGAATTTTCCCCCGCGCGCCGGAGCGGCGCAATGTCGCGGTCGCGCCATGGCTGGCCATGCCATAGAGCGCGCCGCCGGTTGTGGGAAACAGCGCATTGAAGCCGGAGGGGGTGGTCGCCACCGCGCTGCCTTCGCCGATATGCAGGCCACAGGATGCCAGTAGGGAATGGGTGCGCTCGATGTAGTCGCTGGCGTTGAAGTCTCGGCTATCGCCATCGGCGGGGGCGTTGATGAGCAGCAGCAGGCGTTCGGGGGTGCCCGGTGGGGGCGGCTGCAGCCCACGATCCTGGGCGCAGATATAGATGGTGGGGGCGGCCGTCACCTCGCGCCGGTTGAAAATGGCGCGAAATTCCTCGGCATAATCCTCGGCGAAGAAGACATTGTGATGCGCCAGATCAAAGCCGGATGTGGGCGCGTTGACGCACCAGGTGATGGCGGAGAGGCTGCGCTGGGCTGGTTTTGGTCCTGGGGCGCCGAGGCTGGGAAGGGCTGCGGCATCGCCATTGAACAGCACCGCATCGGCCATGAGGCGCTCGCCATTGGCCAGTTCCACGCCTTTGGCGCGGCCACCCTCGATGATGATGCGGGTGACATCGGCACCGCAGCGCAATCTGGCGCCCTGCCGTTCGGCGAGGCCGCGCAGGGCATCGGCCACCGCCCGCATGCCGCCCTGCACCAGCCAGACCCCATCCTGCTCGACATGGGCCACCAGCATCAGCGTGGCCGGTGCGAACCAGGGGGAGGCGCCCACATAGGTGGCGTAGCGGCCGAATAATTGCCGCAGTCTCGGGTCACTGAAATGATCGCCCAGCGCTGACCACATGCTGCGAAAGGGGGCCGTGCGCCATAATTCGCCAAGGCGGGAGAGCCCCACCCGGCGCACGAGATCGAGCTGCGAGGGTTTTTCCGCACCGATGAAGCTGCCCTCCAGCGTGCGGTAGATGGCGGCTGCGCGGGTGCAGAAATCGCGATAGCCACGGGCATCGGCAGCACCGGCAAAATCGCCGATCGCCTCGACCGAGGCCTCGATATCGGCGAAGAGATCAAGCCTGCCGCCGGCGCGCCAGGCATGGCGGGCCAGCACATCGGTGGAATAGACGCCCAGATGATCGCTCAGGCTCTCGCCGGCATCGGCAAAGAGGCCTTCGAAAATCCAGCGCATGGTGAAGACGGTGGGTCCGCCATCAATGCCCCGGCCATCGACCATGACATGGCGCATCTTGCCGCCATGGCTGGCGGCGCGCTCCAGGATGGTGACGTCGGCACCGCGCCGCGCGAGGTCCGCCGCCGCGGTCAGGCCGGCCACGCCGGCGCCCACAACCAGAATTTTCAGGGCGTCACCACGCGCCGGCGCATCATGCCGATCTGCCGCCAGTGGTAGAGGATCATCAGCACGCCGGTGGTGAGCGGGATGGCCCACATCACCGGGTTGAGCGCCAGTTCTGGCAGGATGCGCACCGAGCCAAAGGCGAAGAACGCCGTATAGACGCTGATTCCGGCACCGACGAGCGCCTTGAGATGCTCCTTTTGCCATACCAGTGGGGCAGGCTTGGGGTTGAGCAGGAAGACCAGATTGGTCACGCCGGTGGCGATGCCCACCACGGCGAGGCCGATCATCAGATATTCTCCCGCCAGCCAGCCTTGCAGGGCGCAGTTCAGCGCGGCGATGAGCACCGCGGCTTGCAGGCCCATATTGAGCGGCGTGCGATTGGCCAGATGGTCGCGCCGATTCAGCACGCAGAGCCAGCCATACCAGGCCAGATTGACCGTCAGAATGCCCATATGCAGCATCAACCAGCCGAAAATGGCCCGCACGAAGACCTCATCATAGCCTGCGGGCATATGCGGGTGGGTCCCCATGGGGTCGATCAGCGTCATGATGCTCATGCAAATCGCGAGGCTGCCGGTGATGAGCATGGCCAGGGTGAAAATTTTGCCCCATTTGCGATGGTCCACGCCGCCTTTGCGGCCCAGCACGGGCACCCAGAAGGTGATGGCGCCGGTCGTTCCCGCCACGATATGGATTGCCACCAGGGCATGAAA
This sequence comes from Rhodovarius crocodyli, assembly GCA_945901085.1. Lineage (GTDB taxonomy): Bacteria > Pseudomonadota > Alphaproteobacteria > Acetobacterales > Acetobacteraceae > Rhodovarius > Rhodovarius crocodyli_A. Next base: position 52,423 of record CAMDJV010000002.1, on the reverse strand, counting down.
CATCAGCAGCATGGGGCCTCTCTTGTCCTCCGGTGCTGACAATGCCACTTGACAGTTGTCACTGTAAAGTTTCGCAATCGCAATCATGAGCGCAGCCCTTTATGCCCCGCCCCGGCCCACCTCCTATGCGGCTGTCATCTCGCTGATCCGCCTCGCCCTGCAGGGTGATGGGGATTTGTTGAGCCTGCTGCCGGCTGCTGCCTTTCGGCAGAAGATCGGCTGGCTCGGCTGGTCCCGCCGGTCGATTTTGATCGTCAATGAACCGGCGCAGGTGCGGCGGGTGCTGGCTGATCCGGAGGGGATTTTCCCCAAATCGGACCTGATGGTCGAAGCGCTTGAGCCCTTGATCGGCGATAGTATTTTCGTCAGTTCCGGCGCGACCTGGGCGCGGCAGCGGGCGATGATCGACCCGTCATTGACCATGATGCGGGTGAGCCGCGCCTTCCCCGATATGGTGGCGGGCGTGGAGCAGGCCGAGGCCACGCTGGGCGCTGGTGCGGGCACGCCCTTCTCGCTTGATTTGGCGATGAGCCACCTTACCGCCGATATCATTTGCCGCACCGTCTTCTCCACCAGCCTCGAAACCCAGGCGGCGCATGATGTGTTCGACGCGTTTTCCGAATTCGAGCGCAGCGTGGCGCAGGTGGAAATCAGCCGGCTGATTTTTGATCCGGCCTGGAAAAGCGCGCCGCAAAAGCAAAGCGTGCTGGATGCCTGCGGGCTGATCCGCGGCCATCTTGGCGCGCTGCTGGACAGCCATTTGGAGGCCGGGGCCAAGTTTGACGATATCACCGCCGCCGTGGTCGCCGCCCGTGGCACCGATGGGGTGGCTTTTACGCGTGAGGAGTTGATTGACCAGTTGGGTGTGCTGTTCCTGGCCGGGCATGAGACCTCTGCCTCGGTGCTCACTTGGGTATTTTTCATTCTGGCGACGCAGCCAGCGATGGTGGCGCGGCTGCGTGCTGAGATCGATGCGGTGGTGGGGCCCGGCGAGATCGGCTTTGAGCATATCCGCAGCCTGGTCTTCATCCGCAACATTTTTCGCGAGACCTTGCGGCTCTACCCGCCCATCACCTTTCTGCCGCGGGTGGCGCTGGAGGCGACGACCATTGGCACCCATAAGGTCAAGCGCGGCGCCATGATCATGGTGGCGCCCTGGGTGCTGCATCGCCATCAGGCCTTCTGGACCAACCCGCATGTCTTCGACCCGGACCGTTTTACCCCCGAGCGGGAGGCGGAAATGACGCCGGGCACCTATATCCCCTTTGGCCTGGGGCCGCGGGTTTGTGCCGGTGCTGCCTTTGCCACCACCGAGGCGGTGCTGCTGATTGCCCGGCTGTTCCGCCGCTTTGATTTTCACGTGCTGGAGCCGGGCCGGGTGCGCCCTGCCGCCCGGCTCACCACCCGCCCCACCCAACAGGTGATGTGCCGCGTCACCCCCCGGGCATGACGCGCACGGTGCTGCTCACCCTGGGCCGGTTGCCCAAGGCGCTGGATATCGCGCGCAGCTTCGCCGCCCATGATTGGCGCGTGGTGGTGGCCGAACCCTTTGGCTGGACCCTGGCCGGGGCCTCCCGCGCGGTGGCCGCCAGCCATAAGGTAAGGGCGCCGGCGGTGAGCAAGGCGGGTTATTTGCAAGATCTCGCGGGCGTTATCGCGGCGGAGGGGGTGGAGCTTGTCGTCCCCGTCTCTGAGGAGACGATGCATGTGGCGCATTTGCGCAGCCCGGCACGGCTGATGACCATGCCGCCCGAGGCGGTGCTGCGCGCCTATCACAAGCGCGGCTTTATCACTTTGGCAGAGGGGCTGGGGCTGGATGTGCCGCCCAGCGCGGCCTTGGGCTCGCCCGAGGCCGCGGCGCTCGCGGCTTCGGGCGATTTTATCACCAAGCCGGTGCATTCATGCTCGGGCCGTGGCGTGCGCTTTTTCGCCGCCGGGCAGGCACCGCCTGAGGCGGAGGAGGAAACCATTCTGCAGCGGCGCATTCATGGCCGCATCGTCAGCTCCTGTGCGATTGCGCGGCAGGGGCAGGTGGTGGGCAATGTGCTGTATCAGGGCGCGCAATTTTCGGGTTCGGTGGCCATTGCCTTTGAGCGCATCGCCCATGCCGCGACTGAGGCCTGGATTGCCCGCTTTGCTGCGGGTACGGGCTGGACAGGTTTTTTGTCATTCGATTTCATCCTCGATGCGGATGACCGGCCCTGGGGCATTGAGTGCAACCCGCGCACCACCTCAGGCCTGCATTTTTTCGAGACCGCCGATATCGCGCCCGCGCTGCTGGAAGGCCGCCCGCCGCGCTTTCGGCCGGAGCGGGTGCTGCAGCAATTCTATTCGGCGCTGACCGATCTGGCGCCGTTTCGCGCCGGCTTCTTCGGCCGGGCGCGGCGGCTGGCCACGACCCGCGATGTCAGTTGGGACCGGCGGGACCCTTGGCCGTTTCTGAGCATGACCGGCACGAGTTGGCCGATCATCCGCGAGGCTGGCCGGCGGGGGACGACCTTTGGCGAGGTCGCGACGCTGGATGTGGGCTGGTATGAGTGAGGTTCAGGCGGCGATCACCGCCTGATGAATTCGGCCCCCGCCGGCACCAACTCATCGAGGATCTTGGCCGAGGAAATCACCCCGGGCACCCCGGCCCCCGGATGGGTGCCGGCGCCGACCAGGAACAGCCCCTCGACCTCCTCGCTCTTATTGTGCGGGCGGAACCAGGCGCTTTGGAACAATTGCGGCTGCATGGCGAAGGCGGCGCCCTGATAGGAGAGCAGCCGGTCGCGGAAATCCTGCGGGGTGAGTACGCGTGAGGTGATGATTGTCTCGCCCAGCCCTGGCATGATGGTCTCTTCCAGGCGCTTCTGCACCCGGGCGCGATAGGCTTCCGCCTCGGCCGCCCAATCCGTGCCGCTGGTCAGGTTCGGCACCGGCGAGAGCACATAGAAGGCATCACAACCTGGGGGGGCGACTGAGGGATCGCTGGCCGAGGGGCGGTGCAGATACAGGCTCATATCATTGACCAGCGGCTTGCCGGAGAAGATGTCGCGCAGCAGCCCCTCATAACGCGGCCCCAGCACCATGGCGTGGTGATAGACATCCTCGAAGCGCCGATTGGTGCCGAAATACCAGACGAAGAGGCTCATCGAATATTTCGCGCGGGAGAGTTTGCCATCGGTCCAGCGCTTGCGCTTCTGGGTCTTCAGCAGGCGGGAATAGGTCCAGGCCGGATCGGCATTGCTGACGACAATATCGGCGGCGATGGTCTCGCCATTGGCCAGCCGCACGCCGCTCGCCCGGCCATTCTTGACCGTGATCTCGGCCACTTCGGCATTGTAGCGGAACTGGGCGCCATTGCCCTCGGCCAGGCGCACCAGGCCGGCGGCGATCGCGCCCGTGCCGCCCATTGCGTAATGCACCCCATGCAGCCGCTCCAGATGCTGGATCAGGCAGTAATAGGCGGTGGTGGTCAGCGGATTGCCGCCGATCAGCAGGGGGTGGAAGCTGAAGGCCACCCGCAGTTTTTCATCGGTGAAATAGTCGCTCACCTTGCTGAAGACGCTGCGCATGCCGCCCAGGCGCAGCATATCGGGCGCTTCCTTCAGCATGGACCAAAAACTATGGAAGGGCTGATCGGCCAGCTTGGCGAAGGCGACCTCGTAGATTTTTTCGCTATCGGCGATGCAGCGCTCAAAACCCTCGACCTGGCTGGGATTGATGCGCGCCACCTCGGCCTTCATGCGCTGGACATCGTCAAAGGCGCGGAACACCGTGCCGTCATCGAAGCGGATTTCGTAGAAGGGGTCCATGCGCTTGAGCGTGATGTCATCGCTCATGGTTTTGCCGCACATCGCCCATAGCTCTTCGAGCAGATAGGGCGCGGTGATGATGGTGGGGCCGCCATCGAAGGTGAAACCATCCTGCCGATAGACATAGGCCCGCCCGCCCGCGGCATCGAGCTTCTCGACGACACTGACCCGCCAGCCCCGGGCGGAAAGCCGCACCGCGGCGGCCAGGCCACCGAAGCCGGAGCCGATGACAACGGCATGGGGCCGCGGGTCGTGGGTGCTATCGAGCATGGCGATGGTCTCTCCTGGGGCGCATCATGCCCAATACAAGGTGATATAGGCCAGTGTTGCGAAACGGCAGGTCTTGGCCAGGCTCACCAGCAGCAAAAATATCCAGAGCCGCTCGCGCATCACCCCGGCCATGATGGTCAGCGGGTCACCAATGATGGGCATCCAGCTCAGCAGCAGCGTCCAGCGGCCCCAGCGGTGATACCAGCGCTTCGCCCGTTCCAGCGCAGCCGGGGGGACGGGAAACCAGCGCCGGCCGGAAAACCGTTCCAACTCCATGCCCAGCCACCAATTCAGCACCGCACCCAGGATATTGCCCAGGCTGGCCACCACCACCAGTAGCCACGGCACGCCCACGCCGCCCAGCAGCATGGCAATGAAGACCGGCTCCGAGCCCAGGGGCAGCAGGGTTGCGGCGCCGAAGGCGGTGCCGAACAGCCCTCCATAGGCGGCCAGATCGCCTACCAGAAGGGCCTCGGCACCTTCACCGGCAGCAGGGCCTGCACGGCGAGATTGGCGAAGCGGTCCAGTTCCAGGCTTTCATGCACCGCCGTCACATCCCGGCCCAGCAAATGGGTGTTGATGACCGAGCGGGAGTAGAAGGGCGCGTCCTCCAGGGTTTTGACCACCGAGGCTTGGCCGTTTTCCGATCGTGTGGGCCGGGCGATGCGCCATAGGGTCTTGGGCAATTGCACCACCGGCGGCGAGGGAAAATCCTCAACCGAGCCATCATGGCCGACGCGCAGGGCCAGGGCCTGTGAGGTGCCGTCCCGCCGCTGGGTGTTGTAGAGGATGGCCGTGGCATCGGGCATGGGCGCGCGGCACCAATCCCAGTCGCAGAAATCCTCCTCCAGCGGCGCAGCACCGGCATTGGTGTCGAAATAGGAGGGGCCGGACCAGCGCAGGCCGGGTTGTTGGAACTCCACCTCAACGCGCGAGCGGGGCGCGATGGGGTGCCATTTGTGCCGGCCCTTGGCATCGAGCTGGAAGGCACGGGTGGAGAGTGCCTGGGGCGTGAGCCGCAACGTGCCGCGCAGGCGGCTGGGGAAGGGTGCTGTCACCTCATTGATCGAAATGGTCAGGCTATTGCCGTCCCAGACCAGCCCGCTCGGGCCCACGGTGAAGCTGTTTTCATCGCGGCGCATGGTCCAGCTTTGCCGGTCGGTCATCGCCCAGCGGCTGGGGCGGCCATAGAGCGAGACATTGATGCAGCAATGGTTGGAAGGGTCCCCCCCGCCGCCGCGCCGAGCCCAGGCATACCAGGGCGAGAAGACGGTGCCGATGAAGGCGATGATGGTGATGCCGTGCTTGCCATCATCGGAGAGCGCATCGACATACCACCAGCAATAGCCGCGCTCGGGCACGGGCTGGTTGAACTCCCAACCGCGCATCATGGCCGGTTCTCCATCACCCGCTCGGCGGCCAGGCGGCCGGATATGGCTGCCATCGCCACCCCCGCGCCGGGATGTGTACCACCGCCGCAGAGGTAAAAGCCGGGCAGCGAGGTGCGCGCCACCGGGCGGGCAAAGCTGGCTGACCAGCCATGCGCCGCCTGGCCATATAGCGCGCCGCCAGTGCCGGGATACTGGCGGGTGAAATCATCGGGTGTTTGGGGCACGTCGTCCTCGAATTCGAAATTGTGACCAGCGGCGGCAGCCAGCGCGCGCGCGGCAGCCGCGCAGGCGGTGAGCGCTTCTGGCGGTAGCGGGCGGGTATCGGTGCGGGCGGGCGCCATCACCATGGCGGTGCTGCCGCCGGAGATTTGCAGGCTGGGCTGGGTGGCCAGCCTATTGCGGTAATGCAGTTCGGTAAATTCGGCGGTGGGTTCATCGGGCAGGAAAATGCTTTGCGCCGGCATATCGCGTGGCTTGAGCCGCCAGATGATGGCCGAGAAGGAGCGCTTATTGGCCGGCAGGGCCGGCACCGCCTTTGCTGCCTCACGCCCCAGCAGCCCAGCGCCAATGGCGGCGGCATCGGCATTGGCGATCACCGCATCGGCGGGCAGGATTTCGCCATTCGCCAAAGCGACGCCGGCCACGCGCCCGCCCCGCAGCCGGATATCCACCGCCTCGGTGCCCAGGCGAATGGTGGCGCCCTGTGCCATGGCATGCGCTGCCATGGCCTCCACCAATGCCATCACCCCGCCTTCCACCTGCCACACGCCCTGCTGTTCTATATGGGAGATCATCATCAGCGTGGCCGGGGCCTGCAGGGGCGAGGCGCCGACGCAGCAGGCCGCTCGGGCGAAGACCTGGCGCAGCCGGGGGGCGGCGAAATGCTCGGCCAAACCCTCCCAAAGGGGCGCCAGCGCGGCCAGCCCCAGGCGGCGCATCATGGTGGCATTGGTGGAAAGCGCCGTGGCAGCCGGCCGATGCGTCTCGATGAAGGGCTTTTGCAGCGCTTCGAAATAGCGCTGGCCGCGGGCGGCGAAATCACGATAACCCTGCGACGCGGCGGGGCCGGCGAAGCGGCCAATGGCATCGGCATTGGCCTGTATGCCATCGACGATGTCGAGCGTGGCGCCATCGGACCAGAGATGCCGCGCCAGCAGGCGCTGCCGGGTGAGTGGCGGCATGGCAGCGGCGCCGAAAAGTGCTTCGAACACCGGCAGCATGGTGATGCCATGGGCGGGGGGCATGGCGCGGGCCTTGCCGCCGAGCGTCTCGGCCCGCTCCAGGATCATGACCTCCCGCCCTGCGGCCGCCAGCAGCATGGCCGCGGCCAAGCCGCCAATACCCGCCCCCAGGATGCAGATGCGGTGCGGCGGTTGATTCATGGATGTAGTGAGGCGGTGGAGGGCAAAACTGTCAAGTTTGTTGGACAGATTTTTCGGGCTGATGATCCCGTTGCAGCTTTGCCAGCGCGCCATCCTGGCCATCGCCGGGGCGCTGGGTTTGATGTAGCCTGCGGCCATGAATGTCGCACGAATGCTCGGCGCGCTGCTCGATGGTGCCGCCACCCCGCCGCGGCGGGCCACTGCCCGGCGCGGCAATGGCCCCTTTGGCATGACGGCGGGCGAAACCCGGCAGATTGGCCGGCTGCTGGGCAGCCTGGCGGATATGGCGATCGAGGCGGTGCAGCCGCCGCCGCCCTCGCCAGCCCAACCGGGCCGGGCGGGCCCTCCGCCGCCCCCTCGGCCTGCCACTCGGGCGCGCATCCCCGATACTGGCGGCTCGCCCTGGACGCCCCAGCCAGCGCCGCCAGCCGCCGATGCGCCCCGCGCCGAGGCCACCGAGGCCCTGCTGCTGACCCAGGCCATGGTGGCCGCCGCCCGCGCCGATGGCGTGAGCGATGCGGCCGAGCGCGCCGCCATTGCCCGGCAATTGGATGCGGCCGGGCTTGACGAGGCCGAGCGCGAGCATGTTCTGGCCGGTTTTGACAACCCGCCAACACCCGAGGCGCTGGCGCAGCAGGCGGGTGACCCGATGCTGCGGGCGCAGCTCTACGCCGCCTGCGTGGCCGCGATGGGACAGATCAACCCAGCCGAGCGGCTTTGGCTGGACCGCCTGGGCGTGGCGCTGAAGCTGGATGGCGCCGCGCGCGGCGTGATCGAGAAGCGGTTGGCCTGATCGTCGCTCGGGTAATCTTTCGGCAAGCTCATGCGGCCTAGGGTGCCGCGACATGTCTTCTGGCCGCCCCCCGCCGATTGATCGATTCTGGCTGACGCAGCAGCAGTCCGCGACATTTCTTGAGCGCGGGATCAGCCTGCCCTTTACCACGCCGATGCTGGTTGGTGCTCGGCTGCGGCTGGGGGAGCGCAATGCGATGGAGCTGGTGGTCAAGAATCCCTCGGGCGGCGCGGGTTTCTACGTTCTACCATGGGCGGGCCTGCCGGATATTTGTTCGCCCACGCCGCATGATCGGCGATTATGGGAGCTGGTGTCGGCTGAGCCGATGCCCAGCCCGGCCAGTATCGGCCGCGCGGCCGGCCAGGTCGTGCAGGAGGGCCTTGCGGATCTGGCAGCCCAAGCCAGTTGGTCCGCGGTGGAGACCGGGCGCTATGGCGACCGGGTGCGGGCCAATTTCATGCTGCTGATGCTCACGATCCGGCAAAATGAGACGCCGGCAGAGGCGGTGATGCCGCCGGAACAGGATCATCCCGAACAGCTTGAACGGCGCGCCAAACGTGCCCTGGCCAGGGTTGGGGGCGTGCTCGGCGTCCCTGCCGATGCCATGGCCGGCCATCTCGAAGAGCTGGTGGCTTTGCTGCAGGATATCGGCATATCCGGCCACCACGAACCCGCCCTCATCCGGCGCAAGATGATGGCGGTTGCAGCCCTCTCCCAGGGCCTGTCGGAATGGAGCCAGACAAGCCCAGAAGCGTGCGGCAGCCCGGCGAGCGGCATCATCACCGGTTCGGCCGAAAGGACCTTGGCGGGTTGCAGCCATATCATCACGGAACTCGATGAGTTGATGGCGGACCCCACGGCGCTGCTGCGCCGATGGCTGCATGAGCCCGCGGCGCTGCGGCAATTGGCATCGCGCCCCGAATGGCTGCTTGATGGCTGGGAGCTGCCCTGCGCGATGTGGCGCGATGCGCCGGAGGCAGAGCGCCTGGCCACCTGCCTGCAGATTGCCGCACTCACGCCCGCCCTTCCCCGTGAGGCCGAGCGTTGGACCTGCCCTGCCGCCGACGCCGCCCGGCAGGCGCCCCTTCTGCTGCGTCGGCGGGTGCGGGCCCTGGAAGATTGGCGGACTGGAGAGATCATTCGCCGCGACTAAATATCGAGCAGGCTACTGAAAGATGCGGGTGGCGGGGGAAAAGAACGAGGGGCAAAGCCTCTCGATCTTGCTTTCCCGCGCTATTCGTCTTTCAATAACCGGCTCGAGATCATATCAAAACTGCACCAGCCCCGGCGTGGCAGGTGAGGTTTCGGCCTCAGCCCTCGACCGAAGCCCCGGAGCGCTGCACCACCTCGGTCCATTTGGCGATTTCCGCCCGGATGAAGGTTTCGAAAGCGTCTGGGTTGGTGCCGCCATCGGGCTGAAGATCGGGCTTCATGCCGCCCAGATCGGCCAGCTTCGCCCAGGTTGCCGGGTCGGCCACGGCGGCGTTCACTTCTGCACCCAGGCGCTGGATGATGGGTGCCGGGGTGCGGGCGGGGGCCTGCAGGCCGAACCAGGCGGTGGCCTCGATGGCGGGGAAGCCGGCCTCGGCGGTGGTGGGAACACCGGGCAGGGCGGGGCTGCGGGTGGCGGTGGTCACCGCCAGCGGCCGCAGCCTGCCTTCGCGCAGATGCCCAATCACGCTGGGCAGATTATCCACGCCCAGTTCGATGCGCCCGGCGATCATCTCCTGCAACATCGGCCCAGAGCCGCGGAAGGGCACATGGGTGACTTGCACGCCGGTGGCCAGCTTCAGCAACTCACCCGTCATGTGCAGCGAGGTGCCGATGCCGCTCGAGCCGATATTGAGCTGGCCGGGGCGCGCGCGCAGCAGTGCCACCAGCTCGGCCAGGCTATTGGCCGGCACCGCATTGGCGACGAAAATCGCATTGGGCACCCGCAGCAGCAGCCCCACCGCGGCCAGATCCTCAGGGCGGATCGGCATCCGGCGGCCATAGAGCGGGAAATTGATGGCGCCGGAGCTCACCGTCGTCATCAGCAGGGTATGGCCGTCGGGCTCGGCCTTGGACACCACTTCGGCGCCGAGATTGCCACCGGCACCGGGGCGGTTTTCCACCAACACCGATTGCCCCAGGCGCTGGGTCAGCCGCTCGGCCAGGATGCGGGCGGCGATGTCGGTGGTGCCGGCGGGGGTGAAGCCCACCACCAGACGGATGGAGCGCGATGGCGCCCATTGCGCCCGTGCTGGCCCATGGCCGAAGGCGAGAAGGGCGGGGCTTGCGAGCAGGGCGCGGCGGGGCGTGGTCATGGCGTTTTCCTTATTCTGCGGTGATGCCGGCGGTGCGGATCACCTCTCTCCATTGGGTGATCTCGGCGGCGATGAAGCGCGAGAAATCCTGGGCGCTGCCGCCCATGGGGGCGACGCCGATATGGGTCAGCCGGGCGAGCACCGCCGCATCAGCCAGCATCGCATTGGCTTCCTGGTTGAGGCGGGAGATCACCGCTTCTGGCGTGCCGCGCGGCACCTGCAGCCCGTACCAGACGGTGGCGACGAAGCCCGGCAGGGTTTCCGCAAAGCTCGGCACATTGGGCAAGGCCGGGTTGCGCTGCGCCCCGGTGGTGGCCAATGGCCGCAGCGCGCCATCGCGCACCAGGCCGATTGCGGTGGAAATATTGCCAAAGGCGATGGAGATGCGCCCGGCGACCAATTCATTGAGCATTTGCCCCGCGCCGCGATAGGGCACGTGCAGTATGTCGATGCCAGCCCGGGCCGCCACCAAGGCGCCGGTGAGATGGAGGCTGCTGCCCGCGCCGCTGCTGCCAAAGGTCAGGGCGCCGGGCCGCGCCCGGGCGGCGGCGATGAAATCGCCAAGGCTGCGCCAAGGCGCCGAGGGCGCCACGGTGGCCATATTGGGCAGCGAGAAGAGCCCCGCCACCTCGGCCAGGGCTTCGCCATTATGGGGGATGGAGGGGTAGAGAAACTGGTTGGTCGCCGCCGTGCCGATGCTGGCGAAGAAGATGGTCTGCCCATCGGGTTCGGTCTTGCCGGCGATATCGGCGGCGATACTGCCCGCAGCACCGGGGCGGTTATCGATCACCACCGGCTGGCCCAGCGCCGCGCCCAGCCTTTCGGCCGTCATCCGCGCCAGCGTGTCGGTGCTGCCGCCGGGGGGGAAGGGGACAATCATCCGCAAGGGGCGCGAGGGCGCCCAGGCCTGCGCCGCCGCAGCACCCGCCCAGGCCATGCCAAAGGCCGCGCGCCGTCCAAGACTGGCCCGATTTGCGGCCATGGCGTTTCCCGCTCCCGTTACGGTGATCAAAGTGGCGCAGTGGCGGGCGGGTTTCAAGGCCATAGCTGGGTACGAAAACCGCCACAATCATGGCCCAAGAAACATCCCTTGCCCGGCGCCGCGCTTTGCGCGATGCGAGGCGGGCACGGAGATCGCCCATGAAGTTCATCAGGCTCTATGCCCGCGTTCTGGGCCTTCTCGCCGCCGATCGGCAGGTGGCGATTGGCCTTGCCCTCTCGGCCATGGCGCTGGCCGGGCTGCAATTCCTCGAACCTGTGCTGTTTGGCCGGGTGATCGACCTGCTTTCCCGCTCGGAGCGGATGACGGAGAGCAATGTCTGGGCCGAGGCGGCGGTGCTGCTCGGAATCTGGGCCGCGGTGGGGCTGACCGCGATCGGCGCCAATGTCGCCGTGGCGCTGCTGGCTGACCGCATGGCCCATCGCAACCGCCTGCAGATGATGAGCCGGTATTTCGAGCATGTGCTGGGCCTGCCGCTGGCCTTTCATGGCGATGTGCAGTCCGGCCGGCTGATGAAGGTGATGCTGGTGGGTGCCGATAATCTGTTTGGCATGTGGCTCTCCTTCTTCCGGGAGCATCTCATCACCTTCATTGGCGCCATATTGCTCCTGCCGCTCACGCTGTTCCTGAATTGGCGGCTGGCGCTGGTGCTGATCGTGCTGGTCATCATCACCACCACCGTCACCATTTTTGTCATCCGCCGCACCCAGTCGGCGCAAATGGCGGTGGAACGCTTCCACACCCAACTCGCCGGCAATGCGCAGGATGCGTTGAGTAATGTCATGGTGGTGCAATCCTTCACCCGCATGCGCTCGGAGACGAGAATGTTCTCCGACATCATGCGCCAGGTGCTGGCGCATCAATTTCCGGTGCTGAACTGGTGGGCGGTGGTCAATGTGCTCACCCGCGCTGCCGCCACGATCAGCACCATCGCCATTTTCGTCTTTGGTACCATCCTGCATTTGCGCGGCCAGGCGAGTGTGGGCGAGATCGTGAGCTTCATGGGTTTCGCCACCCTGCTGGTGGCGCGGCTGGAAGGGGCGGTGGCCTTTGTCTCCAACCTGTTGTTCCAGTCGCCCTCCCTGCTCGAATTCTTCCAGGTGCTTGATACCAAGAGCACCGTGCCCGAGCGGGCGGACGCCCTCGATCTCCCGCGCGCGCAAGGCCATGTGCGGTTTGAGAATGTGGGTTTTGCCTATCCCGGCGGCGGCAGAATTCTCAGCGGTATTGATTTTGAGGCCCTGCCCGGCCGCACCATCGCCCTGGTGGGCCAGACCGGTGCCGGCAAATCCACCGCCATGGCGCTGATGCAGCGGCTATGGGACCCGGTGGAGGGGCGGGTTACCCTTGATGGGCTGGATCTGCGTGACATCAGCCTCGAGGCGCTGCGCCGCAATGTTGGTGTCGTCTTTCAGGAGAGCATGCTGTTCAACCGCACCATTCGGGACAATTTGCTGGTGGGCCGCCCTGGCGCGACGCAGGAGGAGGTCGAGGCCGCCTGCCGGATGGCCGAGGCGCATGATTTCATCACCCGCCAGCCGCATGGCTATGACACGCTGGTGGGAGAGCGCGGCGCCTCGCTCTCCGGCGGGCAGAGGCAGCGCCTGGCCATCGCCCGCGCCTTGCTGAAGGACCCGCCGGTGCTGATCCTGGATGAGGCGACGAGTGCGCTTGATGCCGCGACCGAGGCGCGGGTGCAGAAGGCACTGAAGGCGCTGATGGAAGGGCGCACCACCTTCATCATCGCCCATCGGCTCTCCACCGTGCGCGACGCCGATGAAATCCTGGTCTTTGAGGCGGGTGGCATTGCCGAGCGCGGTGGCTTCCAGGAATTGGTGGCGCGCGATGGCCGCTTTGCTGCTTTGGTGAAGACCCAGCTGATGGGCAGCCTATCGGCCCCCGGGCATTGATAACGACAACGCAACGAAATGTTGCGCCGCACTGCTAGGTGGCGGCGCAAACCAAGGTTTTTCTTGCCCTGGGCACCGCCCAGCCGCCAACATGCCGCTGCCAAAAAACAACGGGAGCAGCGATGATGATCGGCTTAATCCTGAAACAAAAAGGCGGGCAGGTGATTTGTGTGGCGCCGCATGATTGTGTGGCCTCCATCGCCCGAACCCTGGCGCAACATCGCATCGGTGCGGTGCTGGTGGTGGAGGGCGATGGCACCGTCTCGGGCATTGTGAGCGAACGCGATATTGTTCGCGCCATGGCCGGCGGGGGTGAGGCCACCTTCCGCATGAGTGCGGGCCAATTGATGACCCGGGTGCTGCACACCGCCTCCCCCGAGAGCACGGTGCAGGAAGGCTTGCAGATGATGACCGACCGCCGGGTGCGCCACCTGCCGGTGCTGGAGAAGGCAGGCCGGCTGGTTGGCATGGTCTCCATTGGTGACCTGGTGAAGGCGCGCATCGCTGAGGCGGAGCATGAGGCCGAGGAACTGAAGCACTACGTCGCCACCGCGGGCTGACCTGCCGCAAGGGGTTCTTTGCGCGGAAGCGGTGCGGGATATCCGCGCGAAAACCATCAGCGCCGCAAGGCGCTGGGCGGCATCTTTGCGCACCACCTGCCGTGTCCGCAGGCAAAACCTGCCCCGCCGCGCCACACCCGCCGGATTTGCGGGCTTGCCAGTCCCCCGCAATCCAACCGATGGTAGTTTCCAGATCAACCTCGGGAGCCACCTCCATGCCCTTTACCCGTCGTGCGGCCCTTGCTGGCGCTGCAGCCCTTCCCGCCACCTTGGCGCTGGACGCCGCGGCCCAGGCCCGCTGGCAATTTGCCCTGGCCTATCCGGATGGCAATTTCCACACCCGCAACGCCAAGACCTTTTCTGAGGCGATCGAGGCTGCGACCTCCGGCCGGGTCTCTATCCAGATGCACAGCAATGGCTCGCTGCTGCCGCTGCCCGCCATCAAGCGCGGCGTGCAGCAGGGCCAGGTGCAACTCGGCGAAATCCTGCTCAGCGCCTATGGCAATGAAGACCCGTTCTTCGAGATCGATGGCATCCCGCAGCTTTGCCGCACCTATGCCGATGCCAAGCGCCTGTCGGACATGACCAAGCCTTTCATCGAGGCGCGCTTCGCCCGCCAGGGCCTGACGCTGCTGTATATGGTGGCCTGGCCCTCCTCGGGTTTTTACACCAATTCGCCGGTCGAGACGATTGAGAATCTGCGCGGCACCCGTTTCCGCACCTTCTCGGTCATGACCAACCGCTTCGCCACGCTGATCGGCGCCACGCCTACCCTGGTGCAGGCGGCCGAATTGCCGCAGGCCTTCGCCACCGGCGTGGTCAATGCCATGGTCACCTCGGCCACCACCGGCGTTGACAGCTCAGCCTGGGATTACGCCCGGGTTTATACGCCCGTGGGCTTCACCTACACCAAGAACGCGGTCTTCATGTCGCGCCGCGCCTTTGATGCGCTGAGCGCGGCCGATCAGGCCACCATCCGCCGCCTCGCCGCCGAGGCCGAGACCCGTGGTTGGGCGCTCTCCGAGGAGGCCAATACCGGCAATACCAATATCCTGGGCCAGCGCGGCATGAATGTGGCCACCCCCACCCCGGCGCTGATGGAAGCGCTGGACCGGGTGAGCGCCGAGATGGTGACCGAATGGCTTACCCGCTCGGGCGAGGATGGCGCCCGCGTCATCGCCCAGTACCGCGCCGCGCGGCGCTGAGTTGGCCATGCTCCGCCGCGCGCTGGACGGGCTTTACTGGCTCAGCGCCGCCGTCGCGGCGGCATGCCTCTTCGGCATTTTTGCCATCATGATGATCCAGGTGGCGCTGCGCAGCATGAACCGCCCCTTCCCCGGGGCGGATGATGTCACCGCCTATCTCTGCGTTGCCGCCACCTTCTTCGCCCTTGCCTATACTTTCCGGCGGGGGGAGTTGATCCGGGTGGGTTTGTTCATCGAAAGGCTGGGCCCCACGGTCCGGCGGATGTTTGAAATCATTTCGCTGAGCCTGGCCGCGGCCCTGACCGGTTACATCGTGTTCTGGACCGCCAATGACGTGATGTTCAGCTACGAGATCGAGGATATGGCGCAGGGCAGTGTGCCCTTTCTGCTCTGGATTCCGAAAATGGCCATGCCCCTGGGTGCTGGCGTGCTGCTCGTGGCCATCCTTGATGAAATGGTCACCGTGCTTTCCGGCCAAAAACCCAATTATGTCCGCGCCGCGGAAGAGCGTGCCGCGCGTGGCGATTTCTCGGCGGAAGTGTAAGGCATCATGGATCACATCACGCTTTCGCTGCTGCTGCTGACCGTTCTCTGCCTGCTGCTTGGCAGTGGCTTGTGGATTGCCCTGGCCCTGGCCGGCACGGGTTACATTGCCATGCTGGTGGCCAATCCGAGCCCGGGGCTGTTTCTTGCCTCGGCCTATTGGGAGAGCACTGGCTCCTGGACCTTGGCGGCACTGCCGATGTTCGTGTGGATGGGTGAAATCCTGTTTCGCACCAAGCTATCTGAGGAATTGTTCAACGGCCTCGCGCCCTGGGTGCGGCGTGTGCCTGGCCGGTTGTTGCATGTGAATATTCTGGCCTGCGGTATTTTCGGCTCGGTCTCTGGTTCCTCCGCCGCCACATGCGCCACCGTGTCGCGCATTGCGCTGCCGGAATTGCGGCGCCGTGGCTATGATGAGAGCATTTCCATCGGCAGCCTGGCCACGGCTGGCACGCTGGGCATCATGATCCCGCCCTCAATCATCATGGTGATCTATGCCGTGGCGGCTGAGGTCTCGATTGTGCGGGTGTTTATTGCTGGCCTTCTGCCGGGGCTTTTGGTGATGCTGCTGTTCAGCGGCTACATTATTATCTGGGCGCTGCTGAACCCGGATAAGCAGCCGCCGCCAGAGCCGCGGCTGAGTTTCATGGAAAAGCTGCGCGCCTCGAGCCAGCTCATTCCCTGCGGGCTGCTGATCATCGGTGTGATCGGCACCATGTTCATCGGCTGGGCCACGGCGACCGAGGCTGCTGCCTTTGGCGTGCTGGGCAGCCTGATCCTGGCGGGTGTGACGGGGACGCTCAGCTTTCGCAGTTTTTTCGAAAGCCTGGCCGCCGCGACGCGGCTCTCCTGCATGATCCTGTTCATTCTGGCTGGCGCGGCCTTTCTGACCAAGGCGATGGCGCTGACTGGCATCCCCAATGCCCTGGCGCAGCAAGTGGCCTCGGCCGGGCTTGGGCCCTATGCGATCATTGCCATTTTGACCGGTGTTTATGTCATTCTCGGCATGGCGCTTGATGGTGTGTCGATGATCGTGCTGACCACCTCGGTGGTCATTCCCATCGTGCAGCTGGCTGGGTTTGACCTGGTGTGGTTTGGCATTTTCATCGTGCTGCTGGTGGAGATTGCCGAGATCACGCCACCGCTCGGCTTCAACCTCTTCGTCATGCAGACCATGACGGGCAAGGAGCAGACTGAGGTGGCCTGGGCCTCCATGCCATTCTTCCTGATGCTGGTGATCACGGTGGTGCTCATCACCCTCTTCCCCGTCACGCTGGTGACCGGGCTGCCGGAATGGCTGCTGGCGCGTTAGAACTCGCCGCTGTCGGGTGCTGGCCAGTCCGGCCGTTCAAAGCGCTGGAATTCCAGCAAATTGCCGGCCGGGTCGTGCAGGAAGAAGTGGTAGATGCGCCATTGCGCGGAATGCTCAGGCGGCTTGGGAATGGTGGCGCCGCGCGCCTGCAGATAGTCGTACCAGCCATCCACATCCTGGGTGACGAAGGTGAAGCACACCCCACCCTCCATGCGGGGATTGGCGCTGGCGCGGGGCGCGCCAGCCATGCAAAGCCCCAGAAAGGCCCGGCCCCCGGCCACGGCATAAATCCGCACCCGCTCCTGGTCCTGCACCAGGGGCAGGCCGAGCAGATTTTCGTAGAACGCCCAGCAGGCTGGTGCGTCCTGCGCGTAGAGGAAGGTGACCTGCTGATCGAGGGGCGGCATTGCTGTGTTCATGGTACCATGCCTAGCAGTTTGAGCCGCCCGGAGCCCACCATGGCGGCTAGCCTGGCCTGCAATGCGATGGCGGCTGTGGCTTCCAGGCCCAGCATCCTGGTAAGGCCCATGGCGAGTTCGACCTCACTCGCGGTGGGGGCGGCCGCTTGCAGGGCGAGTGCTGCGGCCTCCACTTCGGCTGGGGGCAGCATGGCCGGCCGCCGCAGCATGGCGATGCTGGCGCGGCGGTCACGCGGGATGGGCGCGGGGCTGGCGGCCTCGGTGGACCAGAAGCCTTCCACCGCCTGCACGCCGTGCAATTGGCCTGACAGGCGCAGCGCCTGTTGAAGCTTGCTGCGCTCCGCCGCACTCAGGCTCTCGGCGCCCCAGAGCAGGCGGGCGCGCTCCATCACCACATCGCCATGCACCGGGGCCTCGATGCCGATGATCCTGGCGAGGCACTCAGCCAGGCTGGCGAAGGGCATATCGGCGATGGCGGTCTCGCGCGGCACCTCGAATGCAGCCTCGATATAGGGCTGGGCGAGGCCGGTTTCGGGGGCGGCGGCGAGGATGGCTTCTGGGGGTTCTGGCGCGCCCAGGGCCGCGCGCAGCCTTGCCTCGGCCTCGGCCGGGCGGTTCAGCCAGTCTAGGCTCCAACTGCGGGCGAGTTTCCAGCCCATGCCGGCCAGCGCGGCCTGCCGCCCACGGTCCCGGTCACGCGCGCAGCGCAGCGCGGCCCAATCGGCGCCATCGGTTTCCACCCCGAGTTCGAAGCCGGCCTCGCCGGCGGCGGCCACATCGAGGAAGAGGCCGGAGAGGCCGACGCGCTGCACCACCCGCTTGCCGGCCGCTTCCACCACCCGGGCAATGGCGGCGCCGAGGGGCGAATCACTGGCCTTGCCGGCGGCACGCAGCGCCGCGCCGCTTTGTGCGGCGAAGGCCAGGAAGGTTTTTAGCGCCGCCACCCCCCGGCCGGTGGCGCGCTCAAGGTCAATTTCCTCCGCGCCGATGCCACTGAAGACGATGCAGCGCTTTTTCGCCCGGGTGATCAGCACATTCAGCCGCCGCTCGCCGCCCTCTGCCGAGAGTGGGCCGAAGCGCATGGCCAGCCGGCCCCTGGCATCACGGCCATAGCCCACGGAGATGAGGATGCTGTCCCGCTCATCGCCCTGGACGTTTTCCAGGTTCTTGATGAAGAAGGGTTCGGCCGGATGGGCGGTGAAGAAGGCTTCGGTATCGGGCGATTGGCGGCGCAATTCTTCGAGCGCCTCGATAATGGCGTCGCGCTGTTTGATGCTGAAGGTGGCCACGCCCAGCGTATCGCCAGGCGTGGTGCGGGCATGGGCGATCACCGCTGCGGCCAGGGCGGCGGCTTCGATGGCATTGGTGCCGGTGCCGCCACTGTCGAAGCTGCCCTCCACCCGCACCAGCGAGAGCCCCAAGGCGGGGCTGCGCGGCCTGGGGCTGGGCAGGACCAAGAGCCGATTGCCGTAGAATTCCTGGTTGGAGGTGGCGATCAGGCTCTCATGGCGGCTACGGTAGTGCCAGCGCAGCATGGCATTGGGCACGCCGCGGGCATTGGCGAGGCCCAGAATGCTCTCCACCTCGCGCGCGGCCACCGTGTCGCTGGCGGTTTCGGGTGCTTCTTCCTCATCGCTCATCATGCGCTGGAAAAAGCGGGTTGGCGGCATTTGCTTGTCATCGCCCACCACCACCATTTGCCGGCAGCGGGCTATGGCGCCCAGCGCATCCACCGGCTCGATCTGGCTGGCCTCATCCATCACCAGCAGGTCGAAGGTCAGCCCGGGTTTGAGGCCATGCGGCGGTGCCAGGAATTGCGCGACCGAGAGCGGGCTCATCATGAAGATCGGTTTGGCGGCCTGAATCGCCGGGGCGGCCCGGAGCAGCAATTCGCGCACCGGCAAATGGCCGCGGCGCTTTTCCATTTCGCCGCGCAGCACCGTCAGCCCGGGCACTTCGCCCTCGCGCACCCGTTTGAGGCGCTGGGCATGGGCATGGGTGGCTTGCGCGCGGGCGAGGGTGACGCGGGCGGCGTCGGCGGCGCGGAAATCCTCCACCACGCGGTCCATGGCGGTGCCATCGAAGGCGGCGAGGGCTGGGTTGTCGCGCATTGCGAGCCGCAGCAGCGCCTCCAGCATGGCGTATTCGCAGCCGTCGCTGGCGGCTTCCGGCGGCAGGCTTCCCTCGGCCAGGGCCAGGGCCAGGGGGGCCAGTTCCGGCGCCGCCTGGCGGGCGCGCTGCCAGGCCAGCCAGGGCTGCAGCGCCTCGGCCTCGCTGGCCCAGGCGGTGAGGCGCTGCGCCAGGGCCTGGAAGGTGGCCTCCTCGGCAAAGCCCGTGGCGGCGCGCAATTCGGCGCAGGCGGCGAGTGCTGCGCGCAGCGGGGCGATGGGGCTGGGCGGCGCTGGGGTGAAGCCATGCCGCCAGCCCTCGCCCAGGGCGATGCGGGCCCAGGGCTCTGCCGCATCCAGCCTTTGGGCGGCGGCGCGAAGGGCGAGGGCAGCGTCGAGCACCGGCAGCGGGTCTGCCGTGGCTCCATCCTGCGCCACCTCGGCGAGGCAGGCCAGGGCGGCGCGGCGCGCGGCGGAGAGGAAGCCGAATATGCCCCCGGGTTCAGCCAGGGTGGCGCGGGCTTCATCGAGGCCGGGGTGCCGCCAGGCTTCGGGTTTGATGCGTGGATCGGGTTTGGCGAGCAGGGCCAGATCGGCGCACAGGGCCTCGAGCCTCGTCTGGCCGCCCTGGTAGCCTCCATCCTCGGGCGGTGGCTCGCCAAGGGCTGCGGCCACGGCCTCGGCCCGGGCGATGGCCATTTCGGCCTCGGTGGGGGTGCCGGGTGCTGCGGCGAGGCTGCGAATCCAGCCCGGCAGTCGGGATAAGAGGCGCTCGGTGGCGGTGGCGTCGAGGGGCGTGGTCACGCCCTGCCAGACGCTGGCGGCGCCACCCTCGGCCGCGCGGGCGGCCAATTCACGCGCGGCGTCCCGCCATGCCTGGATTTGCCCGGCATCGGGCGCGGGCAGGGAGAATGGCGGCGCCGCCACCCCGCGCTGGCGCAGCGCCACCAGCCCGCCCAGTACAAGATGCAGGGCCATGGCGGAATTGCCGACCGGCGCGCGCATGGCCGCCGCATGGCGGTTGAGCCGGCCGCGCATTTCGCCCAGGCGTTTGACCACTTGTGCCGCGTCGGGCGCGGGAGGCATTGGCAGGGCCAGGGTGGCGCGCAACTCATCCAGCACGGCGCGTTTGGATTGCTTCTCGCTATGCAGTTCCAGGCAGGCGGCGCCGAGGCCTAGATTGGTCAGCCGGCGCTGCACCACCTCCAGCGCTGCCAGTTTTTCCGCCACGAAAAGCACGGAGCGGCCATCCAGCACCGCCTGGGCCAGGATATTGCAGATGGACTGGCTCTTGCCCGTGCCCGGTGGGCCCTGGATGACGACATGGCCGCCGCGCCTGGCCAATTCGGTGGCCAGGGCCTGGCTGCCATCCACCTCCACCACATGGTCGAGCCGCTCGACGCTGATGACCTCATCCACATCGGCATCATCGGCAAAGGCGGCGGGCTGGGGCGGCAGGGGCTCGCCGCCCACCAGGGTGCGGACCAGCGGGTGCTCGGCCAGCCCCGGATTGGCCTGGGGCGAAAGGTCGCGCCACATCAGGAATTTGCCGAAGGAGAATAGGCCGATGGCGATGGTATCGGCCTGCACCCGCCAGCCCTCGCGCGGGGCGATGATCGTGGCGATGGCGTCGGCCCAGCGGCTGGGGTCGTAATCCTCGGCCTCGAATTCCGGCAGTTCCAGGCCCATGCTGGCGAGTTTTTCGCGCAGGGAGAGGTTCTCCGCCGCCTCCTCGGCATTGGCGCGCAGGCGGAATTGGTTGGAGACGCCCTCGCGCTCGATCGTGGCGGGGATGAGGATGAGCGGGGCGAGGCGTTCGGTCTGTGGCGTGCCGGGGTCCCGCCAGGCGAGAGCGCCGAGGGCGAGGAACAGGCTGGGGACGCCGCTTTCCTCCCGCGCGGTGCGGGCATCGGCGATGATGTCGCGCAGTTTTCTGGCCAGTTCGGCCGGCGGCAGGCGGACGCGAAGCCTGTTATCCTGCTGCCATTCCTCGCGCGGGGTTGCGCCGGCCAGGGTGACGCCCTCGGCTTTGGTGCCGCGTTTGGGCGGCGGTGCCTCGCCCACCGCTTCGAAGCCGAAGGGCTTGGCCGCCTTGAGCTTGGCCAGGATGGCGGTGGCATTCTCCTCATCGAGCAGCAGCACCCCCCGCGCGCGGCCCGGTGCTGGCAGGGCCAGCAGGCGGTTGCGGGTCGAGAGGTCGAGCAGGCCGCGACGCGCCTCTTCCAGCGCGGCGATGAGGTCGGAAGCCATGGAGGTTCCTTTCGGCCCAATTCGGCCGTGAGTTTACCGGTTTTGCGCTCATTGCACCCAGGCCCGGCGCTGCCACCACAACGCCCTTGCCCGGGCTTTGGGTTTTGCCTAGCGTCGCGGCCAAGAACAAGGGGCGGAAATTGGACGAGGCGAGGATCCTGGCGGCGGAAAACCTGTCTCTGCGCTTTGGCGGCGTTCGGGCGCTGAGCGATGTGAGCTTTTCTGTTCGCCCGGGCGAGATTTTCTCCATTATCGGCCCCAATGGGGCTGGCAAGACCTCGATGGTCAATTGCATCTCCGGCCGCTACCGGCCGAGCGAGGGGCGGGTGATATTCCAGGGCCAGGATATCACCCGGATGGGCGCAAACCGGCGCGCCGCGCTGGGGCTGGGGCGGACCTTTCAGAACCTGGCGCTGTTTGGCCATATGAGCGTGCTGGACAATATCATGGTGGGTCGGCACCACCTGATGAAAAGCGGCTTCGCCCGCGGCATGCTCTATTGGCTGGGCGGGGCCGAGCGCGAGGAGGTGCTCCACCGGCGCGCAGTAGAGGAGATTATTGATTTCCTTGAGATTGCCCATGTGCGCAAGGCGCCGGCCGGCACGCTCAGCTATGGGTTGCGCAAGCGGGTGGAGCTGGCGCGCGCGGTGGCGGTGAACCCCAAGCTGATCCTCCTCGATGAACCCATGGCGGGCATGAACCTCGAGGAGAAGGAGGATATGGCCCGCTTCATCATCGACCTGAACCAGGAATGGGGCATGACAGTGCTGATGATCGAGCATGATATGGGCGTGGTGATGGATATATCCCACCGGGTGATGGTGCTGGATTTCGGCCGCAAACTGGCCGAGGGCGCGCCGGCGGCGGTGCTGGCCGACCCGCAGGTGAGGCGCGCCTATCTGGGTGAGGCCGATGATGTGACGGCCGAAGCATGACGCCGACGCTGCCGCAAATCCTGGCGCGCAATGCCCGGGAGCATGGCCCGGAGGTGGCGCTGCGCGAGAAGGAATTGGGCATTTGGCGCAGCATCACCTGGGCGGATTATGACCGGCGGACTCGGCTCTTTGCGCTGGGCCTGCAGGCGCTGGGTGTGGCGCGCGGCGAGGTGGTGGGGCTGATTGGCGATAATCGGCCGGATTGGGTGATGGGCGAGATTGCCGCCCATGCGCTCGGCTGCAAGTCGCTGGGCCTTTACCGTGACGCGTTGGATGATGAGGTGGCGTATCTGCTGGCCTTCTCCGGCGCCGTGGCGGTTTTTGCCGAGGATGAGGAGCAGGTGGATAAGCTGCTCTCTTCCGAGTTGCCGGCGCTGCGGCACATCGTGTTCTCCGACCCGCGCGGCATGTGGAAGCTGCAGGACCCACGGCTGATTTCGGCGGCGGCGCTTGTGGCCTTGGGGGAGGCGGCGGCGCCTGGTGCCTATGAGGCCCTGCTCGACCAGCAGGACCCGGAGGCGGTGGCGGTGCTCTGCACCACCTCGGGCACCACGGCAC
The DNA here is from genome assembly GCA_945901085.1 of Rhodovarius crocodyli. Lineage (GTDB taxonomy): Bacteria > Pseudomonadota > Alphaproteobacteria > Acetobacterales > Acetobacteraceae > Rhodovarius > Rhodovarius crocodyli_A. The sequence continues at coordinate 29,684 of CAMDJV010000002.1, read as the reverse complement.
GGCCGAAGCTTGCCATGTTGAGCGCGGGCGCGCTGGTGCGCCATTGCCAGGCCTATCTGGCAGCAGACCCCAAGGGGCCGGATGATGATTATGTGAGCGTGCTGCCGCTGCCCTGGATCATGGAGCAGATTTACGTCCTCGGCTGGGGGCTGATCGCGCGGATGCGGGTGAATTTCGTCGAAGAGCCCGAGACGATGATGGCGGATTTCCGCGAGATCGGGCCCAGCTTCGTGCTCTTCGCGCCGCGTATGTGGGAGGCGATTGCCGCCGATGTGCGCGCGCGCATGCTCGATGCCAGCCCGCTCAAGCGGCGGATGTATGAGTTTGGCATGGCGCGCGGGCTGGCGGCGCTGGAGCGGGGGGGGCATTCGCGCCTGGCTGATCTCTTCGCCTTCCGCGCCCTACGCGACCGGCTGGGGTTTTCGCGCCTGCGCTCGGCGGCGACGGGTGGCGCCGCGCTGGGGCCGGATACATTCCGGTTTTTCCAGGCGATGGGGGTGCCGATGCGCCAGCTTTATGGCCAGACCGAGCTGCTCGGCGCCTATACCCTGCATCGCCCGGGCGAGGTGGATTTTGATACGGTGGGCGTGCCCTTCAATGCCGATATCGAGCTGCAGGTGAAGGAGCCGGATGTGAATGGGGTGGGCGAGATTGTGACGCGCCACCCCAATATGTTTCTGGGCTATCATGGCATGGCCGATACCGGCGATGTGCGCGATGGCTGGATGCACACGGGTGATGCCGGGTATTTCGACAAGCGCGGCCAATTGGTGGTGATCGACCGGATAAAGGATATTGCCACCACCCGGGGCGGCGAGCGTTTTTCGCCACAATTCATTGAAAACAAGTTGAAATTCAGCCCTTATGTGGCTGAGGCAGTGGTGTTGGGTGATGGCCGGCCGCATCTTTCGGCCATGCTGTGCATCCGGTTTTCGATTGTCAGCAAATGGGCCGAGCGCAACCGCATTGCCTTTACCACCTATACCGATCTCTCCTCGCGGCCCGAGGTGCTGGAATTGCTGGCCGGCGAGGTGGCGCGGGTGAATGCCACGCTGCCGGAGCATTCGCGGGTACGGGATTTTATCCTGCTCTACAAAGAGCTGGACGCGGATGATGACGAGTTGACGCGCACGCGAAAGGTGCGCCGCGGCGTGGTGAACCAGAAATATGCCGATATCATCGAGGCGATCTATTCCGGCGCCGTAGCCATTCCGGTGGATACCGAGATCAAGTTTCAGGACGGCACGAGGAGCCGCATTCGCACCACCCTGACCGTGAGGAAAGCCGCGTGATGGAAACCGGATTGCTGTTCCAACTGGTGCTCAATGGGCTGATCGTGGGGGCGCTGTATGGCGTTGTCGCGATGAGTTTCGTGCTGATCTACAAGGCGTCGCAGGTGGTGAATTTCGCCCAAGGGGAGTTCATGCTGATCGGCGCCTGGGCGTGCTGGTGGCTGCTGACCTATTGGCAATTGCCGTTCTGGATTGGTTTTCCGGTGGCACTCGCCTTCATGACGGTGTTTGGCGTGGTGCTGCAGGTGATGGTGTTGCGGCCATTGATTGGTGAACCGGTGATCTCGGTCATCATGGCCACCGTGGGGCTTTCCATCTTCTTCCAGGCGCTGATGAAGTGGATGTTTGGCGTCTTCGCCCAGCCCTTCCCGGCGATTTTTCCGGTCGAGCGCATCAGGATCATGGGGCTGGAGGTGCAGAGCGTTTATCTGCTCTCCATCGCGCTGTCGCTGATGATCATGCTGGGGTTTTGGTGGTTCTTCAATTTCTCCAAGCATGGGCTGGCCATGCGCGCGACGGCGTTTGACCAGCAGGTGGCGCAGTCGCTCGGCATTTCCGTGCCGCAGGTTTTTGCCATGAGTTGGGCGATTTCGGCGGTGGTCTCCGCCGTGGCCGGGGTGGTGGTAGGGGTGGTGTCCGGGGTGTCCTCCGGCCTGTCCTTCTACGGCATCAAGGTGTTTCCGGCGGTGATCCTGGGCGGGTTGGATTCGGTGGTGGGCGCCATGTTGGGCGGCATCATCGTGGGGGTGCTGGAGAATCTGGCGCAATACGTGGATAGCCAGTGGCTGAACTGGGGCAATATGACGAATATCGCGCCCTTCTACGCGCTGATCATCATCCTGCTGATCAAGCCCTATGGGCTGTTCGGCACGAAGAATATCGAGCGCGTCTGATGGCCCTCGCCCCCGCCGGAGAATTCCACGCCAGTTACCGCGCCGATATGACCATCATGCCCACGCGCAACTCGCGGCGGGCCTTGCTGCTGGGTATTGTGCTGCTGTGTTTCGCGCCGCTGGTTCTGGGCCGCTATGAGCTGGGCCTGCTGATCAATATTGGCTTCATGGGGATTGCGGCGCTGGGGCTGAATATCCTTGTGGGCTTCACCGGGCAGATCAGCATTGGCCATGCGGCGTTTTTTGGCGTGGGGGCTTTTCTCTCGGCCTATCTGCATGAGCGGTTTCATATCCCGGTCATCCTGTGCATTCCTCTGGCGGGGCTGGGTACTGCGCTTGTCGGGCTGGTCTTTGGCCTGCCGGCGGCGCGGTTGAAGGGGCTGTATCTGGCGATTGCCACACTTGCGGCGCAGTTCATCCTTGAGGATTTCTTTGCCCGTGCGCAGTGGTTCACCGGCGGCGTGTCCGGGCGGATGACCGAGGCGGTGGAACTTTTCGGCATCCGCTTCGACCGGGAGGAGAGTTACTTCTACATAGTGCTGGCCTTCACCATCATCATGTTCGTCATGGCGGCGAATTTGATGCGCACGCGCGACGGCCGCGCCCTGATCGCGGTGCGCGACCATTATCTCAGCGCTGAGGTGATGGGCATCAACCTCGCCTACTACCGGACGCTGTCCTTCGCGATTTCCAGCTTCTATGCCGGCATCGCGGGCGCGCTTTACGCGCATTACCTGTTCTTCGTCTCGGTGGAGGCGTTCAATATTCTCTTCTCCATCCAGTTTCTGGCGATGGTCATCATCGGTGGCCTGGGCAGCGTGATGGGCAGCCTGATGGGGGCTGCCTTCATGGTGCTGATGCCTGAAGGCGTGCAGGCGCTGGCCGATATGCTGGCCGGGGGCTGGATCGACCGGACGCTCAAACTCGGCGCCTCGATCTCCTTCCTACGGGAGATGGCGATTGGTGCCGCCATCATCATCTTCCTCGTCTTCGAGCCCGACGGGCTCGCGCATCGCTGGAAGCAGATCAAAGCCTATTGGAAGCTCTATCCCTTTTCGCATTAACGGAGGAACGACAATGAAAAAGACCATCCTCGCCGCCGCCCTGGCACTATCGCTGCCGGCAATGGCGCAGACGCGCACGCCCATCGGTCATTTGATGGATAATTCCGGCCCCACCTCCGATGTCGGTGTGCCCTATGGCCAGGGTGTGACCGATACCCTGGCCTGGGCCAATGCCAATAATCGTGGCCGGCCGACCAATGTGCTGGGCTTTGATTATGGCTATCAGGCGCCGCGCGCTGTCAGCCAATATCAGGCCTGGAGCCGTGACCGTGTTGCCGCCATCCAGGGCTGGGGCACGGTGGATACCGAGGCGTTGGTCCGCTTCGTGACCCGTGACCGGATACCCTTTGTGTCGGGCTCCTATTCGGCGGCGCTGACCGATGCCGGTGGGCGCTCGGGCCGGCAGGGCGTGGAGGCGGCACCCTATAACTTCTTCTATGGCCCGTCCTATTCCGATGCGCTGCGGGCGATGCTGCTTTGGGCGCGCGATGACTGGCGGGCGCGCGGCCAGGCCGGTGCGCCGCGCTACGTCCATATGGGCGCCAACCACCCCTATCCGAATAGCCCGAAGGAGGCTGGTGAGACCCTGGCGCGGGAGTTGGGGTTCGAGGTTCTGCCGGCGATCCAGTTTGCCCTGACGCCGGGTGATTACACCGCGCAATGCCTGACCTTGCGCTCTGGCGGGGCGCATTACGCTTATCTGGGCAATACGGCGGGCTCCAATATCTCGGTGCTGCGCGCCTGCCAGACGGCGGGGGTGCAGGTGCAGTTCCTCGGCAATGTCTGGGGCATGGATGAGAATGCGATGAAGGCGGCGGGCATCGCCGCCAATGGTGTGGTCTTCCCGGTGCGCAGCCTTGCGGTCTGGGGCCAGCAGGCGCCGGGGATGGCGAATGTGCAGGCGATTTCGCGCATCTCCGATGCAGCCGGCACTGCCTATCGGCCGGTGCATTACATCGCCGGCGTCTGTGCCGCGATGCTGATGGTGGAAGCCATGGAGAGTGCGGGTGAGAATGGCGGGGCGATGACCGGCGAGCGCATTCGCAACGGTTTCTATGCCCGGCAGAATTGGGTGCCGCGGGGCTTTGATGGTGTTTGCGCTCCCTCCAATTTCACCGCGACCGACCATCGCGGCACCTTGGCCGTGCCGCTCTACCGCGCCCGGGTGACGGGCGATACGGCGACGGGCAGTGTGGCCGAACTGGTTGCGGCTGGTACCATTCGGCTGGAGCCGGTGACGACCATCACCCTCGACCGCCGCGCCGATTGGCTGGGCTGGTAATGAGCCTTCTGGCCGTCAACAACATCGAGGTCGTCTATAATGACGTCATCCTGGTGCTGCGCGGCATGTCGCTTGAGGTGCGCGAGGGCGCGATTGTCGCCCTTCTGGGTGCCAATGGCGCGGGGAAATCGACCACGCTGAAGGCGATTTCCGGCCTGCTGAAAACCGAGGAAGGCCGGGTGACCCGTGGGGAGGTGCGCTTCAATGGCGAGCGCATCGATGGGGTGGACCCCCATCTCATCGTACGCCGTGGCATCTTCCAGGTGATGGAGGGGCGGCGCATCGTGGCCGATATGACGGTGCTGGAGAATCTCCGCCTGGGCGCCTTCACCCGCAATGATGACGGGGTGCGGGCTGATATCGATATGGTCTATGGCTATTTCCCGCGGCTTAAGGAACGCACTGGCCTGGCCGGATACCTCTCGGGCGGCGAGCAGCAGATGCTGGCCATTGGCCGGGCGCTGATGGCGCGGCCGAAACTGATCCTGATGGATGAACCCTCCATGGGCCTCTCGCCGCTGCTGGTGAAGGAGGTTTTTGGCATCATTCGGCGCATCAACCAGGAGTTGGGCGTGACCATTCTGCTGGTTGAGCAGAATGCCCGCATGGCGCTCTCGGTCGCTTCGCATGGTTATGTCATGGAGCAGGGCAAGATCGTGCTCGATGGCACCGCTGAGGAATTGGCGAACAACGAGGATGTGAAGGAATTCTACCTTGGCGGCCATGGCGCTGCGCGCAAGAGTTTCCGCGATATCAAGAGCTATAAGCGGCGGAAGCGCTGGCTGTGAGGCCCCGAAGGCTGCACTGCTTGGCTGCGGCATTGCCGGATCATCGCTGCTCGCGGGTTGCGGCCCATGCCTATCCGCCCGAGGTGCATTTCGTGCCGAGCACGGCCACGGGTAAAATCATGCGCGGCCTGTTACGCCGCCAATTCAGCCAGGAGACAGCCTGAGATGCTCCCCAATTCCCTTCCTCCAGGGCTCGATTTCGGCCTGGGTGAGGAGCTGGACATGCTGCGCGACAGCGTGCGCGGCTTCAGCCAGGACCGCGTGGCGCCCATCGCTGCCGAGATCGACCGGAGCGATGAATTTCCGCGCTATCTTTGGCCTGAAATGGGTGCGCTCGGCCTGCATGGCATCACCGTCTCGGAAGAGTATGGCGGGGCGGGGCAGGGCTATCTTGCGCATTGCATCGCCATCGAGGAGGTGAGCCGCGCCAGCGCCTCGGTGGGGCTGAGTTATGGCGCGCATTCCAACCTTTGCATCAACCAGATTTTTCGCAATGGCAGCGAGGAGCAGCGGCGCAGATACCTGCCCAAGCTCATCTCCGGCGAGCATCTGGGCGCGCTGGCGATGAGCGAACCAGCTGCAGGCAGCGACGTGGTGAGCATGAAGCTGCGTGCCGAAAAACGCGGCGACCGCTGGGTGCTGAACGGCACCAAGATGTGGATCACCAATGCGCATTATGCCGAGACGCTGGTGGTCTATGCCAAGACCGACCCGGCCGCCGGCGCGAAGGGCATCACCGCCTTCATTGTCGAGCGCGGATTTGCCGGTTTCACCCCGGCGCAAAAGCTGGACAAGCTGGGCATGCGCGGCAGCCCCACTTCGGAACTCGTCTTCCAGGATTGCGAGGTGCCGGAGGAGAATGTGCTGGGCGCGGTGAATGGCGGCGTGCGCGTATTGATGAGTGGCCTGGATTACGAGCGCGCTGTGCTGGCCGCCGGGCCCTTGGGCATTATGCAGGCGGCGATGGATGTGGTGCTGCCCTATATCCACGAGCGTCGGCAATTCGGCCAGGCGATTGGCGAGTTTCAGCTGATCCAGGGCAAGGTGGCCGATATGTACACCCAGATGAATGCAGCGCGGGCCTATGTTTATGCCGTGGCGCGGGCCTGTGATGCCGGGCGCGCCTCACGCAAGGACGCGGCCGGGGCGATTTTGTTCGCCGCCGAAACCGCGACCAAATTGGCGCTCGACGCCATCCAGATTTTGGGCGGCAATGGCTATATCAACGACTACCCCACAGGGCGGCTGCTGCGCGACGCAAAGCTCTACGAGATCGGCGCTGGCACGAGTGAGATCCGCCGGATGCTGATCGGGCGGGAATTGTTCCGCGAATCCGCATGATCCTCCAATCCGCCATCAATACCCGCAGCGCTGAGTTCCGCACGCGCGCGGCACATAACAATGCCCTGCTGGAAACCCTCGCCGCGCGCACGGCGCTGGCGGCGCTGGGGGGCAATGAGCGTGCCCGCGCCAGGCATACCGCCCGCGGTAAATTATTGCCTAGGCAACGGGTGGAGCGGCTGCTGGATGCGGGCTCGCCCTTCCTGGAACTCTCGCCGCTGGCCGCGCATGGCATGTATGGCGACGAGGTGCCGGGCGGGGGCATTATCACCGGCCTTGGCCGCGTATCGGGCCGGCTTTGCGTGATCGTGGCCAATGACGCGACGGTGAAGGGCGGCAGCTACTACCCCATCACGGTCAAGAAACACTTGCGCGCGCAGGAGGTGGCGGCGCAGAACCGGCTGCCCTGCCTCTATCTGGTGGATAGTGGCGGCGCCAACCTGCCCAATCAGGATGAGATATTTCCTGATCGTGACCATTTCGGCCGGATTTTCTTCAATCAGGCCAATATGTCGGCGGCAGGAATTGCGCAGTTGGCGGCGGTGATGGGCAGTTGCACCGCGGGTGGCGCCTATGTGCCGGCGATGTGTGACGAGAGCATCATGGTGCGCAACCAGGCGACGATTTTCCTCGGCGGCCCGCCGCTCGTGAAGGCGGCCACGGGCGAGGTGGTGAGTGCCGAGGATCTGGGCGGTGCGGACGTCCATACCCGGCTCTCTGGCGTGGCGGACCATATGGCGGTGGATGACATGCATGCGCTGGGGTTATTGCGCGGCATTGTGCGCAACCTGAACTTGCCCGGGCTGCCGCTGCCCGGTGAGGCCCGGCCGCCGCTTTATGACCCCGCTGAACTGGCCGGCATTATTCCTGCCGATTTGCGCGAGCCCTTTGACGTGCGCGAGGTGATTGCCCGTATCGTCGATGCCTCGGAGCTTGATGAGTTCAAGCCGCGCTATGGTACCACCCTGGTCACCGGCTTTGCGCGTATCCATGGCCAGATGGTGGGTATTTTGGCCAATAACGGCATCCTGTTTTCCGAGAGTGCGCAGAAGGGGGCGCATTTCATCGAGCTGTGCTGCCAGCGGAAAATCCCGCTGCTATTCCTGCAGAATATTGCCGGCTTCATGGTGGGCCGAAAATACGAGAGCGGCGGCATTGCCAAGGATGGGGCAAAGCTGGTCACCGCCGTTGCCACCGCTTCTGTGCCGAAGCTGACGGTGCTGGTGGGCGGCAGTTTTGGTGCGGGAAATTACGGCATGTGCGGGCGGGCCTATTCACCGCGGTTTCTCTTCAGCTGGCCCAATGCGCGCATCTCGGTGATGGGCGGCGAACAGGCTGCCAGCGTGATGGCCACCATTCAGGACCGTGACTGGGGCCCGGGTGAGGAGGAGGCGTTCAAGGCGCCCATCCGGGCGAAATATGAAACCGAGGGTGACCCATATTACGCCACGGCACGCCTTTGGGATGATGGCATCATCCCGCCCGCCGCCACGCGGGATGTGTTGGGGCTTGCCCTTGCCGCGGCTACCATGGCGCCGATTGGTGAAACCCGTTTCGGACTGTTCCGGATGTGATGTTCAAGACGCTCCTGATCGCCAATCGCGGCGAAATCGCCTGCCGCATTATCCGCACCGCGCGGCGGATGGGGCTGCGCAGCATCGCCGTGTTTTCGGAGGCGGACGCCCTGGCGCTGCATGTGCGCCAGGCGGATGAGGCATACCCAATCGGCCCTGCGGCAGCGGCGCAATCCTATCTGCGGGGAGATGTGATTTTGGAGGTTGCGCGCCGCGCGGGCGCTGAGGCCATCCATCCGGGCTATGGGTTTCTGTCGGAAAATGCCGAATTCGCCGAGGCTTGCGCGGCCGCTGGCGTTACCTTCATCGGCCCTTCGCCTGCGGCCATCCGCGCCATGGGCAGCAAGGCGGAAGCAAAGCGGATCATGGTGGAGGCGGGTGTGCCGACCGTGCCGGGCTATCACGGCGATGGGCAGGGTGAGGCGCTGCTCGCCGCCGAGGCAGCGCGTATTGGCTTTCCCGTGCTGATCAAGGCGAGTGCGGGCGGTGGTGGCAAGGGCATGCGCCCGGTGTTGCGGGCGGAGGATTTTGCCGCCGAATTGGCCGGGGCGCGGCGCGAGGCCCGGGCGGCCTTTGGCGATGATCGCGTGCTACTGGAAAAATACCTGCAACGCCCGCGCCATGTGGAGGTGCAGGTGTTTGGCGACAACCATGGCCGCATCACCCATTTGCACACCCGCGACTGCTCATTGCAGCGGCGGCACCAGAAGGTGATCGAGGAGGCGCCGGCGCCGGCGCTGTCCAATATGTTGCGAAAGCAACTGCATGACGCAGCCGAAAATGCCGCTCGCGCCGTGGGCTATACCAATGCCGGCACGGTGGAGTTCATCGTGGAGGGCACCGAGGCCTATTTCCTGGAAATGAACACCCGCCTGCAGGTGGAGCATCCGGTGACGGAAATGATCACCGGCCTTGACCTTGTGGAATGGCAATTGCGGGTGGCGGCCGGTGAGGCGCTGCCGGCGGCATGGCCACCCGCGCCGCAGGGCCATGCGGTTGAGGTGCGTTTATATGCCGAGGATCCAGCCGAGGATTTTCGGCCCTCGATTGGGCGGCTGAATACCCTGCATTTGGTCCCCCCCGATGCCGGGCGGATTGATGCGGGCGTGTCGCAAGGTGATGCGGTCAGTTCGCATTACGATCCGATGATTGCCAAGCTGATCGCCTGGGGTGAGCGCCGCGAGGCGGCAGTGGCTAGCCTGCAGGCCAGTCTGGCCGAGGCGAGGATTGCGGGCGTGACCACCAATGCCGCGCTGTTGCGGCGGCTGCTGCGTGAGCCTGTCATGCATGGTGAGGTGGCGGATACCGGCCATATCGCCCGCCATGCCGGTAGGTTGCTACAACAACCGGATGCGGCACCGGACTGGATGGTGGCGGCCATTGTTGCCGACCATTGCGCCGGGCTGGATGCGGCATGTGCCAATCCCTGGGCGCGCGGCGATGCCTGGCGGGTGTTTGGCGCGGCAGAGTTGGTGTTCCGCCTCGCGGCGGGTGGCGCGCCACGCCAGGTGGTGGCTCGGCCAGGGGCGGGCATGGTGCGGGTCAGCATCGATGGCGGCTCTGCGCTGCAGGTGGCGCAGCACACTGGCGCTGGGCATGTGGCCTTCACTGTGGATGGCGTGCCGCGCCGCCTTGGTGCCATGTCCCGCTTCCCCGGCCCTGTATGGCGGGTGGTGGATGCCTTCGAGCCGTATGAATTCTCCCTGCTCGACCCCTATGCCCCGGTGGGTGAGGCGGCGGGCGCCGATCATCGTCTCTCAGCACCCATTCCGGGCCGGGTGGTGCAGCTTCTGGTGGCCCCGGGCGATGTGGTGAAGCGCGGCGATATTCTCGTCATCATCGAGGCGATGAAGACTGAATTGCGCATCACCGCGCCGCGCGATGGAATTGTGGAGGCATTAGGCTGCGCCATGGGCGAGGGCGTGGAGGAGGGCACGGAACTCGTGACCCTGGCCGCGCCCTCGGCCTGAGGCGGCTCACACCAATTCGCGCTCTTCCTTCAGGGCGCGGATGGTGGCGCGGAAGGCCTCGGCGGTTTCGCCGATCACATCACTGCCATGGGTGGCCGATAGGATGCCGCCGCGATGGCCCATGGCATCCACGCCATTGACCACCATGCCGAGATATAATTTTTGACCGAGCGATTTGCGCGGGTCGGCTTTGAAGGCGGCGGTGGGCAGGGCGAAGGCGTCGAAATTCTCCGGGTCGATATCCAGCCCATCGGGGTTGGTAAAGATGTGGAAGAAGCTGAATTCGCCATAGACCGCCCAGGGCAGGTTCTCGCCCGCCAGCACTGCGTTGAGAGCCTTGCGCATCGTATCGCCCGCTGCATTGGCGCGGCCGCAGGCATCGGTGTCGCGGATGAGTTTCAGCGTCTCGATACCGGCCGTGGCACTCACCGGATTGGCGTTGTAGGTGCCTGGGTGGCGGATTTTTTCCCGGCCCTTTTGAGCGCTCACCTCGAAATCGAGGAAGTCCAGCAGGTCCTTGCGGCCGGCCACCGCGCCGCCGGGCATGCCACCGGCCACCACTTTCGCCAGGGTGCAGATATCGGCCTTGATTCCGCGCGCCTCCTGCGCGCCGCCTGGGGCAAGACGGAAGCCGGTGACCACCTCATCCATGATCAGCAGCACGCCATGCGCCTCGGTCAGCGCGCGGAGCGCATGGAGGAAGCTGCCGGGGATGGGCACCGCACCGGTGGTATTGCCAATCGGCTCGAGGATCACGGCGGCGATATCGGGGTCGTTCTCGAATAGGGCTCGGACGGCATCGATGTCATTGGGCGGCAGCAGCACCACGCCCTCGGCCGTGGCGTCGGGCACGCCGGGTGTGGCGGTGCCATCGAAATGGCCATCCACGCCGAAGGCCATCACATCATGCCAGCCATGATAATGGCGGTGAAAGCGCAAAATCTTCTTGCGGCCGGTGAAGGCACGGCAAAGGCGCACGGCCATATGCGTGGCCTCGGTGCCGCTGGCAACGAAGCGCACACGCTCGGCGCAGGGCACCATCTGCTGGATGAGGCGGGTCCATTCGATTTCCAGCGCATGGCCGGCGCCGAATTGGCTGCCTTTGGCGATTTGCGCCTGCACCGCCTCGGTCACGCCCGGCGGGCAATGGCCCAGTAGATGGCTGCCATGGCCGCCGAAGAGATCGACCAGCCGATTGCCGTCCACATCCCATTTCAGCGGGCCCTGGCCGCGCTCGACATAGAGCGGGTGGGGTTTCATCCAGCGGCTGTCATGGGCGATGCCGCTGGGCAGCATGCCAAGCGCCTCGCGGTGCAGCGCGGCGGAACCGGGCGTGCGGCCGATATAGGCGTTGATGATGGCGGAATTTGTCAGGTTCGTATCGGGCATGCGGTGTCTCCGGGCGATGTCGCGCCACCAGACACAAGAGGCCTGCGGCGATCCAGACCTGACCCCAGCACGCAGGCCCTATTTCTGCAAGGCAAGAAGCGCCTCGGCATGGCGTTCCAGCACCGCCCGGCGCCGCACCTTCATGGATGCGGTGAGCAGGCCATTCTCAATGGTGAAGGGCTCCTCCAAGCCCCGCCAGCGGCGAATGCGCTCGATGGCGGAGAGTTTTGCATTCACCCGCTTGACCGCCGCCTCCAGCCTGTCGGCCATGCCTTCGGCGGGAATGATGAGCGCCAATATGCCGGGTTGGCCCTCGCCGGCCACAACCGCCTGGGCGATTTCGGCCTCTGCCATGAGCAGCGCCTCCAGCTTGGCGGGTGCCACCATGTCGCCCCCCATCAGCTTGATGAAGTCGCGCTTACGGTCGGTGATGCTGATCCGGCCGGCCTCATCAATCCGGCCGACATCGCCGGTGTGCAGCCAGCCATTCTGGATGGTTGCGGCCGTGGCCTCGGGGTTGTTCCAATAGCCATCCATCACCAGGCCGCCCTGGATGAGCAATTCGCCATCATCGGCAATCCGGGCGGTGACGCCGGGCAGCGGCGGGCCCACAGTGTGGCGGTCATTGAACCAGGGCAGGTTCACGCTCACCACCGGGCCGGCCTCGCTCTGGCCATAACCCTGGATCACCGGCAGGCCGAGGGCGAGGAAGAAGCCTGATAGATCGGGGTCGAGCCGCGCGCCGCCCGAGATCATTCCTTTGATGCGTCCGCCAAAGCGGGCGCGGATCTTTTCGCCCACCAGCCGGTCGAGGATCATAAGCTGAATGCGCTCCAGCGGGCCGAGGGCCGGGCCATCCAGCCGGCGCAGCCCCAGCGCCAGCGCGCGGCGGAACAGCGCCTGCTTCAGCCCGCCATCCTTTTCCAACTGCGCCTCGATCCGCGCCCGCAGCACCTCGAAGAGCCGCGGCACGGCGGTGATGATGGCGGGCTGGAATTGTGTCATCTCGGCGCCGATACGGTCGGCGCCGCGGGAAAATACCACTTCCATGCCCATTTTCGGCAGCAGGAAGCCCCCCACCGTGTGCTCATAGCTATGCGACATCGGCAAAAAGGAGAGGTAGCGCTCGCCCTGGAGTTGCAGGCGGGAGAGCAGGGGCGTGGCGCCGGTGGCGTTGGAGAGCATGGCGCGATGCGGCAGCATGACCCCCTTGGGTGCGCCGCCGGTGCCGGAGGTATAGATCAGACAGGCCAGCCTGCCGGCGGGTATATGCTCCACCTCGGCCAAAAGCATGGCCGGGTCGGCCTCCGCCACCAAAAGCTGCGACCACAGCACCGCCTGGGTGCCGGCGGCGCTTGGTGGGGCCGCGTCCATGCATATCAGCGCATCCAGCCCCGCCACCTCGGCGGCGGCCTGCATCACCCGCTCGGCCAATGCGCGCTGGCTGGTGATGGCCACCCGCGCGCCGCAATCGCGCAGCACATGCGCGTGGTCAGCCAGGGTATTGGTGGTATAGGTGGGCACGGTGATGGCGCCGATGGACATGATTGCATTATCGGCGATCATGAATTCCGGCCTGTTTTCACTGACCAGCATCACCCTGTCACCGGGCATCACGCCCAGGGCGCGCAGCCCGGCGGCGGCCTGGGCCACCTGGATGGCGAAATCGCCCCATAGGGTCTCGCGCCAGGCGCCACCCTGCCAATGCCGCGCCAGGACACGGTTGGGCCAGGTTGCCGCCAGCCTTAGCATCATGGCGGGCAAGCTTTGCCATTCGCCCTCGACGCGGCTTTCCTGGTTCATTTCGTGATCTCCTCCCGCTAGCGGCTTGGCCAGGGCATTTTTCCCCATATATGAGAGCAATGCATCACCGCCCAGGCCCCCCATCCATTCTCCGCTCGCCGCTGGACGCCGCGCAGGCCGCGCCAGAACTGCCCAGTTGGGACCTGGCCGACCTCTATAAGGGCCAGGATGACCCTGGGCTTGAGGCCGATCTCACCGGTGCGGAGAGTGCCGCCAGTGCGTTCAATATCAAGCATAATGGCCGGCTGGAGACGCTTTCGGGCGATGGTCTGGCGGCTGCCATCGCCGAATATGAGCGGATCGAGGAAATCCTCGGCCGGGCCATGAGCTTTGCCAGCCTGATCTTCGCCGGCAATGCGCAGGACAGCGCCAATGGCCGCTTCTATCAGACCATGCAGGAGCGGGTGACGGCGATCAGCAGCCACCTCGTCTTCTTTACGCTGGAATTGAACCGGCTGGAGCAGGCCGCGCTGGAGGCGAAAATGGCGGCTTCGGCAGCACTCGCCCGCTACCGGCCCTGGCTGCGTGACCTGCGGGTCTGGCGCGAGCATCAACTCTCCGACGAGATGGAACGCCTGCTGCATGAAAAGGAAGTGACGGGCCGCGCCGCCTGGAACCGCCTTTTCGACGAGACCATGGCCAATATGACCGTGCCGGTGGCGGGCCAGGAGGTTTCCGTCAGCGCCGCGCTGAACCAGCTTTCCGACCGGGATCGGGCGAAGCGCCAGGCGGCGGCCCAGGGCGTGTCAGAGGCCTTCCAGTCCCGCATCCGGCTATTTGGCCTCATCACCAACACCTTGGCCAAGGACAAGGAGGTGATGGACAATTGGCGCCGCTACAAGCGCCCGGCCTCGGCCCGCAACCTCTCCAATATGGTCGAGGATGAGGTGGTGGATGCGCTGGTGGAAGCGGTGCGCGCCAGTTTTCCCAAGCTGTCGCACCGCTACTACGCCATGAAGGCAAAATGGCTGGGGCTGGAAAAGCTGCAGCATTGGGACCGCAATGCGCCGCTGGGCAGCGATGCCGACAGCACCATCGCCTGGCCCGATGCCGTGGCCCAGGTGCGCGCCGCTTATGCCGGGTTTTCGCCGAAACTGGCTGAGATGGCCGATCCCTTCTTCGAAAAACCCTGGATCGACGCGGCCTTGCGGCCGGGCAAGGCATCGGGCGCCTTTGCCCACCCCACCGTGCCTGCCGCCCACCCTTATCTGCTGCTGAATTATCATGGCAAGGCGCGCGATGTGATGACGCTGGCGCATGAGCTGGGCCATGGCGTGCATCAGCGCCTGGCGGCGGAGCAGGGCTATCTGATGTCCTCCACGCCGCTCACCCTGGCTGAGACCGCCAGCGTGTTTGGCGAGATGCTGACCTTTCGGGCGATGCTCGATGCCGAAAAGGATCCGGCACGCCGCCGGCTGCTATTGGCTGGCAAGGTGGAGGATATGCTGAACACGGTGGTCCGTCAGATCGCCTTCTACCGTTTCGAGACATTGCTGCATGATGCCCGCCGCCAGGGCGAACTCTCGGCCGAGGCGATTGGCGAATTATGGATGCAGGTGCAGACTGAGAGCCTGGGCCCGGCCTTTGAGTTCACGCCGGATTATGCCTGCTACTGGGCCTATATCCCGCATTTTGTCCACTCACCCTTCTATGTCTATGCCTATGCCTTTGGCGATTGCCTGGTGAATGCGCTTTATGGCGTGTTCCAGGACGGCAAGGTGGCGGGTTTTGAGGAAAAATACCTCCAATTGCTGCGCGCTGGCGGCACGCTGCGCCACAAGGAGCTTCTGGCCCCCTTCGGTCTCGATGCCTCCGACCCGGCATTCTGGCAGCGCGGCCTCGATGTGATCGCGGGCTTCATTGACGAATTGGAACATGCCGGTGGCTGATAATACTTTCTTTGGCGAAATCCGCCGCATGGCGCGCACCTCGGGCGCCGTCACCGGCATTGCCGCGCGGGTGGCGGGCCAGCGCTATCTGGGCATCAAGACCGATAAATCGGCCCATGCCAATGACCTAAAGGCCATTCTGGGCGGGCTGAAGGGGCCGATGATGAAGGTGGCGCAGTTCCTCTCCACCGTGCCCGATATGCTGCCGGAGGAATACGCCGCCGAACTCGCCACGCTGCAATCCAACGCCCCTCCCATGGGCTGGGCCTTCGTCAAGCGGCGGATGACGGCGGAGCTGGGGCCGCAATGGCAAAGCCGCTTCGCCGAATTCGCCCCCGAGGCGGCAGCCGCCGCTTCGCTCGGCCAGGTGCACCGCGCGCGGCTGCATGATGGCCGCGAAGTCGCCTGCAAGCTGCAATACCCCGATATGGCCAGCGTGGTGGAGGCGGACCTCAAGCAGCTGAAGATCGGCATGAGCCTTTATCAGCGCATGGACCGCACGCTGGAGAATGGCGATGTCTATGAAGAGCTGCGCGACCGCCTGCGTGAGGAACTGGATTACACGCGTGAGGCCGCACAGCAGCGCCTCTATGCCATCATGCTGGGCAGCAACCCCCTGGTGCAGGTGCCGCGGCCGATCGAGGAACTGACCACCCGCCGCCTTCTGACCATGACCTGGCTGCCCGGCCGGGCCTTGATGAAGCGGCTGGAGGAAAACCCGCCGATGGAGGAGCGCAATATCTACGCCGCCGGGCTTTTCCGGGCCTGGTATCAGCCCTTGTATAATTTCGGTGTCATCCATGGTGACCCGCATCTGGGCAATTACCTGGTCCGCAAGCCTGAGGGCGATGATGCCGGCGGCATCAATCTGCTGGATTTCGGCACCATCCGCGTCTTCGCGCCGCATTTCATTGGCGGGGTGATTCGTCTGTTTGAGGCCGTGCGCGACCATGATGAGGAAAAGGCCCGCCACGCCTTCGAGGAATGGGGGTTCCGCGATCTGTCCAAGGAGATGATGGGCCACCTCAAGCGCTGGGCCGAATTCCTCTATGAGCCGCTGATCGATGATCGGGTGCGCCCCATTCAGAACCTCGACGATTTGCAACAGGGCCGCCGGGTGGCGGAGAGCGTGCATAAGGGCCTGAAGGAAGAGAGTGCCCGCACCGGCAAGAGCGTCCGCATCCCGCGGGAATTCCCGCTGATGGACCGCGCGGCGATTGGCCTGGGTTCCGCTTTCTCCCGCCTGCGGGCGGAGCAGAACTGGCACCGCATGTTCAATGAGCTGATTGATGGCTTCTCGGAAGAGAAGCTGGCCGAGCGTCAGGCCGCCGCCCTCAGCGAGGCGGGGGTTCCCGCGTCAGTTGCCGTGACACCAGCGCCAGCATAGCCAGCAGGCAGAGCCACCAGCCCTGCCAAACGCCATAGCTCAGCGAGGCTATGGCGATGGCGCAGGCGAAGGCCCCGGCGCTGCCCGGGCTGGTGGCCTGCCAGCCCAGCGCCAGCACCAGGGCGGTGGCCAGCAGCGCGCCCACCAGGCCGAGTTCCAGCCAGATTTGCAAGGCGCCGTTATGGGTGTGCAAAGGCAGGCGTTGGGCGCGCACCGCCTCGAACCATTCACGCTGGCTGCCCAGGCCGAAGCGCTGCAGCGCCTCGGCGGCGATTTGCGCCTCGCCGCCGGGGATGGCCCGCGCCGCCTCCATGCCCCAACCCAGGATTGGCCGTTCGGCAATGCGGGCGAGGGTGAAATCCCAGATCATGACCCGATGCGCGGCACTGCCCTGCATGGCGGAGACATCGGGGTTGCGGGCCAGGATGGCCCCCAGCAGCAGGGGCGTGAGCAGCACGCCCAAAGCTGCGGCGAGTGCGATGCCGCGCGCCGCCAGCCGCCCGCCCAGCCATACCAGCACAAAAGCTGCCAGCCCCACCACCACGCCGATCTTGGCCGATTGCGCCGGCATGCCGAAAATTCCGGCCAGGGCGAGGACCAGGGCCAGCGCCTTCCAGGCCCGGCCAATGGGCAGTGCCAGGGCCAGCGGCAGCAGCAGCGCCAGCACGGTGGCTGCGGGCTTCAGGCCAAACCCCATCACCACATCCCATTCGCGCCGGCCCCGCACCATGGCGCGCAGCCAATGGCCGCTTTGCTGGTCGGCAATGGCGAGGATGGCGCCGAGCAGCAGCCCGCCCAGCAGCCAGGGCGAAAGGCGCCGTGGCGGGCCCGATTCCAGGGCCTGGCCGGCGGCGGCGGCCAGCAACACCAAAGCTGCCATGCGCGCACCCTCAAAAAGGCTGCGCCCCGGCTCCACCGCCCAAAGCGCCGAGACCATGCCCCAGGCCATTAAGGCGAGCGCGAGCGATATGACCAATCCAGGCTGCCGGGGCCGGGTGCTGGCAAGCGCGGCCCCTGCCAAAGCGGCCAGCGCCAGCGGCGCCAGGGCGCGGTATTGCAGCACGGCGGCTATCGGCGCCACGGCCAGGAAGAGGCCAAGGGCCAGGGCGGGATCACGAAAACGTCTCACAGCCAACGGCGTGGCACGCGGGCGCTGCGGCGTCCAGCCATTGTATTGGTTGCAGTGGCGGTAAAGCTCTGCCTTACTTCGATCATCCGAGCGGCGCGGACTAAGACCGGGCCGGAACAAAAAACGGAAGGGAGAGCATTAAGTGATCGCAGTGACTTTGTTGCTGGTCATCCTGCTGGGGGCAACTTCGCTCGCCTATGGCTGGATCACCACGAAGGACATCATGGCAAGGCCGGCGGGCAATGCCCGCATGCAGGAGATCGCCCAGGCGATCCAGGAAGGCGCCTCGGCCTATTTGAAGCGGCAATATATCACCATCGCGGCCGTGGGGGTGGTGCTGTTCATCGGCATTTTCCTGGTGCTGGGCGCCGCCGTGGCGGTGGGCTTCCTCATCGGGGCCGTGCTGTCGGGCCTGGCGGGCTTTATCGGGATGAACGTCTCGGTCCGGGCCAATGTGCGCACGGCCGAGGCCTCTACCCATGGCCTGGCCGCGGGGCTGGACCTTGCCTTCAAGTCGGGCGCCATCACCGGCATGCTGGTGGCTGGCCTCGCCCTGCTGGGGGTGGCGGTGTATTTCTTTGCTCTCGTCTGCGTGGGCGGGCATGAGATCAATTCCCGAACCGTGATCGACAGCCTGGTGGCGCTAGGCTTCGGTGCCTCGCTGATTTCGATTTTTGCCCGGCTGGGCGGCGGCATTTTCACCAAGGGTGCGGATGTCGGCGGCGATATGGTGGGCAAGGTCGAAGCTGGCATCCCCGAGGATGACCCCCGCAACCCCGCCACCATTGCCGATAATGTGGGTGACAATGTTGGTGATTGCGCCGGCATGGCGGCCGATCTGTTCGAGACCTATGCAGTGACCATGGTGGCGACGATGGTGCTGGCCGCCATCACATTCCCCGATGCTGGCCGGGCGGGGGCGATGCTCTTCCCACTGCTGATCGGTGCGGTCTGCGTCATCACCTCGATCGTCGGCACCTATTTTGTGAAGCTGCCGGCGAATAACTCGATCATGGGTGCGATGTATCGCGGCCTGATCGTGACCGGCGGGCTCTCGCTGGCGGCGCTGCTGCCGCTCAGCTTCATCGTCTTCGGCTTTGGCTCGGTGACGGTGGGGGGCTCCACGTTTGGGGCCTTTAGCATGTTCCTCTGCGGCGCCGTGGGCCTCGCGGTTACCGCGATGATCGTCATGATCACCGAATACTATACCGGCACCCAGTTCCGCCCGGTGAAGAGCATTGCCGAGGCCTCGCAGACCGGCCACGGCACCAATGTGATCCGCGGCCTTGCCGTCTCGATGGAGAGCACGGCGATACCCGCGCTGATCATCATCTTCGGCATCATCAGCACCTATTCGCTGGCGGGGCTGTACGGCGTGGCCATTGCCACAACCACGATGCTGGCGCTGGCCGGCATGATCGTGGCCTTGGATGCTTTCGGCCCGGTGACGGATAATGCCGGCGGCATCGCCGAGATGGCGGGGCTGCCGCCCGAAACCCGGGTGACAACCGATGCGCTGGACGCGGTGGGCAATACCACCAAGGCAGTGACCAAGGGCTATGCCATTGGCTCGGCTGCGCTGGGTGCGGTGGTGCTATTCGCGGCTTACACGCAGGACCTCAACTACTTCATCACCAATTCGGCGCAGTTCCCGTATTTTGCCGGGATGACGGCGATCGATTTTAGCCTGGCCAACCCCTATGTCGTGGTCGGCCTGCTATTTGGTGGCATGCTGCCTTATCTCTTCGGTGGCATGGCCATGACGGCGGTGGGCCGCGCGGCGCAGAGCGTGGTTGAGGAAGTGCGCCGGCAATTCAAGGAAAAGCCCGGCATCATGTTGGGCACCGAGAAGCCGGATTACGGCCGCGCGGTGGATATGCTGACCAAATCGGCCATCAAGGAGATGATCATCCCCTCACTGCTGCCGGTTCTCTCGCCCATTGTCTGCTACTTCGTGGTCTATGCCATTGCCGGCAAGGGTGCTGCCTTCTCGGCGCTGGGGGCCATGCTGCTGGGCGTGATCGTGACCGGCTTCTTCGTCGCCGTCTCCATGACCACGGGCGGCGGCGCCTGGGATAATGCGAAGAAATACATCGAGGAAG
Organism: Rhodovarius crocodyli; assembly: GCA_945901085.1. Lineage (GTDB taxonomy): Bacteria > Pseudomonadota > Alphaproteobacteria > Acetobacterales > Acetobacteraceae > Rhodovarius > Rhodovarius crocodyli_A. The sequence goes on along the minus strand of CAMDJV010000002.1, from coordinate 9,781 downwards.
GCCATTACGGCGGCAAAGGCAGCGATGCCCATAAAGCCGCCGTGACGGGTGACACGGTGGGTGACCCCTATAAGGACACCTCGGGCCCGGCGGTGAACCCGATGATCAAGATCACCAACATCGTGGCACTGTTGCTGTTGGCGATGCTGGCGCATTGAAGCGCCTGACGGCCGGCGGGGGAGACCCCGCCGGCTTTTTCATGTGCCGCCGGCGGCCGCGGCGCCGCCATCCACCAGAATTTCCGTCGCCGTGATGAAGCGCGCTTCATCGCTCAGCAGAAACAGCGCGGCATGCGCCACATCCCAGCCATCACCCATATGGCCCATCGGCACCATGGCGTGACGTTTGGCGATCAACTCCGCCGCGTCATTGGCGCCGAGTTGCGGCACCAGGCGGTGTTCCACCAGCGGTGTGTGCATCAGGCCGGGGATGACCGTGTTGCAGCGGATTTTTTCCTTGGCGTGGCGGATAGCCACCGAGCGGGAGAGCCCGATCACCGCCATTTTCGAGGCGGTATAGCCAACATGCGGGCGCGTTGCTGAAACCCGCAGCGCGGCGATGGAGGCGAGGTTCACAATCGCCCCGCCGCCCCGCGCCCGCATCAAGGGAATGGCGTGCTTGCAGCCCAGGAAGGCGGTTTTCAGGTTTTGCTGCAATTGCCGGTCGAAAATCTCCTCGGCCATATCCTCGGCCCCGCCGGGCGCGCTGCCGCCGACATTGTTCACCAAAAGGTCCAGCCCACCAAAGACCCGGGCGCATTCGGCCATCGCCTCGGCCATGGCCGCGCTGTCGGTGGCGTCGCAAATATGGGCGGTGGCTGACAGGCCCTCAGCCGCTAGCAGACGCTGGGTTTCATCCAGCCCCTCGCGGGAGAAATCGGTGCAGAACAGCTTCGCACCCTGCCGTGCCAGCAGCACCGCTGTGGCCCGGCCATTGCCCCAGCCCGGGCCCACCGAGCCCGCGCCTGACACAAAGGCCACTTTTCCATCCAATCGCAGCATCACGTCTCTCCCTTTTTTGGCACAGCCCGCGGCGGGGCGATCTTGGCCAAATTCTTTGCGCTCGCGCCCTCGCCGCTGCATGCTCAGCGTCGGGGAGGAAACATGCACGACGTCGCTATCATCGGCTATGGCCCGGTGGGTGCCACGCTGGCCAATATTCTGGGCCAGGCGGGGCTCGATGTGGTGGTGCTGGAGCGCGAGGCGGCGGCCTATCACCTGCCGCGCGCGGTGCATTTCGATGATGAGGTGATGCGCGTCTTCCAGGGGCTGGGCCTGGCCGAGACCATCCTGCCGCTCACCATCACCTCGCCGGGGATGAAATTTGTCGATGCTGAGGGCCGGCTGCTGCTGGATTGGTCGCGCCCCGTTGGCATTGGGCCGCAGGGCTGGCAGGCCTCCTATCGTTTTCATCAGCCGGCGCTGGAGGATGCGCTGCGGGCGGGTGTGGCGCGGTTTGGCAATGTGCAGCTCCGCGCCCGCACCCAGGTGAGGGCGATGAATGCTGAGGGCGCGCTGGAAACCTCGGCCGGGCCCTTGCAGGCCAGATGGGTGGTGGGCTGCGATGGCGCCCATTCTCTCACCCGGGCCTCGATTGGCGAGGGCTTCGAGGATCTGGGCTTTGCGGAGCCTTGGCTGGTGACTGACCTCATCCTCAAGCGCCCGCGCCCTGATTTGGGTGACCATTCCATCCAGCATTGCGACCCGGCGAGGCCGGCAACCTATGTGCGCGGCGTGGGCGAACGCCGCCGCTGGGAGATTGCCCTGCATCCGGGCGAGGCGCCGAGCGACCCATGGCCCTTGCTGGCGCGCTGGATCACCCCCGAGGATGCCATTTTGGAGCGTGCCGCCATCTACACCTTCCGCTCGGCGGTGGCCCGCAAATGGCGGGAGGGGCGGCTGCTGATTGCCGGCGACGCCGCCCATCTCACGCCGCCCTTCATGGGCCAGGGCATGTGCGCGGGGATTCGCGATGTGGCCAATCTGGGCTGGAAGCTGGTGGCGGTGCTGCGCGGCGCTAATGCGGCGCTGCTCGACACCTATCAGGCGGAACGCGCCCCGCATGCGCGCGCCTATATCGAGGCCGCGATGCGGCTGGGTGGGCTGATCAATACCCGCGCCATGGCGCCGGCGCTGGGCGAGGCGCCTGCGGGGCCGGTGAAGATGGCGAGCATCGCCCCCGCCCTGGGCGGCTTTACCGCGCCATTGGGTCGGCCGGCCCCACAGCCGCGCCTGTCTGACGGCAGCTTGCTGGATGAGCGGATTGGCCCCCGCCACGCCGTGCTGCTGCGCGGCGACATGGCGGATACCACCGCGCTGGATGGTCGCGGCGCCGTGCTGGTCTCTGACCCTGCTCTTGAAGCTTTTCTCGCCACGCATCAGGCTCTAGCGGCGCTGATGCGGCCTGACCGCCAGGTCGTGGCCTTTGCCCGAACGCCTGCCGAACTCGCAACGCTGCTCTGAAACGGAAACCCTATGTCGCTTCTCACCCGTCTCGGCCCCGATGGCACGCTGCCGGCAATCTTGGGCCATGATATTCCTCGCAACAGGCTGGAGCGGGCAGCATGATCACCGCATTGGGCTATATCGGCATCCGGGCCACCAAGCCGGAGGAATGGCCGGATTTTGCCGGCAAATTTCTGGGAATGCAGCAGGTTGATAGCGGCGGCGGCACCAGCCTCTTTCGCATGGATGACCGTGCCCAGCGCCTGATCGTCACGCCCGAAGCCAGCGATGGTCTGCATTTCATGGGCTGGGAGGTGGATGATTTCGCCGCCACCATCGCCGATCTCGAAGCCAAGGGGGTGCGGGTCCAGCGCGGCCACGCCGCCGAGCGGCATGTCATCGAAATGGCTTATTTCCATGACCCCGCCGGCAATCGGCTGGAAATCTTCACCGGGGCGCATCTGGCCCAGACGCCCTTCACCCCGGGCCGGCCGATCTCGGGCTTCAATACCGGACCTTTGGGCATGGGCCATGCCGTGCTGCATGTGGCGGATGCCAATATGCTGCTGCCCTTTTACCGCGATGTGCTGGGCTTCGCGGTGAGCGATTATGGGCTCACGCCCTATCCGCTGTATTTCTTCCATGTGAATGGCCGGCACCATTCCTTTGCCATGGTGGGCTCCGGCCAGGCCGGGCTGCATCATTTCATGGTTGAACTCGGCTGCCTCGATGATGTGGGCCAGGGCTATGATCTGGCGCAGCTGCAGCCCGGGCGCATCGCCTATACCCTCGGCCGCCACACCAATGACCATATGACCAGCTTCTACGTGAACACCCCCTCGGGCTTTTTCGTCGAGTATGGTTGGGGCGGGCGGGTGATCGACCCGCCGAACTGGCAGGCCAGCGAATTCCATGATGGGCCAAGCCTTTGGGGCCATGAAAGGCTGAGCCTGCCGGATGGCCCGCGCCAGGCGATGCGGCAGTTGCGCCTGGATGCCGCGGCGAAGGGCCTGCGCGCGCCGGTCTATGTGGCCGATTGCCCATGGTTCACCACCGCCCTCGCCACCCATTGAGGGCGGCGGCGGCGCCGGCGGGCCGGGGGCATTTTCCCCCTCCCGCGCCCCCAGGCCTTGAGTGTGGGCCAGCATCGGTCTAACCCATCCCAGATCCGAAGTTCCCGACGACCCCCTGGTCGATCGCTTGATCGATCCCTTTGGCTGGAAGGTTGCCTTCATGTTTTCTCGCCTGTTCGGCTTTCTCTCCGCCGACATGGCCATCGACCTCGGAACGGCGAATACTCTCGTCTACGTCAAAGGTCGCGGCATCGTGTTGAACGAGCCCTCTGTGGTGGCCATCGCCGATATCCGCGGCCGCAAGCAGGTGCTTGCGGTGGGTGATGAGGCCAAGCTGATGCTCGGCCGCACGCCGGGAAATATCGCCGCCATTCGCCCGCTGCGCGATGGCGTGATCGCCGATTTCGAGGTGGCGGAGGAAATGATCAAGCATTTCATCCGCAAAGTGCATAATCGCCGCTCCTTTGCCTCACCGCTCATCATTGTCTGCGTGCCCTCTGGCAGCACGGCGGTGGAGCGGCGTGCCATCCAGGAATCGGCTGAATCGGCCGGGGCGCGGAAAGTGCTGCTGATCGAGGAGCCGATGGCGGCGGCGATAGGCGCTGGCCTGCCGGTGACCGAGCCTTCGGGCTCCATGGTCGTCGATATCGGCGGCGGCACCACGGAAGTGGCCGTCATCTCGCTCGGCGGCATCGTCTATGCCCGCTCGGTGCGCGTGGGTGGCGACAAGATGGACGAGGCCGTCATCAGCTATATTCGTCGGACGCATAACCTGTTGATCGGTGAAAGCTCGGCCGAGCGGATCAAGATGGAGATCGGCGCCGCCACCGCCCCCGATGATGAGGGCGAGGGCAGGATGACCGAGGTTAAGGGCCGCGACCTAATGAATGGCGTCCCGCGTGAGGTGGTTGTCAGCCAGCGCGAGATTGCCTTCGCCCTGAGCGAGCCGGTGACCAATATCGTCGAAGCGGTCAAGGTCGCGCTTGAGAACACCCCGCCTGAACTCGCGGCCGATATCGTCGATAAGGGCATCGTGCTCACCGGCGGTGGCGCGCTGCTCTATCGCCTCGATGAGGTGCTGCGTGATGCGACAGGGCTGCCCGTTGTTGTGGCAGAGGAGCCGCTGAATTGTGTGGCCCTGGGCACGGGGCGGGCGCTGGAGGAGATCAAGCGGCTTCGCCAAGTGCTGACGAGCATGTATTGAGGTTCATGAACTCTCAGAGCGGGTAGGCCTATGCTCCGACTCAGCATCCCTTTGCGCCAGGCCCTGGCGCGGCTGTCCCTGCCGATGCTGATCGCCGCGGCGTTCGGCGTGATGCTGCTGGGCAAGGCGGATACCCTGCTGGTCGAGCGGGCCCGCATGGTGCTGGCCGATGCGCTGATGCCGGTTTGGTCCGTGGTGCAGGAGCCGGTGGGGGCGGTGAATAATGCCGTGCGCGAGGCAGAGGCGCTGTGGAATATACGCGCCGAGAATGCCCGCCTGCGGGAGGAGAATGACCGGCTGCATCGCTGGCAGGCCACCGCCCTGGCGCTGGAATCTGAAAACGCCCTGCTGCGGCGGCAATTGGCCTGGGTGCCGGACCCGGCGCCGAATTTCTTCACCGCCCGCGTGGTGGCGGATGGCGGTGGCACCTATGCCCGTGCCGTGCTGCTGGCCACAGCAGTCGCGATGCCCGCCAGAAAAGGCCAGGTGGCGCTGGACGAGCGCGGCTTCGTCGGCCGGGTGACCGAGGTGGGCAGCCGCTCCGCCCGTGTGCTGCTGGCCACGGACATCAATTCCCGCATTCCCATCACGCTGGAGAATAGCCGGGCGCGTGCCATCATGGTGGGCAATAATGCCGTCCGCCCCCGGCTGCAGCATTGGCCCGAGGGCCAGGCCCCGCGCGAGGGTGACCGGGTGGTGACCAGCGCCGAGGCCGGCGCATTCCCCTCCGGTTTGCCGGTGGGCGTTGTCCGCTGGTCCGATAGTGGCGCGCCGGAGGTGGAACTCTTTGCCCGGCTTGACCGGCTGGATGTTGTCCGCCTGTTCGATTTTGGTCTCACCGGGATTCTGCCTCCCGAATCCGTCGCCCGCCCCGAGCCGCGCGGCCGGCGATGAAACCCCCGATCCGCGGCAGGACCGAGCCGCCGGCCGGGCTGCTGCGGCGCATTGACGCCATATTGCGTGGCGCATTCCCCTCCCTTGTCACGCTGGGCTTGATCGTGCTCGCGGCGGTGCCGGTGGGGGCGCCGGGGCTGGTGATGGCGGTATGCCTGCCTTCGGTGTTTTTCTGGACGATCTTTCGGCCCAGCGCGATGCCCCCGCCTGCGATATTCGCTATCGGCCTGGCGCAGGATTTGCTGACGCTGGCGCCACTGGGTTCTGGCGTGCTGGTGCTGCTGCTGGTGCATGGCGTCATTATGCGGTTTCGCAGCCTGCTGGTGCGGCAGAGCTTTTGGCTGGTCTGGCTCGTCTATGCCGCTGTGGCGGTGGCAGGCGCAGCCCTGGCCTGGGCGCTGACCGGGCTGCTGAATTGGCAATTGCCGCCATCAACCCCGGCCATGCACCAACTGGGCATCTCGATGGGTCTCTACCCCATGCTGGCCTGGGTGCTGAGCCGGGCCCACCGTGCGATGCAGAACGCCGAGGCATGAGGCTGCCCTGGAAAAAATCCGAACGCGGCATTGGTGGCTTCTCGATGCGCGGTGTGAAGCGCGAGGAGGAGCAGCGGCGCAGCGTCTTCACCCGCCGCGCGCTGGTGCTGGGCGGCATTCAACTCGGCGCCTTTGGCTTTCTGGGCTACCGTCTGCACAAGCTGCAGGTGGAGGAGGGGGCGCGCTTTGCCACGCTGGCGGAAGAAAACCGGCTGTCTGCCCGCCTGCTGAGCCCGCCGCGCGGGCGCATCCTGGACCGCAATGGCCAGGTGGTGGCCGGCAACCGGCTGAACTGGCGGGTCCTGCTGGTGGCTGAGCAGACCCAGGATATTGCCGCCTCGCTGGAGACGTTTTCGCGGATCGTGCCGCTGACCGAGAATGAGAGGGCGCGGGTTGAGCGCGAACTCCGCCGCCGCCGCCGCTTCGTTCCCACCATTGTGCGCGAATTCCTCACCTGGGAGGAGATGGCCCGCATCGAGGTCAATTCGCCCGACCTGCCCGGCATCCTGATTGATGTCGGCACCACGCGCCTCTACCCCGAGGGGGAGCACCTGGCCCATATGGTGGGCTATGTGGCGCCGCCGGCCGAGCGCGACATGGATGGCGACCCGCTGCTGCAATTGCCCGGCGTGCGCGTCGGGCGCTCCGGCATCGAGCAGTATCATGACCTGGCATTGCGTGGCCGCGCCGGGGCGGTGCAACTCGAGGTCAATGCCGTTGGCCGGGTGATTCGCGAGCTTGACCGGCGCGAGGGTGTGGCCGGCCAGGATATCGAGATCAGCATCGACGCCGAATTGCAGAAGACGCTGCGCGGCAAGATTGAGGAGGGCACCTCTGTCGTGGTGCTCGATGCCCGTAATGGCGAGGTCCTGGCCATGGCCAGTCAACCGAGCTTTGACCCCAATATCTTCAATTCGGGCGTCTCCGGCGCGCAGTGGCGGCAATGGACGGCCAATCGCGCAACGCCGCTGATTAATAAGGCCACCAACGGCCTCTATGCGCCTGGCTCCACCTTCAAGATGGTGGTGGCGCTGGCGGCGCTGGAGGCGCGGGTGACGACCCCAGGCGAGCGCATCTCCTGCCCTGGGCATCTGGATTTCGGCGATACCCGCTTCCATTGCTGGAACCGCTCGGGCCATGGCGGGCAGGATATGCGTACCGCCATCAAGCTCAGCTGCGACGTGTATTTCTACGAAATGGCGCGGCGGGTGGGCATCAACCGCATTGCGGCGATGGGCCGGCGTTTTGGCATGGGCGTGGATCTGGATGTGGAATTGCCCGGCACCCGCCGTGGCCTGATGCCAACGCGCGAATGGCGCGAGGCCCAGGGCCGGCCATGGAATATTGGCGATACCATCGTCCATGGCATCGGCCAGGGATTTTACCAGCTCACCCCCCTCTCGCTCGCCACCATGACGGCGCGTCTGGCGACCGGGCGGGCGTTGCAGCCGCATCTCACCCGCAGCATTGGCGGCCGGGCGGTGCGCGGTGGCCGGGCGGAGGATTGGCCCATGCTTGGCATTCCTGACCGTGATCTGCGGCTGATCCGCGAATCCATGTGGGCGGTGGTGAATGAGGCCGGTGGCACCGCGGCCAGCGCCCGCTTGCCGGCGGGCTATGGCCAGATTGCCGGCAAGACCGGCACCACCCAGGTCCGCCGCGTCTCCCGCGAACAGCGCGAGCGTGGCTACAATGTCAATGCTGTGCCGCGGGAGTGGCGCCCGCATGCGCTCTTCGTGGCCTATGCCCCCTATGACAATCCGCAATACGCCGTCTCGGTGGTGGTGGAGCACGGCATGTCGGGCTCCGGCGCGGCGGCACCGCTGGCCAAGGATATCATGGTGGATACCTTCAACCGCTTTCGCGTGGCGCCGAGCGGGCCGCGCATGGCCGAGGGGAGAGGCGGGTGATGTCGCAGGTCTTCGAAAAGCGGCTGCTGACGGGTGACCGTGGTGCTGGGGTGTTCCAGAAGCTGTGGCGGATACCTTACAGTTTCGTCCTGCTGCTCTGCGCCATTGGGGCGATTGGCTATGTGGCGCTGTATTCGGCAGGGTCGGGCAACCCTGATCTTTATGCCACCAAGCATGCGCTGCGCTTTGGTTTTTGCCTGGTGATGATGCTGTGCATCGGCCTTGTGGATATCCGCCTCATCGCGAAGCTGGCCTGGCTGGGCTATGCCGGGGCGCTGCTGCTGCTGCTGCTGGTGGCATTGCATGGCGAGGTGGGAAAAGGTGCGCAGCGCTGGATCGACCTCGGCCCACTGCAGCTGCAACCCTCTGAATTGATGAAGATCATGCTGGTGGCGGCGCTGGCAGCCTGGTTCTCTCGCGCCTCGTGGGAGAGGATGGGCAATCCCATCTTCCTGATCCCGCCCATTGTGGCGGTGCTGGTGCCGGTGGCGCTGATTTTCAAACAGCCCAATTTGGGCACTTCGATGATCACTGCGGCGCTGGGGGGGGCGATGTTCTGGGCGGCTGGCATGCGGTGGTGGAACTTCGCCCTGGCCGGTGGCGCTGCGGCTGTGGCCGCGCCCATAGTCTATGACAATCTGCGCGAGTATCAGCGCGCCCGCATCCACACCTTCCTCGACCCCGAGAGCGACCCTCTGGGCACGGGCTATAACATCATCCAATCCAAGATTGCGCTGGGTTCGGGCGGCTTCTGGGGCAAGGGTTTTTTGCAGGGCACCCAGGGACACCTGAACTTCCTGCCCGAGAAGCAGACCGATTTCATCTTCACCATGATCGCCGAGGAATTCGGCCTGGTCGGGGCCGTCACCACCTTGGGGCTGCTCATGCTGGTGGTGGCGTTCTGCTTCCTGGTTGGGCTGCGTGCCAAGCACCAATTCGGCCGCCTTCTGGGGATTGGCCTGGGGACCAACTACTTTCTCTATATCTTCGTCAATGTGGCGATGGTGACGGGCTCGATCCCGGTGGGCGGTGTGCCCCTGCCATTGATCAGCCATGGCGGCTCGGCCATGCTCACCACCATGATAGGTTTTGGCATATTGATCTCGGCCTATGTCCATCGTGATGCCGAATTCGGCGCGGCGCGAGAATGACGGGCCGCCTGCTCGACCATGCAGGCCTGCCTACCGAGCAGTGGCGGGAGGGGGTGCTGACCCGCATGCTGGTCTCTGCCGTCACCGGTGCTGCCGAGCTTTGCATCTTCGAGCAATTCTGTGACCCAGGCTGCGGCGCGCCCATCCATATCCACACGGTGGAGGAGGTGCTGACGGTGCTGCAGGGCAGTGCGGAGATCACGCTGGGGGAGGGGCGCCACCCGCTGAAAGCGGGCCAGTCGGCGGTGATCCCTGCGGGGCTGCGCCATGGCTTCATCAATATCGGTGAGGCTGTGCTGCATGTGCAGGCCACGCTGGCTGCGCCGGTCTTCGAGGCTTTTGACGAAGGCGGCGTGATGCGCCGGCGCTGGGCGACGGAGTAGAGCCTGGGCCGAACCCCGCATCTCTTGGCTGCCATGCGCCCTGTGCAAAGGCGATATGGGGACGGGGGCTGGACAAACCGGTCTTAGCCTGTAGAACCCAGGCTTCGGCGGGCGCTTAGCTCAGTTGGTAGAGCAGATGACTCTTAATCATCGGGTCCACGGTTCGAGCCCGTGAGCGCCCACCAA
>CAMDJV010000001.1 GCA_945901085.1 Rhodovarius crocodyli | reverse complement strand
GACCGGATGTTATTCGCTTCAGCACCTTGCCACATCGTGTCGGGTGATTTGGATGCTCTGAAAATCCCCAGCCATATGTCAGTGACCGCCGATCCCGGTGAGGTCGTGGCCTGGATTCCGGGTAAGCTGGTGCATGCCATCCCCGAGCTAGAGGAGGAGTTGGCATGAGGACACCTCTTCCACAGAGCCCGCTCCCGTTCGTGCCTCTGCTTCTGAGGCGGGACCTAGCTGCCAGCTATTTGGGCATGTCGCCCTCGACCTTCGATGCTGAGGTGAAGGCCGGGAGGCTGCCCAAACCGATCCCGATCACGAACACGCTGAAGGGGTGGCACCGTGCCGATCTTGATGCATGGGCCGACAATCAGCGCGCCAAATGTGAGGCGGATGGTGATGGCAGTTCTTGGGATCGCGTGCTCGCATGATGACGTCAATTCGGCTGCCTTACGTCCATGAGTTCCGGAAGGGACGCGTGACCTATCGCTACTTTCGGAAGGGGCGCGTTAAGGTTCGGTTGCGCGGGCACCCTGGTAGTAAGGAGTTTATGGCAGCCTATCAGGCCGCTCTAGACTGCAGTCCTTTGCCAATTGGTGTGCGTCTTACCCGCCCGGGCAGTATGGGGGCGCTGGCTGCTTCCTGGTATGGTTCGGATGAATTCATTTCGCTTACTGATGGCACTCAACTGCGATACCGACGCATATTTGAGGCCCTGCTGAAAGACCATGCAGACGACTTAGTCCGCGAGCTTCAGGCCGGGCACATCCGAGCCATTGTCACCCACCGGGCAAAGACACCCGCCGCTGCTCGCGCGCTGCTGAATGTTATTCGCCAAGCGCTGCAACATGCTTTCAACATCGGGATGCGTGGCGATGTCCCTACCCGCGACGTTCGCCCACCAAAATATAGGGCAAAGCCACATGCGACCTGGACAGAAGAAAATATCGCAGCGTTTGAGAGTACGCACGCCCTTGGAAGCCGGGCACGCTTGGCGCTGGCGCTAATGCTTTACACCGGCCAGCGGTCCGGTGACGTGATCAGGATGGGGCCGCAGCACGTTCGAGATGGAGCGATCCAGGTTCGGCAGCAGAAAACTGGCAAGGAGCTATCAATCCCCATTCATCCTGAATTGGATGAGGCACTGGCTGCACATCCCGTTGGGCACCTTGCATTCTTGGTGACACAAACAGGAGCGCCATTTGCGTCGCAGACTGGCTTCTACAACTGGTTCCGGCGCACCGCGGCCGAGGCAGGCGTTTCAGCCCCGCCGCATGGGTTGCGCAAGGCAACGTGCTGTCGGCTGGCTGATGCTGGATGCACGCCACACGAAATCGCTTCCATCACCGGTCAAAGCCTGAAGATGGTCGAGCACTATACTAAGGAGGTCAACCAACACCGCATGGCAAAGAGGACAATCACCCGGCTAGCGCGCCCGGTGAAAAACGAACCCTGAAAAAAAGCAATGGCTACCGGGCGGCAACCCGGTAGCCACGAAAGGAGTAAAAATCATGGAAAGACAACGTTTTAGCGGGATGAATGGTGGAGCTGAGGGGAATCGAACCCCTGACCTCGTCATTGCGAACGACGCGCTCTACCAACTGAGCTACAGCCCCGCCTCGCACCACCCGGATAGTCACCCGAGGTGGCGCTGTTTGCCCTTGCCCGGCGTGCAAGTCAAGCCAAGGCGCCGCTTGTCGTTATGGCCATGCGACCCTAGTTTCCACCTGCCGCCCTCACAGCCACGGACACCGCTCATCACATGATCCTCGATGCTCTTTTCTTCCTGGTGCAGGCCGGGCTTCAATTGTTTTTCTGGGCGGTGATCATCGCCGCCATCATGTCGATGCTGATCGGCTTCAATGTGCTCGATACCCGCAACCGCATGGTCTGGACCCTGGCGGATTTCTTTGCCCGGGTGACCGAGCCGGCGATGCGCCCTGTGCGCGAGCGCCTGCCCAATTTCGGCGGCATCGATATCTCGCCCATGGTGGTGCTGCTGCTGGTGCAGGCCTGCATGCTGCTGGTGGCAGCGATCCAGAACTATATGATTTTGGGCGGTGTTTACTTCTGATGGCGGCGCGCATCATTGACGGCAAGGCTGTTGCCGCGCAGTTGCGCGCGGGGCTTGCGGCAAGGGTGGCGGCGGCGGGCTATGCGCCGGGCCTGGTGGTCGTGCGGGTGGGTGAGGACCCGGCGAGCGGCGTTTATGTCCGCAACAAGGACCGCGCGGCGAAGGAGGCGGGCTTTGCCTCCCGCACCATCCACCTGCCCGAAGCCACGACCCAGGCCCAACTCCTGGCGCAGATTGCCGCCCTGAACGCTGATGACGCGGTGGATGGCATTCTGGTGCAATTGCCGCTGCCCGACCATATCGACGCCCAAGCCGCGATCAATGCCGTAGCGCCTGAGAAGGATGTGGATGGCTTCCATCCCATCAATGCCGGCAGGCTGGCCTCGGGCCAGCCGGGGCTTGTGCCCTGCACGCCGCGTGGCGTGATGCATTTGTTGGCTGGCACTGAGTTGCGCGGTGCGCGCGCGGTGGTGCTCGGCCGCAGCCAGATTGTCGGCCGGCCAATGGCGCAATTGCTGCTGGGGGCGGATTGCACCGTCACCATCGCCCATTCCCGCACCCGGGATTTGGCCGCTGAATGCGCCCGCGCCGATATCTTGGTGGCCGCCGTGGGGCGGGCGGAGATGGTGCGCGCCGATTGGGTAAAGCCTGGCGCCACCATCATTGATGTGGGCATCAACCGCCTGGCCGATGGCCGGCTGGTGGGCGATGTGGCGTTTGACGAGGTGGCTGCGGTGGCTGGGGCTATCGCCCCCGTGCCGGGCGGCGTGGGGCCAATGACCATCGCCTGCCTGCTGGAAAACACGCTGGATGCGGCAATGGCGCGGCGGGGCTGATACCCGTCTGGCTTATAGCTTTGTCTAGGCTTGCGACTGCGCCCGGTGGCTCGGGAAAAGCGGTAAAATAAAGACTATTGGGTTGCTTAAAACGAATGACGTACAATAACAAGATCGGGCGGCTTTGCCCCTCGAGCACCCCGGGAGGAAACTGAGTTTCCTCCACCTTCGATGAATTTCGTGGTTTTAGAGTATCATTTGTTCAGGCGGGATTGTTTGAGGGAAGAATAATCTATTCAAAATTATAAATTCTCTGAAATTAGGCTTTAAGAACAAATTTTCCTATAAAATATATCAAAATTTCTGGAAAATTATCGATATGCATGTCGACCCTGGTGAGGGAGTGCAAGAGGGCAAAGCCTTTTCGCTTTTTTTCTTCGCCATAATTATCCTTCAGCAGCCTGCTATAGCCGATTCAACATCTCCACTTGTGGTGAAGCGGCTCTAGTGATGAAAAATATCAGGCTCGTCATAGCCCATCAGGTCCAGCCGGCCGCGGGCAGGGAGGAAGCGGAAGCAGGCCTCGGCCAGTTCCAGGCGCCCTTCGCGCTTGAGAAGCGCCTCCAGCCGGGCCCAGAGCGCATGCAGATGCAGCACATCCGAGGCAGCATAGGCCTGTTGCTCGGGGCTGAGTTCGGCCGCACCCCAGTCTGAGGTTTGCTGTTGCTTGCTGATCTCCACGCCGAGGAGTTCCTTGCAGAGATCCTTCAGGCCATGGCGGTCGGTGAAGGTGCGCACCAGCTTGGCGGCGATTTTGGTGCATTTGACCGGTGCCACATCGATGCCCAGCGCATTGTGCAGCGCCGCCACGTCAAACCGGGCGAAGTGGAATAATTTGACGGTCGTGGCGTCGGTCAGCAGGGCGGAGAGGTTGGGGGCATCAAAGCCGCGCCCGCCCAGGCCGGTGGGGATGAACTGCACCAGATGGGCCACGCCCGAGCCATCGGAGAGTTGTACCAGGCAAAGCCTGTCCCGCCGCGGGTCCAGCCCCATGGTTTCGGTATCGACGGCGATGACGGGCCCAAGCGCAAGCCCGGCCGGCAGATCATGCCGATGGAGATGGATGGTAACGCCGTTTTGGAAGATGGTGCTCATTCAGGCCTGCTAGGCGGCGCAGGGTGGAATGGCAAGCGGGCGGGAGAAATGCCCAGGAAAGGACTCGAACCTTCACAACCTTGCGATCGCTGGCACCTGAAGCCAGTGCGTCTACCAATTCCGCCACCTGGGCACGGTGGGTAGAAGGGCTGATTAGGGGTATGGTGGAGTGGCGTCAACCCACCTACCGGCAGAACTTGGACTTGGCTGCGATGCGGTATGGCCATATGCAGGCGGGGCTGAATGTTCCGGGGGTTTTCGCGTGCAAAAAATCGCAACTGTCTTCGGCGGTGCCGGTTTTATCGGCCGCTATGTGGTGCAACGCCTGGCGCGGCAGGATTGGCAGATCCGCATCGCCACGCATGACCCGGCGGGGGCGCGGGTGGTGCAGACCTCCGGCCGGGTGGGCCAGATTGTGGCGCTGCGCGCCGATGTGACGGATGAGGTGGCCGCCGCCCGTGCGGTGGAGGGGGCCTCGCTGGTGATCAATCTGGTGGGTATTCTCGCCGAGAAGCGCCCCGGTGGCTTCCACGCCATCCAGGCCGAGGGGGCAGGGCGGGTGGCGCGGCTGGCGCATTCGGCGGGGGCTGAGCGGCTGGTGCATGTTTCCGCTATTGGCGCCGACCCTGGCAGCGCCAGCCTCTATGCCCGGAGCAAGGGCGAGGGTGAGGCCGCGGTCTTCGCTGCCTTCCCCCATGCGACGGTGCTGCGGCCGAGTATTATTTTTGGCGCCGAGGACAAATTCTTCAATATGTTCGCCGGGATGGCGCGGCTGCTGCCGGTTATGCCGGTGCTGTGCGGCGATACGCGGTTTCAGCCTGTCTGGGTGGGCGATGTGGCCGAGGCGGTGCTGGCGGCTGCCACGCGTGATGACGTGGCGGGCAAGGTTTTTGAACTCGGTGGCCCGCAGGCGCTGAGTTTTCGTGATATTTTGCGCTACATCCTGGAGGTGACCGGCCGCAAGCGCCCATTATTCGAGGTGCCGATGGGCCTGGCGCGGCTGCAGGCGGCGCTGGCTGAGCGGCTTCCTGGCAAGCCCTTCACCCAGGATCAATTGTTGCTTTTGCAAAAGGATAATGTGGTGGCGGCGGGGGCTCTGGGCTTGGCGGCGCTGGGGATTACCGCCCGGCCCATTGAGGCGGTGGTGCCGGCCTATCTGACGCGCTTCAAGGCGGGGGGCGGGCGGAGGGAGTAGGTCCAAATCGGACTTATAATACCTACAGCCGAGGGTGGCTGGAATTTTGGGGCGGGGCAGGGGGATCAATTAGGGCAGTTAATATGTCCTATGTGGTGAAATGGCTCTTTTCGTCTGCAAAACTTCCTGTTAAGGGCGCTTCATCACGCCCCCCCCCTTGGGAATGCACGCCATGGCCGAAAAAATGCTGCAGTTTGTTCGTCTCGCGCAACAAACGCCCGATAAGCGCGAGGCCGCCGCCCGTCGGACGGATTTCAACGAGATCTATTCCCGTTTCGAGCCCGCCCGCGCCGCCGAACAGGCCAGCCGCTGCAGCCAATGCGGCGTGCCCTTCTGCCAGGTGCATTGCCCACTCAACAACAATATCCCCGATTGGCTGAAGCTGACCGCTGAAGGTCGGATGGAGGAGGCTTATGAAGTCGCCTCCGCCACCAACACCTTTCCCGAAATCTGCGGCCGGGTTTGCCCGCAGGACCGGCTCTGCGAGGGCAATTGCGTCATCGAGAAGGGGTTTGACAGCGTCACCATCGGCTCGGTGGAGAAGCATATTGTCGAGACCGCTTTTGAGAATGGCTGGGTGAAGCCGCCCACGCCGCGGGTGGAGTTGGCGCAGAGCGTGGCCATCATCGGCGCCGGCCCCGCCGGGCTTGCCGCGGCCGAGCGGCTGCGTGTGCGCGGCTATCAGGTGCATGTCTATGATCGCTATGACCGCGTGGGCGGGCTGATGATCTATGGCATCCCCAATTTCAAGCTGGAGAAGGACGTCGTGCTTCGCCGCTGGAAGCAGTATGAGGCCGGCGGCATCCAGTTCCATCTCAATATGGAGATCGGCCGGGACATCACGCTCGCGCAGCTGCGCGAGAAGCATGATGCCGTGTTCATCGCAACCGGGGTGTATAAGGCGCGTGATATCGCCATTCCCGGCTCGGAGTTGCCCGGCGTTGTGGCCGCGCTTGATTACCTCACCGCGTCGAACCGCGACAATCTGGGCGATAGGGTGCCGGCCTTTGAGGATGGCAGCCTCAATGCGCGGGGCAAGCATGTCGTGGTGATCGGCGGTGGCGATACCGCGATGGATTGCGTGCGCACCGCGGTGCGCCAGGGTGCTGCCTCGGTGGCCTGCCTCTATCGGCGTGACCGGGCGAATATGCCCGGCTCCATGCGCGAGGTGAATAATGCCGAAGAGGAGGGCGTGCGCTTCGTCTGGCTCAGCGCGCCTGAGAGTTTTGAAGGGGCGGGCAAGGTGGCCGGGGTTCGCGCCACGCGCATGCATCTGGGCCTGCCCGACGCCACGGGGCGGCAGCAGGTGGAGCCCATTGCCGGTTCCAGCTTCATCCAGAAGGCGGATCTCGCCATCAAGGCGCTGGGCTTTGACCCCGAGGACCTGCCCCGCGCCTTTGGTGAGGAGGCGTTGGCCGTCTCCCGCTGGGGCACGCTGAAGGTGGACCACAAGACGATGATGACGGCGATGGAGGGCGTCTTTGCCGGCGGCGACATTGTGCGTGGCGCCTCGCTGGTGGTCTGGGGCATTCGCGA
This sequence comes from Rhodovarius crocodyli, assembly GCA_945901085.1. Taxonomy (GTDB): domain Bacteria; phylum Pseudomonadota; class Alphaproteobacteria; order Acetobacterales; family Acetobacteraceae; genus Rhodovarius; species Rhodovarius crocodyli_A. The sequence continues at coordinate 284,488 of CAMDJV010000001.1, read as the reverse complement.
CGGGCGCGATGCGGCGGAGCAGATGCATCTTTATATTCAACACAAGGCCGCGATGGCCGTGGCGGCGGAGTAACCCCGATGACCCATGAATCCGGCGCCGAATTCGCCGCCAACTACACCGCCAACCTCGCCACCCTGGCCGATGCGCATATTGATACGACCGAGCATGATGCCTGCGGCGTGGGCCTCGTCGCCGCTCTCAATGGCCGGGCGTCGCGCCAGGTGGTTCAGGCCGGTATTGATGCGCTCAAGGCCGTCTGGCACCGCGGTGCCGTCGATGCCGATGGCAAGACGGGCGATGGCGCGGGCATCCATGTTGAAATCCCGCAGGATTTCTTTGCCGAGGCGGTGCGCAATGGCGGCGACAAGCTGAAGCCCGGCCGCATCGCGGTGGGCATGGTCTTTCTGCCCAAGACCGATTTTGGCGCGCAGGAGCGTTGCCGGCAGATTTGCGAGACGGAAATTCTTGCCGCGGGCTACGCCATTTATGGCTGGCGCCAGGTGCCGATCAACGCCTCGGTGATCGGCGAAAAGGCCAATGCGACGCGGCCCGAGATCGAGCAGATTCTGATCTGGGACCCCGAGGGGCGCGATGACGCGACCTATGAGCGCGATCTTTACGTCATCCGCCGGCGGATCGAGAAGCAGGCCATCGCGGCGCAGATTCCTGAGCTGTATCTCTGCTCGCTCTCCTGCCGCTCGCTCATCTACAAGGGGATGTTTCTGGCCGAGGATCTGTCGGAGTTCTATCCGGACCTGACGGATGCGCGCTTCGTTTCGCGCTTTGCGATTTATCACCAGCGCTATTCGACCAACACCTTCCCCACCTGGCGCCTGGCGCAGCCCTTCCGGATGATCGCGCATAATGGCGAGATCAACACGCTGCACGGCAATGTGAACTGGATGAAGAGCCACGAGACCCGGCTCTCCCACCCATCGCTCGACGCTTATATGGCCGATGTGAAGCCGGTCATTCAGGCCGGCAATTCCGACACCGCCTGCCTCGACAATGTGTTCGAGCTTTTGGTGCGCGGCGGGCGTGATGCGGCGATGGCCAAGGCGATGCTGATGCCGGAATCGCTGGGCAACAACGCCACCATGTCGCCGGCGCATCACGACCTCTTCCTCTATTGCAATGCGGTGATGGAGCCCTGGGACGGGCCGGCAGCGCTCTGCGCCACCGATGGCACCTGGGTGATCGGCGGCATGGATCGCAATGGCCTGCGCCCGATGCGCTACTCCGTCACCACCGATGGGCTGCTGATTGTGGGCAGCGAAACCGGCATGGTGAAGCTGGCCGAGCAGGATATTACCGCCAAGGGGCGCGTCGGCCCCGGCCAATGCATCGGCGTCAATCTGGACACCGGGAAGATGTATCTCGATGCCGCGCTGAAGGATGAGCTGTCCTCCCGCAAGCCCTTTGGCAAATGGGTGGAGCGCACCACGCGCATTGATGAGATTGTCCGGCACGATCAGGCGGAGCCCACGCTGTATTCCGGCGAGGGGCTGCGGCGGCGGCAACTCGCCATCGGCACCACGATGGAGGAGCTGGAGACCATTCTCCACCCCATGGTGGAGGATAGCGCCGAGGCGGTGGGCAGCATGGGCGATGACACGCCAATTGCCGTGCTGAGCCAGCATTACCGTGGCCTGCACCATTACTTCCGGCAGATGTTCAGCCAGGTGACCAACCCGCCCATCGACAGCCTGCGTGAGACGCGGGTGATGACGCTGCGCACCCGCCTGGGCAATCTGGGCAATATTCTCGACGAGAACCCCGAGCAATGCGACATGCTGATGCTGGACAGCCCGGTGCTGAGCACCGCGCAGTTCAATGCCATGCGCGGCTATATGGGTGCCAGCGCCTGCGAGGTGGATTGCACTTTCCCCGTCGCCGAGGGCGAGCAGGGTTTGCGCCGCGCCATTGAGCGCATTCGCCGCGAGGCGGAGGAAGGGGTGCGCTCCGGCTCTGTCCATGTGATTTTGACCGATGAAAACCAGGGGGCCGAGCGCGCGGCCATTCCGATGATTTTGGCCGTGGGCGGGGTGCATACCCACCTCGTCAAGACCTCGCTTCGCACATTCACCAGCCTCAATGCCCGGGTGGCGGAATGCCTCGATGTGCATTGCTTCGCCGTGCTGATCGGCGCGGGTGCCACCACGGTCAACGCCTATATGGCGCAGGAGAGCATTGCCGACCGCCATCGCCGTGGCCTGTTTGGCGCGCTGACGCTGACCGAGGCGGTGGCGAAGTACAAGAAGGCGGTGGATAAGGGCTTGCTGAAGGTGATGTCCAAGATGGGCATCTCGGTCATCTCCTCCTATCGCGGTGGGATGAATTTCGAGGCGATTGGCCTCTCCCGCGCGCTGGTCAATGAGTTCTTCCCCGGCGTGCCTTCGCGCATTTCGGGCATTGGCCTCTCGGGCATTGCCAAGCGCATTGTCGAGTTGCATGGCCGTGCTTGGGATGCTGATGCGGTGGCGCTGCCGGTGGGTGGCCTGCACAAGCTGCGCCGCCGTGGTGAGGCGCATGCCTTTGATGGCCCGCTGATCCACACGCTGCAGGAGGCCGTGGCCACCGACAGCTACCAGATGTTCAAGCGCTATTCTGAGGGTGTGCGCCGCGGCCCGCCGGTTGCGCTGCGCGACCTGCTGGATTTCCGCGCCGAGGGCCTCAAGCGCATCGCGCTGGAGGAGGTGGAGAGCATCACCGAAATCCGCAAGCGGCTGCTGGCGCCCGGCATTTCGCTGGGCGCGCTCTCGCCCGAGGCGCATGAGACGCTTTCCATCGCGATGAACCGCATTGGCGCGCGCAGCGACAGTGGCGAGGGCGGTGAGGACCCGGCGCGGGCAAAACCCCGGGCCAATGGCGACAATGCCAATTCCGCCATCAAGCAGATCGCTTCGGGCCGGTTTGGTGTCACCGCTGAATACCTGAACAATTGCCGTGAGATCGAGATCAAGGTCGCGCAGGGTGCGAAGCCTGGCGAGGGCGGCCAATTGCCCGGCTTCAAGGTGACGGGGCTGATCGCCAAGCTGCGCCACTCCACCCCGGGTGTCACGCTGATCAGCCCGCCGCCGCATCATGATATTTATTCGATCGAGGATCTGGCGCAGCTCATCTATGACCTCAAGCAGATCAACCCTGACGCGATGGTGTGTGTGAAGCTGGTGTCGCGCTCGGGCATTGGCACCATCGCGGCGGGTGTGGCCAAGGCGAAGGCGGATGCCATTCTGGTCTCCGGCCATTCCGGTGGCACGGGTGCTTCGCCCATCACCTCGATCAAATATGCCGGCCTGCCCTGGGAGATGGGGCTGTCGGAGACGCATCAGGTCTTGCAGCTCAACCGGCTGCGCCACCGGGTGCGGCTGCGCACCGATGGCGGCTTGAAGACGGGCCGGGACGTGGTGGTGGCCGCGATGTTGGGTGCTGAGGAGTTTGGCATTGGCACGGCCTCGCTCGTTGCCATGGGCTGCATCATGGTGCGGCAATGCCATTCCAACACCTGCCCCGTGGGTGTCTGCACCCAGGATGAGGCGCTGCGGAAGAAGTTCGAAGGCACGCCGGAGAAGGTGATCAGCCTCTTCTCCTTCGTGGCGGAGGAGGTGCGTGAAATCCTGGCCTCACTGGGCTTCCGCAAGCTGACCGATGTGATCGGCCGCACCGATCTGCTCAAGCAGGTCAGCCGTGGTGCCGATGATCTCGATGATCTCGACCTCAACCCGCTGCTGGTGCAGGCCGATGCCGGCCAGCATGCCCGCTATTGCACGCTGGAAGGGCGCAATGAGGTGCCTGAGACGCTGGATGCCGATATGATCCGCGACGCAGCGCCGTTGTTCCAGCGCGGCGAGAAAATGCAGCTCGCCTATAATATCCGGAACACCCACCGCGCCATCGGCACCAAGACGAGTGCCATGATCACCCGGCAATACGGCATGAACGGGCTGCAGCCCGGGCATCTGACCGTGCGGCTGCGCGGCACGGCCGGGCAGTCGCTGGGTGCCTTTGCGGTGCGCGGCCTGAAGCTGGAAGTCTTTGGCGATGCCAATGATTATGTCGGCAAGGGGCTCTCGGGCGGGCAGATTGTGGTGCGCCCCGCACCTTCCTCCACGCTGGTGTGGAATGAGAACACCATCATCGGCAATACCTGCCTTTATGGTGCCACGGCGGGTGAACTCTTCGCCGCCGGCCAGGCGGGGGAGCGTTTTGCGGTGCGCAATTCGGGGGCGACGGCGGTGGTGGAAGGCACTGGCGCCAATGCCTGTGAGTACATGACCGGCGGCACGGTGGTGATTCTGGGGGCGACGGGCGATAATTTCGGCGCGGGCTTCACCGGTGGTTCGGCCTTCATCCATGATGCGGACCTGACCTTTGAGAAGCGGCTGAACCCGGAGACCTTGCTTTGGCAACGTCTGGCTTCGGCGCATTGGGAAGGCGTGCTGAAGGGGTTGATCGAGCGGCATGTGGCCGAGACGGGCAGCCGTTTCGCCGCCCGCCTGCTGAATGACTGGGCGGCGGAGCGTGACAGCTTCTGGCATGTGGTGCCGAAGGAATACGCGAAATATCTGCCCCGGCCGATGGCCGAGGTATCGCAAGCCGCCGAATAAGCCTTGCGCCGGGGGGGCGGGGTCGTCATGTCAGGGGGATGAAATATTCCCCCTTCTCGCTGCCCCTGATGATGGCTCGGCTTTCCATCGCTTCCTGGGAGACCATTATCCACCGCACCCGCATGATGGCGGATGGCAGTTGCTCGGCGGCGGAATATCAGCGGATGGGGACTGAGAAGCTGGCCGCCATGCAGAGCAGTGCGGCGGCGATGATGGCGGGGGGCAGCCAGGCGGCGATATTGGCACCGTTTGTGACGAAGGCCAGGGCGAATGCGCGTAGGTTGCGTGGTGGGTAATGTTGCTGGGGCGCAGCCCCTCCCACACCCAGCTTTCTCATGGGATCCAAGGGCCTTTCGGCCCTTGGCGGGTGGGGTCCGGGGAGGGCAGAGCCCTCCCTGGTCCAGCCTCAAGCCCGGATCAGCGTCCCAGCCCCGCCATCGGTGAATAATTCGCGCAGCACCGCATGCGGCGTGCGGCCATCAAGGATGACCGCGCCCTTCAGCCCGCGCTCGATGGCATAGATGCAGGTCTCCACCTTGGGGATCATGCCGCCCGAGATCATGCCATTGGCGATGCCGGCGCGAACCTCACCCACTGTCATTTCGGCGATGAGTTCTTTCTTCTCGTTCAGCACGCCCGGCACATCGGTGAGCATCAGCATGCGCTCGGCGCCGAGCGCGCCGGCGATGGCGCCGGCCACCGTATCGGCATTGATATTGTAGGTCTGGCCATCCGGCCCCACGCCGACGGGGGCGATGACCGGCACGATATCGGCGCTGAGCAGCAATTTCAGCACCCGGGTATCGACATGCTCAGGCTCGCCCACCAGGCCCAGATCCAGCACCTGTTCGATGTTCGAGCCGGGGTCCTTCACCATGCGGGTGAGTTTGCGGGCGCGGATAAGGTTGCCATCCTTGCCGGAGATGCCCACGGCCAGGGCGCCCGCGCGGGTGATGGCATTGGCCACCTGCTTGTTGACGGTGCCGGCGAGGACCATTTCCACCACTTCGACCATCTGCTCATCGGTCACGCGCAGGCCTTGCACGAAGGTGCTTTGCACATTCAGCCGCTTGAGCATGGCGTTGATCTGCGGCCCGCCGCCATGCACCACCACGGGGTTGATGCCCACCTGTTCGAGCAGGGCGATATCGCGGCCAAAGCGGTTGGCCGCCTCCTCCTCTCCCATCGCGTGGCCGCCATATTTCACCACCACGATCTTGTCATCATAGCGCTTGAGATGGGCCAGCGCGCCGGACAGGATTTCCATCTGGGCCTGTTTGGCGTCGGACATGGTGGCGATCTTCCTCGTTTTGGCGCGGTCCGGTTTGGCCGGGCCGGGCAGGGCGGTCAAGCGGGGCTGGGGTTGCAACCGCGGCGATGAAGGCCGATTTCTCTGTCATGACCATCAGCTTCGACAATTCCTATGCCCGGCTGCCGGAGCGTTTTTTTGCCCGGCTGCCGCCAACCCCCGTGGCCGCGCCGCGGCTTTTGAAGCTGAACACGGCTCTGGCGGAGGAATTGGGCCTTGATCCGGCGATGTTGGCCAGCCCTGATGGCGTGGCGGCATTGGCCGGCAATCTTGTGCCCGAGGGTGCCGAGCCCATTGCCCAGGCCTATGCCGGGCATCAATTCGGTGGCTTTTCGCCGCAGCTGGGCGATGGGCGTGCGATTTTGTTGGGTGAGGTGATCCGCCCCGATGGCGCCAGGCGGGACATTCAGCTCAAGGGTTCCGGCCCCACGCCCTGGTCGCGCCGCGGCGATGGCCGGGCGGGGCTGGGGCCGGTGCTGCGCGAATACATTATCAGCGAGGCGATGGCCGCGCTGGGCATTCCCACCACCCGCAGCCTGGCCGTGCTGGCCAGTGGTGAGGAGGTTTATCGCGAGACGCCGGTGCCCGGCGCCGTGCTCACCCGCATCGCAGCCAGCCATATCCGCGTTGGCACATTTCAGTATTTCGCTGCTCGGGGGGATGAGGAGGCGCTGGTGATCCTGGCCGAATATGCCCGCGCCCGGCACCACCAGCAGGCCGAGGGGGCGCTGGGCCTATTGCGCGCTGTGGTTGCGGCCCAGGCCGGGTTAGTCGCGCGGTGGATGCTGGTGGGTTTCATCCATGGCGTGATGAACACCGATAATATGACCATTTCGGGCGAGACGATCGATTACGGCCCCTGCGCCTTCATGGATGGCTATGACCCGGCGATGGTGCTGAGTTCGATCGATTATGGCGGCCGCTACGCCTATGCCAATCAGCCCAAGATGGCGCATTGGAATCTCTGCCGGCTGGCCGAGGCGCTGCTGGCCATCCTGCCTGGTGATGAGGCGGCGCAAATGGCGGCGGCCCAGGCCGCACTGGCCGAATTCGCCCCCGCCTTTCATGACGCCTATCTCGGCGGGCTTTCGGCCAAGCTGGGCCTGCCGGCGCGTGATGATGCGCTCAGCCAGGGGCTGCTGGCAGTGATGGCCGAACAGCGTGCCGATTTTACCCTGACCTTTCGCGGCCTCTGCGATGCGGCCGAGGGGGATGACCGGGTGCGCGGCCAATTTGCCGACCCCGCCGGCTTTGATGCCTGGGCCGAGGGTTGGCGCGCAGCCCTGGCCGGCAGCACGCCGGCCGCTTCCATGCGCGCGCTCAACCCCGCCTTCATCCCGCGCAACCACATGGTGGAGGAGGCGCTCACCGCCGCCGTTGCGCAGGGCGATATGGCCCCTTTCGAGCGGTTGGTGCAGGTGCTCGCCCGGCCCTTTGAGGAGCAGCCCGATGCGCCGCGCCACGCCCAGCCGCCGCGCGCGGAGGAGCGGGTGCTGGCCACCTTCTGTGGTACCTGAGGGGGCGGCTCAGCCCCGCAGCGGCTCACCCAGGGTTTGCATCAGCCGGTTTGCCCAGGCGAACATCGCCACCGACTGGATGATGTCGAGGATTTCGTCATCCTGCATCTCCAATTCCCGCAGCGCCTCGATCTCGGCGCTGCCGGTGGTGGCGGGGGTGTGGCTGAGGGTCACTGCGAGGTTGGTGATGGCGCGTGAGCGCGCATCCATCGTCGCCCCCACGCCCTCATCCACCAGGCGCTGCATGAGTTTCGGGTCACCCTTGAGTTGCACATAGCGCTGGGCATGGACCGAGAGGCAATAGGGGCAGCCATTCAGCCGGCTTTCGGCAGCGGCGGCCAATTCGCGCTCGGCCCGGGCGGCGCCGCGCGGGCCATACATGATGGTGTTGAAGAGTTTTGAGCGCTGATGCAGCACTTCGGGTTCCTGCACCAGGGCCAGGTAATAATCGCTGGTGCGGGCCTTGGGGTGGCTTTCATCCAGCACTTTTTCCTGCTCCGGCGTGGCCTCGGCGATGTCCAGCACCGGCACCCAGGCGCGCCAGCCAAGCGTATCGGCGGTGAAGCCGAAATCGGCGGTGCCGCCCATGGGGGGCGGGGGGGCGGGCAGCGTGGCCAAGGCCTCGCCGCCCAGCAGCTTCAGCCCATGCAGCGCGCGGGCCTGCCAGGCGATATAGGCGATGAGCTGGCTGAGCATGATGATCTCGGCCGGTGTCAGCGCCAGCTTCGCCAGCGCCGCGGGGCCGGCGGCATGTGGCCGCAGCGAGAGCATCTCGGCATGGGCCAGCATGGCAGGCAGGCGGGGTGAAGTGCCGGCGTGATGGCGGTGATGCTCGGCCAGTTCGGCGCATTCATGCAGGGCGGCGACATGCAGCGCCACGGCATGGCGCTCGCCCTTGGTCAGGCCTGAGGGCGCTGCAAAAATCGCTGCCTCGCAGGCGGCGCTGGCGGTGCGGATATCGGGGCGCAGGGCGCGCAAGGTATCCAGCGTGCTGCCGGGCGCGATGGCGGCCAGATCATCCAATAGGTCGCGGGTCATGGGCGTTATCCTCGCGGCACGAAAAATGGCGTGCCTTCCAGTTCGGGTTCGTCGAATTCTTCCACGGCCTGGCGCAGGGCGGGGAAATTTTCGCGGAAGGCATGGCGGGTGATGGCGTTGGTGAGGCGCTCGGCCGCGACTGCCACCCCGGGTATGTCGCTGGCGATGCCGCCGAAGCTGGCATGGGCGCCGTAATTCATTAGGTGGATCTGGCTGATTTCGGCCGGCGCGCCGGCATTGCGTGGCTGCAACTCGAAACCCGGGCCGAGATAGGGGAAGGCCAGCAGGTCCTGGCGCACCAAATCGGCCGGCGGGGAATAGCGGTCCCCCCAGCGGGCGATATGCGGGGCGAAGGCGGCGAGTTCGGGCACGCGATCCAGATCGACCAGGAAACCGGTGCCGATGATGAGGAAATCAAAGCGCTGTTCCGCACCCGAGGCGAGGCGCAGCAGCACCTGGTCACCATCGCGGGAGGCGCGTTCTACGGCTTGGCCGAGATGGATCTGCACCCCCAGCCGCATCACCCGAAACACCGTCTCATGCGGTGGTGGCGCCTGCAGATCCTGGCCATAGACCAGGAAGGCGTAGCGGTCGGCATCATCCAATTCACCCCAGCCGCGCAGAAAGCCGGGATGGGAAGCGCCGCGGCCCTTGTTGATCTGCGGCAGGGCTTTGCGCCGGACGAAGACATCGGCCGAGGCCGCACCGTGTTCCATCGCGGCGGCCGCATTGTCCAGCGCCGAGGGGCCGGCGCCGATCACCGCCACCCGCTTGCCGCGCAGCTTTTCGAAGTCGATGGCGATATTGGTGTGCTCGGCCAGATCGGGGCGCAGATCGGGGTCGATGAAGCCTGGCCAATAGAGCCCGCCCGCCCCGCCCCGCCCGGTGGCCAACACCACGCGGCGGGCGAGGATGGTCTCGCCCGAGGCCAATTCGGCCCGCAGCAGCCCGGCCTCGGGCAGCAGCCGGCGCAATACCGTGCCATGGCGCAGCGGCAGCGCCAGCATCGCCTGCAGCCAGCCCAGGTAATCCTGCCAGAGCTGATTGGGAATTTTGTAGAGTGCCTGCCAATCCGCCGCGCCAAAGCGCGCCTCGTGATAGGCCCGATAGGTCAGTGAGGGGATGCCGAAGCATGGGCCGGGCAGAGTCTTGGGTGAGCGCAGCATCTCCATTTTGGCATAGGTCATCCAGGGGCCTTCCTGGCCCGGCTGGCTGTCATCGAGCATGGCGATATTGCGGATGCCGCGCAGCTTGAGCGCGCCTGCGGCGGCGATGCCATTCATGCCAGCACCCACCACCAGCACATCCAGCGCACCATCATGGCGGGGCGGCAGCCAGGATTTCGCCGGCAGGCCGAGCATGTCGAGGTCTCGCCGGATGGCCGCCTCATGCGCCGCGAGGCCAATGCGGGTGGATGTGTTCATGCTGCGGTGCAATCTGTCATTGCGGGGGGCGGCTGTCCACGCGGCGCGCGGATCGCCGATTAATCGCCCCGCGCTGCCGCGAGGCCAGCCAGAATCTCCGGCATCCGCCGTGCCGCCGCATCGTGCAAATCCGCATAGAGGCTCTTGCCATGCGCATCGATTCCCACGGTGAGCGGCCCCAGCCCCTCCACCCGCAAGGTGACGAGGCGATAATGCGCCACCAGATCGCTCCAATGCACTGAGACGACCTCGCGGATGGCCGAGGTGTGCAACTCTGCGCCCCCGCCCAGGAAGGAGAGGTAGACGCAGCCCACCTCGGCCATGGCGGCGGCGCAGGCCGCATCCAGCCCGCCCTTGCCGCCCACCATGCAAAGCGAGAAATGACGGATGAGGCCGGGCATCAGCGGGTTGAAGCGGGTGGAGGTGGTGGGGTTCATATAGAGGATTTCGAGCCCGCCCGAGGCCGTCTCCTGGCTGTAGGAGCCCAGATGGAACAGCGCTGCCCCCTCCAGTGCCTGGGGCAATTCGCGCGTGCCATTGGCGCATTCCACCAGGCGCTGAATGGTGGGCAGGCCGGCGGTGATGGTGATCTCGCCATCCAGCAGCACCATGTCCCCGGCGCGGAGTTCGCGAATGGCCTCGCGGCTGGCGGGCAGGGTGAGGCGCTTCATTCCACCCGCTCCACCCGGCCATCATCATAGAGCCGGGCACGGGTGCGGCGGTTGATCCAGCAATTGAACGCCACCGCTACGGGGGTGAAACCATGGCCGGAGGCGTATTCCACATGCACCGCCAGCGCCGTGGTGTCGCCCCCCGTGCCCATGGGGCCGAAGCCGGTGAGGTTGGTCGCGCGCAGCAATCTCTCCTCCATGGCGGCGACCACAGGCTCTGGGTTGCGGCTGCCCATGGGGCGCATGGTGGCCAGCTTGGCCAGTTTGGCGCAGTGGTCAAAGGTGCCGCCAATGCCCACCCCGATCACCACCGGCGGGCAATGCTGCGAGCCGGCCTTGAGCACGCACTCCATCACATATTCTTCGATCCGCGCGAGGCTGGGGAAGGAGAAGATCTCCAGCGCCGCCCAGCGGCCGGAACCCAGCGCCTTGGGCTGGCAGGTGATGTCCACATAATCCGCGCCGCCGATCACATCCCAGGTGATCAGCGGCATGTCCTTGCCATGATAGCCGCGCTCATTGGTCAGCGGATTGGTCACGTGTTTGAGCAAAGGCGGGCGGATGGTCTCGACCAATTCGGCAAAACCATCGACCACCGCCTGCTTGATATCGCCATCCATGGTGATGCGGGTGCCCAGGCCAATGGAATAGACCGGCACGCCGCTATCGGAGCAGACGAAACGATCCGAGGTCTCCGCTGCGATGGCGCTTTTGAGCATGATATCCAGCGTGCGCTGGGCCACCGGGTTGCTCTCGGCATCCCTTGCCCGGGCCAGGGCGGCCTTGGTGTCATCGGGCACTTTGCGCAGCGACCAGGAGTAGAGATCGGCCGTGGCCTGTTTCATCATGGCGTAGGTGATGGGCATGGTGCGATCCTAGCTCGACAATGGCGCAAGAGGCCATAAACGGAGGTCATGCATGACTGAGGCCAGGCTGGTGCGGCGCGAGGGCGCGGTGGTGGAGGTGCTCCTCGACGGCCCAGCGCATGGACCGGCCATTGTGCTGCTGCCCTCCCTTGGGCGCGGTGCCGAGGATTATGCTGGTGTTGTGCCGCTCTTGGCCGATGCTGGGCTGCGCTGTGTGCGGCCCGAGCCGCGTGGCATTGGTCGCTCCGAGGGGGCGATGGTTGGCCTCACCCTGCATGATCTGGCCGCTGATGTCGCCGCGGTGATCGAGGCCGAGCGGCTGGGGCCGGTGCTGCTGGTCGGCCATGCTTTCGGCAATTGGGTTGCCCGGGTGCTGCTGCATGACAGGCCCGGGCAGGTGCGCGCCATCGCTATCCTCGCCGCGGCCATCACCACCGAGATTGCCCCGGAGATTCGCGCTTCGATCAATGGCAGCTTTGATATGAGCCTGAGCGAGGCGCAGCGCCTCGCGCATTTGCAACGCGGTTATTTTGCGCCCGGCAATGATGCCAGGGTCTGGCTGCCTGGCTGGCACCCGCCGGCGGCGCGGATGCAGCGCGAGGCCACGGCGGCGACCACGGAACGCGCCTGGCTGCGCGCGGCGGAGCGGGTGAAGCTGCTCTATGTCGCGGCGGCGGAGGACAGCATCTCGCCGCCCCCCAGCCTGGAGGCCTTGCAGGCCGCCATGGGCCCCAAGGCCGCGCTGGTGGTGGTGCCGCGCGCTGGCCATGCCCTGTTGCCTGAGCAGCCTCGGGCCACCGCGAAGGCCTTGATCGGCTTCGCTCAATCCTGACCAGTAGTTGATTTGATTGGTATGATCGATGTTACACTCTGTTTCATATGAGCATTTCTGACGATGTCATACCAATATTTGTTATGAATGCTCCACTGCCTATAACATGTCGATCAGTCGGTCTTCAGAATCGACACACCGGATGCGATGCCCAGGATAATACACCTGTGCCTGTTCCATCTCACGGCGAACCTGTGCTCCATCGCTCCTGGAACTGAAGTTGACACACGTCCGCCATCCGGAGTTATCCAAAAACTGAATACGGTAATCTTCCATTGATCCCTTAGATCGGTATCCCGACCCCTCCTGGTGTTTATAATTGTTTATAACATTTTGGTTTGTTTAGTACATTGATATGTAGAGGTAAAATCGTGAGTGTTTTCAATCCTGAAAAAACGGCGTCTCGGCGCCACCATGCAGGATGATGTCGAAGCGGTAGCGCCCCGGGCCATCGGGCTGCGCCACCAGCCGGCCCTGCAATGGCGCCGGCACCAGGGCGAAGATGGGGTCGGCGGCATTGTCGCCCTGTGGGAAGAACAGGGTGGTGCGGGCGATGCGCATCAGCCCCGCCCCCATGATGCTGAGATTGATATGCGGCGCGCGGGTTTGATTGCCTTCCACATAGCCGCCGGGCAGCAGGGTGGTGAAGGCGTAGCGTCCCTCGGCATCGGTCCAGGCCCGGCCCCAGCCGAGGAAATCCGGGTCGGCCAGATGCGCCTCGGGGTCGGCCTCGTGGTTGAAGCGGCCGGCGGCATCGGCCTGCCATGCTTCCAGCACCATGTTCACGCAGGCCACGCCATCCGCCTTGAGCACCACGCCATGGATGGTGATGGTCTCGCCCCTGGTGCTGGGCGCGGCATCGGCGGTGATGCGGCGCAGGTCATTATCGCCCTCGCGGAAGAAGGTCTGCGGGAAGAAGGGGCCGATGGTGTGTTCGGAACTGGGCAGCATCACAGCAGCTCGGGCGTGGCGGCGCGGCCGCGCAGGCCGATATCAAAGCGATAGGCGAGCCAGCCCAGCCCCACCTCCACCGGCGGCACCATGGCCGCCACCAGCCGAGCGCGGGCGGCGGGATCGGGCACGGATTGCAGGATGCGGTCGAGGGCGTTCAGCGGGTCGCCCGGGAAATACATTTGCGTCACCAGGCGCGAGAGGCTCGCGGGGCCGAGCACCGAGAAATGCACATGCGGGGGCCGCCACCATGTCTGCGGCACCGGCACGGGGTATGCGCCGGGGCGGATGGTGAAGAAGCCGTAGCGCCCAGCCGCATCGGTCAGCACCCGGCCATTGCCGATAAAATCCGGGTCGAGCGGGGCGTCGCGTGTGTCGATGGGGTGGCGGTAGCGCCCGCCGGCATTGGCCTGCCACAGCTCGACCACCGCATGGGGCACGCCGCGGCCATCCTCATCCAGCACCCGGCCGGAGATATGGATCAATTGGCCCTGGGCTATCCGCCCCGGCGCGATCACCGCCAGATTGTCATCACCGCAGAGCAGCTTTTGCGACAGCCGGGCGGGGGCGGCGCGTTCGGTGCGGGTGGCGGGCCTGTGGATCAGCGGTGCCGAGGGGGTATGCGAGAAGGTGTTGGGATAGCCGGCAATTGGCACATGGGGCTGGATACCCTCCGGCCATGGGTCGAACCTCTCCGCCATGCATGCCTCCCTTGTGGCTTTGCAGCATCATGGACAGGCGGGCGTGAAAGCCACAAGCTGCATATTAAGGAAAGAGGAAACCGCGATGAAGCTGCATTGGTCCCCCCGCTCACCCTTCGTGCGCAAGGTGATGATCGTTGCCCATGAACTGGGTCTGGCCGATCGGATCACCACCACCCGGACCGTGGTGGGGATGGAGCAGATCAATGAGGCCCTGCTGGCGGAAAACCCGCTGAACAAGATCCCCACCCTGGTGCTGGATGATGGGCAGGTGATCTATGACAGCCTGACAATTTGCGAATATTTCTGCGATCTGGCCGGGGGTAAGCTCTTCGGCACGGGGGCGGCGCGGTGGGAGGTGCTGACGCGCCATGCCCTGGCCAATAGCTTTCTCGATGCGCTGATCCTCTATCGCAGCGAAGCCACCCGCGCCCCGGCGCAGCAAAGTGCTGGGCTTCTGGCCGCCTTTGCCACCAAAACCACCGCTATGCTGAACCATGTGAGTGCGCCGCCGCCCGGCCGCGCTGATATTGGTGACATCACGCTGGCGGTGGCGCTGGCCTATCTTGATTTCCGCTTCGCCCATATCGGCTGGCGCGAGGGCCGTCCGGCCTTGGCCGAATGGTATGCCGCTTTCAGCGCCCGCCCCTCAATGATTGCGACGACGGCCGTCGATGGCTGAGGGCGCACTCTCCCATATCCGGGTGCTCGACCTCAGCCGGGTCATGGCGGCACCCTGGTGCACGCAAATCCTGGCTGATCTGGGTGCGGATGTCATCAAGATCGAACGCCCGGGCGAGGGTGATGACACCCGCGGCTGGGGCCCGCCCTTTCTGCCGGGCGGGCGCGATGCCGGGTATTTCCTGGCCTGCAACCGGGGCAAGCGCTCGGTGACGGTGGATATGGCCAAGCCTGAGGGTCAGGCCATCATCCGCAAGCTGGCGGAAAGCGCCGATGTTTGTGTGGAGAATTTCAAGGTGGGCGCGCTGGCGCGCTATGGCCTCGATGCTGCCTCGCTGCGGGCGATCAATCCAAGGCTGGTCTATTGCTCGGTTACCGGCTTTGGCCAGAGCGGCCCGCGCGCCGGCCAGGCGGCTTATGATTTTGCCATCCAGGCCATGGGCGGCCTGATGAGCATCACCGGCGAGCGCGATGATGCGCCGGGCGGCGGGCCGCAAAAGGTGGGCGTGCCGGTGGTGGATATGATGACCGGCATGTACGCCACGGTGGGCATTCTGGCGGCGCTGGAACGGCGCAATATCACCGGTGTGGGTGAGAGGATTGATCTTGCCATGCTGGATGTGCAGGCGGCCTTCCTGTCCAACCAATCGATGAATTGGCTGATGGGCGGCAAGACGCCGACACGCCATGGCAACCGCCACCCGAATGTGCAGCCGCAGGATGTGTTTCCCTGCGCCGATGGGCATTTCGTGCTGGCTGTGGGCAATGACGGGCAGTTCGCAAAAATGGCGGCGGCGGTGGGGCGGCCGGAATGGGCGAATGATTCGCGCTTCGCCACCAACCGCGCCCGGGTGGAGAATGGCGATGCGATGCGGGCCGCGCTGCTCGCCCGCTTCGCCGATTTCAGCCGCGCCGAGATCACTGCGGCACTGGAATCTGCTGGCGTGCCGGCTGCGCCCATCAACACCATTCCGCAGGTGTTTGAGGAAGCGCAGATCCAGCATCGCAACATGCTGCGCCGGCTGCCGCATGCGGTGGCGGGCGATGTGCCCACGGTGGTCAGCCCGCTGAATTTCACCGAGACGCCGCTGCAATACGAAAAAGGCCCGCCTGTACTGGGCCAGCATACCGCGGAAATCCTGGCCGAGCTGGGGCTCGACCATGCGGCCCTGGCGGCGAAAGGCGTGGTCTGATGCCGCGCATCGCGCTGCCGGGTCGGGAGGAATTATCGCCCGAGCAGCAGCGGGTGCATGATGGCGTGGTCTCGGGGCCGCGCGGCACTATTATCGGCCCGCTGCGCGCCGCCATCCATAATCCGGAACTGGCGGAAAAATGGTCGGCGCTGGGCGAGGTGCTGCGCTTTCGCACCGCGCTGCCCAAGCGGTTGAATGAGCTGGCGATTATCATCACCGCGCGGCGTTTTGGCAGCCAGATCGAATGGTGGGTGCATGCCCGTGCCGCCGCCGAGGCCGGGCTGCCGGAAGCAGTGATTGAGGCCATTCGCCATGCCGCGCCCCCCGCCTTCGATGATGCGGCGGATGGCGAGATCTATGCCTTTACCCGTGCCTTGCACCATGAGGGGATTGTGCCGCAGCCGCTTTATGACGCGGTGCTGGCGCGCTGGGGCACGCGTGGTGTGGTCGATCTGACGGCACTGATAGGCTATTACACCATGGTCTCCTACACCTTGAACAACCATGATATTCCCTTGCCGGACGGTGTGGCTCCGCCGCTTGCCGGCCAGGGGCTGACCAACCTAGCGGAGGCTGCGGCGTGAAACGACGGACCCTATTGGCGGCATTGGCCACGCCCGGGTTGGCGCTGGCGCAGGAGCCGGTGCTGCGGATCATCATCCCATTCCCGCCCGGCGGGCCGGCCGATACCATCGCCCGGTTGCTGGAGCGCCCGCTGCGCGCCTCGCTCGGCCAGGCGGTGGTGCTGGATTATCGCTCCGGCGCTGGCGGCGTGGTCGGGATGGAGGCGGTGGCCCGCGCGCGGCCTGATGGCCATACGGTCGGGCTGGGCAGCACCGGCGCGCTGGTCATCGCGCCGCATATCATGCCCCGCATGCCCTATGACCCGCTGCGCGACCTTGCGGCGGTGAGCGAGGTGCTGGCCGTGCCGCAATTGCTGGCGGTGCCGGCGGCTTTCCCGGCGCGCGATGTGGCCGCGCTGGTGGCCATGGCGCGCGCCGCGCCGGGCAGCATCGCCTATGCTTCGGCCGGTATTGGCAGTTCGCTGCATCTGGCGGCGGAGCTTTTCCGCCAGAAGGCCGGCATCACCATCACCCATGTGCCCTATCGTGGCGCCGCGCCGGCCATCACCGATCTGGTGGCGGGGCGGGTGCAGATGATGCTGGGCGATGTGACTGGCCTTTTGCCGCAGGTGCAGGGCGGCGCGCTGCGGGCTCTGGGCATCACCGCGGCGGCGCGTTTTTCCGGCCTGCCCGATGTGCCAACCATCGCCGAGGCCGGGATTGAGGGCGTGATTTCCGACACCTTCTATGGCGTGCTGGCCCCGGCGGGGGTGCCGGCCGGCCGGCTCAGCGCCCTGGCCGCCGCGCTGCGGGCCGCGCTGGCCGAGCCCGATACCCGCGCCGCCCTGGCCGGGCAGGGCGGCAATATCATTGGCAGCACGCCGGAGGATTTCGCCACCCGGCTGCGGGTCTCCTCCGCCCGCTGGGCCGAGGTGGTGCAGGCCGGCCAGATTCGGATGGAATAGTGCCCATGCAGCGCCGCCTCCTCCTGGCCAGCCCCGCCCTGGCCGCGCCTAGCTGGGGGCAAAGCCGCAGCATTCGGCTGATCGTGCCCTTCGCCGCTGGTGGTTCGGCCGATCAGACGGCGCGGATGATGGCCGAGCCGGTGGGTCTGGCGCTTGGCCAGACCATGGTGGTGGAAAACCGCCCCGGCGGCGGCGCCACGCTGGGCGCGCAGATGGTGGCGCGCGCCGCGCCGGATGGGCTGACCCTGCTCTACGGCACGCCGGGGCCGCAGATCATCAACCCCCATCTCATGCGCAGCCTGCCCTATGACCCGGTGGCCGATTTCGCGCCCGTGGTCAGCGTCAAGCGGGCGCCGAATTTGCTTTGCGTGCATCCTGCGGTGCCGGCCGCGAATGTGGCGGAGCTGATCGCGCTGGCCCGGGCGCGGCCTGGGGCGCTGGCCTTTGCCTCATCGGGCGTTGGTGCCTCCAGCCATCTCGCCGGTGAGATGCTCAAATATCTGGCCGGGGTGGATATGTTGCATGTGCCCTATCGCGGCAGCGGCCCCGGTACCACGGAACTCATTGCCGGCAATGTGCAGATGTCGATCGACACGCTCTCCATCACCCTGCCACATGCGCGGGAGGGGCGGCTGCGCGCCTTAGGGGTTTCCACCCCCACACGCTCACCCCTGGTGCCGGCCATTCCGGCGATTGCCGAGACGCTGCCGGGCTTTGATGCCTCGCCTTTCAATTACATCGCCGCACCTGCCGGCACCCCGGCCGCGACGATTGCCCGGCTGAATGCCGGCTTCAACCAGGTGCTGGGTGACCCTGCCTTCCGCGCCCGGATGGCGGCGCTGGGCGAGGAGCCGATAGGCGGCACGGCGGAGGAACTCGCGGTCACCATTGCCGCAGAAAGCACGCGCTGGCGCGATGTGATTCGCGCGGCCAACATAAGGGCAGAATGACAATGGAATGCTTTTCGCTGGAGGTGGTGGACCACGTCGCCACCATCACCATGACCCGCCCGCCGGTGAATGCGCAGAACCGGCAGTTCCGCCATGAATGCGTGGCGCTGTTTGATGAATTGCATGACCGGGAGGATGTGCGCGCCATCATCCTCACCGGCGCCGGCCGGGCGTTTTCCGCCGGCGCTGATCTGAAAGAGCGGCCCAGCGCCGAGCCGGGCGTCTACCCTGCCCATAACCGGCTGGTGCGCGCCGCCTTTGATGCGATCATCGAATGCGAGAAGCCGGTGATTGCCGCGGTCAATGGTGCCGCCATCGGCGCGGGCTGCGTCATGGCCCTGTGCTGCGACATTTTGGTGGTGAGCGAGGATGCGTTTCTGTCGATGACCGAGGTGGATGTGGGCCTGGCCGGGGGCGTGCGGCATACGCTGCGGCATTTCAGCCCCTCAGATGCGCGCCTGATGATCTACACCGCGCGCCGCTTCACCGGCCCGGAGCTCTACCGGATGAATGCTGCGAGTTACTGTGTGCCGGGGGCGCAATTGCTGGCCACGGCGCAAGGCATCGCCGCCGAGATCGCGCAAAAAGTGCCGCTTGCCATTCGTGCCGCCAAAAAATCCTTTGCCACGACAGAAGAAATGCCGCTGCGCGACGGTTATCGTTTCGAGCAATCCCAGACCGTTGCCCTCTCCCGCACCGAGGATACGCGCGAGGCCCAGAAGGCTTTTGCCGAGAAGCGTGTGCCGGTGTTCAAGGGGCGGTAAGTTTTTACAATTCGAGGAGAATCAGCATGCCAACAGGCTTCGCCATCCATCGTCGCGACCGTGCGGTCAGCCCCGCCATTGTGGAGGCGTTTCGCAGCCTGCCGGTGGCCAATGTGAGCGATTGCATGTCGCGCATGGTCGCTGCCGGGCCCCGGCTGCGGCCGATGCATAAGGGCGCGCTCCTGGCCGGCCCGGCGCTGACGGTGAAGACGCGTCCCGGTGACAATCTGATGATCCATAAGGCCATTCAACTCGCCGCCCCGGGGGATGTGATCATCGTTGATGGCGGCGGTGACCTGACCAATGCGCTGATCGGCGAGTTGATGGCCAATTCCATGATCAAGGCGGGGGTCGCGGGTATCGTCATCAATGGCGCCATCCGCGATGCCGGTTGGATCGCGGCGCATGATTTCCCGGTCTATGCCGCCGGCGTCACCCATCGTGGCCCCTATAAGGATGGCCCGGGCGTGATCAATTGTGCCATTGCGCTGGATGGTATGGTGATCGAACCTGGCGATCTGGTCCTGGGTGACGAGGATGGCCTGGTCTGCGTGCCTTATGGAGAACTCGATTCGGTGCTCAAGGCCACCCAGGCCAAGCACGCGGCTGAGAATGTGCAGATGGCCAATATTCTGGCCGGCACGCATGACGGGGCCTGGGTGGATGCCAGCCTGCGCCGGCTGGGCTGCAGCGGGCTGGACTGAAAGGGCGGCGGCCAGCTTGACGAAGCCGGCCGCCCATCCCTATACACCCGCTCCTACCGGGGTGCCTTGCGCAGCCCGGCAATAATCTTTTGCCTATCCAGGAGTTGCACCGTGAAGCGCACCTATCAGCCATCCAAGCTCGTCCGGAAGCGCCGGCACGGTTATCGCGCCCGTATGGCGACCGTTGGCGGCCGCAAGGTTGTTGCCAATCGCCGCGCCAAGGGCCGCGCCAAGCTCACCGCCTGAGCATGTCATCCGGGGAGGCCATGTTGCCCCCTGAATCCAGACCAGCTGAATCCAGCCCCGCTGGGGGTCCTGCTTTCGGTCGTCTCAAGCGGCGGGCGGAGTTTCTGGCCGTGGCGGGGCGTGGCCGCAAGCAGGGCCGTGGTGCCTTGCTTGTGCAGGTCCTTCAGCATGGCGAGGGACAGGTGAGGCTGGGCTTCACCGCCACCAAGAAATTGGGCAATGCCGTGGTGCGAAACCGGGCCAAGCGGCGCATGCGTGCAGCCGCCCGGGCCGAATTTGCCGCCAAGCCTGCGCAGGGGCATGATATTGTGCTGGTGGCGCGTGAGGCGATCCGTCAGAATAGCTTCGTCGACCTGTGTGAGGATTTGCGGGCCGCGCTCATCAAGCTGGGCCTGCCGCGATGAGCCTTGCCCGGCTGAAACAGCAAGACCCAGCCGTATTGCTGCTGCGTGGCGCGGTGCGGGCTTACCAGTACACTTTGCGCCCGTTTATCGGCGCGCATTGCCGCCATTACCCCAGCTGTTCGGAATATGCGCTGGAGGCTTTGTCCTCCCATGGCGCTATTCGCGGAACAGGGCTTGCGGTCGGGCGCATATTGCGCTGCAACCCCTGGCATAAAGGGGGGTACGACCCCGTGCCGCCATCCCACTCCCGCTGAACCTGCCAGCCACTCGATTGTAACGGACAACATGGACCAGAAGCGTCTGCTGGCGGCCATCGCCATCTCCATCGGCATCCTGCTGGTGTTCGATGTCTATAACCGCGCCAATCGGCCCGATATTGTGGCGCCCGCGCCGCAGGCCAGCGCGCCGGCGGCGCCTGCCGGCGTGCCACAGCCCTCCGCTCAGGCGCTGGGTGACAGCCTGACCGCTGCCACCGATGCGGCGCTGCCGCCCCCCGCGCGGGTGGCGGTGGAGAATGCCCGGGTGCAGGGCAGCATCTCCGCCCGCGGCTTGCAGCTCGATATGCTCACGCTGCGTGATTATAATGAGACGGTGGAGCCCGGCTCGCCGCTGGTGCGCCTGTTGAATCCGCGAGGCCGGACGGATGGCTACTTTGCCCAATGGGGCTGGACCGCCGCCGATGGCCGCACCCGCGTGCCCGATATCAACACCGATTGGCGCGTGGCCGGCGGGCCGCTCGCCCCGGGCCAGCCCGTGGTATTCGAGTGGGATAACGGCCAGGGCCAGATCTTCGAGGCCGAGATGCGGCTTGACCCCAATTATATGGTCAGCGTGGTGCAGCGGGTACGCAACACCGCCGCCGAGGCGGTGACGGTGCTGCCCTGGGCGCGCATCCGGCGCGAGCGCACGCCCCAGATCGCCGGCTTTTTCATCCTTCACGAAGGCTATGTGGGCGTGCTGGATGGGCGGTTGACCGAGGTCACCTATGATGCCGGCAAGAAGGAGGCGACGACGCGCCGTGGCCCCGCCTTCGAGGGCGAGAGCGCCGGCGGTTGGGCCGGCTTTACCGATAAATACTGGCTGACGGCGCTGATGCCGCAGGACCCGGCGACCCGGCTGCGGCATAGTTTCCGCCACATCTCAGACAATGGCGTCGATCGCTGGCAGGCTGATATCGCGCTGCCCGCACCGCAAAGCGTGGCGCCGGGTGCGACGGGTGAACTCTCCAGCCGGCTCTTTGCCGGTGCCAAGGAGGTGTTGCTGCTCGATGCCTATCGCAGCACGCTGAATATTCAGGATTTTGACAAGGCGATTGATTTTGGTTGGTTTTATTTCATCACCAAGCCATTTTTCTATGGAATTGACTGGTTGTTCAAGTTAACTGGCAATTTCGGTATCGCTATTCTTATCTTTACATTCGCGCTCAAGCTCCTCTTTCTCCCCTTGGCGAATAAGGCCTATAGTTCCATGGCCGGCATGAAGGTGCTAGGGCCGAAAATGACCGAGCTGCGCGAGCGCTATAAGGACGACCCGCAGCAATTGCAGCGCGAGATGATGGCGCTCTACAAGGCCGAGAAGATCAACCCAGCCTCGGGCTGTCTGCCGATATTGCTGCAAATTCCGGTGTTCTTTGCACTTTACAAGGTGCTGTTTGTTACCATTGAAATGCGGCATGCGCCGTTCTTTGGTTGGATTTTGGACCTTTCGGCGCCTGATCCGACCAACTTGTTCAATCTGTTCGGGCTCATTCCCTTTGATCCGCCGGCCTTCTTCCACCTGCCGGCCTGGGCGCTGATCATGGGCGTGACCATGTTCTTCCAGCAGAAGCTGAACCCACAGCCGCCGGACCCGGTCCAGGCCAAGATCTTCCAATGGATGCCGGTGATCTTCACCTTCATGCTGGCCAGCTTCCCCGCCGGCTTGGTGATCTACTGGTCCTGGAACAACCTGCTCTCCATGGCGCAACAATGGTGGATCATGCGCAAGCATGAGGCGAAGAAAGCAGCGAAGGCCTGATGGGATTATTGGAAGCACGGGATGATGAGGAGCGCGCGGCGCTGGTGGAGACCGGCCGTCTGCTCTTTGCCAAGCCCTGCGAGTTTTTCTTTGCCGCCCAGCGTATCGACCAATTGCCGCCGCCGGGCCTGCCCGAGATCGCGCTGTGCGGCCGCTCCAATGTGGGCAAATCCTCACTGATCAACGCGCTGGTCGGGCATAATGCGCTGGCGCGGGTGTCGCATACGCCCGGGCGTACCAAGCAGTTGAATTTCTTCGATCTCGGTGGTCGGCTCGGCCTGGTGGACATGCCGGGCTATGGCTACGCCCAGGCGGCCAAGGCGGTGAAGGAGGATTGGCAGGGGCTGATGTTCGACTTCTTGCGCGGCCGCCCCACCCTGCGCCGGGTGCTGCTGCTGCTCGATGCCCGGATCGAGACCAAGGCGAGCGACGAGGCCGCCATGGGCCTGCTGAACGAGGCCGCCGTGGGCTTTCAGATCGTGCTGACCAAGGCCGATGACGCCAAGCCCTATTGGCTGGCGCAACGCCAACTTCAGGCGGCTGAACTGGTGCGCAAATACACCGCGGCCCATCCGCTGGTCATCACCACCAGCAGCGAGAAGGGCACGGGGATTGCCAATCTGCGGGCGGAATTGGCGACCCTGGCCGAGGTTTAGGACCTATTCCGCCGGGGCCGTGAGTATTTTGGCCCGCCGGCCGCCGGCCAAATTCTCCAGCGCCAAATACACCACCGGTGTGGTGTAGAGCGTCAGTAATTGCGACAGCGCCAGCCCGCCGATGATCGCGATGCCCAGCGGCTGGCGCAACTCGCCCCCGGCACCTGAGGCGAAGGCAAGTGGGATGGCGCCAAACAGCGCGGCCATCGTCGTCATCAAAATCGGCCGAAACCGCTCGCGGCAGGCTTCCAGTATAGCCGCCTCGCCCGGCTCGCCGCCGTCACGCTCATGCTGGAGGGCGAAATCGACCATCATGATCGCGTTTTTCTTCACAATGCCCATCAGCAGGATCACGCCGATGAGGGCGATGACGGTGAACGGCGTCTTGGTCACCAACAGCGCCAGCAGGCAGCCAATGCCCGCCGTGGGCAGGGTGGAGATGATGGTGAGCGGGTGGATCAGGCTCTCATAGAGAATGCCCAGCACGAGATAGATGCTCAGCAGCGCCGCCAGGATGAGCAGCCCCTGGCCGGTCTGGAAATTGCGGAACACCCGGGCATTGCCGGCAAATTCGCCACGGATGGAGCCGGGCATTTGCACATCCAACTGCGCCTGCTCGATCAGCCGCCCCGCCTCGCCCAGCGCCACGCCTTCGCGCAGGTTGAAAGTGATGGTTGAGGCCGGGAATTGCCCCTGATGGGTGATGGCCAGCGGGGCGGCCGCGCGCTCCAGCCGGGCGAAGGCGCTGATGGGCACCTGCACGCCCCCGCGCCCGGGCACGAAGAGATGGTCGAATTGCCGCGGGTCCTCCGCCATGGCCGGATCAACCTCCAGGATCACCCGATACTGGTTGCGGGCGCGATAAATCACGCTGACCTGGCGCTGGGAGAAGGCGTTGTTCAGCGTCTGGTTCACCGCCTGGAAGGAGATGCCCAGCCGTGCCGCCGCATCACGGTCCACCACAAGGCGTGAGACCAGCCCTGAGCGCTGCTGATCGGAGGAGACATCGGCCAGTTGCGGCAATTCCCGCAGCCGGCGCACCAATGTCTCGGACCAGCTTTGCAGTTCCGCCAAATCCGGCGCGAGCAAAACATATTGGAATTGCGCATTGCCTGGCCTGCCGCCGGCATTGATGTCCTGAATGGCGCGCAGAAACACCTGGGTGCCGGGCAGCGCCGCCAATTGTGGCCGCAGGCGGTTGATGATGCGCTCTGCCGTGGTGCCTGGCCGTTCGGAGATATTTTTCAGCGAAATGAAAAACCGCGCCGTCGTGGCCGAGGCATTGCCATTGCCACCACCCACCGAGCCGCCGAGCGAGGCCACCGCGGGATCCCGGCCGATGATTTCGGTGGCCTGATTATAGATCTCCACCATGGCGCGATAGGAGGTATCGGGTGCGGCCTGCACCACCCCCACAATCAGCCCGGTATCCTGCTGCGGGAAGAAATCCTTCGGCACGATGGTGTAGAGCCAGACCGTCACCCCCACGAGGCCCAGGGTGAAGACCAGCATCAGGCGGCGAAACCGCAGCACATGGCGCAGTGACCACATATAGCCCTGGATCAGCCCCTCCATGCCGCGCTCGAATTGCCGGCCGAACCAGCCATGCGGGCCTTCCTTCTCCGCACCCATCCGCGCTGCGATCATCGGCGTGACGGTGAGCGAGATGACGGCGGATATCGCCACAGCAATCGCGAGGGTGACGGAAAATTCGCGAAACAGCCGCCCCACAATGCCCGGCATGAAGAGCAGCGGGATGAACACCGCGATGAGCGACAGCGTGATCGAGACCACGGTGAAACCGATCTGCCGCGCCCCTTCGAGCGCTGCCGCCATCCGCCCCATGCCGCGCTCGCGCAGCCGGGTCATGTTCTCGATCATGACAATGGCATCATCGACGACAAACCCCACCGAGATGGTGAGCGCCATGAGCGAGAGATTGTTCAGCGAATAGCCCACCAGCCACATCACCGACAGCGTGCCCAGCAGCGAGAGCGGCACCGAGATGGCCGCCGCCACCACCGCCGCCCGGCGCCGCAGGAACAGCGCCACCACCGCCACCACCAGGATGATGGAAATGACCAGCGTGTGCTGCACCTCGCTCACCGAGGCGCGGATGGTTTGTGAACCGTCGCGGAGGGTATTGACCCTCACCCCCGCCGGCACCCAGCGCGCCAGGTCGGGCAGCAGGCGTTGAATGCCATCCACGACCTCGATCACATTGGCATCGGGCTGCTTGAAGACGACCATGATGACGGCCGGGCGGCCGTTAAACATGCCCGCCTGCCGCCTATCGCGCACGCCCAGTTCCACATTGGCGATGGAGGAGAGGCGCATGATCGCGCCATTCTGCGCCCGCAGAACAAGGTTGCCATAATCCTCAGGCCGCTCGATCCGGTCATTGACCGAAATGGCGCCGCCTTGGACCATGCCCTCGATCAGCCCTGTGGGTTGGGTGATATTGGCGGTATTGATGGTGGAGCGAATGCTCTCCATCGAAATCCCGGCCGAGGCGGCGGCAGCAGGGTCCACCTGCACCCGCACCGCGGGCTGTTCGGCGCCGGTGACAATCACCTGCGCCACACCCTCCACACGGGCTATGCGGGGGGAGATGATGCTATCCACCGCGTCATAGACCGCGCCGGGGGCCAGGGTATCGGAGGTGACGGCGAGGATGAGCACCGGCGCATCGGCGGGGTTGGCGCGGCGGAAATTCGGTGGGTTGGGCATGCCGGCCGGCAGGTCCGTGCCCGCAGCATTGATCGCCGACAGCACATCCTTTGCCGCATCGCCGATCCTGCGGTTGAGGTCGAATTGCACCACAATGGCGGTATTGCCGAGTGAGGAGGTAGAGGTGAGTTCGGCCACCCCCGCAATCGCCCCCAGCCGCCGCTCCAGGGGGGCGGCCACCGATGAGGCCATCACCGCCGGGTCCGCCCCGGGTTGGCTGGCGGTGACCACGATGGTGGGCAGATCAACCCTGGGCAATGGCGCGATGGGCAGGGCGAAATACGCTACCATGCCTGACAAGGCGAGGCCCAGGGCCAGCATCATCGTGGCGATGGGCCTTTGGATGAAGAGGGCGGAGATCGACACCGTTACTCCGCCGGCGCGGTCTGTTCAGCGCCGCCCAGCCGCACCCGCAGCCGCTCCAGCGCCAGATAAATCACCGGTGTGGTGTAGAGCGTGATGACCTGGCTCAGCAGCAGGCCGCCGATCACCGAGACGCCGAGCGGCAGGCGCAATTCGCTGCCCGGTCCATTGCCAATAACCAGCGGCACCGCCCCCAGCAGCGCCGCCATGGTGGTCATCATGATGGGGCGAAACCGCAGCACGCAGGCCTCATAGATTGCCTCATCGGCGGAGCGCCCATGGTCGCGCTGCACCTCCAGCGCGAAGTCGATCATCATGATCGCGTTCTTCTTGACTATGCCCATCAGCAGCACGATGCCGATCAGCCCCACCACCGACAGGTCAAGCCCACATACCCACAGCGCCAGCAGCGCCCCGATCCCGGCCGAGGGCAGGGTGGAGAGAATGGTGATCGGGTGCACCACGCTCTCATACAACACGCCCAGCACCAGATAGATCACCACCACCGCCGCCAGGATCAGCCAGGGCGTGGAGGCGAGCGAGCGGTTGAATTCCGCCGCATCGCCGGAAAATTCGCCAGCCACGGTATCGGGCAGTCCCAGCTGCGCCCCGGCGGCGAGAATATCGCTCACGGCATGGCTGAGCGATATTCCGGGTGCGAGATCAAAGCCAATCGTCACCGCCGGAAACTGGTCCTGCCGCGTGATCGTGAGCGGCCCCGCGCGCTGGGTGATGGTGGCAATGGCGGCGAGGGGCACCTGGTAATTGCCCTGTGCGCTGGCCGAGGTGGCGCCCACCGTGGCACCCGCTGTCACCGTGGTGGCGGCAAATCCTGCACCTTGGTTGCTCACCGCACCTGGCACCCGGAGCAGGCCGATGAGGCTGGGGTCATCGCGTAATTCGGGGGTGGCTTCGAGGATCACCCGATACTGGTTGGTCTGGGCGTAGATCGTGCTGATCTGGCGTTGGCCAAAGGCGTCATACAGTATGTCATCCACCGCCTGCATGGTCACGCCCAGGCGTGCGGCCATATCGCGATCCACCTCCACATGCACCCGCAGGCCACTATCGCGCTGGTCGCTATTGACCTGGGCCAGGCTCGGCAATTCGCGCAGCGCCGCCAGCAGCCGCGGTGCCCATTCGCGCAGCCGTGCCGCATCTGAATCGGTCAGCGTGTATTGGTACTGCGTAGAGGTGACCCGTGCGCCGATCTGAATATCCTGCACCGCCTGAATTTGCGACACCACGCCCGGGACGGTGGCCAGCACCGGTGCCATTCGCGCTGCGATCTGCTGCGCCGAGGCGGCACGCTGGCCGCGTGGCTTCAGCACCGCGGTAATCCGGCCATTATTCTGCGCTGCATTGACCGTACCGGCGCCGGCAATGGCGGTCACCCCCGTCACATCGGGGTCTGCCCGCACCAATTCCGCCACCTGCAATTGCAGGGCTGAGAGCCGCGCGAAGGAGGCATCTTCCGGTCCCTCGGTGGTGATCACCAAAAGCCCGGTATCCTGTGCCGGCAAAAAACCCTTGGGCATGGCGATATAAAGCCAGATCGTGCCCAGCAGCGTGGCAAGACTGAGCCCTAGCATGAGCCATTCATGCCGCAGCACCCAGCGCAGGCTCGTGGCGTAATGATCGCGCAGCCAGTCAAAGCCGCGCTCACATTGCCGTGCCAGCCAGCCGGGTTGGTCCATGCCGGCGCTGCGCATCAGCCGCCCCGTCATCATCGGCGTCAGGGTGAGCGAGACCACCATGGAGACCACCACCGCCACACTCAGCGTGATGGCGAATTCGCTGAACAGCCGCCCCACCACACCGGGCATGAACAGCAGCGGAATGAACACTGCCACCAGTGAGACGGTGAGGCTGACCACGGTAAAGCCGATCTGCTTTGCCCCCTTGAAGGCCGCCACCAGGGGGTGCTCGCCATCCTCGATCAGGCGGACGATATTCTCGATCATCACGATCGCATCATCCACCACGAAGCCTGTGGCGATGGTCAGCGCCATCAGCGAGAGATTGTCCAGCGAAAACCCCCATAGCGCCATGATGCCAAAGGTGCCGATGATCGATAGCGGCAGGGCCACGCCGGGCACCAGCGTGGCGCGGGCGGTGCGCAGGAACACGTAGATCACCGCCACCACCAGAACGACCGAGAGCACCAGGGTGAATTGCACCTCATGCACCGAGGCGCGGATCGTCTCCGTCCGGTCCGCCACGACGCTGAGCGCGATGCCGGCCGGCAGGCCGCTTTGCAGCCGCTCCAACTGCTCGCGCACCCGGTCCACCGTCTCGACGATATTGGCCCCGGGCTGGCGCTGCACATCGAGCAGCACGGCGCGGCTGCCATTGAACCAGGCGGCGTTGAGGGTGTTTTCCAGATCCTCCCGCACCTCGCCAATATCGGCGATGCGCACAGGCGCGCCATTGCGCCAGGCCATGACCAGATTGGCAAAGCCAGCCGCTGTGCCGATCTGGTCATTGGCCATCACCGAGGAGGCCTGGCGCGGCCCATCCAGCGAGCCCTTGGGGCCGGCGAGGTTGGAGGCTATGACGGTGGAGCGGATATCCTCGAGCGATAGCCCATAGGCTGCGAGCCTGCGCGGGTCGCCCTGAATGCGCATCCCCGGCCGCATATTGCCCTGCACCGTCACCCGCCCCACCCCGGAAACCTGCGCCAGCCTTTGTGCCAGCAGGGTATCCGCGGCATCGGAGAGGCGGTGGATGGGTAGGGTGGTCGAGGTCAGGGCAAGGGTCATGATCGGCGGGTCGGCCGGGTTCACCTTGGCGTAGGTGGGCGGGTAGGGGAGGTTGAGCGGCAAGGTGCCGCGCGCGGCATTGATCGCTGCCTGCACATCCTGCGCTGCGTCATCAATATCGCGGCCAAGATTGAACTGCATGGTGATGCGCGAGGTGGCGGGGCTGCTCACCGAGATCATATCCACGAGGCCGGCGATCTGCGCCAATTGCCGCTCCAGCGAGGCGGTGATGAGCACCGCCACCGTCTCGGGCGAGGCGCCGGGCAATTGCGTGGTGACCTCGATGGTGGGGAAATCCACCTCCGGCAGCGCCGAGACCGGCAGCTTCAGATAACCGAACAACCCGGCCAGCAGCATGGACACCGCGAGGAGCGAGGTGGCCACCGGCCGGGCGATGAAGGGGGCGGAGACGCTCACGGCGCCGCCGGAGCGCCGCCGCCCGGCCGCGGCCCCCGCCTGCGCCCCTCGCCCACCGGTGGTGGTGCCACCGGGGCGGCGCGCACCGGCTCGGCCACAATCACATCGGCGCCATTGGTCAGCCTGAGCCCACCCGAGGTCACCACCTGCTCACCGGGGGTGAGGCCGCGCAGCACCACCGCCTGGCTCGCCGTGATCAGCCCCAGCGCGAGTGGGCGCTGCTCCACCGTGCTGTCGGCCCGCACCACAAAGGCATAGGCGCCATCCGGCCCGCGCTGCACCGCGGCCAGCGGCACCGTCAGCGCCCCGCGCAGCAGGCCCAGCTGGATGCGCAGATTGATGAAGGCGCCGGGCCAGAGCATCCGGTCCTCATTGCCGAAGGTTGCTTTGAGCCGGATTGTCCCCGTGGTCTGGTCCACGATATTATCGGGGGTGAGCAGGGTGCCGCTGGCGCGCACCGTGCCATCCGAGGCCAGCGCCTGCACCACCACCGGCCCGGCCTGCATGGCGGTGATCACCCGTGGCAAATCCTGCTGCGGCAGGGTGAAGAGCACCGAAATCGGCGCCACCTGATTGACCAGCACAATGCCATTCGCATCACCGGCGCGGATGAGATTGCCCTGATCCACCCCGCGAATGCCCACCCTGCCATCAATCGGCGAGCGGATGGTGGCGAAATCCAACTGGGTGCGGGCGGTCTCTATCGTCGCATCATCGGCCTGAATTTGGGCCTCATATTGCGCCACCTGGGCGCGCTGGGTGTCGAGCTGTTGGCGGGAGGCGCCATTGCTGCGCGCCAACTCCACATAGCGCTGCAAATCGAGCCGGGCATTGGCCAGCAGCGCCAGATTCTGGGCGCGTTTGGCCTCGGCCTGGGCCAGGGCGGCGGCATAGGCGCGTGGATCGATCCGCGCCAGCACATCACCACGGCGCACCTCCTGCCCCTCGGTGAAGCCGATTTCCACCAAAATACCGTCCACCTGGCTGCGGATGGTGATGGAATTGAGCGCCTGCACCGTGCCCAGCGCCTCGACCAGCACGGGAATATCGGCCCGTGCGGCGGCGATGGCGGTGACCGGCACGGCGCCCTGGAAGCGCCCACCGCGCCCGGCCGGGCGGGTGCTGGCTGGCGGTGCTGCGCCTTGGCCGCTCAATTGCGGCCAAAACCACCAGGCGGCCGCCCCGCCGCCCGCCAGCAGCAGCGCCAAAACCCAGGGCCAGCGCCGGCGGCGCCTGGGCGGGCCGGCGCTCAGCGCGGCCTCGCTCAGCTTTGGCTCAATCGGCATGGGGGTATCAGGCATGGGAGGTGGATATCCTCATCATCAGGCCCAGCCGCCGCCCAGCGCGCGGAACATCGCCACCGCCGCCTGCAGCCGCGCCAAGCGGATCACCGCCAGCTGGTCGCGTGCGGTGAAGACGCTTTGCTGGGTGTTCAGCACGGTGATCAGGTCAATGGTGCCGGCGCGAAGCTGGGTTTCGGAAATGGCATAGGCCCGCTCCGCGCTGCCCAGCGCCACGGCCTGCAAGGCCTCGCGTTCGGTTGTCTCGCGCAGCGCCACGATTGCATTCTCCACATCCACCAGCGCATTGACGATGGCGCGGCGGTAGAATTCCAGCAGCTCCTCGGCCTGGGCCTGGTTCAGCCGCAGCTGCGCCTGCAACTGGCCCTGCTGGAAGATGGGTTGGGTCAGCCCCGCCGCCAAGGAATAAAGCGCCGATCCAGGCCGCAGCAGGTTTTCCAGCAGCACATTCTGAAAGCCGCCGCTGGTGGTGAGCACGATGCTGGGCAGCAGGGCGGCGCGGGCCGCTTCAATATTGGCCTGGGAAGAGGCCAGCAGCGCCTCAGCCTGCCATAGGTCGGGCCGGCGCACCATCACCTCCACCGGCAAGCCGGGGCTGGGTGCGGGGAGTTGGACATCGCCCAGTTTCTGCTGTGGTGGCGCAATGTCACTGGGCAGGCGGCCGGTCAGCGTGGCCAGGGCATAGGTGTTCTGCTCGGCGATCAGCCGCAGCGGCGGCACGCCGGCGCGTAGCTGCGCCACCAGGGTGCTCTGCTGCGCCAGATCCAGCCCATTGGACGTGCCGGCATTAACCCGCTGCTGCAAGAGGGCCAGAATGCGCTCGGCGGAGGTGACATTGGCCTCCTGCACAACCAATTGCTCGCGGGCTGCCAGCACGGTGAAATAGGTATTGGCCACCGAGGCCTGGGTGGTGAGCAGCACCGCACCCAGCTCGAAGCGCGCCGCCTGGGCGGATTGTTCGGCCGCTTCCACGGCGCGGCGGTTGCGGCCCCAGAAATCCAGCTCCCAACTGGCCTGCAGCTGGGTTTGGAAGAATTCGCGCTGAATATAGCGGCTGCGGCCGGGGGTATTGGCCGCGGTGGCGGTTTGCGTCGGTGTTTGGGTGCGCGAGGTATTGGCGGTGAGGTTCCCGCTGGGCAGCAACCGTTGACCGACAATGCGCAGATTGGCATCGCTTTGCCGGATTCGGGCCTCGGCGGCGCGCAGATCGAAATTGCCGCCCAGCGCGGCTTCCATCAGCGCATTCAATTCTTCGGAGCCGAAGCCGCGCCACCAGCTGGCATCGGGCCAGTTCGGTGGTGCGGGGGGGGCGGCGGCAAAGCGGCCGGGCAGGGCGATGCCCGAACCGGGCCCCGGCACCGCGGCGCAGCCCGTGGCACCCAGTACAGCAAGGCCCAGCAGGCCACGACGGGAAGGAGAGGGCGGCTTCACGCGGCGCAGTATACCTTTTTTGATCCTGCGTGACAGCACGCACCGCCCCTCGCCCGCGCCGGGCTCAAAGCCGGCAGAGCAGCTCCGCGATGGTGGCCCCGCGCGGTGCCAGGTCGCGCCAGCGGATATGCTCATCGGGCGCATGCGCGCCGTGGCCGGTGCAGCCCAGCCCGTCCAGGGTGGGAATGCCCATGGCGGCGGTAAAATTGCCGTCCGAACCGCCGCCGCGATGCTGCTTGGGCAGGTCATAGCCAAAGCCGGCGGCGATGCTTTTCGCCTGGGCATAGAGACCAAGGCCGGCCTCGCTTTCCACCATGGGTGGGCGGTTCAGCCCGCCTTCGACGGTGATGGTCACGCCATCATGCTCACCGGCCAGCGCCTTGATGGCGGCAATCACCTCCGGCGCCTGCTCGGCCTCGGCCACCCGGAAATCCACCCGGCAACCGGCATCGGGCGGGATGACATTGGGCCGCGTGCCGCCCCAGATCGGCGCCACATTGGTGGTAATGCCGCGCTCCAGATCGGTCATCGCATGGATCGCCAGGATAATTCTGGCCAGCGCCACCACGGCGCTGCGCCCCTCGGTCCAATTGCCGCCGGCATGGGCACTTTTGCCCTTCGCGGTGATGGTGAAGCCGCCGGTGCCCTTGCGCGCCGTCACCACGCAGCCATTGGGGCCGCCGGCAGGCTCGGGGATCAGCACGGCGGCGGCGCGCGCCGCTTCGGCCTCGATGATGGCGCGGCTGGTGGGGCTGCCCACCTCCTCATCAGGGGTGAGCAGCAGGGTGATCGGCCGATTGGTGGCCACGCCCTGGCGCAGGATTTCCCGCACCGCATGAAAGGCCAGGAAGCTGCCGGCCTTCATGTCATAAATCCCCGGGCCATAGGCGCGGTCGCCATCGATGCGAAACGGCATGTCCTTGAGCAATTGACCATGATCCCACACCGTATCGAGATGGCCTGAAATCAGGATCGGCGCATTGCCCGTGCCGGTATTGGTCCGCGCGATCAGGGTATCGCCGCGGCCGCTATGGCCGGGCACGCGCTCAATGCTCGCCCCTGCGGCCCGCAGGCCCGATTCGGCCAGATCCACCAGCCGGTTCACCGCTGCCGGATCGGCGCTGGGGGTCTCTATCTCGACCCATCTCCGCAATTCCTCAAGCAAGGTCTCGCTGCTGGGCATGGCGATGGGCATGGGCGGATGGTCCTTCATCAACAGGCAGGCGCGGCTGCATGGCCGCATCCCGCCACGCTGCCCGCAGAATTCCCCGCAGCGCAAGCCATGGCGGTTTCGTCACTGGCGTTTCTGGATTACATCGGGGGGAGCAAGACAGGGGCCAGCCGATGTTCTTCGAAGACCTTTCCGTGGGCATGACCGCCAGCTTCGGCAAGACCGTCAGTGAGGCGGATATCCTGATGTTCGCCGCCGTGAGCGGTGACACCAATCCGGTGCATATCAATGCCGAGGTCGCCGCCGCCTCGATGTTCAAGCAGCGCATCGCCCATGGCATGCTCTCGGCCGGGCTGATTTCCGCCGTGCTGGGCACCCGCCTGCCGGGCGAGGGCAGCATTTACCTGTCGCAAAACCTCAAATTCCGCGCCCCGGTCAAAATTGGCGATACGGTGACCGCCACCGTCGAGATCACCGCCCTCGACCCCGGCAAGAAGCGCGTCACCCTCAACACCACCTGCACCGTGGCCGGCAAGCCGGTGATCGAGGGCGAGGCCACCGTCATGGTTCCCAGCCGGGGCTGAGGGCGATGCAAGCGGTTTGCGTCTTTTGTGGCGCCTCGCCGGGGCGCGACCCGGCGCATGCGGCACTCGCCGCCGCCACCGGTGCTGCCATTGGCCTGCGTGGCTTGCGCATGGTCTATGGCGGTGGCCGTGCCGGGCTGATGGGTGTGGTGGCCGATGCCGCGCTTGCCGCGGGGGGGGAGGTTTATGGCGTCATCCCCCAGGCCCTGCGGGAGCGCGAATTGCAGCATACCGGCATCACCCGGCTCTCGGTCGTGCCCGATATGCACAGCCGCAAGGCGCAGATGAATGAATGGTCCGATGGCTTCATTGTGCTGCCCGGCGGCATTGGCACGCTGGAGGAGGCGGTGGAAATCCAGTCCTGGTCGCAACTCGGCTTTCATCGCAAGGGCATTGTCTATCTCGATGAGGATGGGTTTTGGGACCCGTTCTTCGCCCTGACTCAGCGCATGCTCGAAGGCGGCTTTCTGCGCGCCCCCCATCGCGCCATCGCGGTGCGGGCGCATGACCCTGATGCCGCTATCGACGCCCTGCTGGCCTGGACGCCCAGCACCGAAAGCCGCTGGCCGGCATGAGGGTGTTTTCCAACCTCGCTGGCCTGCCCGAGGCGGCGCGCGGCGCCACCGTGGCGCTCGGCAATCTCGATGGTGTGCATCTGGGCCACCGCGCCGTGCTGGCTGCCGCCCATCAGGCCCGCCCCGAACTCCCCCTGGCCGCGCTGACTTTCGAGCCCCATCCGCGCGAGCATTTCCGCCCCGATGACCCGCCCTTTCGCCTGACCCTGCTGCCCGCCAAGGCCAATGCCCTGGCCGCGGCCGGTGCCTCCCTGTGTTATGCGCTGCCCTTCGATGACAGTTGGGCGCATATGCCCCATGAGGTGTTTTTCCAGACCGCGCTGCGCGAGGGCATTGGCGCCGGACACTTGGCCTGCGGGCCGGATTTCGCCTTTGGTTATCGCCGTGGCGGCAATGTCGCCTGGCTGCGTCAGGCTTGCGAGGAGGCCGGCATCGGCCTTTCCGTGGTGCCGCCATTGGCTGATTCCGAGGGCGTGATCAGCAGCAGCCGCATCCGCCGCGAATTGCAGGGCGGCTATCCTGAGCGGGCCGCCGCCCTGCTGGGCCGCCCCTTCACCGTGGTGGGCGAGGTGAGCCATGGCGATGCCCGTGGCCGCACCCTGGGCTTTCCCACCGCCAATGTGCCGCTTGGCCGGCATATTGAACCGGCGCGCGGGGTTTATGCCGTGCAGGTTACCCTCGCCTCGGGGCAGGTCGTGCCCGGTGTGGCCAATCTCGGACGCAGGCCGACCCTGGGCGGCGACCCGATCTCCCGTATCGAGGCCCATTTGTTTGATTTTTCGGGCGATCTCTATGGTCAGGAGGTGAGCGTGGCGCTGCTGGCCTTCATCCGGGAGGAAAAGCGCTTCGCCGGGCTGGACGCCTTGGTGGCGCAGATTGCGCTGGATGCGGCGGCGGCGCGGCGGATATTGGCGGCCTGAATATAGGCCTTGCCGCCCATTCGCGCTCAGGTTGCGAGCAAGCCATTGATCAGCCCGGCATGGGCCTGGAACATCGCCTCCTCATCGAAGACCTGCTCCGCCCGGGCGCGATTGGCCCGGCCGATGGCGGCCCGCAACGCAGCATCGCGCAGCAGCGGGCGCAGCGCATCCGCCAGTGCACGATCATCCAGTGCCGCCAGATAGGGCCGGTTTTCCGCTGAGAGCATGGCCGCCACATCGCCCACATCGGTGCTGGCCACCGCCAGCCCGCTTGCCATCGCCTCCAACACCGCGAATGGCATTTGCTCGGTGTCCGAGGAAAGGGCGAAGACATCCAAGGCCCGGCAGCTTGCCGCCGGGTCGGCCACATGGCCGAGGAAATGGGTGCAATCGGCGAGGCCCAGATTCTGCGCCAGGGCTTCCAGCGCCGGGCGTTGCGGCCCCTCGCCCATGATGGCCAGACGGAAGGCCACACCCTGGCCGCGCAGCAAGGCGGCAGCGCGGAGCAGGCGCCCGATATTCTTCTCCGGCCGCAGCGCCGCTGCGGTGCCCAGCCATGGTCCCTCGCCGGGCGGCAGCGCGCCAGCCGGCCCTGGCCGAAAGCGCTGCAAATCAACGCCATTGGGCACCAACCGCAGCCCGCCGGGGGGCAGGCGCCACACCTCGCGCGCCATGCGCAGCAGGGTGGTGGAAGGCAGCACCGTCACGCTGCGCCGCAGCAGCAATCGGCGCGCCAGGACGCGGCGGCGCAATTGCCCGGCACTCTCCTCGCTGCCAAAGCCATCCTCGGCGTGCAAATGCGCCAGGCCCGGCACGCCGCGCGCGGCGATGGCCCAATCGAAGCTGCCCCAATTATTGGTCAGGAGCAGCGCAGGCCGCCATTGCCGCAATAGCCTCCAGGCGGCGGCAATGCCGCCAGCGGGTGCGGCAATGAGTTGGCAGGAAAGCCCCGGTGCGAGGCGCTGCGCACAGGCCAGATCACCATCCAGCGCCACCACCAGATGCCGCCAGCGCCGGCCAAAGCGATTGGCCAGCGCCGCAAAGCGCACCTGCGCGCCGCCCACCGCGAAGCTGGGAAAGACATGCAGCAGCAGCGGTGGCGGTCTCATCCCATTGGCTCCGCATAGCCCGCCTCCTGGTGCCGGCGGGGTGCGCGTTGCTCTGCCATCGCCGCCTCTGCCAGCGCTACCACGCGGCGCGCCTGGCCGGCCCAGGTCATGTCACGGAGGATGACGTCCCGCCGCGCGGCATCGCCCAGCCGCCGGCGCAAAGGCGCATCGGCGGCCAGTGTGGCAATGGCGCGCCATTGCGCCGCCGCATCGCCCGGCGCGAAGAGCAGCGCGGTGCTGTCATGCTGCAGAAGTTCGCGCAGATTGGGCTGGTCCGGCGCCACGATGGCGCGGCCGGCCGCCATATATTCCAGCAGTTTCAGTGGGCAGGCATAGGGCACTGCGGACGGCTGCAGGGCCACGTCAAAGCCGGCAATGAGGCCGGGCACCGCATGTCGCTCGGCCAGCCCGAGGAATTCGACCTGCCGCGTTATTCCCAATTCGCGCGCCAGGCTCTCCAATCCGGCCCGCGCCGGGCCCTCGCCCACGATGCGTAACAGCATGCGGCGGCCTTCAGGGGCGGCGGCCAGGGCGCGCAGAATGCCCTCCAGCCCATGCCATTCGCGCAGGAAGCCGATGAAGCCCAGGATGACCGTCCCTTCCTCAGCGCGCGGGCGCGATGGCGGGAAATCCGCCAATTCAATACCATTGGGCACCACGGCGATGCGCGCCGGAGGCACGCCCGCTCGCGCCACATGCCCCGCCAGCACCTGAGTGACCGGCAAGACCCGCGTGGCCCGGCGCCAGACAAAGCGCTCGCTCTCCGCCGCTAGTTTTTTCCAGGACAGCCGCCCGAAACGCGCCCTTTCCTCGGCCAGTGGCGCATTCACCTCCAGCAGCAACGGCACGCCGCGTTGCGCCGCCACCAGCGCGCCGGCCGGGTGGAACAGATTGGCCCGGATAATTGATCGCGATGCCATTGCAGCGCAGAGCGAGGTCATAGATCGCGCCGGCCAACCATGCGGCACAGGGCCGGTTCACCGCCCATACCAGCGGATAGGCCGCCATGGCCAACCAGCGCTTTGGCTTGGATGGCGACCAGAGGGCCGTTGTTGTATTGATGTTGTGATCCATTGGTCAAATATATAAAAACATAAAATAAACATCAATGTAATTTTAACTAAATAAAAGACGCAATAATTATTCGTAAATCGAAATTTATATAATCGTGACGGTGTTTTTGTGGTAATTTAATCGCAGGGCGGGATGAAATTGAGAAAATCGCGAAATCTTTAAACCCGCCCGGGCAACTCCAAAACCGCCAGCATGCCACCCAGCCGCTGGCCGCGATTGAGCGACAGCGTCCCGCCATAAAGCCCCGCCAGATCGGCCACGATGGCCAGCCCCAACCCGCTGCCCGGCGCTGCCTCATCCAGCCGCACACCGCGCGCCAGCGCCGCCGCATCCTGCCCCTCGGCCAGGCCCGGCCCATCATCCTCCACCTCAATGCGGATCATGCCGCCAGCCGCCGGCACCACCCGGCATTCCACCTTGCTCTTCGCCCATTTGCAGGCGTTTTCCATCAAATTGCCCAGCATTTCCGTCAAATCCTGCGGGTCAGCCCGGGTGCGGGCGGCGTCACGGCCGGCCACGTTGATGCTGATGCCACGGCCGGAAAACAGCCGCCGCAAGGCCGTGGCCAGGGATTGCGCGGCCGCCATGGGCATCGCCTCCTCACCCGCCGCGCCGGCCAGCGCGCCGGCCCGGGCGCGGCGCAGATGGTGTTGCACCAAGCGCTCCAGCGTCGCCGCCTGGGCCCGGGCAGCTGGGATTTCCTCCCGCTCGAGCGCATTGCGCAGCACGGCGATGGGCGTCTTTAGGGCGTGCGCCAGATTACCCACATGGGTGCGCGCGCGCTCCACCGTCGCCCGGTTCTGGCCGATCAGCGCCTCAATTTCCTGCACCAGCGGCGCCACCTCGCTCGGCACCGTCAGGTCCACATGTTGGCGGGTGCCGGCGCGCACCTCCACCAACTCCTCCTGCACCCGCCGCAGCGGTGACAGTGACCACACAACCAGCAGCGCCACCACCGCCACCAACCCAGCACCCAGGCCCAGAAAGGCCAGCACCAGGCCCTTTTGCAGCCGGCCAATCTCTGCATCGGTGTCGCGCCGGGTCACCGCCACCTGAATCGTCACCGTCTGAAAGGGCGGCGCGCCAAAGCGGGCCTCGAGCTGGACATGGCGCTCCAATAGCCGCAACGGCTCGTCGCGCGGCCCTATAATGTCCTCATTGCGCGGCTCTGCATCGGGGCGTGGTGCCGGCAGGCGCTGGTCCCATAGCGAGCGCGAGGTGGCGACCAGCCCGCCCGCCGCCGACATCTGCCAGTAATGCCCCGAAAGCGGCCGGTCGAATTCCGGTTCGCTCACGGCGCGCGCCAGGATAGGCCCGCGGGTCGGGTCGAGTGCCGCTGCCGCCACCACGGCATCGAGCAGCGATGTCATCCGCCCATCGGCGGCGGTCTCGATCTGCTCCTCGGCCAGGCGGACGACAAACCAGCCGGTCACGCCCAGCCCCAGCGCCACCCACAGCGCCGCGAGCAATGCCAGCCTGCGGGTGAGGCTGCCGCGCACCCGGATGGTGGGCGCGGGGGTCTCATTCATCGTGGCGGGCTCATACGGTAGCCCTGGCCGCGCACCGTCTCGATCAGCCCATCGCCCAGCTTGCGCCGCAGCCTTCCGGCAATCACCTCCAGCGTATTGGAATCCCGGTCAAAATCCTGGGCGTACAAATGCTCCGTCAACTCGGTCTTGGAGACGGGCCGGCCGGCATTGAGCGCCAGATAGGCCAACATGCCATATTCCAGCGCCGTCAGCCGCACCGATGCGCCCTGGCGCGTGACGGCGCGGGCCGCAGTGTCCAGCCTAACCTCGCCGAATTCCAACTCGGATTTGGCAATCCCATTGGCGCGGCGGATCAGCGCATTCAACCGGGCGATCAACTCGGCCATGATGAAGGGCTTGGCCAGATAATCATCCGCCCCGGCATTCAACCCCTCCACCTTTTCCGACCATGAATCCCGCGCCGTGAGCAGAATGACCGGCATAGCGCGGTCCGCCGCCCGCCAGCGCCGCAGCACCGAGAGCCCATCCAGCCGCGGCAGGCCCAGATCCAGCACCACGGCGTCATAAGGCTCGGTCCTGCCCAGATGCAGCCCCTCCTCGCCATCGGCGGCGACATCGACAGCAAAACCCGATTCGCTCAGCGCATTGCGCAGCTGTTGCGAGAGTTCAGCATTATCTTCAACGACAAGGAGGCGCATGCCGCGCAGCCTACAGCAATGTGCGCATCACCGCATAAAGATCATTCTTCCGCTCGAAACCAATCCCCGGCGCATCCGGCATGCGAATCCGGCTATCAACCACCGGCGTGTCATCGGCAAAGCCACCAAAGGGCGCAAACACCTCAGGATAGCTCTCATTGCCACCCAGACCCAGGCCGGTGGCGATGTTCAGCGCGAATTGATGCCCGCCATGCGGCACGCAGCGCCGGGGTGACCAGCCATGCTCGCGCAGCATTTCCAATGTCCGCAAATATTCTACCAAGCCATAGCTCAAGGCCGGGTCGAATTGCAGCGTGTCGCGATCGGGCCTGAGGCCCCCATGGCGGATCAGGTTGCGGCAATCGAGCATGGAGAACAAATTCTCGCCCGTGGCCAGCGGCGGGGCATATTGCTCGGCCAGCACGGCATGGGTCGAGAAATCCAGCGGGTCCAGCGGCTCCTCGTACCAGCGCAGATTATAGGGTGCCAGGGCCGCGCCGTAGACCAGGGCAGCATGCAGCCCGAAGCGGCCATTCACATCCACGCACAGCCGTGAACCATCGCCACTCAGCAGCTTCAGCACCGCCTCGATCCGCTCGACATCCTCCTTCAGCGCGGCCTTGAGCGGGGTTCCCGGGGCACCGCCGATCTTCATCTTCACCACGGAATAGCCTAGCCCCAGATAGCGCTTCATCTCCTCCAGCAGCTCGGCCACGCCCTTGCCCGGGTAGTAATAGCCGCCCGCAGCATAGATCCAGGCCTGCTCATCCGCCTGCCCGGCATTGTAACGATCAGCCAGCAGCCGCCATAGCGGCTTGCCCGCCAGCTTGGCGGTGGCATCCCACAATGCCATGTCCAGCACGCCCACGGCCACCGAACGGTCGCCATGGCCGCCGGGCTTTTCGTTCTTCATCATCGCCATCCAGGCGCTGGCCGGCTCCAGCCCGCCATCGTCATGGGTGGTGAGGCTCGCCTCCAGCAGCCGCGGGATGAAACGCTCGGCCAGCAATCCCGGCTGAGCGTAGCGGCCATTGCTGTTAAAGCCAAAGCCGGTGGCGCGGCCGCCCTGGCCATCCTCGATGGTCACGGCCACGATGCTCGCCGTCATCTTGGAAAAATCGATATAGGCATTGGCAATGGCGCTGCTGATCGGCGCCACGGCCTGTTTCACATCGATGATACGCATGATCTACCCCGGTTTTTGCGGGGAGCATCTTCCACCTCGCGCCGGTTGCGGCAAGACTGTGGGGATGGAAGACCTTCTGATCGACACGCGCGAGGGCCTGGCCTTCGTCACCTTCAACCGGCCGCAGGCGCGCAATGCGCTGACATTCCCCATGTATGAGGGGCTGGCCAATCTGTGCATCGCCGCCAATGACGACCCGGGCATCCGGGCCATCATCATCACCGGCGCCGGCGAAAAGGCCTTCGCGGCCGGCACCGATATCAGCCAGTTCACCGAATTCCGCACCGCCGAACAGGCGATTGGCTATGAGCACAAGATCGATCGCATCCTGACCGCGATCGAAAATTGCAACAAACCCACCATTGCTGCCATCGCCGGCGCCTGCACCGGTGGTGGCGCCGCCATTGCTGCGGTGTGTGACCTGCGTATTGGTGCCGCCAATGCCCGCTTCGGCTTCCCCATCGCCCGCACCCTGGGCAATACCCTGTCGATGGTGAACCACGCCCGGCTGGCCGCCCTTATCGGCC
Organism: Rhodovarius crocodyli; assembly: GCA_945901085.1. Lineage (GTDB taxonomy): Bacteria > Pseudomonadota > Alphaproteobacteria > Acetobacterales > Acetobacteraceae > Rhodovarius > Rhodovarius crocodyli_A. The sequence goes on along the minus strand of CAMDJV010000001.1, from coordinate 243,091 downwards.
CGGCACGGGTGACGGATTTGATCTTCTCCGCCCGCCTCATGGAGGCCGAGGAAATGCGCATGGCCGGCCTGCTCAGCGAAATCCTGCCCGACCATGCGGCCCTGCAAGCCCGCGCGGCCACGCTGGCGGCCACAGTGGCCGGCCATGCACCGCTGACCATGCGGGCCACCAAGCAGGCGCTGCGCCGCCTGAGCGCTGCGGCGCGCGCCATTGATGGCGATGATCTGGTAGCGATGTGCTTCACCTCGGCCGATTTCGCCGAGGGGGTGGAGAGCTTTCTCGCGCGCCGCCCTGCCATCTGGCAGGGGCGCTGAGCGGATTGATGCTGGCGGCGGAGGAGCGCCTCCCCGCCCTATAACCCCCGCCCTATAACCAAGGCGGGGCCTGCCGACCTACGCGGTCACGCCCTCGCAATCCGCCGAGTGGCCATCACACATTCGCGCCCTCGATCACATTGCCAAAGCGCACCCAGCCCGAGCCATCCCAGCGCTGCAACTGCATCTGCCGGATCACATTGAAATTATTGGGCTGGGTCTGCACCTTTATCCCCGGCAGCAGCGTCGCCACATCCATTGGTGCGATATTGGCCGCCTGGCGCATCACATTCTCGCGCGAGAAATCATTGCCGCATTGCCGCAGCACCTGAATCATGGTGGTGCCCACGCCATAGCCATAGGTGAAGTTGTTGTCAGTGAGATCGCCGCCGGGAACGAAGCGCTGCATGAAGCCGCGCCATTCATTCATGCCGGGATCATTGGCCCAGGCCGGGTCGCTCTGGTCCTTGCGGTAGTCGGAGGTGATGAGGCCCACGCCGCGCTCCTTGCCCGCCGGTTCCATCACGGCGCCGACGGAGACGGAGACATTGGTCATGAACATCATCGGCCGCCAGCCGATCTCATGCACGCGACGGATCGCCTGCGCCGCGAAGCGGGGGATGACGCCGCAGACCAGCACATCGGCGCCGCTCGCCTGGAGCTGGACGATCTGGCTGTCCACCGTCGGGTCTGTCGCCTCGTTGGTGGCAGTGCGCACCATGGAGTCGAAGCGCGGGCCCAGCACATCGCGCACGCCGTTCAGGTAGTCGCGGCCGAAATCATCATTCTGGTAGAGCAGCGCGATGCGCGCATTTGGGCGCGTCTCAAGGATATGCTTGGCGTAGATCTGCGCCTCGACGCGGTAGCTGGGCTGCCAGCCGATGGTCCAGGGGAATTCGCGCGGATTGGCCCATTTGTCGGCCCCGGTCGCGAGGAAAAGATGCGGCACGCGGCGTTGGTTCACATAGCGGTGCACGGCATTGTTGGTGGGCGTGCCGAGCTGGTTGAACAGGAAGGCGACGCGATCCTGCTCGACCAGGCGGCGCGTCTGCTCCAGCGTGCGCGGCGGCGAATAGGCATCATCATAGACGGTGAAGTTGATGCGGCGCCCGGCCACGCCACCCTCGTCATTCAGGCGGCGGAACATGGCGGTGAGACAGGTGGAGATGACCGAATAGGCGGAAGCCGGCCCCGAGAGCGAATTGGTGCTGCCGATGCGGATCTCGGTCGCCGTCACGCCTGGCGCTTCCTGCGCGGGGGCGATGTTGGGCGTGGCCAGCGTGGCGCCAGAGGCGATGAGGATGGTGCGGCGTGTCGTGCTCATGATGTTTCCCTCCCTGGGATGATGCGTTTTTTGGTGGTGAAGCGGCGGACCAATCCGGCCACGCCATCGGGCAGGATGAAGAGGAAGAGGATCAGGATCGCGCCATAGATCACGCCTGGCGCCGAGCGGCTGATCGCCTCCGCCAAATTCGGCACAAACAGCACGAAAAGCCCGCCAAAGACCGAGCCCAGGATCGAGCCCACACCGCCCACCACCATGCCGACGAAGAGGCTGATGGAGAGGATGAAGGTGAAGCTGTCGGGTGCTACGAACTCCACCACGGCAGCCGAGAGCGACCCCGCCATGCCGGTGATGATCGCGCTCACCGCGAAGGTTCGGGTCTTGAGACTGGCAAGGTCCATGCCCATCGCCTCGGCGGCCGTTGGGTTGTCGCGCACCGCCATCATGGCACGCCCGATCCGCCCGCGCAGAAGATTGGCGGTCAGCAGGTAGCACAGCCCCGCCACCAGCAGCGCCACCAGATACATGTATTGGTCGGGGCTGAGCGCGAGCCAGGCGGGCGCCTCGGGCTTGAGCAGGAAGAGGCCCTGCACCCCGCCCGTCCAGGCCTCCACCGCTTTGTGCTTGAGGATTTGCGGCACGGCGACGGCCAGCGCGAAGGTGGTCAGCGCGAGGTAAAGCCCGCCCAGCCGAAGTGCCGGGAAACCCACACCCCAACCCACCACACCGCAGACGATGGCTGAGACCGGCAGCGTCGCCCAGAAGGACCAGTCGAGCAGCGACATGGGGATCGCCGTCGCATAGGCGCCGACCGCGAAGAAGGCACCATGGCCGAGCGAGATCTGACCATTATAGCCGGTGACGATGTTGAGGCCGAGCACGGCCAGCGCCATGATGACGGCCAGTGTGAGCTGGAAGAGGTGAAAACTCTCCAGCGCCCAGATGGGTAAGAGCGCGAGGGCGAGGCCGGCGGCGATAAGCAAGGGCTTCATGCGCTCAGACCCGGCTGAACACGACGCGGCCGAACAGGCCCGAGGGCCGCACGACTAGCACGCCGATGATGATGACCAGCGCCACCGTCAGCTTCAATTCCGTGCCCACCACATAGGCGCCGGCCAAATTCTCCAGCACGCCCACGGCAAAGCCGCCTCCAACCGCACCGGCAGGGTTATCAATGCCCCCCAGCAATGCCCCGGCGAAGGCGTAGAGCAGAATGCCCAGCATCATATTGGGGTCAAGAAAAACAGCCGGTGCGACCATCATCCCCGCCACCGAGCCGATGGCCGCAGCCAAGCCCCAGCCCAGCGCCAGCATCCAGCCAACCCGGATGCCCACCAGGCGTGCCGAGCGCGGGTTATAGGCCGCCGCGCGCATGGCGAGGCCCAGCGAGGTATGCGCAAAGAAGAGATAGACCAGGATCAGCACCGCCAGCGTCACCGCCGTGCTGCCCAGCTCATGCGCCGAGACCAACCCGCCGAAGAGCAGGCCATCGCTCTGGAAAGGCGTGGGGAAGGCCTTGGTGGTGTGGCCGAAGACCCAGCCCGTGGCATTGCTGATGATGAGCAGCATGCCGATGAAGACGCCCACATGCGTCAGCACCGGCGCATTCTGCACCGGCCGCATCAGGATGCGCTCGACCAGCGCGCCGATGATGAAGGAGACGACAAGCGTGGCGAAGAAGGCGACCCAATAGGGCAGCCCAGCCTGGATCATCGTCAGCGCGATGAAGGTGGAGAGTGTTGCCATCTCCCCTTGGGCGAAATTCACATGATGCGTGGCCTGGTAGATCATCACCAGGGCAAGGGCGACCGAGGCATAGATGCCGCCCGTGGCGATGCCGGCAATCAACTGATGCGCAAAACCATCCATGTCGTCAGTATCCCAGATAGGCGCGGCGGATGGCTTCATCCTGCCGGATTTCGGCGGCAGGGCCGGAGGTGACGATGCTGCCTGTCTCCAGCAGATAGGCGCGGTCGGCCAGTTCAAGCGCGAGGTTGGCATTCTGCTCGACCAGCAGGATGCCCACGCCGCTTTCCTCACGGATGCGCCGCATGATCCCGAAGATCTCCTGCACGATAAGGGGCGCGAGGCCAAAGGAGGGCTCGTCAAGCAACAGGAGCTTGGGCCGCATCAGCAGGGCGCGGGCGATGGCCAGCATCTGCTGCTCGCCGCCCGAGAGCGTGCCTGCCTGCTGCTTCCAGCGCTGCTTGAGGCGGGGGAACCACTCCCACATCCGGGCGAAATCGGCCTGCACCTCGCCATCGCGGCGGGTATAGGCGCCGAGCCGGAAATTCTCCTCCACGGTGAGTTCCATGAAGGTGCCGCGCCCATCGGGCACATGGGCGACGCCCAGCCGCGCAATCTCTTCCGTCGCCATGCCGGTGATGCGCTGGCCTTGGAAGAGGATCTCGCCCTCGGTGCGGATCATGCCGCAGAGCGCGCGCAGCGTGGTGGTCTTGCCCGCGCCATTGGCGCCGAGCAGCGCCGTCACGCTGCCCTGCTCCACCAGGAAATCGATGCCATGCAACACCTGGATGGGCCCATAGCCGCCACGCAGGCCCTTCACCTCAAGCAGCATGCGCGTCATGCCCATCACCCAGATAGGCCCGGATCACCTCCGGGCTGGTTCGCACCTCATGGGGCGTGCCATCGGCGATCTTCTTGCCGAAATCGAGCGCCACCACCTTGTCGGAGACGCGCATGACAAGGCTCATGTGATGCTCGACCAGCAGGATGCTGAGGTCAAAGCTTGCCCGCACCTCTTCGAGCAGCCGCGCCAATTCATCCACCTCGCCGTGATTGAGGCCGCCGGCCGGTTCGTCCAGCAGCAGCAGCTTGGGCTGGGAGATCAGCGCGCGGGCCATCTCCACGCGCTTTTGCGTGCCAAAGGGCAGGTCGGAGACAGCGATATCGGCCACATCCCGCAGTGCGAGCAGGGCCAGGAGTTCATCAGCGCGGCGTGCCGCGACTGCCTCTTCGCGCCTGGCCGCCGGCAGGCGCAGCGCATTGGCGAAAAAACCCGCATGCCCCGCGGAATGCGCACCGGCCAGCACATTCTCCCGCACCGACATGCTGCGGAACAGCGCCAGGTTCTGGAAGGTGCGGCCCAGGCCCAGCGGTGCCATGGCGTGGCGTGGCAGGGCAGTTGTGTTGGTGCCAGCGAAGGTCACGCTCCCCTCGCTTGGCCGGTAGATGCCGCTGATAATGTTGAACAGTGTTGTCTTGCCGGCGCCATTGGGGCCGATCAGCCCACAGATCTGGCGCTCCTCCACCGAGAAGGACACACCGCCCACGGCCGTGACGCCGCCGAAGCGCATCACGACATCGCGCACCTCAAGCAGCGCCAAGTGCTGCTCCTGCAACGCAGGACCATGTCTGTGGCCTGGAGCCCATATTTTCCTCCGCCATCCGCCGCTTTGCGGTCAGATCTTTCTGGGAGATCAATGCAGCCTGAAATTGCGGAGGAGAGCAAGAATAATTTACCACGAGAGCCACCAACCTCCAGCCAAGGTTCGAGCAAGGCGCGCCGGAGGTCGGGCAGGTCGATGGATTGCAATGCGGGTGTGCCACAGCAGCGAGGCAGAAGCCTGCCGTCTGCCTAGAGCGCCAACCGGACCGTGATGAGCGGTTGGGCGGCGCCTTCGAACCGCACCATACTTACGCGAACAGAATGTAGTCCTTTCCATCGACGGTTCCATAGCTAGGCACGGGCAACTGCGCCTGGCTCAGGCCGGTGAAGGTGACCGAAGTATCAATCCGCCCATTGCCATCCAGGTCGCAATGCAAGGTGGCGCCCTTGTAGCCAGTCGCACCATCGCTGGCGAACCAAAGAAACTGGCTGACCCCAGGCTGGTACCCCCAGACCGTCAACCTATCCCCTGGCTGGAAATCGGTGATGGTAGACCAGGTGATGGAAGAGGCCGCCGCCCGGCCATCGAGGAAGAAACTATCCGCCCCTGGGCCGCCGGTGATGAAATTCGAGCCCAGCCCGCCATCAATCACATCATTGCCAGCGCTACCATCCACCGCATCATCGCCCGCGCTGGCATTGATGAAGTCGGCTTTGGTGGTACCAATAATAATGTCGTTGGTTGTGTTGCCGATTAACTGGTAAACAATTTCAGCAACCGTTCCGGTATAGGCGGCCGCGGTGGTGCCCTCCACCAGGCTGCCTCCCAAATTGGCATAGAATTCAACAGCATCTGTAACGGTGATGGTGACCGCCTGTGGGTCGCCGCTCAGGCTGCCATCGGAGGCGGTGACGGTGATGTCGTATTGGTTGTTCGCGCCGCTATCGCTTGGCGCCTCGAAATTCGGTGAATTCTTGAAGCTGACGGCACCTGAGGCGGCGTTGATATGGAACAGACCAGCATCGAGGCCACCCAGCGAGAAGCTGAGCGCAGTGCGGGCATCAGGGTCATTGCCTGTGGCGGTATAGACGGTGCCACGGTCATTTTCGGCGAAGCTTGCGGTGCTGCCCGAGGTGATGGTGGGTGTTTCGTTCACATCGGTCACGGTGATGCTCACGGCCCGGGCCGCGCTGCTCAGGCTGTCATCAGAGGTGGTGAGGATGATGTCGTGGATATTATTCGCGCCGGCATCGGCGGGGGCCTCGAAATTGGGTAAGGTCTTGAAACTCACCCTGCCGGTGATGGCGTTGATATTGAACAGCGCGCCATCCACCCCGCCCAGCACAAAGGTCAGGGCATCGCCCTCCGGGTCACTGCCGGTGGCGGTATAGACGGTGCCGGTGGCGTTTTCGGCAAAGCTTGCGGTGCCGCCCGAGGTGATGGAGGGTGCCTCGTTGACCGGGGGGACGATATTCACCCCATAGGCCGCCGAAACCGCGTTACCCGTCCCGACATTATCGGCCAGATCCGTCACCCCGGACCTGTCGAGCGTGACAACTTGACCACTGGCCGGCGGGCCAGCATTGGGCGTCAGGGTCGCCGTCCAGGTGGTGCCGCCATCACCGGAGGCGAGGTTGGAGAGCACCGCCTGCCCGGCGGTGAGATCAGCGGTGGTGAAGTTGACCACCGCCTCGGCGAAGGTGATGGTGACGGTTGTGGTCTCCCCCACCCCCAGCGAGGCCTTGCCCAGGGTGATGGCCGAGGCCAGGTCGGGGCGGGTGGTAGCCACCGCGTATTTGCCCGAGTTCGAAGTGCTCACGCCGGCATTTCCGGTCAGGTCAGTATAGGCGGTGTTGTCGAGGGTGATAACATTGCTGGAAGCTGTGGCGCTGGCATTGGGTGTCAGCGTCGCCGTCCAGGTGAAGCCGCCATCGCTGGAGGCGAGGTTGGACAAGACGCCATCTGGCGCGGTCAGGTCAGCGGTATCAAAACCGGTCACCGCCTCGGTGAAGGTGAAGGTCACTGTGGCGGTATCGCCGATTTTCAGCGCCGTGTCGGAGATGGTGATGGCGGATGCCAGTGCAGGGCGAACAGTGTCTACCGCGTAATTGCCGCTGGGGCTGCTGCCTGTCCCTGCATTGTCAGCATTATCGGCAATACCCGTATAGTCGAGGGTAATAACATTGCTGGAGGCCGTGGTGCTGGCTGAGGGTGTCAGCGTCGCCGTCCAGGTGATGCCATTGTCGGCACTCTTGAGATTGGCCAAGGCGCCATTGTCTGCCTTCAGGTCTGCGGTGGTAAAACCCGTCACCGCCTCGGTGAAGGTGAAGGTCACTGTGGGGGTATCGCCGATTTTCAGCGCCGTGTCGGAGATGGTGATGGCAGATGCCAGCGCGGGGCGGGCCGTGTCCACCGCGTAATTGACGCTGGTGCCGCTGCCTGATCCAGAATTGCCGTTGAGGTCCGTATAGCCTGTATTGTCGAGGGTGATGACATTGCTGGCGGATGTGGTGTTGGCAGAGGGTGTCAGCGTCGCCGTCCAGGTGTTGCCACCATCGCCGGTCACCAGATTGGACAAGGCGCCATTGGGCACCGTCAGGTCAGCGGTATCAAAACCCGTCACCGACTCGGTGAATACAATGGTCACCGTGGTCGTATCGCCAATTTTCAGCGCCGTGTCGGAGATGGTGATATCCGTCATCAGCGTAGGCCGTTCAGTGTCCACCGCATAGCTGCTCGAATTCGAGCTGCCCACCCCGGCATTGCCGGCCAGGTCGGTGTAGAGGGCATTGTTCAGCACCAGCTTGTTGCCAGAGATGGTCACGCCAGAACTCGGCGTCAGCGTCGCCGTCCAGGTCGTGCCGCTATCGCTGGTGGCTAAATTGCTCAACTTGCCGTTGCCCACCGTGACATCGGCAGTGGTGAAACTGGTCACCTGCTCGGTGAAGGTGAACTTCACCGTTGCAGTATCGCCTATCTTGAGGGCGGTGTCGGAGATGGTGATCGTTGACTTCAGGGCGGGTGCGGTGTTGTCGACGGTCAGCGCGAAGGCGGTGGAGGCGGCGGAGACATTGCCGGCAACATCCGTCACCTTCGTGGTGATGTTGTGCGCCCCCCCGGTCAAGCTGCTGGTGGTGATGCTCCAGCCGCCCACGCCATCGGCCGTGGTGCTGCCGAGCTTACTTATTCCCCCAGTGTCGTAGAGATCAACGATGGCATTGGCTTCGGTGGTGCCGGTGAAGGTCGGTGTGGTTGCCGTGGTGATGCCATCGCTGTTCGAGATGCCGCTATCATCGGCCGTGGCAAGGGTCGGGACGGCCGTTTGTGTGGGCGCCGTGGTGTCGATGCTCACCTTCAAGCCGGAACTGGCCGTGCTGACATTGCCCGCCACATCGGTCGCTTTGGCCGTGACGGTGTGACTGCCCTCGGTGAGCATGGAACTCTTGATCGACCAATTGCCCGTGCCATTGGCCGTGGCGCTGCCCAGCACGGTCGTGCCATCAGTGTCATAGAGCGTGACGGTGCTATTGGCTTCGCTCGTGCCGATGAAGGTCGGCGTCGTGGTGTTGGTGATGTTATCGCTGGTTGAGGTGCCGCTATCGGAGCCGGCTGTCAGGTCCGGGGCGCTGGGCGCTGTCGGCGCCGTGGTGTCGATGGTGACGGTGAGCGTAGGACTGAGCTGGCTTTCCCCCGAGCGGTCATCGGCTGTCGCGCTGACCTTATGCTCGCCCTCGGAGAGAACGAAGCTTTTGATCGTCCAATTGCCACCGGCATCCGCAACGGCCGTGCCCAACACGGTGGTGCCGTTCGTATCGTAGAGTGTGATGTCATCGAACGGGTCGGCGGTGCCGGTGAAGAACGGGATGTTATTTTTCGTGATGTCGTCGGTGTTTAAACTCCCCGTGTCGCTGCCCGGGATGAGGTCTGGAACGCTGGGAATATTTGACATGGGATGGCACCGAGGTTGATGGTTTGCCTATTCCGTAAATCTTTCACATATTGGGTCAATCTCGCTCAGCTATTTTCATGGAATAAATAATCAGAAATCCTCGGAAATCTCCAATTAAAACATTTATGCCATGAAATTGAGTGGGGATTATGACGCGCAGTTTATGCCGCTCTCCACTGCTCAATCTCGGTGCTCCATTGGTAAATTTGGCTGTCGCGACGCGCGAATCACCACTTCTGGCGTAGTTTTCGCGCCTTCATGGGTTGAATCCATTGATTTTGACCATGTGGCCCGCAAGGGAGCCGCTGCGCCGGACAGTCAGGCCACGCCCAGCCGGCGCAGTGCGGGCAGGCGCTGATGGGCGAATTCACCATGAATCGTCGTAAGCGCCGCGCGGTTTTCCGCCTCGCCCTGCAGCGAATTGCCGCCCTGGGCCACCCGCTGGCCCTGCGCTTGCAACGCCTGCCAGGCAACATCAACGGGCGGGCGCCCTTGCGCCGCGGCCAGCAGGAAAAGCTGGTCAAACCGATTGGCCGCCACGCCGCCGCCCAGCACGGGGGAGGCCAGGGTGCGAAGCCCATCGGCATGCCGCGCCAGGGCCATCACGGCGGCGTTGAAACGCTCGGTCGAGGCCCGGCGCTGCGCCTCGCCCTCCTCCGGCAGGGCGGCCATCACCGCATGCATGACGCAGAGCATCCGCACCGCCTCCAACACAATAGGCTGGCCCAGGGCGGCAATCGCGGGCTCGGCCAGAAGCTCGGCCACCCGCATCGGCCTGCGGGCCAGAGCCTGGAGGATCGGGCGATAGACCCCAGGCTTGAGATTGACCTCGCCGCCGGGCAGTTTCATGACCAGGGCGAGTGTGTCGGGGTCGGGCGCCACCAGCGCCAGGCGCTGGCGCAAGAGCGCCTCGGTTTGCGCGCCCGGAGTGAGGCGCCTTGGCCCGCGGATGAAAATATCCCGGCGGAATTGCCGGTTGGTGAGAAAGTCGCGCATGCCCTCGCGCGCCACGGGGTGGGCGAATTCCGCCAGCAGCGCCTGCGCCTCGGCATTGAAATGCAACCCATCTTCATTGTCGCGCAAATGCGATGAGGCCGCATAGCCCAGCTTGGCAAACCCCATGCTGGCGGCGACCTCACGAAAATAACTGGGCGCGAAAACGGCGTTGAAATACTCATGCGCCAGATAGGCCACCGGCTTGCCGGCCAGGCTTTTCAGCTTGGCGCCCATGGCCGGGTTTTCGGCAAAGGCGGCCCCGCCCAGCGCCTCCAGCCGCGCTGCGATCTGCTGGCCCGCTGCCACGCGCTGCTGGCTGGTCTCGCCCCGGCCATAATGCTGCATCACCTCGCGCAGCGGCATGGCGGCGGCCCAGCCGGGCAGCGCATTGTAGCTGACATACACCACGCCCCCCACCCGCAGCCGCTGGGTGATAAACGCCAGCACCGCCTGCCGCGCCGCCTCATTCACCCAAGACCAAATGCCATGCAGCGCGATGAAATCGAATTGCGGCAGGTCGGCCTTCGCCATGGCGGCAAAATCATGGTCGAGGAAGGTGACATTGCCGCTGCCCGCCGCCATGGCCAGGGCTTGGGCATTGTTGATATGGGCCGGGTTGAAATCATTGGCCCAGAAAGCCCCGGTGGGGTTGGCCGCGGCCAGCACATTGGTGGTCAGCCCCTGGCCGCATCCCAACTCGCAATAGGCGAAGGGGCGGGTGTGGTCGGGGGCGGCATAGCCGCTGAGCAGCAGCGCCAGACCAATATGCGCCGGCGACATCTCGAAGAAATAGTCATGCGTATAGCCAATATCGGCGATATAGCCGCCATCCCAATCCTGGGTCATTCGCTGCCCCTTTGCTCCGATCCTGCCGGCGGCAAGGCGCTATACTGGCCCATCCTCAGCCAAAGGCGGCAGCATATCGCGCAGCGGCCGTGGCGCGTTACCGGGCCTTCGCCGGCCGCATCAGGGGCGCTCCAGCCCGCCCGCCGCCAGGGTTGGCGCATCCATCGCCGCCGCCAGCCAATCCAGCGCCCCAGCAGCAGCCTGATCAGCCCCGGCAAATAGCCCGGCCGAGAAGATCGCCCCGGTATTGGCCTCCGGCGGCAGCTTGCCCAGGATCTCCACCCCCTCCACCGCCATCAATTCGCTGATCTGCTGAATGGCCAGCGCCACCTCGCCCCGCGCTGCCAGCGCCGCTGTGAAGCCCTGCGGAATGATGGTGGCCTTGGCGTTCACCGCCTCGGCAATCCCCAGCCGCTCCAGCAGCCCAGCAAAGAACAGCCCACTCGCCCCCGCGCCGGAATAGGCGATGGAGGGGGCCGCCAGCAGTGTGGCCTGCAGCGCCGCGAGGGTGGAAATATCCGGCCGGGGAGCGCCCGCCTTCACCGCCATGCCGATATGGCTCAGCGCCAAATCCCGCCGGCTGCCAGGCACCAGCACGCCTTGGGCCATCAGCCCCTCCACCCCCGCATCTGTGAGGATGGCGATATCCGCCCGCTCGCCGCCCTCGATCCGCTTGAGCAGTCGCATCGTGGGGTCAAATTCCACCGCCATTGCCACCGGTGCGCGCGGCGTGAGGCCGCGCAACACCACCGCCACCGCCAAGGTGCTCATCACCCGCATTGTTCAGCCCTTTCAGATGCAGCGCGTGCCGCCGCCATCCACATCGATATTGGTGCCGGTGATGAAGCCCGCCCGGTCAGAACACAAGAAGGCCACGAGACCCGAACATTCTTCGGCCGTGCCCACCCGGCCCAACCCGACGGTTGCAATGGCGGCGGCATTCTCCGCCTCGGCCGAGCGGCCCATGCCAGCGGCACCCTGCGCCACCACCGTATCCCAGCGCGGGGTGGCGATGGGCCCGGGGTTCACCCCGGTGACCAGCACATTATCCGGCGCGCATTCCGCCGCCAGCGCCAGGGTAAAGGAGAGCAGCGAGGCATTGACCGCGCTGCCGGTGATGTAATTGGGCCGTGGCTGATGGCCCGAACGGCCGATGATATTGATCACCCGCCCCCATTTGCGCGCCCGCATCGGCGGCGTCAGGATGCGCGCGCAGCGCATATAGCCCATCAGCTTGAGATTGATGGATTTCATCCAGGTCGCGTCATCCATATCGCCAATGCGGCCCATGGGTGTGGCGCCGGCATTGTTGATCAGGATATCAATATGGCCCAGGGCGGATTGCGCGGCGCCGATCGCCGCCTCCAGCGCCGCGGCGTCGGTCAGGTCGGCTGGGATGGCGATGCAGGGCGTATTGGTCTCCCGGGTGATCTCCGCTGCCGCCGCCTCCAGCCGGGCCGGATCGCGGGCAATGATGGCCACCGCCACGCCCTCGGCCGCCAATTCCCGTGCAATGGCCCGGCCAATGCCAAGCGAGCCGCCAGTGACCACGGCCTTGCGGCCGCGCAAACCCAATTCCATGCGCTTCTTCCCTGTGTGGATAGTGAGTTCGACCCCTCGCGCCCCGCCTGTCAATTGGCCTAACCTCGCTCCAGCACCGCCCATCCAGAGGCGGCCAGGAGAAACGCCATGCCCATTCCCCGCCGCGCCCTGCCGGCGCTTGCCGCCGCTGCCTTGCCCGCGATTGCCACGCCCGCTGCCGCCCAGGCCTGGCCGACACGGCCGGTGCGGCTGATCGTCACCTTCCCGCCCGGTGGGCCGGCTGATGTCATCGGCCGTATCCTGGCCGAGCGCCTGAGCGAATCCTGGGGCCAGCCTGTCATCGTCGAAAATCGTGGCGGCGCGGGCGGCAATATCGGCGCCGAGGCGGCGGCGCGCGCTGCACCCGATGGGCATACGCTGGTGGTCGTCGCCTCCTCCCATGTGCAGGGTGCGGCCTTGTACCGGCGGCTGCCCTTTGACCCGATTGCCGATTTCACCCCTATCACCCAGGTGGCCTATTATGGCCTTGTGGTGGTGCTGCACCCCTCGGTGCCGGCGCAGAACCTCGCCGAGTTCGAGGCGCTGCTGCGGGCGCGGCCGGGCGAGATCACCATCACCTCCGCTGGTGTGGGCACGCCCACGCATCTGACGCCAGAATTGTTCCGCATTCGCGCCGGCGTCGAATTCACCCACGTGCCCTTCCAGGGCGCCGCACCGGCGCATACTGCGCTGCTGGCGGGCCAGGTGCAGGCCATGTTCCACAATCCGGTGCTGGCTGTGCCCGCGGTGCAGGCGGGGCGGTTGCGGGCGATTGCCACCACCGGCGCCGCCCGCGCCCAAGCCCTGCCCAATGTGCCCACCCTGGCGGAATCCGGCTATCCCGGCTTTGATGCCGGCACCTGGTATGCGGTGCTGGGGCCGGCCGGCATACCAGCCCCCATCGTGCAGAAAATCGACGCCGATCTGCGCCGGGCCGTGCAGAACACCGCGCTGCGGGACCGCTTCGCTGCCCAGGCGCTGGAGACGCGCGAGGCCGGGCCCGAGGCGTTGGCCATCATCATGCGCGAGGATCTTGCACGCTGGACCGAGGTAATCCAGCGCCTGGGCGTCCGGCAGGATTAGGCGCAGTTGGCGGCTGGAGATGGCTTTGGGGCTGCAGCGCTCACCCCCAGGGCCATCGATACGTTCTAACCCGCAGCTTTCAGCATCGCCCGCGCCTCCTCCACACCCTGCGCGGCTGCCTTCTCCAGCCATTGCGCGGCCTGTGTCGTATCCTGCGTGCCGCCCAGGCCGCGCAGCAGGTAGCGCCCCAGCATCATCTGCGCCCTGGGATGGCCCTGCTGGGCCGCCTGGCGGAAGAAGCGCTCGGCCCGCGGCCTGTCCTCGGGCACCGGATGGCCGCCGCCGAGCAGCGCGCCACAGGCGAAGGCCGCACCGACATGGCCGGAATGGGCCGCCTGGATGAAAAGCTCCAGGGCCGCCATGGCATCGGCCGGCAAACCCAGGCCATTGAGCGTCATATCAGCCAGCAGCGCGACCGCGTCGGGCATGCCCTCGGCGGCGGCGCGGCGCAGCCAGGGCAGGGCGGCTTCCGGCGCGGGCGGCCCCATTGCGCCATCAACCAGCAATCGGCCCAGCCAATAGGCCGCATTGACCACATGCGGCGCGGATTTTTCGAGCCATCGCCGCGCCTCATGCGGATCGGCGGCAATGCCGCTGCCATTATGCAGGCAGACGGCGAGGTTATAGGCCGCCACCGGGTCGCCCTCCTCGGCCAGGGCGCGCAGGCGGGGCAGCAGGCCGGCCATCACCCGCACCCCGCCCTCGGCCTCGGTGGCTGCCATTCCAAGGTCGAAGATGGCGATGCGATCCCCCGCCTCGGCCGCCTGTTCCAGCCAGCGCATCGCCGTCTCGGCATCGGCGGACACGCCGCGCCCGGCCAGATACATCAGCCCCAGCTTGCGCGCGGCCAGGCGATGGCCCTGCTCGGCCGCCATTTGATACCAGCCGGCCGCTTCGAGCAGGTTGGGCACGCCGTGGCTGCTATCGCATTGCAGGTCGCCCACGATGGCCGCGGCCTCGGCATCGCCCTCCAACGCGGCGCGGCGCAGCCAGGTCTCGGCGGCAGGCATGTTGCGCGCAACGCCCCAGCCATGCATCAAAGCAAGGCCGAGCCGTGCCTTGGCGGGCCTGACCCCGGCCTCGGCCGCGCGCCTGTAGAAGCTGGCAGCGGCGGCCTCATCGGGGGCGATGGGCGGCACCCCCGCCTCATGCAGCGTGCCGAGCACATAAATGGCGGTGGCAACATCAGCCTCAGCCGCGCGAGTGAGAAGGGCCGCGGCCCGCGCCGTATCCGTCACCCCATCGAGGCCCAGCAGACGGATGAGCCCAAGGCCGAGTGCCGCCTGCATACTGCCGCCAGCCACCGCCTGCTCGTAAAAACACGCGGCCCGCTCGTAATCGCGCGGGCCACCCTCGCCGGTGCTCCAGAGATAGCCCAGCAGCGCCTGGCCATCACTTTCCCCCGCCTCGGCCGCCTGCTGGGCGAGCGCCCGGGCACGGGCGGGATCGGCACTGACGCCGGCCTGGCCAAAAGCGCCCGAGCGTGGCGGCGCCGTGAGGCCGCGAAACAGCATGGTGGCCAGGCTTGCCTGTGCCTCACCATCGCCGGCCTGGGCGGCGGCTTCCAGCCAGCGCACGCCTTCGGCCGGGTTTGGCGGCACACCCTCGCCGCGCAGATAGGCGGCGGCGACGCGTTTTTGCGCCTGAGGCTTGCCGGCGCGGGCATCGGCCATGGCGCGGCGCAAATCGCCCTGCGCCGGGCCAAGCGCGGGCGCATCCTCTGCCCGGGCCGCTTGTGGGCTGGTGCCAAAGGCCCGCCGCAATGCGCCGCTCCAGCCATCTTTGCGCCGGTCGCTCATGGCTCGCGCATGCCTTCCTGCAGCGGCGGCAGAATGCGTTGGAACAGGTAACCCAGAATGGTGCGCTGGCCGATGATGATATCCGCCGTGACCGGCATGCCGGGCACCAGGCGGAACTCATTGGGCAGGTTGCGCATGGCGAGTTCATCGATGGAGATGCGGCTGCGGAAGAAGGGCATTTGCAGCGGCTGCCTTGTGTCGGGGTCCTGGCGGAAGGCATCCTCACTGATGGTCTGCACCCGGCCATGGCCGAAGCCGTGGCGGATATAGGGGAAGCTGTCGAACTTGATCGTCACCCGGTCACCGATCGCGACGAAGCCCAGATCCTGCGCCGCCACCTGGCCTTCCACCACCAACTCGGCATTGAGCGGCACGAGAGAAACCAGCAATTCGCCCGGCGCCAGCACCGCACCGACCGAGCTTTTGCCGATTTCAAGCACCACGCTGTCAGTCGGCGCCCGCATTTCAACCAGGCTGCTGCGCAACCGTGCCTTGGTGAGATTTTCCCGTGCTTCGGAGAACGCGCGCCGACGCTCTGCCAGATCCTGCGAGATCTGGGTTTGCAGGCTGGTGATATAGGCCTCCCGCTCGGCGGCGATGGCCTGGGCATCGCGCTGGGCACCGCGCGCCATACCTTCGGCGCTGGCCATCTGGCCCTGGATTTCCAACCGGCTATCGGCGGCGAGGAGGGATTGCAGGCGGCTGCCAACCTGGACGCGTTCAAGTTCGCGGCGCATGGCCTCGATCTGGGTGCTGATCACCTGACGGTCACGCAACTGCCGCAACTCGGCCTCGGCGCGCTGCTTGATCTCGTCCAGGCTATTGATACGCTGGCGGAAATTTTCCAGGCGGAAGGCGCGCTCGGCCGCGCGCTGGGCGAAAATGGCGGCTTGCAAGGCGGCCTGGGTGGTGGCCCCCCCGAGATAGTTCTGGCCGCCGGCCTCGGCCTCCAGCCGGTCAACCTCGGCCTGCAGGCTGGCATTTTGGTTTTCCAGCGCAGCGAGATCGGCACCGGTGAAGGTGGGGTCGAGCCGGGCGATCAACTCGCCCGCCCGCACCACCTGATTGGCGCGAACCTCAAAGCTGCGCACGATGGAGGCTTCCAGCGGCTGCAGCAGGATGGTGGGGGTGGTGGCGATGAGGCGGCCGCGGGCCACCACCACGCGCTCGATCGGCAGCAGCCCCATCAAGGCCACAATGCTGGCGAAGAGCGAGGCCAGGATCCAGATCACATTGCGGGCGAAGCGCGGCGGTGGCTTGGCGATGACGGCCGCGCTGGGTGATACGAATTCCAGCGCGACGAGGTTCAGGGGCTCCTTCGTCACGGCGGGGGAGCTGCGTTGCAGGGTCTCAACCATCGATGATCACCTTCTGGGCGGGAGCGCGGTTCTGCTGCAGCCAGAGCTTGCGGTAGATCTCGCAGCGGGCGAGCAAATCGGCATGCGGGGCAAGATCGACGACCTTGCCGCGTTCCAGCACCAGGATCAGGTCGGCGTCGATCAGCGCGGAGAGGCGGTGGGAGACCACCAGCATGGTCCGCCCACGGGCGAGGCGCAGCATATTGGCATTGACCAGCGCCTCGCTTTCCGGGTCGAGCGCGCTGGTCGCCTCATCAAGCACCAGGATCGCCGGGTCGATCACCAAGGCGCGGGCAATGGCCAAGCGCTGGCGCTGGCCGCCCGAGATATTGGGCGAGCCTTCCTCGATGAAGGTGTCATAGCCGCGGGGCAGGCGTTCGATGAATTCTTCGGCCCCGGCCATGCGGCAGGCATGGATGATTTTCTCCAGCGTGATGCCCTGGCGCCCGGCGGCGATATTCTCGCGGATCGTGCCGCGAAAGAGGAAATTATCCTGCAGTACCACGCCCAGATTGCGCCGAAGATGGCGCAAATCGATCTCGCGCAGCTCCGCACCATCCACCTTCAGCAGACCGGAATAGCCGGTGGAGATGCCCTGGATCAGCCGGGTGATGGTGCTCTTGCCCGAACCGCTGCGGCCGACCACGCCGACAAAGGTGCCGGCAGGGATGTCAAAGCTGACCTTTTCGAGTGCGGGCGAAACCGTGCCGGGATATTGGAAGGTGACCTCCTCGAAGCGGATATGGCCCTGAAATTGCGGCCTGATGCCAATCTGGCCCGCGGCACGTTCGGGCCGCTGGCTCATGATGCGGCCGGCCTCGTGGATGGATGTCTTCGCCTCCTGCCAGCGTTCGGTGAGGCTGGCCAGCGCCACCATCGGCCCGGCCACGCGGCCCGACATCATAAAGAAAGCGAGCAGCGAACCGGCGGTCGCGGCATCGCCCTGCAGCACCATCAGGCAGCCCACGGCAAGCAGGCCCAGCGTCATGAATTGCTGGATGGGGGCAGTGAGCGTTTGCGGCCAGTTGGAGACCCGCGCCATATCGAGCCTGGCCCGCGCCACCTCGGCTGTGTTCTGATTGAACGCCTCCGCCTGCTTGGGTTCCAGCGCCAGGACCTTGACGGTGCGCATGCCGGCGATGGTTTCGTAAAGGGTGGAGCCCTTTTCGATGCTGGCCTTGATCAGCCGCCCATGGGCGCGGCCGATGGCGGGCAGGAAGACCATGATGATCAGCCCGATCAGGGCAGCGCAGCCAATGACGAACCAGGTCAATGTGGCATTGATCCAGAACAGCACCGGCAGCAGGACCAGAAGGGTGATCAGGTCCAGGATCGCCTTGAACACCGGCCCGGTGAGAAATTCCTGCACCTTATTGACCGAGAAGGCGCTGCTGGTGATTTCCCCCACCCGCATCTTCTCAAAGAAATCCTGCGGCAGGCGCAGGATGCGCTGCATCACGAAGAGGCTCATGCGGGTATCAATGCGCGCCGCCGCCACCGCCAGCAGGCTGCGCTGGGCATAACCCAACAGCGTGTCATGCAAGGCGATGATGGCGATGGCGATAAAGAGCAAGGTCAGCGTGCCCCAGCTTTGATAGACCAGCACCCTGTCCACCACCGCCATCATCAGCAGCGGCGGGGCCACGCTCAGGAAGGCCATCACCAGGGAGGCGATGCCGATGTCACGGAACAGGGCGCCTTCCGTCATCACCTCCTGGATCAGCGTGCCGACGGTCAGCGGGCCATCTTCCACCCGCTGGCCCGCGCCGGGCCTGAGGATGATCGCAACACCGGTCCAGATCGACTGTAGGCGAAATTCGTCAAACGCCTCCCGCGCGCTTTCGGCATCGGGCAGCAATGGGTTGCTGAGGAGCAGGGCGGCATTGTCGGGTGTGGCGCCATCGAGCAGGGCTGCACCCTCCTCATGCAGCAGCAGCAAGGTGGGGGTGCCGGAACGGGCCAGGCTGAGCATGTCCTTCCAGCGCAGCCGCAGCGCCTTGGCGCGGATGCCGGCATCGACGGCGCAGCGCACCAAGGCGGCCGGCTCTACCACCTCCGCCTGCTCGAGTAGGGCCACCATCTGCCGGTCAAGCTCTACCCCCAGCCGGGCCGCAGCGGCGGCGAGGCCGATGATTTTGGCGTTGCGGAACAGGGCATGATCCAAGGGCGGTTGCTCCTTCAGCAGCATCATTCAGCCGCTGTTGGCTGTTGTTTGCTTAGCTTATTCATCATAAAAAACTATATTCCATTACCGGGGAATGCTCTGGACTTCCTGGGCTCATCTCAGGGCTGCATCCCGGTGACACGCGCGACCAACCCATCCATCGCCGCTAGGTGCTGCGCCAGGTCGAGATGGGCGGCCGCGAAGTCCCGCGCCGCGGCCCGCAACCTCTCCGCCAAGGCGGCATCGGCCAGCATGCGCGTCACCGCCTCAGCCAAGGCCGCTGCGTCGTGAAAGGGCACTAGCAGCCCGTTCTGTTCATGGGTGATGAATTCGCGCACCGGTTCGGTGTCACTGCCGATGATGGCGCAACCGGTGGCCAAGGCCTCCCGCAGCGACCATGACGCGACGAATGGGTAGGTCAGATAGACATGTGCGGCCGAGACCTGCAGCAGCCGCCGATACTCCCCATATTCAAGATGCCCGGCGAAGAAGACCCGCCGCAGATCGAGCCTGGGGCCGACTTCGGCGAGGAAATGCGCCTTCCAACTGCCCGACGGGCAGGCGGCGCCATAGGAGACACCATCGCTGCCCACCAGCACCACATCCAGATCGGGCGTGGCGGCGAGGATCGCCGGCAGCGCGCGCAGCATGACATGAAAGCCGCGATAGGGTTCCAGATTGCGCGCAACGAAGGTGAGCAGGCGGCGCCCCGAACTGGCCCGCCAGCGCCGCCGCGCGGCGGGCAGGGCGAAACTCGCAGCGCGATCGGGGCGGAACATCTCCAAAGCCGCGCCCTCGGGGATCATCTCGATCTTGTCCTGCGCCCAGGCCGGATAGGTGGCGCGCTGGAAATAGGTGGGGGTTTGGCCGATGGTCGTGGCCTCCAGCCCCAGCAGATTGATCGCGTTCTTCACCCGCACCTGGGCGCGCTTTTCCGGCGCCATGGGGAATTCCGGGTCGAAATCCACATCCAGCCCATGGCTCTGATAGAAGAATTCAAAATAGGCGATGGTGGGCGTCTGCGGCCATATATCGCGCATATGCAGCATCTCGCCCCAGCCATTATGGCCGATGATGACATCGGGCCGCATGCCCATGCCGGCCAGTTGCAGGGCCCGGTCATGGGCGCTGCGGGCGCGGATCATCCCCGACTCAAAATCCACCGCATCAGGATGGATGCCCGGGGTGGAGGCGGCCTGCGGCAGATAATTTACCTTGCGCAGGCCCGGTATCTCATTGCCATTGGGTGCCGTCAGAAAAAACACCTCATGCCCGCCGCGGGCCAGCAGGTGGCGCAGGTAATGCACATATTGGCCCGGGCAGTTTTGATGGACGAAGAGGAAGCGCATTCTGCTCCGGCACGTGTTGCGCCCGCGCCAGCGCAGGCTTGGGCAGCGCCACCGCCTATTGCGGCAGACGCTGGCGCATCGTCATGATGGCACCATGCAGTCTTATTCACATAAATCTTTATAATTTACAACCCAGGAATGCAAATTTCGCTAAGATTAACGAAATTCAGACCTGCAAATAGGTCGCCTGCACCGCCGGATCGGCACGGAATTCCTCCACGCTGCCGCGCCAGGCGATCGCACCACGGTCAATCACCGCGACGGAGGTGGCCACACCCAGGCAGAATCGGCTGTTCTGCTCGGCCAGGATGATGGTGGTGCCCAATTGCCGAAGGCGCAGAATAAGATGGCCAATCTCGCGAACAATCAGCGGTGCCAGCCCCTCCGAGGGTTCATCGAGCAGCAGCACCGAGGGGTTGCCCATCAGGGAGCGGGCAATGGTGAGCATCTGCTGCTCACCCCCCGAGAGGCGCCCGGCCATGCGGTTGCGCAGCGGTGCGAGCATGGGGAATATCTCAAAGGCGCGGGCGCGATTCCATTCCCGCCCGCCCAGGCCGGCGCGCTCGCCAATCTCGAGGTTCTCCTCCACCGTGTGCTCGGGGAAGACCTGCCGATCCTCCGGCACGAAGGCGATGCCGGCACGGGCGATGCGATAGGGTTTCTGGCCCGCCACATCCACCCCGCGCACCATAACCCGCCCGGCACGCGGCGGCAGAATGCCGGCAATGGCCTTGAAGGTGGTGCTCTTGCCCGCGCCATTGCGGCCCATCAGCGCCAGCGTCTCGCCCCGCTCGACTGAAAGGCTGACGCCAAACAACACCTGGCTCGCGCCATAGGCTGCGTCGAGGCCCTCCACCAAAAGTTCGCTCACAGCGCGTGCTCCTCGCCCAGATAGGCCTCGATCACGGCGGGGTTGCGGCGAATCTCATCCGGCGTGCCCTCGGCCAGCACGGCACCATAGCGCAGCACCCGCACGCTCTGGCTGATCTTGAAGACGATATCCATGTCATGCTCGATGAAGACGAGGGTGAGCCCGCGCGCCAGCCACAGCCCATGCACCCGCTCGATCATCCGCCAGCGCTCATCGGGGCCCATGCCGGCGGTGGGTTCGTCCAGCAGCAGCACCTTGGGGTCGAGCGCCAGGGCGAGGGCGATGTCGAGCAATTTCTGGTCGCCATGCGAAAGATGGCGGGATTCGGTGCCGGCCAGATGGGCGAGGCCGCAAAGCTCCATCACCTCATCGGCGCGCTCGGCCACATCGCGCGGCGGAAAGCTTCGGGCCAGCGAGGCGGTGCGGCCGGCATGGGCCATCAATGCCGCAGCCAGCGCATCGCGCACCACAAAGCTTGGAAACAGATTGGCCACCTGAAAGGCGCGGCCAATACCGCGGCGGACAATCTCGGTGCGATCCAGCCCGGTGATGGCGCTGCCATCGAGCAACACCTCGCCACCGCTCACCGGCAGCTTGCCGGTGATGAGGTGAAACAGCGTTGTCTTGCCCGCGCCATTGGGGCCGATAATCGCCGAGAGCGTGCCAGGTTCGAAGCGCAGGCTGACATCATTGGTGGCGACCACGCCACCGAAATTCTTGCGCAGCTGGCGCAGTTCGAGCAGGCCGCCGCTCATGGGACGCCTCGGCTATTGCCGCGCGCCGGCGGCAGGCCGCCATAGCTGGCGAAGGAGCCGGCGGTGAGCCAGCCCGCATCCACCGGCAGGTTCACCCCGGTGATGCTGCGCGCCGCATCTGACGCCAGGAAGCACACCGCCTCGGCGATATCCTCAGGCGTGACCATGCGGCCCAAGGCGCTGGTGGCCTCAAGCAGCGAGGGGTCACGCTCGCCGGCATCGATGGCCGCACCCAGTGCCGGGGTGAGGGTAAAGCCGGGCGAGACGGCATTCACCCGCACGCCCGAGCGGCCCCATTCGGCGGCCAGGCTTTGCGTCATGGCAATCACCGCCGCCTTGGCCGGCGCATAGGCATGCAGCGGCATGGCCCGCATGCCAGCGATGGAGGCGATGGTGACAATGCTGCCCGCCCCGCGCCGGGCCATGCGGGTGCCAAAGGCCACGGCGGAGTTCCAGGTGCCGATCTGGTCGATATCGATGACGCGGCGGACCTCCTCCTCCGGCAGGTCCTCGGCGCGCAGCGGCCGCTGGATCACGCCGGCGGAGGTGACCAGGATCTCCACCGGGCCGAGCGTGGTTTCAATCTCGGCCGCCGCGGCCTCATTCGCCGCCTGGGTGGCAACATCGAGGGTGATGGCAATGCCGCCGATCTCCCGCGCCAGCGCCGCCGCACGCGGTCCATCGCGATCGGCCACCACAACCCGATGGCCGCGCGCAGCAAGCATGCGGGCGCAGGCGGCGCCAATGCCGCTCGCGCCGCCGGTGACCACGGCGATCATCATGGCGCGGCCCTGCGGCGTGCCGCGCGCCATTCCATCACAAAATCCAGCAGCCCCTTTCGCAGCCCCAGCGTGATGATCAGCAGGATGGTGCCCATGAACAGGCCGTGATGCTCGGTCAGCGCCGTGATCCAGTCATTGAGGAGGAGGAAAATCGCGGTGCCGACCAGCGGCCCCAGAAAGACCTGGATGCCGCCCAGCATGATCATGAAAATCGCCTCGCCCGAGGTGGTCCAAAAGGCGAAGGTGGGGAAGGCACCGGAGACATAAAGGCTCATCAACACCCCCGAGAGCCCGGCAAAGGCGCCCGCGATAACAAAGGCCGCAAGCCGATAACGATAAACCGAAAGCCCCAGAAACCCGGCACGATCCGGGTTGTCGCGCAGCATGCGCAATGCCGCACCAAAGGGCGAGCGGATGATCTGCCGCAGCAGCACCACCGAGAGCAGCAGGCAGAACATGCCAAACCCGGCCAGATGCGCCGGCTTGGCCAGTTCAATGCCCCAAAAGGCTGGCTTCGGGATGCCGCCCATCAGCCCCTGGTCGCCGCCGGTCAGCCCGATCCAGGAAAGGATCAGCGAATGCAGCAGCATCTGAAAGGCCAGGGTGAGGAAGGCGAAATAAATCTCCGAAAGCCGCACGCAAAGCGCCCCCACCACCAGCGCCAGCAGCGCGGTGGCCAAAATGGCGACGGCGATGGCGGCGGGGATGGACCAGCCGCCGCTTTGCATCAGCAACCCAAAGGAATAGGCCCCCATACCGAAATAGGCGGCATGGCCGAAGGAGACGAGGCCGGTCGTGCCGATCAGCAAATTCAGCGACATGGCCAGCAGGCCAAAAATCGCAAAACGGATGGCGAAATCAAGCAGGCCCGATGAGCCCAGCCCGGTGAATTCCAGCCCCAGAAAGCCGGCCAATATCACGCCCGCCAGCAGAATATCCCGCGCCATCACGACCCCCGCCTCCCGCCCAGCCCACTGGGCCGAAGGATGAGCACCAGCGCCATGATGATGAACATCGCCCCCTCGACAAAGAGCGGAAAGCCAATCGAACCAAAGGAACGGGTGAAGCCCAAAATCAGCGAGGCCGCCAAAGCGCCACCAATACTGCCCATGCCGCCAATCACCGTCACGATGAAGCTCTCGATGAGGATGGAAACCCCAGCCCCGGCCACCACCGAGCGGATCGGCGCCGACAGCGCCCCCGCCGCCCCCGCCAGCCCCGCACCAATGGCGAAGACCGAGGCATAAACCAAGGTGGTATTGATCCCCAGCGCGCCGACCATGCCAGGGTTAATGGCCGCCGCGCGCACGATGCGGCCAAAGCGGGTGCGCCCCATGCCAAAGGCCAGCACGGCCGCGATCACCGCGGTGATGGCGAAGAGAATGGCATAGAAATACGGCACCACCCCGCCGGCAATGATAAAGGGCGGGTGACGCAGCGAATCCGGCACACCCATCGAGCGGAAATCCGCCCCCCAGATGATTTTGACCGCATCATCAAGGATGAGAATGATGCCGTAGCAAACCAGCAACTGCATCAGCACATCCTGGCCGTAAATCCGGCTGAGCAGGAAGCGCTCAAACACCAGCCCGAGCAGCGCCGCGCCCACAATGCCCGCCAGCACGGCCACGGCGAAGCTCTCAGTCACGCCATAGGCGGCAAGGGCGAAATACGCGCCCATCATGTAGAAACTGCCATGGGCGAAATTCACCAAGCCCAGCACGCCGAAGATCAGCGTGAGGCCGGAGGCCACCAGAAACAGCAGCATGCCAATGGTCAGCCCCGCCGCACTTTGCGTCACCAGGCAGGAGAGCGAGGTGACGCATTCGGCCAGTTCAGTCAGTTCCATGGGCTGGCGTCAGTTCCAGCCCTTGTTGCGTTTCCATTCCGCCTCCAGGCGGAAAATATCGGCCCAGTTGGAGGGCTGCATGTTTTCCACAAAGGGGTCCGCCGGGATGGTCACGCCCCAGCCGATGGCATAGCCCACCAGCGTCTGGTCCTCGGCGCGCATGGTCACATGGCCATCGGCGCCGAAGGGGCTTGCGATGCGCATGCCCGCCAGCTTGGCCGCCACCGCGCGGGGCGTGGTGCCGCCCGCATCGCGCATGGCCTTGCCCAGCAGCCGCACGGCGGTGGCCGACTGCCAGGACCAATTGGTCGGGAAGGTGTTAAAGCGCCGGTTATACTCGGTGGCGAAATCAAGATTGCCGGGCACGTTCGGGAAATTCTTCAGGTAGCGATTGCCCGAATGCACCCCGCGCGGCAGGTTCCGGATCTGCTGCAAGGTCGTGTAATCAGCCATATTCACCGCGAAGAAGGCGGAATTGGCGAAGAGGCCAAACAGCGAGGCCTGTTCCACAAAGGTCACCAGATCGCCCGCCCAGAGGCAGGAATAAATCGCCTGCGGGCGACCCTGGCTGAGGCGGGTGATGTTCTCGGTATAGTCGGGCTGGAACAGGCGCGGCCAGGTATCGCCCACCACCTGCACCTCGGAATGGAAATGCTTGAGGTATTCAACGAATTCCGCGGTCGTGTCGCGGCCATAGGCATAATCGGGCGCAACGGTCATCCAGCGGCGCAGGTTTCTCGCGCGCGCGACCTTGGAGGCATAGTCGCCGCCGGCGATGGAATCGTGAATGCCCTGGCGTGCCACGCGAAACGCGTTCCAGAAACGCTGGCGCGGGTCGGCGGTCAGCGATGAGGTTTCGGAATTGACGTGCAGTGTCAGCGTGCCGGTCTCGCGCACCACCTCATGCACCGCAAAGCCACCCGAGGAGGCCTCGGCATCGAGAAGGAATTCGCAGCCCTCGCTGCTGATCATCTCGCGCGCCAGGCGGGCCGCCTCGGCCGGGGTGCCGCGGCTGTCGCGCACCACGAGTTCAATCGGCCGGCCATCGAGCCCACCTTCGGCATTGAACCGGTCCACCTCGATCTGCATCGCATTGCGCGATGAGATACCAAGCTGCGCCACGCGGCCCGACAGAATGGTCGGCACGCCCACCTTGATGGGCTGGCGGGGCTGGGTGAAGCCCAGCCGGGGGAAACCGGTGATGGCAGCGGCACCCGCAAGCGCGGCGCGGCGTGGCAATGTGAAGGACATGGTCGTCTCCCTGGCATTGTTTGTTTATAGACTTAGCTAGACCCTAGTTTGGCGGCGGAAGCGCTGTCAAATCCCACTCACCTTGTGCCGAAAATCCGGTCCCCCGCATCGCCCAGGCCGGGTACGATATAGCCATGCGCGTCGAGATGGCTGTCGATCGCGGCGGTCCAGATAGGCACTTCGGGGTGACGCGTATGGAAATGCGCAATGCCCTCTGGCGCTGCGAGCAGGCAGACCATGCGAATGGCCCGGCAGCCGCGCGCCTTCAGCAAATCCACCGCAGCAACTGCCGAATTGGCCGTGGCCAGCATGGGGTCGAGCACAATGACCAGCCGCTCAGCCACATCGGGCGGCGCCTTGAAGTAATACTCCACGGCCTGCAGCGTGGCGGGGTCTCGATACAGCCCAATATGGGCGACGCGCGCGGCCGGCACCAATTCCAGCATACCATCCAAAAACCCCACCCCGGCGCGCAGTATGGGGGCGAAGACCAGCTTCTTGCCGGCCAGGATGGGCGAAGCCATGCGTGTCAGCGGTGTCTCGATCTCGGTCATCTCCAAGGCCAGGTCCCGCGTCACCTCATAGGCCAGCAGCATGGAGATCTCGTTCACCAGGCAACGAAAGCCCTGGGTGGAACGCTCCACCTGGCGCAGCAGGGTCAGCTTGTGCTGCACCAGAGGGTGGCTGATGACATGGACATTCGGCATCTGGGTGATCCCTGAGGTGGTCGATCGTGAGAGCGGGCGGCTGACGATAACACCGCCGTTCAATTGGGCTTCAA
The DNA here is from genome assembly GCA_945901085.1 of Rhodovarius crocodyli. GTDB lineage: Bacteria > Pseudomonadota > Alphaproteobacteria > Acetobacterales > Acetobacteraceae > Rhodovarius > Rhodovarius crocodyli_A. The sequence goes on along the minus strand of CAMDJV010000001.1, from coordinate 216,728 downwards.
CCGCCCCGCCACATCCGCCCGGATACTCTCCAGCAGGCTTATGGTCTCGCGCGCCTTCACCACCAGCCCCAGCCCATGCGGGTCCGCCCCCATGCCACCGCGCAGCGTGCCCAGCAGGCCAAAGCGGCTGCGTTGGGCGAAGGCCTCGGGCGTCCGGCTGCCCCGTGCGCCCACCTGTTGCAGCAGCACCGGCGCGCCGGACATGCCCGGCAGCATGCGCGCACTCACCACGAATTCCGGTTGGCCATTATAATCCAGCAGCGGATGGCTGGCGGTGCTGCCGGCCAGCAGCAGCGGCAGGTTGTTGCACTCATCCCAGAGTTTGTCCGGCGCGCCGATCACCGCAACACTCTCCTGCATATCCAACTCCTCCCAACGATCCTCAGGGAAGAAGGCGCCCTCATCCAGCCATTGGCTGAAGAGTTGCCGCCCCGGATTGGCCTCCTGCCAGGTCGTGATCGCCCGCGCATGCAGCAAGGCTGCCAGATCCACCCCAGGCTTGGGGTGCAGGACGATGTTCAGCGTCTCCCCCTCCATCCGCAGGATGGCGCTTTCCCGCAGCGGCCCCTCGGGCCCGGCAAGGTGGAAGCGCGAAGTCACCGCGCTCGCCTGTGCCAGCGCATTGCGGGTGGTGATGATGGCGGGCAGGCTGCGCTCCGCATTCACCGGCACCTGGCAGCAATAGCCGGTGGCCAGGCGAATGCCGGCTTGTGTGGTCACCTCCAGGCGCTTCACCGCGTGCAGCAGGCGCTCGGTGATGGTGATGGGGGGAAAGGGCATGGTCGGAAGATGGGTCGCTTTGCCGCCACTGTCAGCCCGGTGGGGGAGGCATTCGCGCAAGCATGGCCACCGCATGCTCGCGCGGCAGAAAATAGAACACGAAGATGTAATCCTCGATATGCTCAAACACCGACGGGTTCGGGCTGGCCTTGGGCAGGCGCTGCCGGTCGAGGCTGGCCATGGGCCGCCATTCACCGCCCTTCTGCCAGAAACCCTCATAGCCCAGCCCATCGAGGAAGGCTGGCACCGCATGGGTCGAACCCGCCCTATGGCGCTCTTCGATCTCAACCGAGAGCACCGGCCGGCAGCGGGTGAGGGTTTCCCGCGCCCCGCGCAGCACCTCGTATTCGGCGCCTTCTGCATCGAGCTTCACATGGGTGAGGTCGCTCAGCCCCAGGCTGTCCAGGGTGAGGACGGTCACGCTGTGGCGCTGCTCCTCCACCCCCTCATGCTGGGCGTAACCCTTGGCGATGCTGGCCCATTGCTCCTGCGCCACGCCCTTCACCACCGGCACGCTCAGGGTGATCTCGCCCGGAGCATCGCCCAGCGCCGCGCGGCGCAGCGTCACATGCGGCGGGCAGGGGGCGAGGGCTGCCTCCAGCCGGGCATAGGCGCTGGGCAATGGCTCGAAAGCCAGCACCCGGCTGCCCGGCAGGGCCGCAAAGGGAAGGGTGAAGGCGCCATCATGCGCACCCACATCCAATAACAGCCCCGGGCGGTAGAGCGCGCGGTGAAAGCCCAATTCATCCATGGCCGATACTCCTGCCTGTCCAGATACGGCAGCGGGAGGGCTTCAGGAAGGGCGTTTGACCATCGGCATGATCACCCGATTGACCAAGGGAATGACCGCCAAGCCTAGCAGCAGGCCCAGCATCCCAGCCAGCACCGCCCCCACCAGCCACTCCACCAGGGCCTGGCCCGCCGGCAGCAGCCCCGCCGCGCCATGAGCCACATCATGCACGGCCCGGTAGAGCCAGCCCAGGCCGAATTCATCCAGCCCATGGATCACAATGCCGCCACCAACCCAAAGCATGGCCAGGGTGCCGATGATGGAGAGCAACTTCAGCAGTACCGGCATGCCCAGCACCATCAACCGACCCAGCGCCTGGCTGAGCGGGGCAACCAGCCTATCGCCCAGCGACGGCCCATTGCTGCTGCGCAAGATGCGGCTCAGCGGGCGCGCCTGCTGCGCCAGCGCCAGCCCCGCATCATCGGCCTTCACGATCAAGGCCACCGCGCCATAGACGGCACCGGTGATGCCCAGCCCCACGGCGAAAAGCACCGCAAATTGCATCCAGAACCCGCTATCGGGCACGGCGGCGAGGCTGATGGCCATGATCTCGGCCGAGAGGATGAAATCGGTCTTGATCGCGCCGGCGATTTTTTCCGCTTCCATGGCCTGAGGCTCCTGCTCACCCGCAGCCTCCGCCTCCGCCTCCTCGGCATGATGGTGCATGCCCAGCATTTCCAACGCCTTCTCCGCCCCCTCAAAGCAGAGAAAGGCGCCGCCCAGCACGAGCAGGGGCGTGATCAGCCATGGGGCAAGCGCGCTGAGCGCGAGGGCGCCCGGCAGCAGGATCAGCAGCTTGTTCTTCAGCGACCCCCAGGCGATGGCGGCCACGATGGGCAATTCCCGATGGGCGGCGAAGCCCACCACATAACGCGGCGTCACCGCTGCATCATCGATCACCACGCCTGCGGCCTTGGCGCCGGCCTTGGCCGCCTGCGCCGCGACATCATCGAGGGATGCAGCAGCCACCTTGGCGATGGCGGCGACATCGTCGAGGAGGGCGAGAAGACCGCTGCTCATGATCAGGCTTTCAAGCGATTACAAGGCGGCTTTAAGCATAGCATCGCGGGGCTGTGAAGCACGCTCGGCCCGCCCATGGCGGCGTCAGGCAAGATCCTGGATGGAACCGATGGAGGCCGCGATGGTGCGCTCCAATTGCCACGCCACCATTTCGGCCTGTTCGGGGGCCACCGCCTCGAAGCGAAGCTGGCTGCCCGGCAGCACCTGGCCCAGGCGGTGCAGATCCGCGGTGATGACGGTGGCGATTTTCGGATAACCGCCAGCAGTCTGCCGGTCGGGCATCAGCAGGATGGGCTGGCCATCACCTGGCACCTGCATGCAGCCGGTGTTATTGCCATCCGAGACGATTTCCTTGGCGCCGGCATGCTCCAGCGGCGTGCCCTGCAGCCGAATGCCCAGCCGGTCGGCATTATGGGTGACCTGATAGGCCTCGCTCAGCAGCGTGCGGATCGCGGCTTCGGTGAACATCTCGGCATGCGGGCCTAGCAGCACCCGCAGCGGGCGGCTGCGCTCGGCCGGCACCGGGTGGGGCAGCAGCCGCTCCGGGCCAGCCGGCGCCTCGGCCAGAGCGAGCGGCAAAAGGTCACCTCCATCCAGGCGTCTGCCCTCGAAACCACCCAGCCCGGCGCGGGTATAGGTCGAGAGACTGCCCAGCACCGGCGCCAGGGCAAAGCCGCCCTGCACGCACAGATAAGCCGCGCCGCCACGAATGCGGCCAATATGCAATTCTTGCCCAGCGCGAGCGGTGTGGCTGCGCCAGGGCGCGAGCGGCTTCCCATCCAGCGTGGCCGTGCCATCCGCGCCGGTGATGCAAAACCGCAGCCGGGCACATTCCACCACCAGCCGCACCCCAACCCGGCACATCTCCAGCCCCGCCATGCCCTGCGCCTGGCCCAACAGCGCATTGCCCATCCGCAGCGAGAGCGTATCCAGCGCGCCCGAGGGCGGCACGCCAATGCGCTGATACCCCACCCGGCCGAGGTCCTGGATGGTGCTGAACAGCCCGGGATCGATGATGCGAAGGCTCATGCGCGGCAAACCTCATGCGGCAGCAGCGTGCCATCGCCAAAGCCGGCCAGCAGCGCATCATATTCGGCGCGCGGCATGGCGCGATGGCGCACAATATCGCCGGGTGAGAGCAGGGATGGCGCCTCCCAGCCCGGGTTGAACAGCGGCACCGGGCTGCGGCCCAGAATATTCCAACCGCCCGGCGTCGCCTGGGGGTAGATATTGGACATCTCCAGCGCGATCGCCACCGTACCGGCAGGCACCAATATGCGCGGCGGCACCCTCCGCGGCAGCACCAGCGCCGGGTCCAACCCGCCCAGATAGGGCAGGCCGGGAAAGCTGCCCACGGCGATGGCGGTATAGGTGGCGCCGATATGCCGGCGCACCACCTCCTCCATGCTCATGCCCTTGCTGGCTGCTACCTCGGCCAGGTCGAGGGCGAATTCCTCCTCGTAGCAGACCGGGATGAGCCATTGCCGGCCGATGATGGTGGTATCGGCCAGGTTTTCCGCCAGGCTCTCCAGCAAGGCTCGTAGCCGCCGGGCGGAAAGCCGCAGCGGGTCATGCAGCACCAGCAGCGAGCGTAGGCTGGGCATGGTCTCGATCAGCCCATCGGGGGCGGCAGCGCTCAGCGCCACATCCAGCGCGCGCACATCGGCCACCGCCCGCGGGTCGAGACGGTCAGAGAATTCCGCCAGCATGGCGCCGTCACCGGCCTGTCGAAGACGCATCATTCCATCAGGGTCGCCGCCCCGCGCGGGCTTGGCAAGCGCAGCGCGGCTTGCCAGGGTGGCCTCGGTTTTGAAGGAGACCCCGCCATGCCCATCGTGAACATCAATGCCGATATCGGTGAGAGCTTTGGCGCCTGGAAGATGGGCAATGATGCCGGTGTGATGCCGCTGATCAACAGCGCCAATATCGCCTGCGGCTTCCATGCCGGGGACCCCCTGGTGATGCGCAAAACCGTGGAACTGGCCATGGCGCATGGCGTGACGCTGGGCGCGCATCCGGGCTACCCCGATATTCAGGGCTTTGGCCGCCGGCCGATGCGGATGAACGCGGCTGAGATCGAGAACATGGTGGCCTATCAGATCGGTGCGCTGATGGGGGTGGCGGCAATGGTCGGTGGCAAGATCACCCATGTGAAGCCGCATGGCGCGCTGAACAATGTGGCCGCCAATGACGAAACCGTGGCCATGGCCATGGCGCGCGGCGTGAAGGGCGTCGATGCCAGCCTGATCTATGTCTGCCTCGCCCATAGCCAGATCGAGAAGACCGCCCGGGCGCTGGGCATGCGCCTCGCCGTCGAAGGTTTCATCGACCGCATGTATGACGAGGATGCGAACCTCACCGACCGCCGCAACCACGACGCCCTGCATCACGACCCCGCAGTGGCCGCGGCGCAGGCGGTGGCCATGGCGGTGGAGGGCGTGATTGTGACGCGTGAGGGCAAGCGCATCCCCACCGAAATCCACTCCATGTGCCTGCATGGCGATGAACCGACGGCCCAGGCCGTGGGCGGTGCTGCGCGTCAGGCGCTGATCGCGGCCGGGGTGGTGCTCAAGGGCCTGCCGGATATGGCGCTGTAAAACCGCCCGCCTGCGGTGGTGTCGGCCGCGCCCCGAAAGCGCTAGGAAGGGCCCGACCCAAGGAGTTTGGCATGACCCGCCCGCCGCTCACCTCGCTGCGCGTGCTGCTGCCGCATCTGCGGCCTTATCTGGGCCGGGCCATCGCCGCCTCCCTGGCACTGCTGGTGGCGGCGGGGTTACTGCTGGGCCTCGGCCAGGGCCTGCGCCAACTCATCGATCAGGGTTTCGGCAGCGCCAGCCCGGCCAGCCTGAACGGCGCGGCTTTGGCCATGTTCCTCATCGTTGCAGCGCTGGGCGCCTCCACCGCGCTGCGCTTCTACCTCGTCTCCTGGCTCGGCGAGCGGGTGGCAGGCGATCTGCGCCGCGCCGTGTTCAACCATGTCCTCAGCCTCTCACCGGCCTATTTCGAGACGGCGCGCACCGGCGATATCCTCTCGCGCCTCACCGCCGATATCGCCGTGCTGCAGGCGCTGGTGGGCACCGCCATTTCACAATCGCTGCGCAATATCCTGCTGGCCATTGGCGCGGCCTCGATGCTGGTCATCACCTCTGCCAAGCTGGCTGCCATCACCCTGGTGGTGGTGCCGGTGGTGGTGCTGCCGCTCATCCTCTTTGGCCGCCGGGAGCGCAAACTCTCCCGCTCGGCGCAGGAGCGGGTGGCCGATCTGGCCGCCACCGCCGAGGAGACGATCAATGGCCTGGCCACCGTGCAGGCCTTCACCCATGAGGCGGCGGATCGCGCGCGGTTCTCCGCCGAGGTGGAGCGCAGCGTGGGGGCGGCGCTGCGCCGCATCCTCTCGCGCGCCATTCTCATTCTGATCGTGATCCTGCTGGGCTTCGGTGCCATCACCTTCAGCCTCTGGGTGGGCGGGCGCGATGTGATCGCCGGGCGAATGACCGGCGGTGAACTCTCCGCCTTCGTGTTCTACGCCGTCCTTCTGGCCAGTTCGCTGGCGACGATTTCCGAGATATGGGGCGAGATACAGCGCGCCGCCGCGGCGGCTGACCGGCTACTGGATATTCTGGCCACAAGGCCCGAAATCGCAGGCCCCGCCAGCCCCGCCATCCTGCCGCCACCGCAGGGCCGCGTGGCGTTTGAAGGCGTCAGTTTCCACTACCCCTCCCGCCCCGATACCCCAGCACTCAGCGACATAACCCTGGCGCTGGAACCGGGTGAGACGGTGGCCCTGGTCGGCCCCTCCGGCGCGGGCAAGACCACGGTGCTGCAATTGCTGCTGCGCTTCCGCGACCCACAGGCCGGCCACGTGCTGGTCGATGGCACCGACATCCGCCTGGTGGAGCCCCAGGCGCTGCGCGGCCGCCTGGGCCTGGTGGCGCAGGAGCCGATGATCTTCTCCGCCTCGGTGGCCGATAATATCCGCTATGGCCGGCCCGAGGCCGATGATGCCGCCGTGCTGGCGGCAGCCCGGGCTGCCGCGGCAGCCGATTTCATCGCAGCCCTACCAGAAGGAATGGCCACCCATCTCGGCGCCCGCGGCGTCACGCTCTCCGGCGGCCAACGCCAGCGCATCGCCATCGCCCGCGCCATCCTGCGCGACCCGCCCATCCTGCTGCTCGACGAGGCGACCAGCGCGCTCGATGCCGAGAGCGAGCAGGCGGTGCAGCAGGCCCTGGCGGCTGCCGCGCGCGGCCGCACCACGCTGGTGGTGGCGCATCGCCTGGCCACGGTGCGCCGGGCCGACCGTATCCTGGTGATGGAGGCCGGGCGCGTCGTCGCCACCGGCACGCATGATGCCCTGGTGCGGCAGGGCGGGCTCTATGCCCGCCTCGCCGCGCTGCAATTCACCGAGCAATCCCTCGGCGCCTGACCAAAGCCTGGGCAACCCAGGGCCAGCCGGCTGCATGCGGCGCTGCTTGGTCGTCTGGCGCCCCGCCCGGATTCAGGCTGCAATCGCCCATCGCATAGGAGCTTGGGCATGTCTCAGCGACAAAAATTCCATCTCGGCTGGTTTCTTCAAGGCTCATCGGTGCAGGCCTGGGGCGAGCCCTTCACCGGCGCCATCGGCCGTGACTGGCGCTCAGCAGAATTCTTTGTCGATATCGCCCGCGCCCTGGAACGGGCACGCTTCGACTATCTGCTGATCGAGGACAGCTCCTATGTCGGCGAAAGCTACGGCAATAGCCGGGAGATCTACCTCACCGGCGGCCTCTCCACCCCGCGCCAGGACCCTTCGGTGATGGCAACACTGATGGCAGCGCAGACATCGCGCCTGGGCATCGTGCCCACCCTCTCCACCTTCGCCTATCCGCCCTATCTGCTGGCCCGCCTGGTGGCCTCGCTGGATCAGATTTCCGCGGGGCGCATCGGCTGGAACATGGTGACCGGCAGCAGCGATTTCGCCGCGATGAATTACGGCATGCCCGGCATGCCCGACCACGACCTGCGCTATGACATGGCCGATGAATACATGGCCTGCGTGAATGCGCTGTGGGACAGTTGGGACCCGGATTCCATCATCGCCAATACCGAAACCGGCGTGCTGGTTGACCACACCAAGGTGCGCCAGGTGGATTTCGAGGGGCGCTGGTACAAATCGCGCGGGCCGCTGAATTCCGGGCCACTGCCGCAGGGCCGGCCGGTCATCGCCCAGGCCGGCGGCTCCCCGCGCGGCAAGCGCTTCGCCGCGCTCCATGCCGATACCGTGGTGGCCTCGGTGAAGGGCACCGCCGGCATGAAGGCCTATCGTGACGAATTGCGCGCCCATGCCCTGGCCCAGGGGCGCAACCCGGATGACATCAAGGTGCTCTTCCTCGTCTCGCCCACCATCGGCGAGACCGAGGAGGAGGCACGCCTGCGCCACGCCCAGAAAATGGCGCGCGCGGCCAAGCAGGTGCCGCAATTGCTGGCCTTCTTCGGCAAGATCACCAATATCAATTTCGCCGCCTATGACCTCGATACCCCGGTCAATGAACTCACCCTCACCACCAATGGCCACCAGCAGAGCCTCGATGATTTCAAGAAGGTGACCGGCAAGAAAACCCTGCGCGAGGCCATGCTCAGCTATCGCGGCAATAATGGCTCGGTCGAGTTGGTGGGCACGCCCGACAGCGTGGCGGCACGGATGGAGGAGGTGATGGCCGAGGTGGGCGGCGATGGTTTCCTCATCACCACCAATGACACCAGCCGGCGCATTATTGCCGAAATCACCGACGGCCTGATCCCGGCCCTGCAAGCCCGTGGCCTGACCCGCAAGGAATACGGCCATGCCCAGTTCCGCGACAATCTGCTGGAGTTCTAAACTACATCCCGGCGAGTTCGCGGAACTCCGCCTCGCTCAATACCCGCACGCCCAACTCCGTGGCCTTCGCCGCCTTCGAGCCGGCATCCTCGCCCACCACCACGAAATCGGTTTTCTTCGACACCGATTTCGAGGTCTTGGCGCCAAGCTGCTCCGCCCGGGCCTGCGCCTCGTCACGCGTCATGGTGGAGAGGCTGCCGGTGAAGACCAGCGTTTTGCCGGCAAAGGGCCCGCCCTCGATCACCTGGGCATTGTCCGGCGTCACCTCGGCGAGAAGATCATCCAGTGCGGCCAGGTTCTTCGGCTCGGCAAAGAAATCCACCAACTCCTCGGCAATGGTCGGGCCAATACCCTGGATGCTGCCAAGCTCCTCACGCGCCTCGCTGCCAATGATGCGCGCCGCCCGCATGCGCTCGCGCCATTGCGCCACATCACCGTAATGCCGCGCCAGCAGCTTGGCATTGGCCTCACCAATGCGGCGGATGCCCAGCGCAAAGATAAAGCGCTCAAGCGCAGGCTGGCGGCGCGCCTCCACCGCGGCGAGCAGCTTGGTGACCGAGGTCTCCCCCCAGCCCTCCAGCGCCGAGAGTTCGGCCCGCCGCGCGCCCAGGCGAAACAAATCAGCCGGCGAGACCACCCACCCACGCTCATGCATCAAAGCAAGGCGTTCATCGCCCATGCCCTCAATATCCAGCGCGCGGCGGCTGCAAAAATGCTTCAGCCGCTCCACCGTCTGCGCCGGGCAGATCAGCCCCCCGGTGCAACGGCGCACCACATCATCGCCCACGCGCACCGCATGGCTGCCACAGGCGGGGCATAGGCTCGGAAAGACGAAAGCCGCGCCCCGCCGCCCCGGCCGATCGGCATCCACCACCGAAACAATTTGTGGAATAACATCGCCCGCCCGCTGCAGCACCACCCGGTCCCCCGGGCGCACATCCTTGCGCGCAATCTCATCCTCATTGTGCAAGGTGGCGTGGGCCACCGAAACGCCGCCCACCATCACCGGCTCCATCACCGCGCGCGGCGTCAGCGCCCCGGTGCGTCCCACCTGGATGTCGATGCGCAGCAAGGTGGTGGTTGCCTGTTCGGCCGGAAATTTCCAGGCAATGGCCCAGCGCGGCGCCCGGCCGACAAAACCCAGCCGCGCCTGCCAATCCAGCCGGTCGAGCTTATAGACCACACCATCGATCTCATAGGCGAGGGCGGGTCTTTCACTGGCCATGCGGGCCTGAAATTCCGCAGCCTCGGCGGCATTGAACACGCTGCTCAGCGGGTTCACCGAAAAACCCCAGCCGCGCAGCGTCTCCAGCCAGCCATGATGCGTCTCGGCCGGCGGTTCGGACGCCTCGCCCATCGCATAGGCAAAGAGTTTCAGCGGCCGCTGCGCGGTGATGGCCGCATCAAGCTGCCGCAGCGACCCAGCCGCCGCATTGCGTGGATTGACCGGCACGCTCACAGCGGGCCCAAGCTTCTCGCCAGCATCACGCCGCCGCTCGCGCTCGGCCAAGGCCGCTTCCTGTGCCGCGCGATAGGCCAGAAAATCCGCCCGGGTCATAAAAACCTCGCCGCGAATTTCGATTCGGGCAGGGAAGGGCGCCTTCAACCGCAGCGGCAGGTCCGACAGGGTGCGAAGGTTGGCAGTAATATCCTCACCCACCGCGCCATCGCCACGCGTCCCGCCCCGGGTAAACCGCCCATTCTCATAAAGCAGATTGACTGAGAGACCATCGATCTTCGGCTCCCCCACAATCGCCATTGGCTCGTCCTCCGGTAGGGCGAGGAAGCGGCGGATACGGGCGCAGAACTCGACAAAATCCTCAGGCGAGAACGCATTATCCAGGCTGAGCATGGGCACGCCATGGCTGAAGGCCGAAAAACCCTCTACCGCTCCGGCCCCCACCCGTTGGGAGGGGCTGTCCTCGCGGATCAACGCCGGGAAGAGCGCCTCCAATTCGCGGTTGCGGCGCACCAGCGCGTCATACTCGGCATCGGAAATTTCGGGCGCGTCACGCTGGTGATAGGCCGCGTCATGGCGTGCGATCTCGGCCGCGAGGCGCGCCAACTCGGCGGCGGCTTCGGCCTCGGTCATGGCCTGCCGGCCAATAGGCTGGCGGCGGCCGCACGGGCAGCCTCGGTCACGGTTTCGCCGGCCAGCATCCGGGCGATCTCCTCTTGTCTTTCATCGCCGCGCAGCTTCTCCACCCGGGTTTCCGCCCGCCCGGCGGCAAAGCCCTTGGCCACCCGCCAGTGATGCGCCCCACGCGCCGCCACCTGGGGCGAATGCGTCACCACCAGCACCTGCAGCCCCTCGGCCACTCGGGCCAGCCGCTCGCCCACCGCCGCCGCCGTCGCGCCGCCAATGCCGGCATCCACCTCATCAAAGACCAGCGTGGGCACCGGCGAGCCGGCGGCGAGAATCACCTTCAGCGCCAGCATCAACCGCGACAATTCGCCACCACTCGCCACCCGCTCCAGCGCCCCCGGCGCCTGGCCGGGATTGGTGGAGACCAGCAGGGCAACGCGGTCCATCCCCTCAGCATTCCAGCCCGCCTCGTCGCGCGCCGTCACCTCCACCACCACCCGGGCACGGTCGAGCTTGAGCGGCGGCAATTCCTGCGCCAGGGCTTTTTCCAGCCGCGTGGCGGCGGCGCGCCGCGCGGTGCTCAGCGCCTCCCCGGCGCTGCGATAGGCGCTGCGCGCAGCGGCGCAATCACGCTCGAGCGCCGCCACCCTGCCGGTATCGGCATCGAGCGCGGCCAGCCGGCCGCGCAGCAGGGCGAGATGGGCCGCCAATTCGGCCACCGCCACACCATGTTTGCGCGCGGCGGCGCGCAGGCCAAATAGCCGGTCCTCCAGCGATTCCAGCCGGCGCGGGTCCGGCGCGGCATCGGCCATCACCCGCTCCAACATCTGCTCTGCCTCGGCCAGCGCGTCCTGTGCCACGCCGAGCGCGGCCAGGATGGGCTGCGCCGTATCGCCCAGCGATGGCACCCGCTCCAGCGCCCGCGCGGCGGCGCGCAAGGCGCTGCCAGGGCTGCCCGAGCGGCGGTCCCGCGGCTGCAATTCGGCCAGTGACGCCGCAATCGCCTCGGCGCGGCGCTCGCCCTGCTGCAAATGCTGCCGCTCTTGGCTAAGCCGCTCCTCCTCGCCCTCTTCCGGCGAGAGGCTGGTCAATTCCTCCACGGCATGGCGGAGAAAATCCTCATCGCGCATCGCCGCCGCCACCGCCTCACGCGCCGCTGCCAGGCTCGATTCGGCGCCGCGCCATTGCCGGAAGGCCGCCGCCACCGCCGCCCGCAGCCCGCCCAAGCCACCAAATGCGTCCAACAGCGCGGGATGCCCGGCTGGGTCGGAGAGGCCCACCTGGTCATTCTGCCCCTGCACCTCAACCAGCGTGGCCGCCAGCCGCCGCAGCAGCGCCACCCCCACCGGCTGGTCATTGACGAAGGCACGGGATTTGCCATCGGCCTGCACCACCCGGCGCAGCACCAGCTCATCCTCAATCTCGAGTCCCTGTTCCGCCAGCAGGTCAAAAATCGGGTGGCGCTCAGGCGGCTGGAACACCGCGGTCACACTGGCCTGCTTCTGCCCCGCCCGCACCAGCCCCTGCTCGGCCCGCATGCCCAGCGCGAGGCCCAGACTATCTAGCAGAATGGATTTGCCCGCGCCGGTCTCGCCGGTGAGCACCGACAGCCCAGGGCCGAAGGGCAGGTCCAGCCGCTCGATCAGCACCACATCGCGGATGGCGAGCGATGCCAGCACGCGCGGCTCAGAACACCCGGGCGATGGTACGGCGGAAGAAGCCGGGTGCCGCCGGCGAACCGGGCGCGCCCTCCACCAACAGGGCGTAGCTATCCTGGTACCAGGCATTGCCGGGGAAATTATGGCCGAGCACCGAGGCGGTTCGGCGGGCCTCATCCGTCAGGCCGAGCGAGAGATAAATCTCGGTGAGGCGATGCAGCGCCTCGGGCACGTGGTTGGTGGTCTGATAATCCTCAATCACCCGGCGGAAGCGGCCAATGGCGGCATTGAGCAGGCGCTGGCGCTGATAGAAGCGGCCAATCACCATCTCGCGCCCGGCCAGGTGGTCACGGCCCAGGTCGATCTTCAGCCGCGCATCACGGGCATAGGCGGTGTCGGGGAAGCGGTTGGCCACATCCTGCAGCGCGGCCATGGCGGTCTCGGTCGCGCGCTGGTCGCGCTGGGCGTCGTTGATCTGCTCGTAAAAGCTCAGCGCCCGCAGGTAATAGGCATAGGCGATGTCGCGATGCGCCGGATGAAGTTGGATGAAGCGGTCAAGCGCTGCAATCGCCTCGACATAGCGGTTGCGCTGATAATCGCCATAAGCCGCCATGATTTTGGCGTTGGTGGCCCAGGTCGAATAGGGATGGTCGCGCTCCAACTGGTCAAAAAGCTCCACCGCCTGGGGGTAGCGCCGCTGTTGCAGCGCCTCAACGCCAGCGGCGTAAAGCCCTTCGGGCGTGCGGTCGACCGTGGCACTGGGCCGTGCCCGGCTGGTGGACAGGCCGGCAAAAGAGCCATCCCATTGCGTCAGGCCGCTACAGCCGGAGAGCAGGGCAAGGGCGGCCAGGAGGGGGAGGATGCGCGTCATGGCCCTCCTATACCACAGCCGGCGCGGGGTGCCACAAGGGTACCAGCACGCCGATCACGCGGTCGGGCGGGGCAGGCGGCGCAACAGCAGCAGGCTTGCCAGCAGCACACAAATCCACATGCCGCTCAGCGCCGCCGCGCTGCCTATCACATCCGCCGCCAGCCCAACCGCGAGTGGCACCAGCGCGAATCCGGTATGGGCGACGACGAAAAACCCGGCCGTGGCGCGCGGCCGCTCCTGCGGCGCCGCCGCCGTGGCCGCGGCCAACCCCCCCAGATAGACCAGCCCATAAGCCGCCATGCCGGCCAGCGGCGCGCCCAGCAGCAGCAGCCACATCGAGCCGAGTATGGCCCCGGCAAAGACCAGCCCCGCCCCTAGGGTGAGCAGCGGCAGGCCCAGCCGCATCGCCCGCCATGGCGGCATGGCGCGAAACGCCTGCTGGGCCAGGGTTCCGGCAAGAATCATCCCCGCCACCGCCCAGGCCCCGGCGCGGGCATGGCCCAGCGTGGCGAGCGTGGCTGGCACCGTGGTCAGCACCACACCCGTCACCCCCCAGCCCGGCAACATCGCCATGGTCGAGGCCAGGGTGCCGGGCGGAAAAAACGGCAGCCGCAGCGCTGCGCCGCGCGGCCCGGCATAGGTCTCCGGCAGCCGCGCCACGGCTGGCAGCAGCACCAGGAGCAGCGCCAAATGCGCCCAAAACACCACAGGCGGGCGCATCTCGGGCCAGAGCAGAAGATTGAGCAGGGTGAAAACCGGCCCGGCGCCAAAACTGCCCGCCGTGCCCATGGCGACCACCCGCGCACCCTGGCGGCTGGCGGCCTCAGTCGCAGCGCCCTGGCGTTCGGCCAATTCGGCGGCCCAGGCCCCGGCAGCATTGGAAATACACCCCATGGCGATGCCCTGCATGCAGCGCGCCAAGGCCAAGGGCCCCAGCCCCGGCCACAAGGCCAGCAAGAGCGTCGAGCCCCCCGCGAGAAGCAGCCCGATCAACACACAGGCCCGCCGGCCAATACGGTCCGGCAGCGGGCCCAGCAAAGGTGCGGTGAGAATGAGAATACCGGCATAGCAGGCAAAGGCCGCTGCCAGCATGCCCGTGCCACCCCCGCCGGCATATTCGACGTAGAGCGGCAGCGGCAGCGTGGTGGAGAGCCCCGCCGCAAAAACGGCGAGGCCCACCAGCCACATTACTTGCAGGCCGTGACCATGATCTCGACCAGGTGGCGCGGGCTGGCCATATTGGCCTCCACACAGGCGCGGGCGGGCTGGGCGCCGGCCGGCAGCCACTTCACCCACAGAACGTTCATCGCATCGCGGTCACGAATATCCTTCAGCCAGATCTGGGCGGAGAGGATGCGGGTATTGTCGGTGCCATGCTCTTCGAGGGCGGCATCGATCTTGGCGATGACCTCGGCGGTTTGCCCGGCAATGTCTTTGTTCAGGTCATCGGCGGTGATGCCGGCGAGGAAGACAAAGCCGTGATATTCCACGGCGGTGGACAGAATGGCATTGGTGCCGCTGCGTTTGATATGGCTCATTTTTGGTGTCCTTTAGGGTTAGCGGGCAGTGCGGGCGGCCCTTGGAAGGGCTTTGCCCTCCCAAACCCACCCACCAAAGGCCGAAAGGCCTTTGGAAACCATGAGATTGGGTTGGGGAGGGAGGGGGCCGGGCAGCGCGCGCTCTGCCCGGCCCCCTCCCTCCCCAACTCAATTCCTCCACGGTCCAGGGCCGGGTCGGCCCTGGTGGGAGGGGTCTGGGGAGGGCAAAGCCCTTCCCAGGGTCACAAGCGCAATCAAGCCACCGCGTAAGCACTGCCCGAAGCCGCCGCCTGGATCATCGTCTCATAGACGCTGACGCCATGCACCGCCTCATCCAGCGGCAGCGGATAGGCCGGGCCGCCAGCCACCGCGGCGGCGAAAGCCTCCAACTCGGCATGCTCGATATCGGTCACGGGAAATGTCTGCGTCTCGGGCGCACCGTTGAGCGCGCAATAGGTCAGGTTTTCGTGGCCATGCAGCGCAACCCAGCCGGCCGTGCCGAAGAGGGCAACGCGCCAGAGCCTCGGTGCCAGCGCCAGCGTGGCAAAGGTGCAAGTGGCACCCGATTCCAGCATGGCGAGCATCGCCGTCGTATCATCGATGGTGGTCGAGACCTTGGCGTGGCTGAGCACCCGTACATCCCGGAAGGGACCGGCGAGATGGATGATCATATCCACCATATGGATGCCCATGCCGCCCATGCCGCCCAGCGGGCTCTCGGCCCGGTCGGCCCGCCACATGCCGGGCTTGTAGTTGAGCGCGCCAGGGCCGCTGAACTGGCCTTCAACATGCAGCAGCGTGCCGATCCGCCCATCGGCCAGCATCGCTTTCATCTCAGCAACCGCTGGCAGGAAGCGGCGGTTATGGCCGAGCGCCATCACCACGCCAGCCTTCACGCAGGCGGCAACGGCCGCCTCGGCACTGGCCTTGGTCAGGGTGAAGGGTTTCTCAACAAAGACGTGCTTGCCGGCGGCGGCAGCCTGGATCACCTGCTCGGAATGGATGCCATGCGGGCTGGCCAGGGCCACGGCCTGCACCTGCGGGTCGGCCAGCACATCGGCATAAGTGGCGTGCAGGCGTATGCCCTTTTCGGCCGCATAGTCGCGCGCCTTGTCGAGCGTGCCGGTCGTGCCGGCGACGAAGCGAATACCGGCGCCATTGCGGCCCTGGACCGAATTCACCAGGGTGCGGCCCCAATTGCCCATGCCGATGATGGCGGTGTTCAGCATTCTTGGGGCCTCCTGTCGTGTTGCCTGACGGCTTTACCGCCAGACTTCACCAGGTGTCCATCCGGGCGCAGGGCTTTGCGCCCGGGTGGCGCAATCAGCGCGCGGCGGGCTCAGCGCGGACGAAGTTGATCGTCATTTCCGGGAAGATGGCCACCAGGGCAAAAGCGATCTCACCGACGCGAAAGCCATTCGGGCGAATGGCTTCAACCCGCTCATCCACATCGAGCAGCAACAGAATAACCGCGCGCTCCAGCGCGCCCATCGCGCCGCTCAACTGCGCGAGCTCCTGGCGCAGCGCGGCCTCCGCGGCAGGGGTGATTTCCTCCGCCGGCTCGAAGGCCAATTCCACCTCAGGGATGATGCCCGGCTTGACGGAGACATTGGACAGGGTGAAGCCGGCCCGCCCGGCCAGGGTTTCAAAGCGGTTGAGGTCCTGACGCAGTGTGGAGACGAAGCGGTTCATCTCCGCCGCCAATGCGCGCTCCTCGCTGCGCAGAAAATTCATTGTCCATTCTGCCGCAGCCTGGAACGGGCTGAGGATGATGCCCGTGGCCGTCCCCACGACCGAGACGGTGCGATCCCAGCTATCCTGCAGCATCCCCGCATGGCCTGGCCTGGCGAAAACCAGGGCGGAGATGACAAGGGCGATCGGAAGAAAACGTTTGCGCATGGCCAATCTCAAATCTTTCTAAAGGGTTAACCGAAAATTCCAAATTTCAGGTTATCAATGGAAGAAGGCGGTGGGTCATACCTATGACCGCGAAGTGAGGCATCCAAACTCCGGCAGCGACAGCCGCCGAGCTTGCAGTGTAACATAATAAAAAATAAATATAAAGTTCAATAGATTAACCGATTATGTTTCTTGGCTACAGCCCCGTCCGCCGGTCCCTGTGGGGGAGTATGGCATACCGCGAAACCAACAACCTTCCTGCCTCACTATCATCGCCGCGCTCGATCTTGCAAGTGAGGATTAAGGCTGATTGCTGCCCAAGATTATTGATTTAAAATGAAATTATGCCAATTTCGGCCTTGGAGGTTTATCGGCCCCTGCGCGGGGCCGTTGGGCGCGCTGGCATGGCGAGCAATCTGAAAAAAACGTCAGAGCGCCCGCCAAATTTGCTCAATCCCGGCTATAGGCTCCAATCCACTCTATTTTTCAGAATCTTCTAAAAATTGCGGATACCATTGCTTTATCTTTTTATCATAGTGAAGAATCAGATTCCGGCCTTTGGGCGCATATGCGGCAAAAATATCGGGATGTATAATATGTCTGGCCATTTCGCGGCGGTAATTTTTTAATTGAGAAGGTGTATGAGAGGGATCAGCAAAAACCAATACGCCCATCCGATACCACGGCTCAATTTCTTCATCTGCCCAGATTTCATCACGGAAATCAAAGCATTGATAGCCATGCATCTTGAATAAATCGAACCAAAATTCAGGAGGCTGCTCGTTGATATGATGAACGCCACCTTGCCCAGGCGCCGCCGCCGAGAATAGCACTACAGGCGCCGCATTCACCAGCGATTGGACCAGTGTGGCGGCTACATTTTCCGGTAAATGTTCGCCCACCTCCAAGCACATCGCAATATCCCAACGGTCTGGCAGCTGCACAGGCTCCGTTAAATTCACATATTCAATGGGTATATCGCTTTGAAATTTCTCCAAGGCAAATGTATCTAGACCTAAAATTCGTGATGCCGCTAATTCTTTTGCGACTCTTAGCCAATCTCCACGGCCGCAACCAAAATCAACAATCGATTTTTTTTCAATATCAACCCAAGGTAATATTTTGAGGGCAGAGCTACGCACCCATTCGGAATAATCATTCATAACTTGCTGGAGGGCTGAATAATCTTCTTGAATGCTCATCACCTAATCCTATCACAAAGAAAATTATTCTAATAAAATCAAAACGCCGCAGATGAAGCGAGCGATCGATGACTAGGCTAACCCAGATCAGTCGCCAAGGTTAGCGGAGGTCTCACCATATTTTTATAGCTGGAAAACCTAGCAATTTCGAACGCCACGCCAGGCACTTATTTGCGCTGCCATAATGCCTGCCGCACAACCCATGCCGCCGCTCAATCCGCCATATGCTCAGCGCCGCCCCTCTGTTAACCTCCCGACAAATGGGAGATGAAACGATGATGAAGCGCCGCAATCTTCTCGCAGCCAGCACGCTTTTGGCAATGCCGGCTCTAGGGCAGGGGGCCTGGCCCAACCGCCCGGTGCGGGTCATCGTCGGCTTCCCCCCCGGCGGCTCTCTCGATGTGATGACACGCCTCGCCTGCGAGGTCATGACACAGCGCCTGGGCCAGAGCTTCGTGGTAGAAACGCGCAGCGGTGCCTCGGGCAATATCGGCGCCGAGGCCCTGGCCCGCGCCACCCCCGATGGCTACACCATCGGCACGGTCAGCATGCATAATGTGGTGATCAACCCCATGCTGTTCACCCGCCTGCCCTTTGATCCGGCGCAGGATTTCCAATGGATCAGCGCCATGTGGGACCTACCCAATGTGGCGGTGGTGCCCGCACAGCATGTCCCCGCGCGCAACTTGGCGGAATTCCTGGCCTGGGCGCGGGCCCGCCCGCAGGGCATCAGCTATGGCTCCTCTGGCGTGGGCACGACGATCCATCTCTCGGGCGCCTATCTGCTGAACCGCGGCGGCATCCAGGGCACCCATGTGGCCTTCCGTGGCGCGGCGCAAACCATCCCAGCCATGCTCTCGGGTGATCTTCAACTCGCAGTGGACAATCTCGCCAGCTATACGCCCGTCATCGCCGAGGGCCGCATCCGCGCCCTGGCCGTGACCATGCCCGAGCGCTGGCCAACCCTGCCCGAAGTGCCGACCATGGCCGAGGCGGGGCTCGATAATTTCAATGTGAGCCCCTGGCACCTTTGGGCCGCGCCCGCCGGCACGTCGCGCGCGGTGGTGGACAGGCTGAGCCAGGAAATCCGCACCGCCTTCGCCGACCCTGCCTTGCAGCAGCGTGCCATTGGCATCGGCACGCGGCTGACCGGCTCCACACCCGAAGCTGTGGCCGAGCGCCTCGCGCGCGAGACGCCGCGCTGGGCCGAGATGGTGCGGATTTCAGGCGCGACGCCAGAGTAGCAGAACGCCCTGAGGGCGAGGGAGCAAGAGCCGATAATCCCCCAGCCCCGCCTCAGCCCTGGGCAGCCATTCTTCCCCTGGCCCTCACACCATTTGCCGCCGCGCCAGCGCGGCAAAAGTGCCATCGGTTTTGAGCAATTCCTTGGGGTTGCCGGATTCAACAAGGCGCCCGGCATCAAAGACGAACACCTTGTGCACATCGGATATCGTGCTCAAGCGATGCGCCACCACGATCCGCGTGACGCTGAGCCGGTCTAACGTCTCCTTCACCTCGGCCTGGGTGCGATTGTCCAGCGCGCTCGTCGCCTCGTCGAAGATCAGCAATCTGGGCTTGCGCACCAGCGCGCGGGCGATGAGCAGGCGCTGCCGCTGCCCGCCTGACAAAGCCTGCGCGCCCTCGGAGAGCACCGTTTGCATGCCCATTGGCATGGCCTCAATATCCGCCGCCAGGCCCGCCAGCCGCGCCGCCTCCCAGGCATCATTCATGCGCAGCGGGGCGGTGCCCACGATGTTTTCAAAAATGCTGCCCGGTTGCAGCTTGCCATTCTGCAAAACGGTGCCGATCTGGCGGCGCACCGCGCGCATATCCAGCGTCGCGAGGTCATTGCCATCAAGGTAGATAGCGCCCGATTCCGGGTCTTCAAAACCCAATAGCAGACGCAGCAGGGTGGATTTCCCCGAGCCCGATGCACCCACGAAAGCCACATACTCGCCCGAGGCAATCCGCATCGACAGATTATCAATCGTCGGCGGCCCATCGGCATTATAGCGGAAGGTGAGGTTGGAAACGCGAACCTCGCCGCTCACCACGCCAGGCGATGACAGCACGCCATCAGCCTCGGTTCTAGCATCCAGAATGGGTCTCACCCGCTCCCAGATCGGCACCACCTTCAGCAGCGTGTTCAGGGCATTCACCAGCGCCAATACGCCGACGAGAAACTGGCCAAAGGCGCCATTGAAGGCCACGAAGCTGCCAATCGAAAAGCCCGAATTGGGCTGCGCCGCATCAAGCAACCAGACGATGACAGCAAACAGGATGGCCGAGGCGATGGCCGGATACACGCTGGTAAACAGCTTCTGCCAGATCGCGATCCGGGCCACGGCGTAGAAATGGCCGCGCTCCTGTGCGTAAATCTCCGACCAGCGGGCAAAGGCCCGCCCCTCGGTGGCCCCCACCCGCAGCTTGGTGATGCCGGTCAATAATTGAAAGACGAGGGCATGGATCTGGCCGTTCATCTGCTGTGCGGCGCGGATATGCGGCAGCGACATGCGAAACAGCAGCACGGTGATGGCAGCCAGCACCAGCACCAGCCCAACCCCGACCAGCCCCAGTTGCCAGCTTTGCGCGAACATCACCACCACGCTGACCAAGGAGAATAACCCACCCAGCACCGATTGGATCACCGCCCCCGATACCGCCTCGCGGATGACGTTGATCCCATTTGCACGATCAGCGAGGTCACCTGAGGTGTATCGGCGGAAAAACTGCGCGCGCAACGAGAGCAAACGCCACCAGATGCTGGTCTGCACCACGCTGTCCATCCGGCCCTGAAGCCGCACCACCGCGACAGCTTGCGTCACATCAAAGGTGGTATCGGCAATCGCCGCCGCGGTAAGGGCTGCGATGATGGCGATGTGCAGCGCATAATCGGAGCGCGGCAGCACCGTCTCCATCAGCGAGCCGCTGGCAATGGGCACAAGCAGCGCCATGATCCCTGAGAGCAATCCCATTACCAGGATAACTGTCATGTCGGGCCGCAAGCCTCGCACGCCAAAACGCAGCATGTCCCACATGCTCCGCGCCTCGGCCGGCAGCGGCCGGTAGAGCATATAGCCCTTGGAATACAGCCCCGCCGCAACCGAAGCGGTGACGGGCACATCTGCGCCACCTGCCGGATCAACCATGCGGTAGCGGTTCGGCCCATCGGGCAACAGCGCCACAGGCGCCAGATCCGCGTCGTCCCGAAAGCCCAGGATCGGGCCGCTATCATTGCGCCACCAGCCCTCGCGCAGCTCCACCTGCCGCATGCCAAAGCCCGAGGCCCGGGCGATCTCGTCGAGTGGCGAATAAACCCCGGCCGGTTCACCGGCGGGTTCGATGACCTCCAGGCCCAAAGGCTCGGCCACCAGGCGGAGTGCCGCGGCCAGGCGGTCTGTCGGCGCGCTGGCCGCGCCGGCCTGGAACTTCAGCCGGGGGTCGAGCAGGCCGCCGATGGATGCCACGCCACGGCGGAAGGCGCTCTCGCGCTCAGCCACCCGGCGTGACCATGCCTCGCTGCGGCGGGCCTCCTCATCGAGCAGGCGCCGGGTCAGCACCGCCACGCATCGCGCATTGAAGGCGGGCAGGGCCTCCCAAAGCCTTCGGTTGCGCAATTGCCCGGGCGAGAAGGTGGCATTGAGCGTGGCCGGCGCGGGCAATGTCAGCCACACCCGCCCCGCAACCGGCACGGGCAGATCCCCCGGCCGGAGCGGGCTATCAGGCTGGCCGAGGAAAAACGCCTCGCCCTCGCTCAGGCTCACCCAGACCACATCGCCGTGAAAGGCGTAGAGCGCAGAGCCGGCAGGGTGGTCCTGCCCGGGATCAGCCTCGATGATGGCGGTCGCGGTCGGCCGCGCCCCGGTCTCCAGGCGGTCGGAAATCCCGCTGACCCAGCGGTCCACCCAATCCACGGTAACAATGTCGAAATCCTCGCCAGACACCCGTGCCAGATCGCCGCGATAGACCAGCGAGCCCATGGTGGCGACGGCGCGCAGGACGAATGTGGTTTCCGGCGCCAACCAGGCTTGCGGCAATGACGGGGCCTGAGGCATCGCGCCCTCGGCCGCACCAAAGATCAGGTCGCCTGGCCGGAAGGAGCCCACATGCATGCCCGGGCCGCAGACCAGCCCGCCCAGCAAGGGGGTGAGGTAGATCTCCACCCGCCCTTGCAGCACCAGATAGACTAGGCCCGGATCATTGAGCAGAAACGGGTTGTGGTAGCCCACTGAGAGCCGTTCGCCGCCGATGCGCTCCAGCAGGTCATTGTCAAAATGGTCAGCCTCGGCTGAAGCATCAGGCGCCATATTGCTCATCTCTCCGCCCGGGCGCTTTCGGCCTCCAGCAGCCTCCGATAGGTCCCCTCCTGGGTGATCAGCACCTCATGGGTGCCACGCTGCACGATGCGGCCGCGCTCGAGCACGATGATCTCATCGGCATCGCGCACCGTGCTGAGGCGGTGGGCGACGATGACGCAGGTGCAGCCGCGCCGGCGCAAATGCTCGTCGATGCGCTTTTCAACCAAGGGGTCGAGCGCGCTCGTCGCCTCATCCAGCACCAGCACCGATGGGTCGCTGACCAGCGCGCGGGCGATCTCCAGCCTTTGCCGCTGGCCACCGCTGAAATTCGTCCCCCCCTCCGCCACCTCGCAATCGTAACGCCGCGGCCGCTGTTCGATGACCTCAAGCAATTCGGCATCGGCCAGCGCCCGGGTGAGGGCCGCATCGGGCACGCGCGCATCCCACATCGAGAGATTGCTGCGCACCGTGCCCTCGAAGAGAAAAATCTCCTGGTCCACGCAGGCCACGGAGGCGGCGAATTCCTGATGCGGCAATTCATCTGCCGTGCGGCCATCGAAGGTGACGCTGCCCGACCAGGGGCGATAAATCCCGGTAATCAGCTTGGCGAGGGTGGATTTGCCGCTGCCCGAGCCGCCTACAAACGCCACCCGCTGGCCGGGCGCGATGCTGAGCGTGATATCCGTCAGCAGCGGTGCCTCGCGCTGGCTATAGCCGAAGGTCACGTTCTGAATTTCAATCCGCCCGCTCAGCCGGCCAGTATGGACGCGCGCGCTGCCCAGCGCCTCATCCGATAGGCGCGGCTCGATGGGGTAGCGCCGCACATCATCCAGCCGGTCCATATGGCCTTTGACAGTATTCATCGCACCGCCCAGGCCCATCAGTGTCTTAATGGGTTCATTGAAACTGGTGACCAGGCTCTGAAAGGCCACCAGCGCACCCACCGACAAGGCCCCCTCCATCACCTTCAGCCCGCCCAGCCAGAGAATGGCCACATTGGTCAGGCCCGCGAGCACGCCGGGCACCACATTCAGCACCGTTGAGACGAAAGAGATATTCTGCTGTGCATTGAGGTAATTGGCGTGCACGCCAGTCCATTTGGCGAAGAAGTCGGGCTCGCTGCCCTGGGCCTTGATCTGCTCGATCGACGCCACACCCGAGACCGAGACGGAGGCGAGATTGGCGGATTCGCGCAGCACAACCCGGCTGATATCCTCCTGGATGCGCCAGGTCAGCCGCAGCGCCAGGATATTGGTCAGCGACAGGATAATGGCGACCAAGGCCAGCAGCGGATCATAAAGCGCCATGATGGCGCCGAAGAAAATCACGCTGAAGATGCCCACCATGGCCTCGGTGAGTTGCCCCGCGAGCAACTCGGCAATCTGATCATTCGAGGCCACGCGGCTGCCGATATCGCCTGGGTAGCGCAGCGCGAAGAAGCCGATGGGCAGGCGCATGATGTGCCAGAACAGCGCCGCGCCATGGGCGATGGCCAGCTTCACCTGCAGCTTGGCGAGATGCGCTTCCTTCAGCCAGGTCAGGATCCCGCGCAGCAGAGCGGTGAGCACCAGCCCAAGAATAAGCGAAGGCATCCAGCGATCACGCGATTCGACCAGCACCTCATCCACAAAGACCTGGCTCAATACCGGCAGCGCCAAACCTGGCAGCACGATGCAGATACCCACCAGCACCAGAAAGGCCATGGCAGTTTCCGAGCCGCGCAACCGGGCTCGGAAGCCACGATAGAGGCTGGGTGGGGAACCCTTGGCCTCGAAGCTGCTGGTCTTCTCAAAGATTAGGCAGACGCCGGTGAAACTTTGCTGGAACTCCGTGGGCGCGACCTTGCGCGGGCCGGTGGCGGGATCATTGATCCACGCGGTGCCAGTCCGGAAATCCATCCCTTCCAGAACAACAAAATGATTGAAATTCCAATATATAATCATCGGGAAAGGCAGGCCCTGAAGCGCTTCAGGCTCCTTGCGGTATCCCTTGGCCGCCAGCCCATGCTGCTTGGCGGCGCGAATGATGTTCGACGCCTTGGAGCCATCGCGCGAGACCCCGCAGGCCACCCGCATCTCCTCCAGCGGAATCCACCGCCGCTCCCGCGCCAGGATCATGGCAAGGCAGGCGGCGCCGCATTCGGTGGCCTCCATCTGCAGGATGGTGGGGGTGCGAAAGCGCCCCTTTTTGCCGGCAGGAATATTCGGGGCGAAGGCCGGCGCCTCGGCTGCACTGGCCTCGCTCAACGCCGCTTCTCCCCCGCCACGGTCCGCTCCTGGTGGATCATGCGGCCTACAGCTTCAACAGATCGCGCAGGGCAGGGATCACCATCGCGATGGGACGGCGGAAAGCAACCGTCACATCGGCCCGCAACGTGCTGCCGCTGCCCAAGGTCACACCTGCCCCCCGGCTGGATGTCCAGCGATAACCGCTCGCGGTCTGCGCATCGCGTTCCAGGCGGATGATCACCTGATAGGGCGGGCCTTCACTCATGAAACTGCGCGCCAATTCGTCATTGTTGATGATCGCCCGGATGGCCTCAAACGAGACCGGGAAATCGCTGATCGATGCCACTTCGCCGATCAGGGTGCCGAATTCTTCGCGGCGGGCATTGGCGGGCGCCACACGCGCGCTCATCCCCGGCGTGATGGCTGTGCCGCTGCGCGATGAACGGATGAAGACCAGCGCCTCCAGCCCAGTGCCGCGGCTTTCTATCGTCAGCACCGGCTGGCCTTCGCGCATCATGGCACCCTGAACCGTGCGCAACTCTTTCACCTCGCCAGAGACCGGGGCGATCACCCGCGAGGTGTCGTTCAGGCCCCCGGTCAGCCTTTCGAGACGGCGAGTGACCTCGTTGAGCGCCAACTCGGCCTCGCGCACGCGTTGCTCCGCCAACCGGCCCAACTCTACCTGTTCGGCGGCGACCCGGGCGCGCTCGCTTATGGCCGTCGATACATCCTGCAATATCAGCGACAATTCCTGTTGCAGCGCCAGAACCTCGTTCTGGGTCACAATCCGGTCGCGGAAC
This sequence comes from Rhodovarius crocodyli, assembly GCA_945901085.1. Lineage (GTDB taxonomy): Bacteria > Pseudomonadota > Alphaproteobacteria > Acetobacterales > Acetobacteraceae > Rhodovarius > Rhodovarius crocodyli_A. Next base: position 191,701 of record CAMDJV010000001.1, on the reverse strand, counting down.
AGGGTCTCGGTCAGGCGCAGACGCTGGCGCAGCACATCCTCACGCTGGCGGCCAAGGGTGATACGCAATTCAATGGCCGCGCGCTGGCGGGTGACACTCTCCATCCGTGCCGCCGCCTCCTGCGCACCAACGGTGCGGGCGCGCTCGAGGTCGCGCTCGCGCTCCTCAATCTGCTCACGGGCAAGGCGCACATCACGCTCAACATCGGTTTGCGTCAACTGGCCGATCACCTGGCCCGCCTCCACCATATCGCCCACCCGCACCGAGAGTTCGCGAAGCATGCCCGCACCCACCGTGTTCACCCCAAAGATCCGTCCCCCCTCGACGAGCATCAGACCATTGCCGGTGACATGTGTGGGCAGGCGGCCGATCCAGGCCCAGGTCACGGCCCCTGCCAGGATCAAAGCCACGACCGAGAGTGTGAGCCAGGTGGTGGGCTTGGTGATGGAAATCATCTCATTCAGCCGCTCGGGCGAACCCAGATGCTCCAACGCCGCCTTGCGGTAAATTTCCGACCTGTTTGTCTTTGGAGTGTCTTGGGTCATGGGTCGAGCGACGCCTTCATTTCCGCACGCGTCACCGCCGCCCTGGCGCCCGCGACAGCCCGATGACGCGCCAGCGCGTGGCGCGAAGATCCTGCTCGGGGTCAAAGAGTGGTACGGGCAAATCCAGCGACTTGGCCGATAATGCGCCCATGGCATTGAGCAGGCTGAAGGCCGCCGATGCCTCCTCCGCCCGCGCTGCCACCTGTTCCACACGCGCATCGAGAAGGAACTGCTCGGCGTAAAGTTGGTCCTGCAATTGCCGCCGCCTGGCCTCGATCTCGCGCATGATCACCTGCACGGAGAGGTTCTGCGCCTGCACGGCGCGCCCCGCCACATCGATCAATTGGCGCGCCGTGATCAACCGCGCCATCGCAACCGAGGCGTCTTCGGCGGCGCGGTTGCCGGCATTGCCTTGCTCGGCGATGCGCGCGAGCACCTGCTCGCGGTCCTGGCGCAGCCGGGCGAAATCCCCCGGGCCAGGATAGAGCGGCACCGTCACCTGCAACATTACAGCCCCGCGCTCACCGTAGGAGGAGGGTGATGGCAGGCCCGCGCGATAGTAATCCACGCCTCGGCCGCTTTGGCCGGAGACGACGAGATCCACCCGCGGTTGCAGCAGCCCCGCTGATTGCGCGGCCCTTTCGCGCGCGAGCGTCTCATCAACCCGCAGCAGCAACACCCGAGAGTTGTCGGACCTAGCGGTGGCCACCGCAATATCGATTGTCGTTGGCAGTTGATAGCGCAGCACGGGTGGCGCGAGTTCGCCGGCAGGGATGGTCACGACACGCAAATAGGCAGCCTCGGCGAGCGCGATGTCGCGGCGGGCCTGCAATTGGGCGGAGAGGGCGCGCGCCTCCTGGGCTCGCACCTGAGCGAGGTCACCCACCGTGCGGTCGCCGGATTCGACAAGGCGCTCCGTCACCGCGGCCAGATTGCGCAACAGCACCAGATAGGCGTCGCGCAGGCGCAAAATGTCCCGGTCGCGCAGGATGTTGATGTGGTATATGGCGGCATCCTGCAGCACCGCCTCCTCCGCCTGGAGCAATTGCGCGCGGGCGCGCAGCACCAGGGCATTGGCGGCCCGGTAGCCCGGAATGGCCTGGCCATCATAAATCGGCTGCGAGAGTGTGAGGCCCATCGTGCGGATGCGCTGGCGCAGATCCTGCGGCGCGACATCCCGGTAACGCTGCGCACTGAGATAGCTGCTGCCGGCCTCCGCGGTTGCGTTCAGCCGTGGCATGAAGCGCTGCAGCGCGATGGGAATTTCCTCATGCGTCGCATAGATATTGCGCTGGGCCGTCAGAATTTCTGGATTGCTGGTATAGGCGGTCGAGAGTGTTGCAACGATATCGCGCGGCGCCGCCATGGCGAAATTTGTGCTGCCGAGCATGACCACGAGCGTGGTAGCGGCCAGGCGCAGCAGGGGGCGGGCGCAGGCGGCGCTGCTGGCCAAGCCGCGCCGCCTGCCGGACAGCAACGTCTTCGAAACCGGAAATTGCAAATACCGCACCTTCAGAATGCAAAGCTTTGCAATATTATTCACCCATAAATGTTGTCGTGCAACCGGCCTTTCCGGCCAGGATTGGCATGATGATGATCATGCTCTTGAAAGCATTCCCCAATTTAATGCCTTGGTGTGAATTGGCGCGCCGGCACACCATCCCTGTTGTCAGGCCAGCCAATGCGCTGGAGCGCTAGCCGCATAAATTCTCCGGCGGCCAGCGCCAGCGCATCGGCATTGCCCGCGCGCCGAGCGTGGAGCTGGAATTGATCGTGGCCGATGAGCCGGTCTCGGCACTTGATGTCTTGGTGCAGCCGCGGGTGCTGCTGCTGCTGCGCGAATTGCGTGAGCGGAGGGGCCTCGCCTTTCTCTTCGTCAGCCATGACCTCTCGGTGGTGCGCTGGTTCTGCGACAGCGTGGCGGTGATGTATCTCGGCCGCATCGTTGAACATGGCCCGGTGGCCGAGGTGCTGCGCGCGCCGCTGCACCCTTATGCCAATATGCTGCGCGAGGCCTCGCCCGAGCCTGACCCGGCGCGGCATCCTGCCCAGGATCATCGGCGAAATCCCCTCCGCCGCCGCACCGCCACCAGACTGCACCTTCCACCCCCGCTGCGGCGCGGGGCTGGTGGAATATGCGCGGGCCATGCCGCCGCTGGTGCCGCTCTCGGGCGGGCGCGCTGTCGCCTGCCATCTCTACAGCCCCATATCCGGCGGGGCCTCACGCAAATGCATGGATGCTAAGCCTTGATGGGTTTCGCCTAGGGGCCACTGCGTCTAGACGAGGCTATGCAGCCGGCACAACTACCCTCCAAAATTGTTTTCGCTCATTCCTTGCGCGGGATTGCTGCGCTCATGGTGGTCATTGGCCATATCGCGCAGGTATTTTGGACGTTGCCATCAATCAATACGATGATAGGCTCTCCGCCATTTGAGCCGAAACCCTATTGGTTTACGATTGCGGTTGATTCAATGTTGCCTGCCGGATTTTTGCAGCATTTCCCTGTTGCATTGTTTTTTATCATAAGCGGATTTGTCATACCCTTCAGTCTGATTGATCGTTCCAGATTGCAATTTGCGATATCGCGATTTTTACGGCTCTGGCCGACCTATGCCATTGGCCTAAGTATTTCTTGCATATTTATAATAATATGTGCGAATTGGTTTGGTGCGGCGCAGCCCTTCTCCTGGCATACCTATATGTTGCAGCTGCTTTTTGTTCGTGATCTCGCCTGGGTCCCATCAATTGACGGCGTGGTGTGGACGCTGGAAATCGAAGCAAAATTTTACGTTCTGATGTTGCTACTCGCTGGGCCCTTACGCGCTGGCCGGATCTGGCCACTCATCTTGACCGCTTTTGCCCTGCTATGCCTGACGGTGGGTGCCGTTTCGCTGCCCGGTTGGCTGAAATCCGGCGAGCCAATTTACCAGTTCCTGTATGGTATGACGCTCAGCGCCCAAATGATGTGCTTTATGTTCATCGGGACTGCTTTTAATTTTTATTATCGTGGCCTGATTTCACTGCGACTTACTATCATATCAGCCATATTATTTTTCCTGGCGCTTGCCGCGCAATGGCCAATCGGCACCATACAGTTGCTGTATGTGAGCGGCTTGACCAGCTATGCCATCGCAGCCATCGTTTTCGCCCTCGCCTTCATATGGCGCGGCAAGGCCCAGCAGCCATGGCCGGGCCTCAATTGGCTGGCCAATATCAGCTACCCGCTCTACGTGATCCATGCCGTCGCCGGCTGGGCGTTGATGCGCATGGCCCTCGATGCCGGATGGGGCCTGGGGCCAGTCCTGACCCTTGGCTTCTCCTTCGGCTTCCTCGCCGCCGTCGCATTGCATTATTGGGTCGAACGACCAACCCAGGCGCTGGGGAAGCGTTTGGCCGCACGCCTCGGTGCAAGTTCAGCGCGCCCCATTGCTATGAATAGGTGAGCCGTCAGGGCTGAAAATACCCGAACCGGTTGCTGAAAAGCGAATAGCTGGCAAAAAAAGATCGAAGGGCTTTGCCCCTCGAGCAGCCCAGCAGGGTCGACATTTATGCCGACGAGTTTCCTGCACCTTCGTTAGATTACTGATTTAAACATTATCCAAACGTCCAGGAAAATCATTTTCTGGGTGAGAGAGCGCTGGAGGGCAAAGCCCTTTCGCTCCTGTCCTCCGCCATCACCGTTTTTCAGCACCCTGCTAGAGCATCATCCGTTCAAACGAACTCGTTTGAGCGGATAAAGATGCCCGACAAACAAAAGCTTAGAGCCTGTGCAGTGAGCCGAGGCGAACGGAACAGGCTCTAAGGCCCCGCCACGCTCCAATCCTCATCGGGATCAAAGGCCATGATGCGCGCCGCCCGCTCCTCCGTCCGCCCCCCCAGATCGGCCTGATACACCACCCCGCCATGCGAGACGATGAAGCTCTGAATCCCCGAAACGCCATAGCCCGCCGGCCAGGCCAGAACCGCAAAGCCACCAATCATGCGGCCATCAACCAGGTAATCCCGCGCGCCGCCGGGCGCCGATGCGCCCTGCGCCTCTAGCATGCGGAAGAAATAGCCATGGAAAGCCCGCTTCGTTCCATCCCGCGTGCCGCTCCTCGCGCCGCCTTGGGCCGCCTGGGCGGCCAGCGGCCCCAAGGGGCTCTCCGCCTCACCCTCGGCACTGGCCCAATATAGCCCATCGCGCTGGCCCGGGGTGGAGAAGAAGCGCCTGGCATAGGCCCGCCAAGGCCCCTGCCGGCCGGCGCTCGCAGCATATTCGAATTGTGCCGCCGCAATGGCGCGCAGGCTGGCAATGACATTGAGTTCATTGCGGCCAACCTCGCGGTCAATCATTTCCTGCGCTGCACCGCGGGCATCAAAGCGCCATCCACCCTCGCGCTCGACCATCGCGATGGGCAAAGGCCAGCCATCAGCACCCAGCAACAGCATGGCCCGGTTGGGCGGGATGCGCTCAATGCTCTGCCGCGACTGATAGGCGGCGGTGAAGCCATCGCGCGCCCCCCGGTCAACCACGCGATCGCCCGTCAGCACCAATTCACGCCCGGCCGGGCCCAGGATCCGCAGCAGACGCGCCTCATCATGCGCCGCGATAGCCGTGGCGAGCGCCGCAAAACCATCCTCGGGCGAGGCGAAGGCCAGCCCCGCGGCCGGGCGCGGCGTGGCGGCCGCGCGCGGCGGCGCCTCCTGTGCCAGTGCCATCGGCGCGGCCAGTGCAAGGGCCGCGATGATCACCCACGGCCGCAAGGCCATCAGCCAGGCCTCCCTGCGGCTCTGCCGGCGCCGCTTGGCCGTGGCGGGGTCGCGCGCGGCACCGCCTGAACCCGAACCACGGCGGCGCGCTGCTGCCGCGCCTGGGCCGCTGCCGGCTGGCCCAACCGGCTTGCTGCACCACGTTGTGCGGCGCTGCGCATATCATCGCCCTGGCCCATGCCAAGGAAGGCTGTGGCCGCCGGCTGGGCCATCGGCGGGCGGCTTGCCACCTCCGGCCGCCCGCTGGGCGCATGGGGCAGGCCGGTGCTGGCCGCATTGGGCTGCTTGCCACCGACCGCTGCCACGCGCCCGGCTGGCTTGCCGGCCGCCGCCGATGCCAGCCCGCCGCCGCGGTCCACCTGCTGCATCCGGCCGCGGAATTCATCACGGCTGCCAGCCCGCCCACCGCTCACCTCGCCGCGGAAGCGGCTATTCACTTCGGCATTGCGATAGGCGAGGCCGCCGCGATGGGTCACATCATGGCGCCAGACATTTGAATGAATCTGCACCCGGTTCACATTGATCGCATTGAAACGGTTGACATTCACATCCACGCTGCCCCGCCTCCAGCCCGGCCGCGCCCATCCCCAGAGCGAACCCACAATGGCCGCACCCCCGGCAAAGGCGATGCCGGTGAGCATGGTATCGCTCAGGCCCCAGGCCGGCGGCGGGGCAACATAAACCGGCGGATAGGCCGGGTAGGGCCAGCGCCCATACACCACGCCGGGATTATACACCGGCACAAACACCAGATCGGGCTCCGCCGGCGCAATGGTGATGATCTGCGGCGGCGGCGGCACCATCACGGTGGTGGACGGCACCTTGCCCTCGTCGAGCGGCGCCACGGTGATGACCTGCCGCTCATTGGTTTGCAGATGCTCCATGGCATGGGCCCTGCCGCGCAGCACCTGCACCATGTTCAACACATCCTGCTGCTGCGCCAGCACCGCATCACCCAGGCCCTGGGTCCATTCAAGCCGCTCATTGAGCATCCGCAACAGGTCAGGGAAGGGCAGAAGCGACTTCACCGAGGGGTCCCATTGCTGCGCCTGCAGCGCCTCGGCCAGCGCCTCGGCGCGCAATTGGCCATTCTGCCCCTGGGCCAGCCAGCGGGCGGCCTGCACAATCTCCAGCGGATAGGTCGCCGCCATCAGCACCTGCATCAGCAATTCATCGGGGAAGAGTGCAATGGGCGCCAGCAGCGCCGCCAATTGCGCCTGGGTGAGGCGCTCGGCATCGCCCGGCGCTGTCGCCGCAGCTTGCGCCAGGGAAGGCCCCACCGGCCCCATCAGGATGCTGGCAAGGCCGAACCAGCCGGCCAGCAGGGTGATCGCCAGGCGACGTCCCAACCCTCTCGCTGCATCCTGCATCGCGTGTCCTTCCAATCGAATTCCGGACACTCTCCATAGTTCCAGGCGGTTGTCACCACCGCCTGGCCGCCGCCCAACGCAGAAGCCGCGTCCTGCCTATAATGCGGTGAGAATCACCCGCCCGGTGACATGGCCCGAGCGCAGGCGGTTCAGCGCTGCATCGGCCTGATCCATCGGCTCGAAGGTCAGCGGAATGCCTGGTAACCCCCCCTTCTGGGCAATAGCGACCAGCGCGCGCAATTCCTTCACATTGCCCACATAGCTGCCCTGGACCGTCAGCGCCCGGATCGGCATCAGCGGCAGAGGAATGACCATTTCGCCGCCAAAAAGCCCAACCTGGACGAGCTTGCCGCCCTTGCGCAGCGCATCAAAGGCGAAGCGCGCGGTTTGCGTCCCATTCACCAGGTCAATCACCGCAGCCACTGGCCCGCCACAGGCCTCGATGATGCGCTTGGTGGTGCCCTCGTCACTGGCCAGCACGGTGTCGGTCGCACCCTGGGCGCGGGCGGCGGCCAATTTATCCTCCGCGACATCCACCACGCAAATCCGGCCATGCCCCAGCGCCTTGAGAATGGCGATGGCGTTCAACCCCAGCCCGCCGGCGCCCACCAGCACAATGGGTTCCTCAGCCGGCAGCGGCAGCACCTTGTTGATCGCCGAATAGACCGTGATGCCCGAGCAGGCATAGGTCGCGGCCAGGCCAGGATCGATGCCATCAAACGCCACCAGATGCTTCCAATGGGTGGCCAGCACATGCGTCGCATAGCCGCCATTCTGGTAGACGCCCAGCGAGCGGCCATTGCCGCACATATTCTCCTCATCATCGAGGCAGGCCGCGCATGTGCCGCAACCCACCCAGGGAAAGACCACCCGATGATCGCCCGGCTTCACATGGCCCACCGCCCCAGGCCCGCATTTCAGCACCCGGCCGACAATCTCATGGCCCATGGCCAGGGGCAGCTTCATGCCGCGATCGGCCATCCGCAATTCGCCGCGGCTGCCCATATCATAGACGCCCTCCCAGATATGCAGGTCGGAATGGCATACCCCTGCATGGGTGACTTCAAGCAGCACCTCATTGCCCTGCGGCTCGGGGGTGGGGAGTTCGATTTCCTGCAGGGGTTTTCCATGCTCGGTAACGGCCCAGGCGCGCATGCTGCTATCCTCCAATTTTCTAGGCGGCAGCGTGGCGCGAAACCCAGGTGATGCGCAACCGCATAGAACGGCGCCCCAACACCTCGCAGGCTGCTGAAAAACCCTGTTGGTGGAGGGAAAAAAGAGCCAAACGGCTTTGCCCTATCGCGCTCTCCCGCCAGGAAAATCATTTTCCTGGCCCTTTGAATAATTATGTATATCAATAAACTAACGAAGGTGCCGGAAACTGAGTTTCCTGCTGGGGTGCTCGAGGGGCAAAGCCCGTCGATCTTTTCCCCCCCTCGCTATTTGTCCATCAGCAGCCGCTATTCTCACCCCACCCCCGCCGCCCGAAAAAACTGGTTCTCCGGCCGGGGCAGGCCCAGATGCTCGCGCAGCGTGGTGCCTTCATACTCCCGCCGGAACAGCCCGCGCGCCTGCAATTCTGGCACCACCTGCTCGACAAAATCATCCAGGCCCCCCGGCACATAGGGGAACATCACGTTGAAGCCGTCACAGGCGCGCCCCTCCAGCCAGGCCTGCATGTCATCGGCGATGGTCCGGGGCGTGCCCACCAGCGCCGCCCCGCCATAGCCGCCCAGGCGCTGGGCCAATTGCCGCACCGTCAGCTTCTCTCTCTCGCCCAGCTTAATCGCCCGCTCGCGGCCGCTTTTGGAGGATTCTGTCTCGGGGATGTCCGGCAGGGGCGCATCCGGGTCAAAGCCGCTGGCATCCACGCCCAGCATGGAACTCAGCGAGCCGATGGCGCTCTCATAATGCACCAGGCTGTCCAAATGGGCGCGCTTGGCCTGTGCCTCCGCCACCGTGGCGCCCACCACCACCAGGCAACCGGGCAGGATCTTGATATGGTCTGGGTTGCGGCCAATCGCCGCCGCCCGGCCCTTCACATCGGCGTAGAAGGCCTGGGCCTCGCCGATCACGCCGCCGGCGGCAAAAACCATCTCGGCGGTTTCAGCCGCAATCTGCCGCCCGGCATCCGAGGCCCCGGCCTGCACGATCACCGGCCAGCCCTGCACCGGCCGCGCCACATTCAGCGGCCCGCGCACCGACAATTCCGCCCCCTTATGGTTCAGCACATGCATCCGCGCGGGGTCCCAGAAAATCCCGCTCTGTACATCGCGGATGAAGGCATCATCGGCAAAACTATCCCATAGCCCGGTCACCACATCATAAAATTCCCGGGCGCGCTTATAGCGCTCGCCATGCGCCATGTGTTCGTCATGGCCAAAATTCTGCGCCGCATCCGGGTTGGCGGTGGTCACCAAATTCCACCCCGCCCGGCCATTGGAAATATGATCCAGCGAGGCGAATTTCCGCGCCACATGATAGGCGTCATTATAGGTCGTGCTGGCGGTCGCGATCAGGCCGATCCGCTCGGTCACCGCGGCCAAAGCCGGCAGCAGGGTCATCGGGTCAAAGCTGGTCACGGTGTGGGAGCGGCGCAGCGCCTCGATGGGCATATTCAGCAGCGCCAGATGGTCGGCCATGAAGAAGGCATCGAACTTTCCCGCCTCCAGCTTCTGCGCCAGCCGCGCCAGCCGCGGGAAATTGAAATTCGCATCCGGCCAGGCGCCGGGGTAGCGCCAGGCCCCGGTGTGGATGGAAACGGGGCGCATGAAGGCCCCCAGATGCAATTGCCGCCGGGCAGCCATGCTTCCCTCCTTTTCACGGACCGCAGCGATATGGGGCGGCGGGCCGCCCAAAAAACCCGCACCCGGCACAAAACCCAAGGCCGTGACATCTCGCGAAGCGCTGGACCTAAACGGCTGAGCCATTAAGCTCCCCCCATGACCCAGATCGCTGACCTCACCGCCACCCAAACCCTGGCCCGCATCGCCGCCGGCACGCTCAGCTTTGCCGACATGCGCGAGGCACTGGCCCAGCGCATTGCCGAGCGTGAGCCGGTGGTGCGCGCCTTTGTGGATATCCACCCCGCCCCCAGCGCCGGCCCCGGGCCCTTGGCCGGCACCTTTTTCGGCGTGAAGGATGTGCTCGACACCGCCGACCAGCCCAGCCAATACGGCAACCCAATCTGGGATGGCTGGCAGCCGCGCGCCGATGCCGCCTGCGTGGCCCTGGCCAAAACCGCCGGCGGCGCGGTGATGGGCAAGACCGTGACCACCGAATTCGCCACCCGCCATCCCGGCCCCACCACCAACCCGCATAATCCGGCGCATACGCCCGGCGGCTCCTCCTCCGGCTCGGCGGCCGGCGTCGCGGCGGGCTTTTTCCATTTCGGCATTGGCACGCAAACCGGCGGCTCCATCCTCCGCCCGGCGGCCTATTGCGGCGTGGTCGGCTTCAAGCCCAGCTTCGGTGCGTTGCATCGCGGCGGCATGAAGGTGATGAGCGAGAGCCTGGACACTATCGGCGTCATGGCCCGCTCGGTGGCTGATTGCGCCCTGGCGATGTCGGCCATGACCGGCGGCGATTACGGCCAGCCCGACACTGCCGCCCCCCGCCCGCCGCGCCTGGCTTTGGTGGATGCCAATACCCCCCAGACCCGGGCGGTGCTGGAGAGCGTGGCAGAGGCCTGCCGCGCCAAGGGGGCGGAGGTGGTGGTCCTCACCCTGCCTTCCGTCTTTGCCGCCGCCATGGCAGCCCACCCCTGGGTCATGAACATGGAAAGCGCCCAGGCGCTGGCCTTCGAATTGGCCACCGCGCCGGAAAAACTCTCCCCCGGTCTGCTGGAGCGCATGCTGGAGGCCCGCGCCGCGCCAACGCAGCGCCTCATCGATGGCCGCGCCGCCTTCCACGCCGCGCAGGATGCCTTCGCCGGCGCAATCGAGGGCTTTGACGCCGTCCTCACCCCCGCCGCCCCCGACGAGGCGCCGCTGGGCCTCGAAAACACCGGTGACCCGGTGTTCAACTCGCTATGGACCCTGCTGCACACCCCCGCCGTCAGTGTGCCCATTGGCCATGGCGCGCAGGGCCTGCCGCTGGGCGCGCAAATCGTGACCCCGCTGGGCCAGGACGCCGCCTGCCTGATGTGGGGCGAATGGGTGCGCCAGGCGGTGATGGGCTGATGCAATACCGCAATCTCGGCCATTCGGGGCTGCGCGTCTCGTCCCTGTGCCTGGGCACGATGATGTTCGGCGGCGCCACCGATGAGGCCGAAAGCCAGCGCATCACCGATGCCGCCCGCGCCGCCGGGGTAAATTTCATCGACACCGCCGATGTCTATAATGGAGGCGCCTCGGAGGAGGTGGTGGGCCGCGCCATCGCCGCCCAGCGCCCCTGGTGGGTGCTGGCCACCAAACTCGGCAATGCCACCGGCCAGGGCCCCAATGATGGCGGCCTCTCCCGCGCCTATGCGTTTCGCGCCGTGGAGGCCAGCCTGCGCCGCCTCAACACCGAGACCATCGACATCCTCTATTGGCACAAGGAAGACCCCGCGACGCCGCTGGCCGAAAGCGTGCGCGCCATGGCCGACCTCATCCGCGCCGGCAAAATCCGCCATTTCGGCCTGAGCAACCATCGCGCCTGGCGGGTGGCGGAAATCTGCCGGCTTTGCGACCTCGCCGGCATCGACCGCCCGGTGGTCAGTCAGCCGCTCTACAATGCGCTGAACCGGCAGATCGAGGTGGAGCATCTGCCCGCCTGCGGCGCGCTGGGCCTGGGCATATACCCCTATTCACCCCTGGCGCGCGGTGTGCTCACCGGCAAATACCGCCCCAATGTGCTGCCGCCCGAGGGCTCGCGCGCCGCGCGGCGTGACCGGCGGATGATGGAAACTGAATGGCGGCCGGAGAGCCTGGACATCGCGGCCACACTCGCCGCGAGGGCGGATGCGCTGGGCTGCTCGGCCGGGCAATATGCGCTCGCCTGGGTGTTGCATAACCCCCTGGTGACCGGCGCCGTGGTTGGCCCGCGCATCATGGCGCAATGGGAGGACTATCTCGGCGCCCTGGCGGTGACGCTGACCCCGGAGGATGAGGCGCTGGTCGATGGGCTGGTCACCCCCGGCCACCCCTCCACCCCGGGCTATAATGACCCGCAATACCCGCTGGAAGGGCGGCCCCTGCGCGGATGAGGCACGTGACAGAACCGCCTGTGCCGCAAAATCAGGCATATCTCCCGCCATGCCGCCGCGCCGCCGCGCCGCCCCACTTGCCTGCTACCCGCCCGCGTGGTGAAGCGCTGGCATGACATGGTCCATCCTTGCGCGAGACCCCGCCACCGGTGAATTGGGCGTGGCCGTCGCCACCCGCTTCTTCGCCGTCGGCGCGCTATGCCCCAAGGTGGAAGGCCAGGTGGCGGCACTGGCCACCCAGGCGCTGGTCAACCCCATGCTGGGCATTGCCGGCATGGAGCGGCTGCGCGCCGGCGAAACGCCCGCCGCCGTGCTGGCGGCGCTGCTGGCCGCCGATGCCGGGCGGCAGGCAAGGCAATTCCACATTCTGGGCATGAGCGGCGAAATCGCCCAGCACACCGGCCGCGATTGTGTGCCCTGGTGCGGCGCGGTCTGGTCGGAGAATGTCTCAGTGGCCGGCAATATGCTGGCCGGCCCGCGCGTGGTGGAAGCAACCCGCGATGCCTATCTCGACAGCCAGGGCCTGCCGATGGCAGACCGCCTGATCGCAGCCCTGGAGGCCGGCGAGGCCGAGGGCGGCGATGCCCGCGGCAAGCAGGCCGCCGCCCTGATGGTGGCGAGCCGCGACCCCTATACCGATCTCGACCTGCGGGTGGATGACCATGCCGACCCGCTGGCCGAACTCCGCCGCCTGCTCTCCGTGGCACGGGAGCGCTATGTGCATTTCCGCCGTTTCCTCGCCGGGCGCGACCATCCGGGCGTGTTTGACCGCGAGGTGATCAACGCCTCCATCGCGGCAGCGGGCCGATGATGCTCACCGTTGAGAACCTCTCCGTCACCTTCGCCACCCAGCGCGGGGCGATGCGCGCGGTGGATCATGTCGGCTTCTCCCTCGCCCCCGGCCGCACCCTCGCGGTGGTGGGCGAAAGCGGTTGCGGCAAATCCGTCACCTCCCTCGCCATCATGGGCCTGCTGGCCGAGAATGCCCGCACCGAGGGCCGGGTGATCTTCGAAGGGCGCGACCTGCTCACCCTGCCAAAGGCAGAGCGGCGCAAGCTGCGCGGCGGCGCCATGGCGATGATCTTCCAGGAGCCGATGACCAGCCTCAACCCCGCCTTCACCGCCGGCGAGCAGGTGGCCGAGGCGCTGCGGGTGCATGAGGGCCTGGCGGCGGACCTTGCACTCAAACGCGCGATAGAAATGCTCGACCGCGTGCGCATCCCCGAACCCGCCCGCCGTGCCGCAGCCTATCCGCATCAGCTCTCCGGCGGCATGCGCCAGCGGGTGATGATTGCCATGGCGCTGGCCTGCAAGCCGCGCCTGCTGATTGCCGATGAACCCACCACAGCCCTCGATGTCACCGTCCAAGCGCAAATCCTGGCCCTGCTCGAGACGCTCAAGCGCGAGACCGGCACCGCTATCCTCCTCGTCACCCATGATCTGGGCGTGGTGGCGGATTACGCCGATGATGTGGTGGTGATGTATGCCGGCAGGGTGGCTGAGGCAGCGCCGGCCCAGGCGCTCTTCGCCCGGCCCGAGCACCCTTACACCATCGGCCTGCTGGGCGCCGCGCCGCGTTTCTCAGCCCCTGGCGGCAGGCTTGCCAATATCGCCGGCACAGTGCCGGATTTGGCCGCCCCGCCGCCGGGCTGCCGCTTCGCGCCGCGCTGCCCCTTCGTCACATCGCGCTGCGACACCACGCCCCCCCTGGCCGAAGGCCCGCACCAGGTGGCCTGCTGGAACGCGCCACTGGACGCCGCCGCATGACGCCGCTGCTCGAACTCACCCAGGTGACCAAACACTTCCCGGTGCGCGACGCGCTGGGCCGCCCGCGCGGCGCGGTGCGCGCGGTGGATGGCGTGAGCCTGCATGTGATGCCCGGCGAGGTGCTGGCCATTGTGGGCGAGAGCGGCTGCGGCAAATCCACCCTGGGCCGGCTGGCGCTGCGGCTGATCGAACCCGATAGCGGCGAGATTCGCTTCGAGGGCGAGGATTTCTCCGCCCTCTCCGGCAAGGCGCTGCGGGCAAGGCGCAAACACGCCCAGATCATCTTCCAGGATCCCTTTGGCAGCCTCGACCCGCGGATGAGCGTCGCCGCCGCCATCGAGGAACCGCTGATCCTGCACACTGGCCTCACCCGCACCGGCCGCGCCATGCGGGTGGCGGATTTGCTCACCCGGGTGGGGCTGCGGCCTGAGATGGCCCATCGCTGGCCGCATGAATTCTCCGGCGGCCAGCGCCAGCGCATCGCCATCGCCCGCGCCCTGGCCAGCGGGCCGAGGCTGATCATCGGCGATGAACCGGTCTCCGCGCTCGATGTCTCGGTGCAGGCACAGGTGCTAAACCTGCTGCAGGACCTCATCGCCGAATTCAATCTGGGCTTTATCATGATCAGCCATGATCTGGGCGTGGTGCGCCACATCGCTGATCGGGTGGCGGTGATGTATCTGGGCCGCATTGTCGAGGAAGGGCCCACCGCCCAGGTCTTTGCCGCGCCGCGCCACCCCTATACCCGCGCGCTGCTCGCCGCCGTGCCGGGGCAGGGCAATAAGGCCGCACCTTTGCAAGGCGATGTGCCAAGCCCCATCGCGCCGCCGCCCGGCTGCCGCTTCCACACCCGCTGCGCCCATGCCGCCCCCGCCTGCAGCGCCACCATGCCGGAACTGGCGGGCGAGGGCCATCGCGCCGCCTGCTTCCTGGCTGATAGCCTGCCACCCGCCGCCCCCTTCCACGAAAACACCATCGGCGGCGAGCGCCTCACCCGCCTCGCCGCGCGCTTCCAACGGGAGAATGGATAGACATGTTCCGCCGCATCGCCGCCCTCGCCCTCCTCCTCACCGCCTCGGCCGCCAGCGCGCAAAACCTGCGCATCGGCCTGCGTGAGGATCCCGATATCATGGACCCCACATTGGCCCGCACCTTTGTCGGCCGCATCGTCTTCGCCGCCCTCTGCGACAAGCTGTTCGACATCAATGCACGGCTCGAAATCATCCCCCAACTCGCCACCAGCCATCACTGGGATGACCCGAAGACGCTGCGCATCACCCTTCGCCCCGGGGTGAAATTCCATGATGGCGAGGCGATGGATGCCGAGGCGGTGCGCTATTCGCTCAACCGCCACCTCACCATGCAGGGCAGCTTTCGCCGCGGCGAGATCAACACCATGGAGAGCGTGGAGGTGGTTGACCCGCTGACCGTGCTGATCCGCCTGCGCGAGCCCTCGGCCGCCTTCCTGGCACAATTGACCGACCGTGCCGGCATGATCGTCAGCCCACGCGCGGCCGAGGCGGCAGGGCGCAATTTCGGCCTGCGCCCGATCTGCGCCGGCCCCTATCGCTTCACCGAGCGGGTGGCGCAGGACCGCATCGTGGTGGACCGCTTCGCGGAATATTGGAATGCCGCCAGCACCACCATCCCGCGCATCACCTACCAGGTCATCAGCGACAGCACCGTGCGCCTGGCGAACCTGCAATCCGGCGCCCTGGAGATGGTGCAGAGCATCGACCCCGATGATGTGGGCGCGGTGCGCCGCAACAGCCGCCTGCGGATCAATATCACCGACGAGCTGGGATACCAGTCGATCACCCTCAACGTCGCCAATGGCGCGCGGGCGCAAACGCCGATGGGCCAGGACCCCCGTGTGCGCGCCGCCTTCGAATTGGCGCTGGACCGCCAGGTGATCAATCAGGTGGTCTATGAGGGCATGTACACCCCCACCGCCCAGCCGGTGCCGCCCACCAACCCTCTGCATGTGCCGAGCTTCCAGCCCGAGCCGCGCAATCTTGAGCGCGCCCGCGCCCTGCTGCGCGAGGCGGGTGTTCGCACGCCCCTCGCCGTCGAGATGACCGTGCCCAATAGCCCCGATCTGCGCCAGGCGGCCGAGGTGATGCAGGCCATGCTGCGCGAGGCGGGCTTTGACCTGCGGATCAACACGATGGAATTCGCCAGCTCCCTCCAGGCGGCGACGCGCGGCGAGTTCGAGACCTATCTCCTCGGCTGGTCCGGCCGGGTGGACCCCGATGGCAATACCTGGACCTTCATGCACAGCCGCGGCCCCAGCAATGATGGCCGCTACGCCAACCCCGAGGTGGACCGCCTGCTTGATGCCGCACGGCTGGAATTCGACCCCGCCCGGCGGCGCGAGCTCTATGCCCAGATCTATGCCATCGCGCTCCGGCAGGATCGCGGCAGGATCTATTTGTGGCACCGCAAGAACATCGTGGCGCATAGCACGCGCGTCACCGGCTTCACCGCGGTGGCCGATGGGCTGATCCGGGTGCAGGGGCTGCGCCTGCAATGACGCCTCGCATGGAGGGCCATGCCGCGCATCGGCCCATAGCCCCATGATCTCCTGGTTCCTCCGCCGTCTTGGGCAGATTCTGCCCACGCTGCTCATCCTCAGCTTTGGCATTTTCGCCCTGCAACAGCTCATGCCCGGTGACCCGGCGCTGATCCTGGCCGGCGAAGAGCGTGGCGACCCGGCGGTGCTGGCGCAAATCCGCGCCGAACTCATGCTCGACCGTCCCTTGCTCGAGCAATATGGCCATTGGCTGTGGCGGCTGCTGCATGGCGATTTCGGCTTCTCCTGGCGCATCCGCGTGCCGGTGGGGGAATTGCTGCTGGACAAGCTGCCGGTCACCGCACAACTCGCCTCGATGAGCTTTGTCATTGGCGTGGCGATTGGCGTACCCGCTGGCGTCATCTCGGCGGTGGCGAAGGATAAGCCATTGGATTGGCTTATGAATGCTGTAGCACTCTTTGGCATTTCCATGCCGAATTTCTGGCTCGGCATCATGATGATCCTGCTCTTCTCGGTGCAACTCGGCTGGCTGCCGCCCTCGGGCTATGTGCCGCTTTGGGAGGATCCCTGGCAGTCGCTGGCCACCACCATCATGCCGGCCTTCGTGCTCGGCACTGGGGTTGCGAGCGTGCTCATGCGCCACACCCGTGCCGCCATGCTGGGCGCGTTGGAGCAGGATTACATCCGCACCGCCCGCGCCAAGGGCGTGGTCGAGCGCAGCGTCATCGCCCGCCACGCGCTGCGCAATGCGCTGATCCCCGTCGTCACCCTGGGCACCATAGAGTTCGGCCGCCTGCTGGCCGGCGCGGTGCTGACGGAGCAGATTTTCTCCATCCCCGGCTTTGGCAAGCTGGTGGTGGATGCGGTGTTCAACCGGGATTATCCTGTGGTGCAGGGCGTGGTGCTGGCCACTGCCCTGATCTTTGTCGCGCTCTCGCTGGTGGCGGATATTCTCTACATGCTGATCAACCCCAGGCTGCGCGCGGCATGAGCCCCTCCTCCCCTGCCCGCCGCGCCCTGGCCGCGCTGCTGCGCCATCGCCTGGCGATGTTCGGCCTGGTCGTGGTGGTGCTCTTCGTGGCGGCGGCCCTGCTCGCACCCTGGATTTCGCCGGCCGACCCGCTGGCCACCTCCTGGTCGGCCATTCGCCGCGCACCTTCGGCCGCGCATTGGTTTGGCACCGATGAGAATGGCCGCGATGTGCTCTCGCGCGTGCTGTGGGGTGCGCGGGCCTCGCTGATGGCCGGGGTCATCGCGGTGGGCGGCGCGCTGCTGATCGGCGTGCCGATAGGCCTGCTGGCCGGGCTGGCGGGTGGCTGGGTGGATGCGCTGATCTCCCGCGTGGCCGATGCCATGCTGGCGGTACCGTTCCTCATCCTGGCCATTGCCCTGGCGGCCTTCCTCGGCCCAGCCTTGGAAAACGCCATGCTGGCCATCGCTATCTCGGCCAGCCCGGTCTTCGCCCGTCTCGCCCGCGGCATGGCGCTGGAGGCCAATACCACCGATTATGCCGAGGCTGCCCGGGCCATGGGCAATCCGCCCTGGCGCACGGCGCTCGTGCATATCCTGCCCAATATCGCCCCGCCCTTGCTCGTGCAGGCCACGCTCTCCATCGCCGAGGCCATCATCGCCGAGGCCTCGCTCTCCTTCCTCGGCCTCGGCCAGCAGCCGCCCGCACCCTCCTGGGGCTCAATGCTCAACAGCGCCCAGCGCTTCATCGAGAATGCGCCCTGGCTGGCCATCTTCCCCGGCATGGCCATTTTCATGCTGGTGCTGGCGCTGAACCTGCTGGGCGATGGGCTGCGCGATGCGCTGGACCCGCGAAGTGCGCGGCGGTAGCGCGGCTCACGCCCTGATGTAGCGCACCGCCTCGATCCCCGCGCCCGCCGCATCCAGCGCCAGCCCCGGGATGCGCCCGGCCTCGCGCCAGCCCGCCGCCAACAGCAGCCGCTCGCCACTGCCCCCGGCAGGGGTCTCCAGGCTGAGCAGCCGCCGGCCCAGCCGCGCCGCCGCCGCCTCAGCGCCGGCCAGCAATGCAAGGCCCATTCCCTGGCGGCGCATCGCAGGCTCCACCCGCCAATCCTGCAGCACGGCGCGATGCGCCTGGCTTTCCGCCATGGCGAGGTCGATCTGGATGCTGCCGGCCAGCCGCGTCCCGGCCCAGGCCGCCAGCAGCAGCCTCTGCTGCGCCGCCACCTCGGCCGCCACGCGCCGCATTTGGGCGCGGGCAGTGTCGGGGGCCAGCCTCTGGCGCCAATGCAGCGAGCCGCCCTGCGCCACGCAGCCAATCATGATGTCGGACAGGCGCCGCTCCGCGCTGCTGGCCGCAGCCCCGTCCAGCATCTCCACCACCAGGCCGGTGAGTGGCTTGGCGTAGCGGAATTCCAGGGATTTCGAGAGGTCATCCAAAATCCGCACCGCGCCCTGGCGGATATAGGATTGCTTCTCATAGAAGCGATGCGCCGCCTCAAAGCGCGTATCGGTCCAGAGCACCATGCGTTGCGCGCCCTGCGCGCGGGCATGCGCCTCGGCGGTCTCTATCAGGCGCTGCGCCAGCCCCGAGCCGCGCGCGGCTCGGTCAACATACATCTTGCAGATCTCGAAGGCGGCATCGGCGCCAAGCGGGCGGGTGCCAACCATGCCCAGCGCCCGGCCATCCTCTTCCGCCAGCCAGACCCTGCCGCCCGCCTCGGCAAACCAACTCGCCAGGCGGTAGAGTTCCGGCAACTCCGCATCCACATCGAAGATCACCCCAGGGTATTCGCCCCAGGCCTCGCCGATCAGCCTGATATAGGCGGCCGTGTCGCTATCGGTGCCAGCGCGGATCAAGACAGCTCGCGGCAAAATTCCTGAATCCGCCCGCAGGCCTCACGCAGGCTCTCGGTGTCGGTGGCGTAGGAGACGCGGATATAGGGGCTCATGCCATAGGCCGCGCCCATCACCGTGCCGACATGCTTCTCCTCCAGCAGCGCCAGGGCGAAATCGCTATCGGTCTCGATCAGCTTGCCGCCCTTGGTGGTCTTGCCGATGCAGCCGGCGATATTGGGGAAGACATAAAACGCCCCCTCAGGCTTGTGGCAACTCATCCCCGGCGCGGCGTTGAGCATTTCCACCACCATGTCGCGCCGCGCCTGGAAAATCTCGGCGCGTTCGGCGACAAACTCCTGCGGCCCGTCCAGCGCCGCCGCCGCGGCCGCCTGACCCACGGTGGAAACCCCGCTCGTCGCCTGGCCCTGCATATTGATCATGCCCTTGATTAGCGCCCGCGGCCCGCCGCAAAAGCCGATGCGCCAGCCGGTCATCGCATAGGCCTTCGAGGCACCATTGACCGTCAGCGTGCGCTCCTTCAGCCGCGGCTCCACCTCGGCGATGGTGCAGAATTCAAAGCCGTCATAGATCACATGCTCATACATATCATCGGTCAGAATCCAGATATCCGGATGACGCAGCATAACATCGGCAATGGCCTGCATTTCGGCGCGTGAGCAGGCCGCCCCCGTGGGGTTGGAGGGAAAATTCAGCAGCAGCCATTTGGTGCGCGGCGTGATGGCGGCTTCCAGATCCTCCGGCCGCAGCTTGAAGCCATTGTTTTGCGGGCAATTCACCAGCAAGGGCTTGCCGCCCGCCACCTTCGCCATATCGGCATAGCTGATCCAATAGGGGGCAGGGATCACCACCTCATCGCCCTCATTGAGCGTGGCCATGAAGGCGTTGAAGATGATCTGCTTGCCGCCATTGCCGACCATGATCTCGTCCAGCGCATAGTCGAGATGATTGTCGCGCTTGAATTTGCGCTGCACCGCAGCCTTCAGCGCCGGGATACCATCCTGCGGCGGGTATTTCGTGTTGCCCGCCAGCGCCGCCTGATGCGCCGCCTCAATCGCATGGCCAGGCGTGGCGAAATCCGGCTCGCCCACGGTCAGCGCGATGACCTTCACCCCCTTCGCCGCCAATTCGCGCGATTTCACGCTCATCATCGTGGAGGCAGACATCTTGATGATGTTCAGGCGGTCAGCCAGGGCGGGCATGGTGTTTCCTCAAGATTGCGGATGTAAAACTAATCCCGCCGCCCGCCAGCGCCAAGCCGCCGCCCGCGCGTCTTGCCGATCAGCCCGGCTGATACCCCGCCTTCGCCAGCGCCGCCCGCAGCACCGCCTCATCCAGCGCGCCGATAAAACTGGCCTGCCGCGCCGGCAGATCGGCGCTCACCCGCACCTGCGGGTCCAGCTTCTGCGCCAGGCGGGTGATCGCGCGCAGGCAGCCATCGCAATGCATATCGGGGATGGTGAGGTTGATCTGGGTCATAACCACAGCATCGCGCCTTCCCCTATGGCAAGGTCAAGCGCCCTCTTGACCTTGCCATATTGGGAAAGCCCATTGACCAACCCATGAACACCCAACTCACCATCGAAGGCATGACCTGCGCCGCCTGCGCCAGCCGCGTCGGCCGCGCCCTTCAGGCCGTGCCCGGCGTCACCCATGCCCATGTGAACCTGGCCACCGAGCGGGCCGAGATCACCGGCGATGTCACCCTCGCCACCCTGCTCGCGGCGGTGGAGGAGAGCGGCTACGGCGCCCATGCCTTCACCCCGGCCGAAGACCGTGCCGCCGCCCGCGCGGCCGAACAGCAAAGGCTGGGCCACGCCGCCGCCCTGGCCCTGGCGCTCGCCCTGCCGCTGCTGCTGCTGGAGATGAGCGGCCATCTGCTCCCCGCCATCCATCACTGGATCGCACACACCATCGGCCTGCCCGCCAGCCACATGATCCAGGGCGGCCTCGCCACCGCCATCCTCTTCGGCCCCGGGCTTCGCTTTTTCCGCCTGGGCCTGCCGGCGCTGTGGCGCCGCGCGCCGGATATGAATGCGCTGGTGGCCATCGGCGCCGGCGCCGCCTGGGTCTATTCCGCCGCCATCCTGGCCACCACGCCTGAGGAGGCGGTGTATTTCGAATCCGCCGGGGTGATCGTGGCCCTGGTGCTGCTCGGCCGCTGGCTGGAGGGCCGCGCCCGCGGCCGCACCTCGGGCGCCATCCGCGCCCTCTCCCGCCTGGCGCCGCGCACCGCCCGCCGGGCCGATGGCAGCGAGGTGGCGCTCGATGCCTTGGTGCTGGGCGACGCCCTGCTCATCCGTCCCGGCGAGGCCATCCCCACCGATGGCACCGTGCTGACGGGGACAAGTTTTCTTGACCAATCCATGTTCACCGGCGAGCCCATGCCAGTGGCGCGCGGCCCCGGCGATGCGGTGCTGGGCGGCAGCGTGAACCAATCGGGAGCACTCACCATCCGGGTGGATAAGCTGGGCGGCGATACCCTCCTCGCCGGCGTCATCCGCATGGTGGAGGAGGCGCAGAACGCCCAGATGCCCATCCAGGCGCTGGTGGACCGCATCACCCTGTGGTTCGTCCCCGCGGTGATGGCGGTGGCCGCGCTCACCTTCGCCCTGTGGCTGGCCTTCGGCCCCTCGCTGGCGGTGGCGCTGACCCATGCGGTGGCGGTGCTGATCATTGCCTGCCCCTGCGCCATGGGCCTTGCCACCCCCACCTCCATCATGGTGGGCATGGGCCGCGCCGCCGCATTGGGCGTGCTGTTCCGCCATGGCGACGCCCTGCAGCGCCTGGCCGATGTGCAAGGTGTGGCCTTCGACAAGACCGGCACGCTCACCGAGGGCCACCCCGCCCTGATCGACACAAGGCCGGCGGAAGGCTTCACACCCGAAGCGCTGCTGCGCCTGGCCGCCGCCGTCGAGGCCCATAGCGAGCACCCCATCGCCCGCGCCATCCTCGCCGCCCACCCCAACCCGCCGCCGGCGCAGGGCTTCCTCGCCACCTCCGGCGAGGGTGCGGCGGCCGAGGTGGAGGGCCAGACCATCCGCCTAGGCTCGGCCGCCTATCTCCGCCGGGCCGGCATCAGCCCCGATGCGCTGGAGCCCATGGCGGCCGAGGCGGCGTCCCAAGGGCAAACCCCGGTCTTCATCGCCCTGGGCGAACAGGCAGCAGGGCTGCTGCTGGTGGCCGACCGGCTGCGCCCCAATACCGCCGAGGCCATCGCCCTGCTGCGCCGCCTCGGGCTGCGCCTGATGATCCTCAGCGGCGACCACCCCGCCGCCGTCGCCGCCATGGCCCGCAGCCTGGGCATCGAGGAAGCGAAGGGCGGGTTGCTGCCGGCCGATAAGGTCGCTGCCCTCGCCGCCGCCCCCGGCTTCGCCTTCACCGGCGATGGCATCAATGACGCCCCGGCCCTGGCCGCAGCCTCGGTGGGCATCGCCATCGGCACCGGGACGGATATCGCCATCGACAGCGCCGATGTCGTGCTGATGGGCGATGATCTGAAAATCGTCGCCCAAGCCATCACGATATCGCGCGCCACCCTGGCCAATATCAAACAGAATTTGGCCTGGGCCTTCGCCTATAATGCCGCGCTGATCCCGGTTGCTGCCGGTGCATTGCAACTCCTTGGCGGGCCGGGACTTTCACCCATGTTAGCGGCGGGGGCGATGGGCTTCTCCAGCCTCTTCGTCCTGGGCAATGCATTACGTTTACGCGGGGTGAAACTATGAATATCGGACAGGCCGCACGCGCCACCGGGGTCTCGGCCAAGATGATCCGCTGGTATGAGCAGCAGGGCCTGGTCCCTGCCGCCACGCGCTCCGAGAGCAATTACCGGCATTATTCCGAAGGTGACCTGCATCGGCTGCGCTTCATCCGCCGCGCCCGCGACCTGGGCTTCTCCATCAAGCAAATCGCCGAGTTGCTGGCGTTGTGGAATGATCGCGGCCGGGCGAGCGCCGATGTCAAGGCGCTCGCACTGGGCCATGCTGCCGCCCTGCGCCAACGCATCCTGGAGTTGGAGGAGATGGTGCAAAGCCTGGGCCATCTGGCCGAGCATTGCCAGGGCGATGACCGCCCTGAATGCCCCATCCTGGAGCGGCTGGCCGCCCCTGTCGCGGCCTGATCAGCCCGCCATGGCGCTCCGGTCATCGCGCCGCTTCAGGGCGGCGATAACCGGCAGCGCCAGCAGCACCATCCAGGCCTTGCCAATCACCTGCCCGGCCAGGAAGTCCAGGCTGCCAAAGGCCAGCCAGAGAAACACCACACTATCCACCACGAGGCCGGCCACGCCGCTCAAAGCCACCGCCAGCACCAGGCCCCGCCGCGCCAGGGGGGTATAGACGGCCATATCCACCACCTCGCTCAACAGGAACGCCACGGCCGAGGCCAGCACCAAAGCCGGCGGCGCGAGAAAGGCCGAAAGCCCCGCCCCGGCCACAATCGCCCCCATCGCCCAGCCCATCCCCAGCCGGCGCTGCACCACATCGCGCAACACCAGCGCCAGCCCCACCATCAGTACCCCCGAAGGTGCGGCAACCCCCGGCGCCACCGGCACCAGGCAAGGTCCATTGGGCACGCAATAGGTGCCAACATGGCCGATCAGCCAATTGGCGGCCGGAATGCAAAGCGCGAAACCGGCAAGGGCCCAAAAACCCTCGCGGCGGGCGATATCAATGTTCATGCCGCGCGGCATAAGCCTGCCAGCCCCGGGCGCGCAAGTCGCAAGCCGGGCAATGGCCACAACCATGCCCCCAAGGGTGGCTGTCGCGCGCGCCCAGATAGCAGGAATGGCTCTCGGCGCGGATCAGTTCGACCAGCGCCGCACCGCCCAGCCTCTCCGCCAGCCGCCAGGTGGCCGCCTTGTCCAGCCACATCAGCGGCGTGTGCAGCACAAGGCGCGTCGCCATGCCCAGATTGAGCGTGGCCTGCAATGATTTGAGCGTGTCGTCGCGGCAATCGGGATAGCCGGAGTAATCCGTCTCGCACATGCCACCCACCAGATGGCGAATGCCGCGCCGCGCGGCGAGTGCGGCGGCAAAGGTCAAGAAAATCAGGTTGCGCCCGGGCACGAAACTATTGGGCAGCCCATCCTCACGCAGCGCAATCTCGCGCGCCTCGGTGAGCGACGAGCCACCAATTTCTGCCAGGGTGGGGATATGCAGCGTATGGTCAGCCCCCAGCCGGGGCGAGGCCATGCCCCTGCGCAGCACCTCACGGCAGGAGAGTTCCACCACATGCCGCTGGCCATAATCAAAGCCCAGCGTCTCGACATGCTCAAACCGCTCCAGCGCCCAGGCGAGGCAGGTGGCGCTATCCTGGCCGCCGGAGAAGAGAACGAGGGCGGCGTTCATACCGGCAGCCGCGCCACAGCCCAGCGCGCCGCCTCGGCCAGCACCGGGTCAGCGCTCTCAGCATGGCGCTGCGCCGCCGGCCGCAGCCGCGCCTGGCCGGAATTGCCAATGCCGATCATCACATTGCGCAAAAACCGTCCAACCCCGATGCGCTTGATCGGCGAGCCGGAAAACCTCTCGCGGAAACTGGTATCATCCAGCATGGCCAATTCCTCCAGCGGTGGGTTTTTCGCCGCCTCGCGCGGCTGCAAGGCCGCCTCCCGGGCCACGCGGGCGAATTTGTTCCAGGGGCAGACCGCCAGGCAGTCATCGCAACCATAAATCCTATTGCCCATGGCGGCGCGAAATTCCTCCGGGATCGGCCCGGCATGCTCGATGGTGAGATAGGCGATGCAACGCCGCGCATCCAGCCGGTACGGGGCAGGGAAGGCCGCGGTCGGGCAGGCATCAAGGCAGGCGCGGCATTGGCCGCAATGATCGGCCTCGGGCGCATCGGCGGGCAGGGGCAGGGTGGTGAAAATCTCGCCCAGAAACAGCCAACTGCCATGCCCGCGCGCCACCAGATTGGTGTGCTTACCCTGCCAGCCCAGCCCCGCCTGCTGCGCCAGCGGCTTTTCCGCCACCGGTGCTGTATCCACAAACACCTTCAACTGATGCTCGCGATATTCCCGAGCCATGAATTGCCCCAGCGCCTTGAGCTTTTTCTTCACCACATCATGGTAGTCCCGCCCCTGGGCATAGACGCTGATGGCGCCATGGCCGCCCCGCGCCAGCGCTGCCAAGGGGTCGCCTTCCGGCCCATAATTCAACCCGAGCGAGATGACACTCACCACCTCCGGCCATAGGGCGCGCGGCTGGGCGCGCTGCTCGGCGCGGCGCTCCATCCATGCCATGGAGCCATGTTCGCCCGCCGCGAGATGATTGTTCAGCCGCAGCCGCACCGCATCAGGCAGCACCGCCTCGCAAAACCCCACCGCATCAAAGCCCTGGGCCCGTGCGGCGGCGGTGATGACGGATTTTGCCACCATGGCGGCATGGGCCGAATTGCGGTGTGGAGCCATGCGGGGCTTCTATCAGCTTGCGGCCGCCGCTGCCCAGCATGCGCCCCTAGCCCCCACCTTGCCCCGCGCGCCCGCTGCTGCAACATGTCGCCCCAGAACACCCATCACGGATACCAAAGCCCATGGATATCGCCACCCCCGGCACCACCAGCCGCACCGAAGCCCTTGCCCTGCGCTATGGCGCCGCCATCCCGGCCGCCGGCCCCTGGAACGAGCATATCGCGCTGCTGCTCAGCCACCGCTCCATCCGCGGCTATAAGCCCGACGCCCTGCCCGAAGGCACGCTGGAGACGCTGATCGCCGCCGCGCAATCCGCCGCCACCTCCTCCAACCTGCAAACCTGGTCGGCCATCGCCGTCACGGACCCCGCGAAAAAGGCCGAATTCGCCCGGCTGTCGAACAACCAAAAGCACATCATGCAGTGCCCGCTCTTTTTGGTGTTCCTCGCCGATGTCTCGCGCAACCAGCGCATGGCCGATGCCATGGGCGTCGAGATGGAGACCATGCCCTTCCTCGAGACCTTCCTGGTCGCCGCGATCGATGCCGCCCTCGCCGGGCAGAACGCCGTCATCGCCGCCGAATCGCTGGGCATGTCCACCGTCTATATCGGCGCGATGCGCAACAACCCCGCCGAGGTCGGCGCGCTGCTGAACCTGCCCCAGGGAACCATGGGCGTCTTCGGCCTTTGCGTGGGTTACGCGGCCGATGGCGTGGCCAATGCGGTCAAGCCCCGCCTGCCGCAAGAGGCCATCCTGTTCCACGACAGCTATGGCAACACCGAGGAGCCGGCGCTGGTAAAAGCCTATGACGAGGAAATGGCCGGCTTCTCCCGCCGCAGCGGCATGGGCGATGAAAACTGGTCCGGCCGGGTGCTGCTGCGCATGGGCAAACTCGCCGCGCTGAGCGGGCGCGACAAGATGGTCGCCGTGCTGCGCGGCATGGGCTTCCCGCTGAAGTAAAAAATGCCGGGGCGCTGGGCTTTACCGCCTGGCGCCCCGCCGCTGCGCCGCCATCCGCGCCCCCGCATTCGCCGCGCCAAACCCGGCATAGCCGGCATCGCGCTCGACGAATTCAAAGAAGAACCGCTCCTCGAAGGGCAGGGTATAGGCATGGCGGAAGCCTGCCCCTGAGCCATCCTGATCATAGAGCAGATGATGCGCCCGGAGTGCTTCCAGCCCAGCCTCATCCAAGTCCAGCCGCGCCCCGAGATCCTCGTAGTAATTTTCGGCAATTTCCAGCAGCGGCGCCCCTGCCATGCCCGCCACCGCTGCTGCCGCGTCGCGCACCGCTAAGGCGATATGATGCACCCCCGCCCCGGCATAGGCCGAGACGAAACGCCCCGTCCCTGTCCGGCTGCTTTCGCTGACATTGAGCGGCAGGCGCACCGCGCCATCCGCGCTCACCCAGGCACGCGAGCGGACAATGCCAAAGGGGTCGGGCAATTCCCAGGGCGCATCCGGGGCGAGGCCCAGCACCGCACGATAAAACAGCGCGAAACCCTCGATCAATTCGGGCGAGAGCGCCTGTGCGACGTGATCCACCCCCAGCGCCGCACCCGGCGGCGTGGGCAGCAGATGGAAATCATCCTGCCAAATCGGCGCCGCCCCCGCCTGCACCAGATGCAGCAGCATGCCATCGGGGGCGCGGATGGCAGGGATGTCGCGCTCCCCCGCGCCGCGTTTTTCGTGCCAGACGCTGCAGAGCAGGGCGCGGGCGCGGGCCGCCAGCCGGGCCGGGTCATCCACCAGCAGCGCCATGGCGCAGACCGTGGGTCCGGTCATCTGGAAGCGTTCCTGTGCTGCGCTATCAGGCTCGGCATTGAGCACCAGATTGGCCGCACCGGCCCGCCACAGCTCCACCTGCTTGGATTTATGCGTCCCCGCGTGATGAAAGCCCAGCGTGGCCAGATAGCCCCCAAGCGCCTCACGCGCCGCCTCATCCACCGCGAATTCGATGAACTCAATGCCCGAAAGCCGCGGCAGCGCCGGCAGCGGCGCCAACCCCACCTGATCGGCCAACCAGATCAGGCTGCGCAGCCCATCGCGGGCAATGCGCCGGGCGGGGGCGGCGCGGAACTCATCATTGAACACTTCCAGCGAGAGCGGCCCGGTATAGCCCGCCTGCAACACCGCCCGGGTAAACCCCGCCACCGCCAGATCCCCCTGGCCGGGAAAATTGCGGAAATGCCGCGACCAACTGAGCACATCCATATCCAGCCGGGGCGCATCGGCGAGTTGGACGAAGAAGATCTTCTCCCCCGGCACATCAAGCCCTGCCAGATCGTCGCCCAGTGCGAGGGTGTGGAAACTATCCAGCACCAGCCCCAGCGCAGGGTGGTCGCCCCTTTGCACAATGTCCCAGGCCTGGCGCCAGCGCTTCGTGTGGCGGCCCCAGGCCAGCGCCTCAAAACCCACGCGAAAGCCGCGCCTGGCCGCCCGCTCGGCCATCTCATGCAGATCAGCGGCGGCGCGGGCGGGGTCGTCGATGCAGGTGGCTTGGGTATTGCTGCAGACCAGAATCAGCCCGGCACCCAGCGCCGCCATGGTGTCGAATTTGCGCTCCGCCCGGTCCATATTCCTCGCTCGCAGCGGCGCGGGCATGGCCTCAAAATCGCGGAAGGGCTGAAAGAGCGAAATCTCCAGCCCCAGATCACGCGCCATCGCTCCCGCTTCGGAGGGCGAGCCCTCAAAGGTGAGGAGATCACTCTCGAAAATCTCCACCCCCTCAAAGCCGGCAGCGGCGGCGGCCTCCAACTTATCCGGCAGCGAGCCCGAGAGGCAGACAGTGGCGATGGCGCGTTTCATGGCTGCTCCCGGGCGGATACGCCTATTCCAGTGTGATGCCACGCGCGCGGATCAGCTCACCCCATTTGGCGCTCTCGGCGGTCAGATAGGCCGGGAAGGCCTCCGGCGTGCCGGGGGTGGGGATGATGGAACTCGCCCGCATCCGCCCCACCACATCGGCATCGGCCAGTGCCGCAGTCAGGCCACGGGAGAGCGTACGGATGATCGCATCCGGCGTGCCGGCCGGCGCCATCAGGGCGAAATCCGAGGTCGCCTCAAAGCCGGGGAAACCGCTCTCGGCGATGGTCGGCACGGCGGGCGCGAGCGGGTTGCGCGCCAGCGTCGAGACGCCGAGTGCGACAATCTGCCCCGCCTGCATCAGTGGCAGCGCCGTCACCGCATCAACCATGGCAAGCTGCACTTCATTGGTGATCAGCGCCTGCACCGCCGGCGCGCCGCCGCGATAGGTCACGTTCTGCACAGTGATGCCAGCGCCACGGAGGAACAATTCAGTCGCCAGATGCGCCGAGGAACCCGCCCCAGAGGAGGCATAGCTCATCTGCCCCGGCTGTGCCTTCGCCCGCGCCACGAAAGCGGCAATATCGCGCACCCCGCTTTGCGCATTGGTGCAGAGCATGATCGGCGAGATCGCCACCCGGCCGATGCCGACAAAGCCGCGATCATCATCATAGCCGCGCTGCGGGAAGAGATGGCGGCTCATGGCGAAGGTGGAGTTCACCCCCATCAGCAGGGTATGGCCATCAGGCCGCGCCCGCGCCACCGAGGCATGGCCCACCGTGCCCGAGGCACCCGGGCGATTATCCACCACAAAGCTGCCACCGAGCTGCGCCGTCAGCGCCTGGGCCACCAGGCGGCCCACGAAATCGGTCGAACCACCCGGCGCCCAGGCGACGACGATGGTAACGGGTCGGCTGCCCGGAAAGGCCTCCTGCGCGCTGGCGGGCAGGGCGAAAAGCCCCAGGCCTGCGGCAAGCTGACGGCGTGAAATGGCTGACATGGATTGCGCTCCGTTCCCTGGATGGATGTTCCTTGGCCCGACGATGTTACGTCGTTGACGTGTACGTACCGGTTGGTACATTAACCGTCAAGCACCAATACAATGCTGAGGAAGCCCATCATGCCCCCTTTGGCCGAGCGCGATGTCTTCGCCCCCGCCGCCCCCGGCACCATGCTGCTCGGGCTGATCGGCAGCGGCATTGCCGGCTCCCGCACGCCCGCCATGCATGTGGCCGAGGCGGCGGCGCAGGGTTTTGCGCTGGAATATCGCCGCATTGACCTCGATGTGCTGGGCTTGGGCGTCGAGGCCCTGCCGCAATTGCTCGATCACGCGCAGGCCGCGGGCTATCGCGGCCTGAACATCACCTATCCCGCCAAGCAGGCGGTCATCCCGCTGCTCGATGCGCTCTCCGACGAGGCGCGGGCGCTGGGTGCGGTGAACACCGTGGTCTTCGAGGCCGGGCGCCGTATGGGCCACAACACCGATGCCTCGGGCTTTGCCGCCGGCTTTCGCCTGCAATTGCCCGGTGCGGCGATGGGCCAGGTGGTGCAGATCGGCGCCGGCGGCGCAGGCGCTGCGGTGGCCCATGCCGTGCTCTCCATGGGGGCCGCGCAACTCACGATTTTCGACATGGATGATACCCGCGCGGCGGGCCTGGCCGCCAATCTCAACGCCCATTTCGGCCCCGGCCGCGCCGTGGCAGGCCCCGCGCTCGGCCCCGCCATCGCGGCAGCCCACGGCCTGGTGCATGCCACCCCCATGGGCATGGCGAAGCATCCCGGCCTGCCCTTGCCGGCGGCGCTGCTGCGGGCCGATCTCTGGGTGGCCGAGGTGGTCTATGTGCCCATCGACACGGCGCTGCTCCAGGCCGCGCGCGCACAGGGTGCCAGGGTGGCCGATGGCGGCGGCATGGCGGTCTATCAGGCGGCCGATGCCTTCCGCCACTTCACCGGGCGCGAACCCGATGCGCCGCGCATGCGCCAGGGTTTTCTCGCCGCGATCAGTCACCCGGGGCTGACATAGCGCGCCACAACCTCCACCAGCATCCCACGCTGCCGCGCTGCCACCGCGCCCAGGGTCAAATCCTCGCCAAATAGCGCCGCGAGGGTGTGGCGGTTGGAAACGCGGTGAAAGCTATGGCCGCTGATCAGCATATGCAGGTCCAGCGCCGCGATCCCCGGGCGAAACACCCCCTCGGCCACGCCACGGTCGAGCAGGCTTTGCAGCCCCTCCAGCACCGAAGCATTGCGGGCGATGATATTGGGCAGCAAAGCGAGATGCCGGGCGGAATGAATATTCTCCACCGCCACCAGCCGAACGAATTCGGGATGCGCGGCATGATAGTCAAAAGTCGTCTCCACCAACCGCTTGAGCGCCGCCATGGGGGCGAGGCGGTCCAGATCCAGCGCCCGCTCGGCATCGCGAATGCCGCCATACAGCTCCTCCAGCACCGTGGCGTAGAGCTGCTCCTTGCCGCCGAAATAATAATAGATCATCCGCTTGGTGGTGGCGGTGCGCGCGGCGATCTCATCCACCCGGGCGCCGCTCAGCCCCTTATCGGCGAATTCCACGATGGCGGCATCAATAATGGCGCGGCGGGTCTGCTCCGGCGCGCGGCTGCGTTTTTCCATAACCCAAGTTTGAACGAACCAGTGGGTTCATACCACCCCTGTGTTTAAGCCAGCGGCTGCTCCACCATCGCCACCGCCTGGCCCAGATCAACACTCAGCAGCCGCGAAACCCCCCGCTCCTGCATCGTCACACCATAGAGCCGATGCATCCGCGCCATGGTCAGCGCATGGTGGGTGATGATCAGAAACCGGGTCGCGCCATCCTGCACCATGGCATCGAGCAGGTCGCAAAGCCGCTCCACATTCGCGTCATCCAGCGGCGCATCCACCTCGTCCAGCACGCAAACCGGCGCCGGTTGGCAGCGAAACACCGCAAAGATGAGCGACAGCGCCGTCAGCGCCTGCTCGCCGCCTGAGAGCAGCGAGAGGGCGGAGAGCTTCTTACCCGGCGGTTCGGCGAAAATCTCGAGGCCAGCCTCCAGCGGGTCCTCATTGCCGACGAGCGCAATATGCGCCCGCCCACCGCCGAAGAGTTTCTGGAACAGTGCCTGAAATTCCCGGTCCACCCGGTCGAACACCTCGCGCAGCCGCGCCCGCGCATCGCGGTTCAAATGCCCGATCGTGCCGCGCAGCTTGGCGATGGCGGCGGTGATCTCCTCCCGCTCGCGGGCGATATCGACCAGCCGCTGCTCCACCTCGGCCAATTCAATCTCAGCACGAAGATTGACCGGCCCCATCTCCTCCCGCTCACGGCTCAGCCGGTCGAGCTTGCGCCGGGCGCGCTCCTCGGCGGCCTCACCTGGGTCTTCGCCAGGGTCTGGCAGGCTGGCATCCTCACCCAGCCGTTCGATCACTCGGGCGGCTAGTGCCTGCCCGGCGGTCTGTGCCGCCTCCAGCGCCGCCTCGGCGCGCAGTTGGTTTTCGCGCGCAATGCTGAAGCCGGCATCGGCGTCACGCCTGGTATCAAGGGCAGCGCGTAGCCGGGCCTCGGCCGCATTCAACGCGGCCTGTGCCTCGGCATGCGCGGCCTCGGCGGCGGCGAGGTGGCGGGCGGCGGCATCGCGCTGGGCTGTGGCCTCTGAGGGCAAATCCGCCAGCCGCGCCACCTCGGCCACGGCGGCCTCGGCCCGCGCCTGCAGCCCCGTCACGCGGCCGGCCGCATCCTCCCGCCGAGCCGCCCAGCCGGCGCGCTCCTCAGCCAGGCTGGCGCGGCGGAGGGCCAGCCGCTCGCCCTCGGCCAGCAAGCTGGCGCGCTCGGCCCGGGCGGTGTTTTCGGCGCCGCGCACCTCGCTCAGCCCGCGCCTGGCCTGCTCCACCGCCTCGCGCGCGGTGGCGAGGTCCGGCAGCGCGGCCCGGGCAGCGCGCGAGGCCGCCAGCGAGGCCTCCGCCTCACGCCATTCCGCGCCCAGCCGCTCGCGCTGCGGCGCGAGAGCCGCAATACGCGCCGCCGCCGAGGCCGCGCGCGCCGCCAGCGCCGAGGCCGTGCCGCGCGCCTGTTCCAGCGCCGTCTCGGCCAGGCGTCGGGCCTCGCGCGCCGCATGCTCCTCGGCCTGGGCCTGACGCAGGCCAAGGTTGGCCGCCGCCTGGGCCTGGGCCATCGCGGCCAGTTCCGGCAGGGCGGCGAGCACGGCCCGGGCCGCGCGCAGCCCGGCCTCGGCCTCCTCGCTTTCTGCCGCCATGCGGGCGATTTGCGGCGCCAGCGCGGCCAGCCGGCCCTCCGCGGCGGCGTGGCGGGCGGCGATATCGGCCGCCATGCGCCGGGCCTCCCGCGCCGTGGCCTCGGCCTGATCGCGCGCGCTGCGGGCGGCGGCCTCGGCCTGAGCGGTTCTGTTTTCCTCGCGCTGGGCCGCGCTGCGGGCCTCCGCCGCCGCCGCCTCCGCCGCGCGCAGGGCGGAAAACTTCGCCTCGGCCTGCCGCAGCCGGGCCAATTGCTGCAGCCGCGCCGCGCCCGGATTGGGCCCACCGGCCGCCACCGTATGGCCATCCCAGCGCCAGAGCTTGCCCGCCCGGTCCACCAGGGATTGCCCAGCGGCCAGCGCCGCCTGCAATCCCGCGCCATCGCCCTCGATCAGCCCAATCTGCGACAAGGCCCGCGCCAATTCCGGCGGCGCCTGCACCAGATCAGCCAGCGCCGTCGCCCCCGCCGGCAGGGCGGCTGCCACGGCCAGCGGCGGCAAGGCGCGCCAATGCCGCGCCGCATGCGGGTCGCGCGCTGAATCCAAAGCCTCACCCAGCGCCGCCCCCAGCGCCGCTTCCAGCCCCTCGGGCACGGTGATGGCATCAATAATCGGCGCCGCATTGGCCGGGCGGGCCCCGGCTAGGGTGGCGCTCAGCCCCTCCACCTCAGCCGCGAGGCGGGTGACGGCGGCCTCAGCGGCGCTGGCCCCCTGGCGGGCGAGGCCCAGCGCCTCGGCCGCTTCCTGCCGGGCGGTGGCGGCCTCGCTCAGCGCCTGGGCGGTGGCGCGCGCTCCGGCCTCGGCCGCCTCCTGCGCTGCCTCGGCCTTGGCCAGGGCCTCGGCGGCCACGCGCTGCGCCAGCGCCTGCTCATGCTGGCGGGTGATGGCCTGGGCCTGATCGGCGGCGCGGCGGGCCCGCGCCTCGGCCGATTCCAACTCCCGCCGGGTCCGGGCGCGATTGGCCTCGGCATCCCCCATGGCCCGATTGGCCTCGGCCGCCTGGTTCGCCGCCTCGGCCCGGGCCGCCTCCGCCGCCTCCAGCCGGGCGCGGGCCTCGCGCTGCGCCACCCCGCGTGCCTCGCCCTCGGCCTCGGCTGTCGCCAGGGCTTCGGGTGGCACGGCGGTGGCCTCGGCGGCGGCGTGGTCGGCCTCCAGCCGGGCTTGCTGCTCGGCGAGCCGACGCGCCCGCTGCTCGGCAAAGGCGAGTTCGGCCGCCATCTGATTGGCCTGGGCGGCGGCCTGGGCGGCGGCGTCGGTGGCGATATTGGCCGCCTGCTCGCCCGCGCGCACCGCCTCCTCGGCCATGCTCAACCGCGAAGTGGTATCCTCAACCCGGGCGGGCAGGGCAGCCAGGGCCTGGGCGGCGGCGGCATCCTCGCGCCCGGCGCGGGCCTCGGCCTGGGCGGCATCGGCGGCCATCGCCTCGGCATGGGCGAGGTCGGCGGCGATTTGCGTCGCCAAGGCCTGGGCGGCCTCGAGCGCGGCCTGGGCGCGGGCCAGGGCCGCTTCCACCCCTTCGGCCTCCAGCCTGCGGCGTTCGAGGGCAGTGCGCGCCTCGGCCTCGGCGGCGCGGGGGGCAGGCAGGGCCTGTTCGGCCTCGTGCGCGGCGATGGTCGCGGCCTCGGCCTGGGCCTCCGCCCGGCGGGTCGCGGCCAAAGCGGCGCTGCGATTCTCCCCCGCGGCCTCCACCGCCATGCCGGCACGCGCCACCATAAGGGCGAACATCGCCGCCTCGGCATCGCGCACCAGCCCCGAAAGGTTGCGGTAGCGGCTCGCCTGCTTTGCCTGCCGGCCAAGCGATTCGCGCATCGCCTCCAATTGCCCGGTCAGGTCATCGGCGCGCAGCAGGTTGTTCTCCGCCTGGCGGAGTTTCAGCTCCGCCTCGTGCCGCCGGGCCCGCAAGCCCGCAATGCCCGCCGCCTCCTCCAGCACCGCGCGCCGCTCCTCCGGCTTGGCCGCGATCAGCGTCGCCACCCGGCCCTGGCTGACCATGCCTGAGGCGCGCGGCCCGGAGGCCAGATCCGCAAACAGCGTTTGCACATCGCGCTGGCGGCTCTCACGCCCATTGATGCGATAGCCCGAGCCCTCGCCCCGGGTGATGCGCCGGGCTATCTCCAATTCATGCTCGCCATCGAGCGGTGCGGGGGCCACGCCCAGCGCATCCTCCAGGCTCAGCGTCACCTCGGCCAGGTTGCGCGCCGGGCGGGTGGCGGTGCCAGCGAAGATCACGTCATCCATCTCGCCGCCCCGTAGCGAGCGCGCGCTGCTCTCGCCCATCGCCCAGCGCAGCGCCTCCACCACATTGGATTTGCCGCAGCCATTGGGGCCGACAATGCCGGTCAGGCCCGGGCGAATCTCCACCGTGGTGGGCTCGGCGAAGCTCTTGAACCCGGCAATGCGCAGCCGCGCCAGCGTGGCCGAGACCGGTTTGCGTGCCGGCTCATCCGAAGGTTCCGGCGAAGGCTCGGGGAAGATATCGGTCGCGTGGTCCATCAGCCGGCGCGGGTCCGGCGCGAATCCTGAGGAGAGGGGCGTTCGGCCATGCCTGTATCTGCCCTGAGCCGGCCCCGAATGTCTATCGGAACCGCCGCCCTCAGCCCTCGATCACCCGCTTCGAGGTGATGCGCCGCGCCATGGCCTCACGCGCCAGGGTCTGGAATTCATCCACCGGCAGCAGCACGAATGCATCCCGCCCATGCCGGGTGAGCACCACGGCGCCGCGCAGGGCGGCGTCGATCAGCTTGGGCTGCGAGGTTTCCAACACGGCGATATCGGCGCGCGGCAGGGCTTCCAGCGCCTCCATCGGGTCGATATCCCGGGTGGGGCGCACCGCCTCATCGGGGTTGGCCGGGCGGCGGGACATCAGTCGAGCGCGGTGGCGGGGCCGGTGGGGCGGGCAGCTTGGTTCCAGGCCTGGCGGATCGCCTCGCTCACCGCCAACGGATCCGGCATGCCCCGCAGGACATGGATTTCCTCGCTCCGCCCCTCGGTCGCCTTCACCACCACATCGCCAATGCCGAACATCCGGTTCCAGATATTCTGCTTCACCACCACATCGCGGATGCGAAAGATTTCGACATCATCGCGCACCTTGTTCCAAAACCCCGATTCGATGACGATCCGCTCATTGGTCACCCGCACCCGCTGGCGCCCCAGAAAGGGAAGGCCCAAACACAGGATGGCCACGAAAATTCCCCATGCGCCGTAGGAACGCCTGCTCTCACGTGTTTCGACAATGACCTGCTCACTCATCCGCCGATACTCCACCATGGCGAGGCCAAGTAGGCATGGCTGGGCCATGCTCGCAACCATGATCCTGCTGGCCGGGACGGCCGAGGCGCAGCGCGCGCCCCCGCCGCGGCCCACATCAGCGGCGATGGAGGCGGCAAGGCGCTACCTCTGCCCGCATGGCGGCACGCCGCAGCGCGCGGTGAATGGCCGGCGCGGTGGGCGCTGCGTCCCCGCCACCGGCGGTTTTGGCGATGACAGTGAGGCGCGCGGCTGGGACACCGGCCTGCCCGCGCCCCATCGCGGCCAAATGCCCTGCCCGCCGGGCACCCAGCCAACCCCCTCCGCCCAGCCTGGGGCGGTGCGCTGCCTGCCGGATTAGTCCCCGCCTGATGGCCCTTCCGCCCAGGCCGTGGTTACATTGCCGCTTCGGAGGGACAACACATGCATATCACATTGGACGGCCGCACGGCCATGATCACCGGCGGCTCCAAGGGGTTGGGGCTGGCCATGGCGAAGATGTTCGCCGAATCGGGCGGCCATGTCGCCCTCGTCGCCCGCGGTGCCGAGGCGCTGGAGGCCGCGGCAGCCGAAATCCGCGCCGCAGCCCCGGGGGCCAAAGTGGTGACGGTGCCGGCCGATATCCGCACCGAGCAGGGCTGCGCCGATGCCGCGGCCGCCGCGATCGCCGGCCTCGGCCAGGTGGATATCCTGGTCAATAATGCCGGCACCTCGCAGCGCGGCCCCTTCCTCGAAATTTCCGAGGCGCTGTGGAAGGATGACCTGGACCTCAAGCTGATGGCCGCCATCCGCCTCTGCCGCGCCGTGCTGCCGGGCATGGCCGAGCGCAAATGGGGCCGGATCATCAATGTGCTCAATATCGGCGCCAAGGCGCCGGCGGCGACCTCCACGCCCACCTCAGTCAGCCGTGCGGCCGGCATGGCGCTGACCAAGGCGCTGGCCAATGAATACGCGCCGCATAATGTGCTGGTGAACGCCATGCTGGTCGGCATCATCGAGAGCGACCAATGGGTCCGCCGCCATGCCAGCGAGCAGCGCAACATCACCTGGGAGGAATGGAAGGCCGAGCAGGGCAAAACCGTCCCCCTCGGCCGCATGGGCTATGCGCATGAATTCGCCGCCCAAGCGCTGCTGCTGGCCAGCGAGATGGGCGGCTACATCACCGGCACCGCCATCAATGTCGATGGCGGGCGCAGCCCGGTGGTGTGAGTTGGCAGCCTGCTGAGAGACCAATAGCGAGGGGCAACAAGATCGAGGGGCTTTGCCCCTCGAGCACCCCAGCAGGAAACTGAGTTTCCTGCACCTTCGTTAGATTGTTTATTTTGATAATTTTCAAAAGTTTGGGAAAATCGTCGACGTATATGTCGTCCCTGGTGGGAGGGCGCGGGAGGCCAAAGCCCTTTCGCTCTTTTCCCCCAACACAAGCGCTTCGCATCAGCCTCTTGGGCCAGAAGCCTTCAGGCCAGGCGTGGCGGCTTCACCCCCGCCACCGCGCATTGCACATCCAGCATCGCAGAAAAATCCAGCGCCCCATGCCCCTGGGCGCGGGCGGCGGAAAACGCCTCTCTGGCCGCCGCGGCCACCGGCAGCGGCACCCGGGCGGCATTGGCCGCCTGCATGATCAGCGACAAATCCTTATGCGCCAGATCAATGGCAAAGCCGGGTGCTATGTCGCCCTTGAGCACCTTATTCGGCCAATTCACCTTCAACTGGCCATTGGTGGCGGTGGTGCCATGCAGCACCTCCAGCGTGGTTTCCAGCGTCAGGCCAAAGCCTTGTGAGAGTGACAGCGCCTCGGCATTCAATTGGCACAGGATGATGGCGAGGTAGTTGTTCACCAGCTTGGTGCGGGTGCCGCTGCCAGGGCCGCCGCAATGATGGATCGTGGTGCCCATCGCCTCCAGCAGCGGTTTCGCCCGGGCGAAATCAGCATCCGAGGCGCCGACCATAAACAGGCTCTCGCCCCGATCCGCATGCGCGGCCAGGCGGCCCACCGGGGCATCGACAAAGCCCACCCCCTTCGCCGCCGCTGCCGCCGCCAGGGCGTCCGTCGTCTCGGGGTCAACAGTGGACATGTCGATCAGCAGGCTGCCCGGCGCCATATGCTCCAACAGCGTGGCGGCGGTGGCCGAAACCTCCTTGGGCCCCGGCAGCATGGTGATGGCAATGCTGCTCGCCCGCCCCAGCGCCGCCACATCGGCGGCCGCCTCGGCGCCCAACTCCATCAGCGCCGCCACCGGCTTGGGATTCAGGTCATAGACCATCATGGCGAATTGCTTGCGGCGAATATTGCTCGCCATGCCACGGCCCATATTGCCCAGGCCGATAAAGCCGATCTTTTCCATGACGTTCCCTCTGCTTTGCAGCAACAATCAGTTGCATGGGGCATCGGGGCGTGCAACCTCGCCAATCAAGCCCTCCGGTAAGGAATTAAGCCTTGATCCGTCGTCATATTCTCGCAGCCAGCGCGGTGGCACCCATGCTGGCGATCCCGGCCCTCACCCATGCCCAGACGCGCATCCGCTGGCGCATGCCCGGCAGCTACCCAAAAAACCTCGACACGATCTATGGCGGGATGGAGCGCATCGCCCGCCGCGTGCGGGAGATGACCGATGGCGCCTTCGAGATCACCCCCTTCGGCCCGGGCGAATTGGTGCCGGCGCTGCAGGTGATGGATGCGGTGGCCAGCGGCAGCGTGGAATGCGGCTATACCCCGGCCAGCTACTATATCGGCAAGGATCCGGCGCTATGCATCGGCACCGGCCTGCCCTTTGGCATGAACTCGCGGCAAACCTGGTCCTGGCTGCAGGATGGCGGCGGGCGCGAGGCGCTGCGCGAGGTCTATCGTGACCAGGGGGTAATCGCCATTCCCGCCGGCAATACCGGCGCACAGATGGGCGGCTGGTTCCGGGAGGAAATCAAAGATGTCGATGACCTCAATGGCCTGAAATTCCGCATCGCCGGCTTTGGTGGCCAAATTCTCGCCCGCCTGGGCGTGGTGCCGCAATTGATCAGCGGTGGCGATGTCTACCCCGCCCTTGAGCGCGGGGTGATCGACGCCGCGGAATGGGCCGGCCCCTACGATGACGAAAAACTCGGTTTCCAGCGCGTGGCGCGATATTATTACGCGCCGGGCTGGTGGGAATACGCCCCCTCGCTCGACCTCATGATCAACCCCGCCGCCTATGAGGCGCTGCCCAGCCACTACAAGGCTATCCTCGAGGAGGCCTGCGCCGGCACCTGGCATGCGATGATGGCGCGCTACGACAGCCAAAACCCCACAGCGCTGCGCCGCCTGATCGCTTCAGGCACGCAACTGCGCTTCTTCCCCCGCGATGTGCTGATGGCCTGCTACCGCGCCACCCAGGAATTCTACGCCGAAATGGGGGCCGCCAATCCGCGATTCGGCCGCATCCGCCAGGGCTGGGAGGCCTATCGCCGCGACCAGGCGCAATGGTTCCGCCTGTCTGAGGACAGTATCGCGAATTTTCTCGCGCTCGCCAGCCAACAGCGCTGAGCCAAGCGTATTACCCGGAGGCTACAATAATCCCAGTTGCGCATCAATGCACTCCCGCGCAAGCTTGGAACAGAGGAAACCAACGAGGAATTGCCCCATGGATCGTCGCAATATTCTGGCCGCCGGTGCGGTGGCCCCCATTCTGGCCATGCCGGCCATCACCCATGCCCAGACGCGCATCCGCTGGCGCATGCCCGGCAGCTTCCCCAAGAGCCTGGACACGCTCTATGGCGCGCATGAGCGCATT
Organism: Rhodovarius crocodyli; assembly: GCA_945901085.1. Classification (GTDB taxonomy): domain Bacteria; phylum Pseudomonadota; class Alphaproteobacteria; order Acetobacterales; family Acetobacteraceae; genus Rhodovarius; species Rhodovarius crocodyli_A. Next base: position 152,246 of record CAMDJV010000001.1, on the reverse strand, counting down.
TGCCGCCGCGTGCGCGAAATGACCGATGGCGCCTTCGAGATCACCCCCTTCGGCCCGGGCGAGGTGGTGCCCGCGCTGCAGGTGATGGATGCCGTGGGCAATGGCAGCGTCGAATGCGGCTATACCTCGGCCTATTACTATCTCGGCAAGGACCCCTCGCTGTGCATCGCCACCTGCCTGCCTTTTGGCATGTCGTCGCGCCAGCTCTGGTCCTGGCTGCAGGAAGGCGGTGGCAAGCAGGCCCTGGCCGAGGTCTATCGTGACCAGGGCGTGGTCGGCATTCCCGCCGGCAATACCGGCGCTCAGATGGGCGGCTGGTACCGGCGCGAGATCAACTCGGTGGCCGACCTGCAAGGGCTGAAATTCCGCATTGCCGGCTTCGGCGGCAATATCCTGCAAAAGCTCGGTGTGGTGCCGCAGCTCATCGGCGGCGGCGATATCTACCCCTCCCTGGAACGCGGCGTGATCGATGGCGCCGAATGGGTCGGCCCGTATGATGACGAAAAGCTGGGCTTCCAGCGCGTTGCACGCTTCTATTACGCCCCGGGCTGGTGGGAATACGCCCCCTCCATCGACATGATGGTGAACCCCGCTGCCTATGAGGCGCTGCCTAGCCATTACAAGGCGATCCTCGAGGCCGCCTGCTCCGAAACCTGGCACTGGATGATGGCGCGTTATGACAGCCTCAACCCCACCGCGCTGCGCCGGCTGATCGCGGCGGGCACCCAGCTTCGCCTTTTCCCGCGTGAGGTGCTCAATGCCAGCTACCGCGCCACGCAGGAATTCTACGCTGAGGTGGGTGCTGCCAATCCGCGCTTCCGCCGCATCCATCAGACCTGGGATGCCTATCGCCTCGATCAGACGCAATGGTTCCGCATTGCAGAGGACACCCAGGCGAACTTCCTGGCCGCCGCAAGCGCCGCGGCACGCTGAGGCCGCACCCCCGCCAGGGCCACCCAGGCCCTGGCGGGAAGCAGCCGATACTTAGTTACCCACCCGCACCAGCCGCAGCGGGAAGCCATTATCAGCCTGCTGCTGCAGCGTGATATTGCTGCGCGAAGCCCAAACCACCTGCTGCTGGTGCAGCGGGATATAGGCCACATCCTCCTGCAACAGTCGGCTCGCCTCAGTGATCAACGCCTGCCGCCGCGCCGGGGTGGTCTCCACCTCGATCTGGCTCACCAGCGCATCGAAGCGCGGGTTGGAATAGCCGCCATTGTTGAACACGCCGCGCGTGCCATCGCGCGTGCCCGCCAGGTTGAACAGCGCGTTCTGCGCGTCATAAGTATTGGGCGTCCAGCCCAGCAGGTAGAAGCTGGTATTGTAGCGCGGGCCATTCACCTCGGCGAAGAAGCGCACCCGGGTCTGCGCATTGAGCGTCACCCGCACGCCAATCCGCGCCAGCATCGACACCACGGCCGTGCAGATCGCCTCGTCATTCACATAGCGGTCATTCGGGCAATCGAGGGTGACGCCAAAGCCATTGGGATAGCCCGCCTCGGCCAGCAGGCGGCGGGCACCTTCAAGATCCACCGCCGGGCGGGTGTCATTGGCCTCGACGAAGCCATTCACCCCGGGGCCAAAAATCTGCCCGGTGGGCCGCGCCTGGCCGCGCATCACCCGGGTGCGGATCGCCTCGATATCGATCGCCTGATACATCGCCCGGCGCACCCGCACATCCTGGAAGGGGTTGCGGCCGCGCACATCGCTCTTCAGCAATTCGGGGCGCATCTGGTCCATGCCCAGATAGATGGTGCGCAATTCCGGCCCCTGGATGATGCGCAGATTCGGCGTGCGGCCAATGCGCTCCATATCCTGCGGCGGCACGGTGTAGATCATATCCACCTCACCGCTCAGCAGCGCCGCCACGCGGGTCGCGTCATTGGCAATGACGTTGAACTCCACCCGGGTCAGATTGTGCTCGGGCCGGTCCCACCAGAGCGGGTTCGGGGCGAGAACGGTGCGCCGATCCGGCTCGCGGCTCACCAGCACGAAGGGGCCGGTGCCCATGGCGTTGCGCGTCGCAAAATTTTCCTCGCGTGAGGTCAGGTCAGCCACGCGCGCCGCATTGTTCCGCTCCAGCCAGGCCTTGGACATGATGCCAAAGCTGGTCAATTCCTCGGGCAGGATGGGGCTGGGGTTGCGGGTGACGAGGTCCACGGTGAAGTCATCGACCTTGCGCACCTCAGCCACGGCAGCGAAATACGCTGCGACATTGGAGCCTGGGCCCCGGGCGCGGGCGATGGAGAACACCACATCCTCGGCCGTCAGCGGCGAGCCATCCGAGAAGCGCACATTGCGGCGGATATGGAAGCGCCAGGTCAGCGGGTTCACCTGCTCCCAACGCTCGGCCAGCGCGGCCTGAAGGCGCAGCTGCCGGTCGCGCCGCAGCAGCGGCTCATAGATATTGGCGTTGAAGGTCAGCAGAAAGGTTTCGGACCGGGTATAGGGGTCCATCGAATTGACGTCACCGTCATTTGCCCAACGGAAGACATTGGCATTGGCGATGCCAGCCAGCATTGTGCCCGCCAGGAGGGCGGCGGCAAAGATTTTACGCATGGATGTTTGACCTGTCGCTGTTTCGGTGGGACCCAGGCTAGAGCATATTGCCCCAGCCTGGAAATACCGCCGCCGCGAATCACTAACGGCCACAATGCCCGCCCCGGCCTGGGCCGGGCTATGGCTTTTCGCCTCAGGCTGCGCGCAGCGCTTTGGGCAATTCAGTCACCGCCTGGTCGATCATCGCCGCGTCATCCTCAGCCGAGAAGGTCTCGGCGATGAGGCTGCGTGCGGCGATCGTGGCCACTTCGGCCGCGGCAGAGCGCACCTCGGCCACGGCAGAGGCCTCGGCCGCGGCAATGCGGTCCATGGCCATTTTCTCGCGCCGGGCGGCCTGCGCCAGGGCATCGGCCGCGGCATTGGCGGCCACACGCTCGGCCTCGGACTTGGCACGTTCAATCATGGCGGCAGCTTCCGCCATCGCCGCCTGACGCTCAGCCTCGGCCTTGCGCAGCATCTCCTCAGCCTCCTGGCGAAGGCGTGCCGCCTCGGCCAATTCGGCTGCAATGCGCTGCCCGCGGCCATCAAGCATTGCGGTCAATTTCCCCCAGGCAAATTTAATCGCCAGGGCGGCAAAGATCGTGAAGCTGGCCGCTACCCAAAATTTAGGGTCAAGCCAGAAATGTTCGTAATGGTGATGCATCAGAGGCTCCCACGCGCGCTGAGCGCAAGGCCCACGGCGCCATCCACAGCCGCCGCATCGGCACGGCCGACAAGGCGGGTGACAAGGGCGGTCGCGGTATCGGTGGCAACGCTGCGCAGCGAGGCCATGGCGGCATCGCGCGAGGCGCTGATCCGGCCCTCGGCCGCGGTGATCTGCTCAGCCAGGCGGGCATTGAGAACCTCAGCCTGGGCCTGAGCATGGGCATTGGCCTGTTGCACGGCGGCGGCAATAGCGGATTGTGCCTCGGCCCGGGCCTTGGCGGTCGCCGCCTGCAACTCTGCCATAGCGGCATCGGCCGAGAGCTTGGACGCACGCGCGGCGTCAAGGTCGGCCGCGATCCGTTGGGCGCGGTCTTCCAGCACCGTGGCCACCTGCGGCAGCACATAGCTGTTCAGGATAAAGTAAAGGCCGCCGAAGATGACCAGCAGCCATACGGCCTGCGCCAGCACCATCGGGTTGGCGAAATCGAGCTGCGGCATCGCGCCCTCCCTGTTCGAATGATGGGGCGGGGGCCCGCCGGCGGCGGCCCCCCAAGCCGGATCAGGCGAAGAGGATGAGGAAGGCGATCAGCAGAGCGAAGAGCGCCACCGCTTCCGTCAGCGCAAAGCCCAGAATGCCGATCGGGAAGACGGCGTCACGGGCGGCGGGGTTACGCGCCACGCTGGTGATCAGCGAGGAGAAGATGTTGCCGATGCCCAGGCCAACACCGAACAGGGCGATCACGGCGATACCGGCGCCAAGCGCCTTCGCGGCTGCAACTTCCATGGTCTCAATCCTTCTTGTCAGATTATCTGTGGTTAAAATGGCTGCCCGAGTGAGTGGCCTGCGTTAGTGCAGGTGCACCGCGTCATGCAGGTAGATGCAGGTGAGGATGGCGAAGACATAAGCCTGCAGGAACGCCACCAGCACTTCGAAGCCCACCAGCGCGACATTGATCGTCAGCGGCAGCAGGGAGAGGAAAGGTCCAACCGCGCCAAGCCCGGCCAGCATCACGATGAAGGTCGCAAACACTTTCAGCATCACGTGCCCCGCCACCATATTGGCGAAGAGACGAATGGACAGGCTGATCGGACGCGACAGATAGGAGACAATCTCGACCGGAATAATGATCGGCGCCAGCCACAGCGGCGCGCCTTCCGGGAAGAAATAGCCAAAGAATTTCTTGCCGTGCAACATCAGCGCAACCACGGTGATCAGCACAAAAACCATCGCAGCCAGAGCGAAGGTCGCTGCAATATGGCTGGTGAAGGTGAAGGCATAGGGGAACAAGCCGAGCATGTTGCCGAAGAGGACAAACATGAACAGCGTGAAGACGAAGGGGAAGAAGCGGCGGCCCTCATGGCCAATCTGCTCCGTCACCATGCCCATAATGAATTCGTAGGAGGCCTCGGCCAGCGACTGCAGCCGGCCCGGCACGAGCGCGCGGGCGCGCATGCCATAGGACATCAGGGCGAAGATCAGAGCCGCCACAATGACCATATGGAGGTTGGACTGGGTGAAATTCACCGAGGCACCCAGTGGCCCAAGCGCCGTACCCAGTTCAAACTGGCTCAGCGCGTCAATCGATTTGCCTTCGGCCGCCACGGGTATGCCCCCAAAAAATCAGTCTCGTTTCAACGCCCGCGGTTTGAACAGCCGAAACACGTTCAGCAGGCCCGCAGCGCTGCCCATCACGAACATCACCAGGAAGAGCCAAGGCCAGGTTCCCAACCACCGATCCAGCAGCAGCCCTGCGACCACGCCGACCAGAAGGGCCGAGAACACCTCAACCCCGGCCCGAAAACCAACCCCGTATGAGCCGCCAGGAAGGCCCGCACTGCTCCCCTCGGCACGATCCAGCCCTTGTCGGGCGCGTGCCTCGTTCAGCCGCTTTTCAAAGCCGTCCTGCTTGCTCATTCGTGCCCCTCCTGCGGATACCCGCTGAAGGCAGGGGGCGGATACGGGTTGACCCATTGGGTGTCAACCCGTTCATGCGGGAATTGCCAGGGTTTTGGTCGCTCTTATCCCCAGAAGCAGGCTTGTAATGGCCTGCGGCGGCTGCGGCCGGGCCAGCAAATAGCCCTGGGCCGTATCGCAACCCAGCTTGCGCAAGGCTTCGAGCTGGGCCTGGCTTTCCACCCCCTCGGCCACCACGCGCACCCCAAGCCCATGGGCGAGCCGCACCACGGTGTCGACGATTCGCGCACTCGCCCCGCCGCCCTCCAGCCCCTGGACGAAGCGGCGATCCACCTTCAGCACATCGATGGGCAGGGCCTGCAGATAGGCCAGCGAGGAAAAACCGGTGCCGAAATCATCCAAGGCCACGGTGATGCCGAGCCGGCGCAGGCCCAGCAACATGCTCCGCGCCGCCTCGCCATCGCCGATGAAGGTGCTTTCCGTCACCTCGATCTCCAGCAGGCGGGCGGGGATCGCCGTGCTCGCCAGCACCTGCTCGACCATCGCCAGCGCCTCGGTCATGCCAATCAACTCGCCCGAGAGGTTCACCGCCACGGGCAGTTCTAGCCCCATGCCGCGCCATTGCATGGCCTGGGCCGCGGCCTGGTCCAGCACATAGCGGGCGAGGGGCAGGGCCAGACCAGCCTCCTCTGCCAGCGGGACGAATTCGCTGGGGCTGACGGGGCCGCGTTGGGGGTGGTTCCAGCGCAGCAGCGCCTCCACCCCCTCCATCCGGCCATCGCGCAGCGAGAATTTGGGCTGGTAGTCGAGATGCAGCGCGCCGGAGGAGAGCGCCGCCATTAACTCCGCCTGCAATTGCCGGCGCAGCAGCGCCTCGCCCTCCATCTCCTCGCGATAGGCCTTGAAATGGCCCATGCCCATGCGCCGCGCATTGGCCAATGCCAGATCGGCGCGGGCGAGCATGGCCTCGGCACTTGCCTGCCCACTGACTAGGGCGCTGACGCCAAGGCTGGCGCTGCAGCGGATCATGGCAGGGCCGAGCTGATAGGGCTGGGCGAGCGCCTGGGTGATGCGGCCCGCCAGGGCCATGGCCTCACCCTCACCACGGATGCGTTGCAGCAGCGCGAATTCATCGCCGCCCAGCCGCGCCAGCATGTCACCCGGCCGCACCAGCCCGGCGAGGCGGCGCACCACCGCCTGCAAAAGCATATCCCCCATCGCCTGGCCATGGGTGTCATTGACTGAGCGGAAGCCATCCAGATCGATCACATGCAGGGCGAGGCCGGGCGATGGGGCGTGGGACAGCATGGCCGAGAGTTCGGATTTGAAGCGCAGGCGGTTGGGCAATTCGGTCAGCGGGTCATGCTCGATCAGATGGCGGATCCGCTCCTCCGCCTGGCGGGATTGAGTGACGTCCACACCGGTGCGCAGAATCTGGTGCAGCGCCCCCGTGGCATCGAAGAGCGGGATGGTGCTGACCAGCAGGTGATGTTCCTGGCCGGCGCTGTCGGTCCGCCGCTGCTCCAGGGTGCGCGACGGGGCGTGGCTGTCACGCACCGCGCGCAGCTCGGCCTCCAACTCCTCCGGCAGGCTGGGGTTGCGCGCGTGCTGGCCGATCAGCGCCTGTTCATCGAGGCCGAAGAAATCCTGCGCGGCCCGATTGGCATAGACTAGGCGCAGCTCAGTATCGAAGGTGGCGATCAGGCTGGGCAGATTATCCATCAGGGCGCGAAGCGTGGCATGGGCGGTGCGGGCCTGGGCGAGTGCGCGGCGGGCCTGCCGGCCGGCGAGGCTGAGGCGCAGCATCAGCGCGGCACTGCCCAGCAGCAGGACAACAAAGCCGAGTGCGAAGAGCAACAGAATTTCGGCCGTGAGGTGGCGCCGCAAGCCGGCCTCGATCTCGCCAAGGCCGGGAGAGGTGGGCCAATGCCCGCTATCATCGGCGCCTATGCTGCGGATGAGGCTCGCCCCTCCAGGCGGGGCGGCGGCGCTGGCTGGCTGCAGAGCATGGCCAAGGCCGGCGATGAGCAGGGCTGCTGCGATGCGCAGCCGCCGTAGGCGGCGGCCTTGTGCGGCAGGGACGGGCCTGGTTGTGGCGCGGGCGGCGATCGTCACGCGCGCGCAGCAGGGGCGTGTGAAGGTCCCGGCTCCTGGCCCGGCAAAGGGCTTGCACACGCCATCAGCCATTCTCCTGCGCCGGGCCTGGCTGCCCGGGCTTTGGAGTATGGCCGCTGACAACGAACAAAAAGTTAGCGGCGGGCCCGGCGGGGGATTTATTGCAGGCGGATCGGATTAAGGTCCTGGAACCAGCTTTGCGCCTGGACGAAGCCCTGCACGCGCCGGCTCATCGCGCGGGGGTTCAGGTCATGCGCCACGAAGAGGAAGAGCGCGTCATCGACTACCTTGCTGTGCAATTGGCCCAGCAGCCTGGTTTGCGCCGCAGGTTCGAAGGTGGCGTCGATGCGGGTTTCGATGATGAGGGTGTTGGGGCCCTCGGCGCTCCAGCCGGTGATGGTGGGCATGCGGATGCGGGCCTGGGCGGCGGCGCGGGGGTCGTAATGCGGGGCGTCGTTTTTCAGGGCGCGGTCATAGGAGAAGACGACATCCTCGGCGGTGAGGGTTTTGCCGTCATGGAATTTCACGCCCTGGCGGATGGTGATGATCCAGCGCTTGTCATTGTTGGGGTCCACCCGCCAGGCGGTGGCGAGGCCGGGGCGGATATCCACCGGGGTGTCGAATTTGGTGAGGTCCCACCTGGCCAATGGGTCATAGAGGGTGATGCCCATGAAGCGGTGGCCCTCGGCGCCCTGGTCGGGGACGCCGTTGGAGAGGGGGACGGCGGCGGCCGTCATGCCCACGCGGAGTGTGGTGGCGGGGCTTTGCGCCTGGGCCTGGGTGATATCCCAGGGCAGGGCGGCGGCGGCGAGGGGGGGGGGAGCGGGGCGCGGCGGGTTGGGGTCATGGCAGGGCTCCTTGTGCTGTGGGGAGCGTGCTGGATGGGGGGTGGGCGGCGGAAAGACTCAATTTTGTGCAGATTGTGGATGTGGGCACAAAATTGCCGTTAACTTGGGCGGAATTGCTGGTTTTGAAGGCGGCGACGATGGGCGCGGTTTGGGTGGTTTGCGGACAAATACCAGGGGTGGTGGTTGGGCGGATGAGTGGCCCCAGGGGTTGGAGGGGGCGCTTGGGGCGCGAAACATGTTCTATTCGGACAAATACCAAATGTGGGGCGTTGGGCGGGGCTGCGCACAAGAGGTTGTGCGGGGCGGGGCTGATGCGGGTTTCAAACAACGAGGATATAATTTAGGATTTATTTCCGATCTTGTCAAGATGAGGTATGGGGGAATGGCCGCCAGCGCCGCCAGCAGCGCGCCGCCTCTAGCTTCGGCCGGCAATTGCGGGTGGAATTGGTGTCAGCAACCCAAGGCATTATCCCATGTGGACCGTCAAAACCCTGCAGCTCGGCTATCCCGGCAAAACCACCCATCATGGCGGCCTTGGCTGGTCCACCATTGGCCTGGCCCGGGATGGGCAGCGGGTGGTGGTGCTTGATACTGGGGGCTTTCCTGCCCGGCGGAATATTGTGGCAGGCCTCGCCGCCGAAGGGTTGGGGGTGGAGGATGTGACCGACCTGCTCCTCACCCATCTGCATCATGATCATTGCATCAATTGGACGCTGTTTCCCCGGGCGACGATTTATGCCGAGACGCAGGAGCTGGATTGGGCGCTGTCGCTGCCGGTGGGGCATTTGTCCGTGCCTGAGGCGGTGCACCCCATGGCGGCCTGTGCGCGGCTGCGGCGTTTTGCCGCGGGGGATAGCGTGTTGCCCGGCATTCATTCCTTCCCCACCCCTGGGCATACGCCGCATCATGTGGCCTTTGCGCTGGATGGCGCGCCTGCCACCATTTTTGCCTCGGATTGCGCGAAAAACCGGGTGGAGCTGACCACGGGCGAGACGGATATGACGCTCGATGCGGCGCAATCGGCGGCCTCCATCGCCAGGCTCAAGGCGGAATGGGCGGCGCGGCCGGGTTGCGTGCTGATGCCCGGCCATGATGTGCCGATGGTGTTGGGCGCCGATGGCATGGCCCAGCCCATGGGGCATCTGGCGGCCGGGATTGACGCCTGGTTCGGCGCGACGCTGGCGGAGAAGACCCGGTTTGATCTCGGGCGCTGAGTGGACAGGGGCGGTGAAGCTGCCGATTAAGGTGGTATGCGCATCTTCTGGTTGATCCTGCTTGTCCTGCTGCTTGCCCTGCTGGCTGCCGGTTGGTGGCTTTATGTGCCCGATGAGGATCGTGCGGCCTTGGAACGGCGCTGGGCGCCCGCGCCCTCGCAATTTGTTGAGGTGGCGGGCATTCGCTTGCACATGCGCGATACCGGGCCGCGCGATGCGCCGGCGATCATCCTGCTGCATGGTTTTGCCAGTTCGCTGCATGCCTGGGAGGGTTGGGCGCCGGCGCTGGAGGCGCGTTATCGGATGATCCGCTTTGACCTGCCGGGCTTTGGCCTGACCGGGGCAGACCCGGCGGCGGATTATTCCGATGCCCGGGCGCATGGAATTGTGATGGCGCTGATGGACCGGCTGGGGCTCCGCCGGGCGACGCTGCTGGGCAGTTCCATGGGGGGGCGCATCGCCTGGAGCTTTGCCGCCGCCCATCCGGAGCGGACGGATCGGCTTGTGCTGCTGGCGCCGGATGGTTTTGCCAGCCCCGGGATAGAATATGGCCAGGCGGGGAAGGTGCCGCTGATGCTGCGCGCGCTGCCCTATGTGCTGCCCGATGCCATGCTGCGCCCCTCGATTACGCCGGCCTATGCCCAGCCGGAGCGCATCCCGGAGGAGGTTTTTCAGCGCTACCGGGCGATGATGTTGGCGCCGGGGGTGCGGCAGGCGATTGTGGACCGCACGGGTGGCCATATGCTGCAGCCGCCTGAGCCATTGCTGGGCCGCATTCAGGCGCCCACGCTGCTGCTCTGGGGCGATCAGGACAGAATGATCCCGCCGAGCAATGCGCGGGATTATCTGCGTGAGATTCCCGATGCGCGGCTGGTGCTGCTGCCGGGGGTTGCGCATGTGCCGATGGAGGAGGCGCCAGAGGAGTCGGTGGCGGTGGTGATGGCGTTTTTGGGCGGTTAGGGCATTTCCCAGCCTTGCGGCTTCGCAAGGCCTCTCGAAAAATGCGGTAAAACAAAGGCTAGAGCCGTCTCGCCGTCTTCGCTTGCGGTGAAACGGATCTGGACCATCACCCGTTCAAACGGGATCGTTTGAACGGATAAAGATGCTCGAAAAACAAAAGGCTGCTAAACCCCATCCGCCACCAGGGCCAGGGCTTCCAGATCGGGCAATTCCACCCGATGGCCGGGGTGCTCGATCACCAGGCCGCGCTTGCGCAGGGCGGTGAAGGCGCGGCTTACCGTCTCCAGCGCCAGGCCCAGCAGGTCACCAATTTCGGCGCGGGTCATGGGCATTTCGAGTTGCTGGGAGAATTCGGCGCGGCGGCGGGCGGCGACGGAGAGGGAGATCAGGAAGGCGGCGACGCGCTGTTCGGCATGGCGGCGGCCGACTGTCACCAATTGGTCCTGGGTGAGGGCCAATTCCTGCACGCAGAGCTCCATCAGTCGGCGCTGGGCGGCGGGGAAGCGCACGAGCATGGCGTCGAGTTGCGTGCGGGTCATGCGGCAGACCAGGCCATCGGTCAGCATCTCGGCATCGGCGGAATGGGAATGGCCATGGGTGAAGCCCATGATATCGCCGGCGAAGCGAAAACCCAGCACCTGCTGCCTGCCATCGGCCATGAGCCGTGACAGCTTGGCCATGCCGCTGACCAGCATGATGACGGCGCTGGTAGGGTCCCCCTCACGGAACAGGGTTTCGCGCGCCTGCACCGGGCTGCGGCGGGCGTCATGGGCGATCTCGTCGAGGCCGGCAATGTCCAGCGCGGCGCAGATGCCGGCTATGCGGCTGCCGCAGCGCGCGCAGGGGGCGGCGGGGTTTTGGGCGGTTTTTTGGCCTGACAGGCTGTCGAGTGGATTCACTGGCGCCCCTCCTCAATGATCTAGGCAGGGTAGCGAACGCCGATGGCCTTCCTCAAGTTGCATGCCGTGAATGTGAAGGTGGCGGGTGAACGGCATGGGGTCAGTGGCCCTCCTGCTCGTCGAAGTGGCGTTTGACGGTGTGGCCGGCGAAGAAGAGGGCGAAGCCGAGCAGGGCCAGGCCGAAGCCGTGCAGGTAATCCTCCGCCCAGGCAGCGGCGAGCAGGCCGATCACGCCGATGAGCAGGCTGAGGCCGAAAAAGAACACGCGCGATGCGGGCATGGGTCAGGGGTCCTTTCGGGGTGGGGTGTCGTCGAAGAGAATGCGCGCGGCCGCACCGTCCAGATCGTCATATTGGCCGGCGCGCAGGGCCCAGAGAAAGCCGGCCAGCCCCAGCAGGCCGAGAAAGAGGGCGATGGGGATGAGCAGGATCAGCGCGTCCATGTCCGCCCCCCGGCGCGCAGCGCATTGAGGATGACGATGAGCGAGGAGGAGGCCATGACGGCGGCGGCCAGCAGCGGCGTGACCAGACCCGCCACCGCGAGCGGCACGGCCAGGGCGTTATAGGCGAGCGAGAGGCCGATATTCTGCCGGGCGATGCGTTGGGCGCGGCGGGCGGTGGCGATGGCGGCGGGGATGGGGGCGAGGCCCTCGGCGGTGAGCAGGATATCAGCGGCGGATTGCGCCAATTCCGTGCTGCCGGCGGGGCAGGCCGAGACATGCGCCATGGCGAGGGCGGCGGCGTCATTGCTGCCATCGCCGATCATCAGGGGGTGGTGGCCGGTGGCGGTCAGGCATTGCAGCCGGGCGGCCTTGCCTTGCGGTGTTACGCCGCCGGTGAAGTGTTCGAGGCCCAGGGTGGCGGCGACCGCGGCGACTGCCGGGGGGGCGTCGCCGGAGAGGATTTCCAGGCTGAGGCCCTGGGCCTGCAGGGCGGCGATGGCGGCGGGGGCATCGGCGCGCAGCGCATCGGTGAAGCGGAAACACTGAGGGGGCTGGCCGGGGGCGGCGAACCATAGGGCCATGCCATCATCTTGCTGGTCTAGGCCGAGGAATTGGGCGCTGCCCAGGCGCATGCCTGGGGCCTGGAGGCCTTGGCCGGGGAATTCGCGCACGCCATCGGCCAGGGTGGCATCGGGGCAGGCGCGGTGCAGGGCGCGGGCCAGGGGGTGGCGGCTGGCGGCGGCGAGGCCGGCGGCTTGGCGGAGTGCGGCCTCGGGGTGGGGGTCGGGGAGTAGGGTGGGGCGGCCTTGGGTGAGGGTGCCGGTTTTGTCCAGCACCACGTGGTCGGCGCTGGCCAGGCGCTCCAGCGCATCGGGGCGGGCGAGCAGCACGCCCTGGCGGAACAGCGCGCCGGCGGCCACCACCTGCACCGCGGGGACGGCGATGGCCAGGCCGCAGGGGCAGGTGATGATGAGGGCTGCCACGGCTGGCACCAGGGCCCCCTGCCAGGTTTCACCGCCCAGCAGCCACCATCCGAGGAAAGTGGCCACTGCAATGGCATGGGCGGCGGGGATGTAGATGGCGGCGGCGCGGTCGGCCAGGGTGGTGATGCGGCTGCGGGATTGTTCGGCCTGTTCCAGCAGGCGGGCCATGGCCGCTAGGGAGCCTTCGGCGAGGGTAGCGCTGACCTGTGCCACGAAGGGCGCGCCCATATTGGTGGCGCCGGCCGGGAGCGTATCGCCCTGTCTGTAAGGGTGGGGGAGGCTCTCGCCGGTGATGGCGGCGGTGTCGAGCAGGGCGGTGGCATCTTCCAGCACGGCGTCGAGATGCAGTGCCTCGCCGGCGGCGACCAGGATGCGGTGGCCGGGCAGAATGGCTTCCAGGGGCAGGGTTTGGCTGCTGCCATCGGGGTTGAGGCGGGTGGCGCTGCCTTGTTGCAGGGCCAGGAGCTGGGCGCTGGCCTGGCGGGCGCGGCGGCGGCCTCCATGGTTTAGCACCCGCCCGGCCAGGAGTAAGGCGAGCAGCGTGGTGGCGCCATCGAACCAGGTGAAGGCGCCGCCGCGCAGGGTTTCGGAGACCGACATGGCCGTGGTTGCCAGCACGCCGAGGGAGACGGCCATATCCATATTCAGCCGCCCCGCCCGCAGCCCGGCCCAGGCTGAGCGATAGAAGGGAAGGCCTGCCAGCAGCACCACCGGCAGGGCTATCAGCATGGCCAGGCCATGCATGAGGGCGCGGGTGGCATCGCCCATATCGCCGCCCGCCCAGACGGCGACGGAGACCAGCATCACGTTCATGGAGCCGAAGGCGGCGATGCCGAGGGCGCGGATGAGTGCCCGGCCCTCGGCATCATCGGCGGCGCGCAGGCAGGCGGGGGACCAGGGGGCGGTGCGGAAGCCCAGGCGGGCCAGCAGGGCGACCAGTTCATTGCCGCGTGCGGCCGGGCCGCGCCAGCGCAGGGTGAGGCGGCGGGTGGTGAGGCTGACCCGCGCGGCCAGCACATCCGCCTCCGCGGCCAGCGCCTGTTCGATGAGCCAGACGCAGGCGCCGCAACTCAGGCCGGAGATCAGCAATTCCAGCCTATGGTCGCCCCCGGGCAGGGGCTGTGCCCGGGTGGTGAAATCGAGGGGGGGGCGGGGGCACTGGGCGCAACTCGCCGGCGGCGGCCTCGCGCCTGGCGTAGAAGGCATCGAGGCCTAGGCCTGTTATCAGCGCATGGGCGGCTTCGCAGCCGGTGCAGCAATAGACGGTGGCCCCGGGGGGCAGGGCTGCTGCGCAATGCAGGCAGGGGCGGCGGGAGAGTGCGGGTTCGGCCGGGGTGAGGGGGGTGAGGGCGTTCATGGCAGCAGCAATCGGGCGCGGATATCGAAGGGGCCTTCGCGGCCGAACAGGGTGAGGCGGGCCTCCCATTGGCCGGGCAGGCCTGGCATGGCATTGGCCTGCCAGCGGCCGGGGGCCACGGGGCGGAAATCCAGCGGGTAGGATTGGGCGGTGAGCGGGCGTTGCAAAAGGCCCTCGACGCTGCCGGCGACCGGGTTGCCGGCGGCATCGGTGACATGCAGGCGCAGCGTGGCATCGGCGAGGCTCACCTCGGCCCGCCAGCCCAGCGCATCCTGCCGCGCCGCCTCGGCCAGAACATCGTTGTATGTGCGGCCGCGATCATAGGCGCGTGGCGTGGTCACACCCGTAAAACTGCGCAGCGCCAGCCAGGCCATGGTGCCATTCACCACCACAACCAATAGCATCAGGGCGATGAAGACGCCGGGGATCCATCGGCTGCGCCGGGGGTCGAAGGGCTGTGTTGTCATGGTGGCGGTCCCAGCAGGACGCTTTGGGCATGGGCCACATCATGGCCCTGCGGGTCGTGGAGATGGAAGGAGATGGGCAGGTTGGCGGGCAGGTGCGCCCTGGCCGGTGTCGTGGCCAGCACGCGCCATTCGGTGATGCCATCGGGGCGGGTGGTGAGGACGGGGCGGCCTTGCTGGTCGGTATCCGCACCTTGGGCCAGGATGGTGACGCCCGGCGCGCCCTCCAGCACCAGGGTATAGCGCGCTGTCTTATGCGTCTTGTTCACCAGCTTGATGGTGAAGGCGTTGCGCACGCTGCCATCGGAGAGGGGCACGAAAAGCGGCGCACGGTCACGCAGCACGGAGAGCGAGAGTGTGTCGCGGGTGAGGAAGCCTGCGACCATGATGGCTGCGACCACCGAGAGCACGGCGGTGTACATCACCGTGCGCGGCCGCAGCAGGCGGGGGATGCGCCGGACCGCCATGCCGGCGTTTTGCCGCGCGGCATTGGCCGCCATGCCCTTTGTGGCGGCCTGGCTGGCGGCGAGGTTGGCGAGGGTTTCGAAGGCCACCAGGCCCTGTGGCCTGTCAAGCCGGCGCATCACATCGTCACAGGCATCAACACAAAGGCCGCAGCCAATACACTGCAATTGCTGGCCATCGCGGATATCAATGCCGGTGGGGCAAACATGCAGGCAGGCGGCGCAATCGACGCAATCGCCATGGCCCGCCTCCCTCAACTTGCCGCGCGGCTCGCCCCGCCAGTCGCGGTAGCTGACCACCAGCGATTGGTCATCGAGCATGGCAGCCTGGAAGCGCGGCCAGGGACACATATAGGTGCAGACCTGCTCGCGGGCGAAACCGGCCAGGGTATAGGTGGTGAGGGTGAAAAGGCCGAAGAAGAAATAGACCGTGGCACTGGCCTGCAGGGTGAGCATCTGCCGCAAGATGGTTGGGGCATCGTTGAAATACATGATCCAGGCGCCACCGGTTGCCATGGCAATAAAAATCCAGGCGGCGTGTTTGGTCAGGCGCAGGCGGCGCTTATGTGGGGTCCAGGGCTCGGCATCGAGCCTGATGCGGGCATTGCGGTCACCCTCGATCTGCCGCTCGACCCACATGAAAAGATCGGTCCAGACCGTCTGCGGGCAGGTGAAGCCACACCAGACCCGGCCGAACAGCGAAGTGACGGCAAACAGGCCTATAGCGCCTAAAATGAGCACACCCGTGAGGAAATAGACCTCCTGCGGCCATAACTCGACCCAGAAGAAAAACAACCTGGCATGGGCGATATCGACCAGCACGGCCTGGTTGGGCACGGAAGCGCCACGGTCCCAGCGGAGCCAGGGCACTATGTAATACAGGGCAAGCAGGACCCAGAGCACAAGCCATTTTACCCGCCGCACACGGCCTTGGACGGCACGAGGCTGGACCTTGGTGTGGGTGGCGTAGAGGGTCATGTGGTGCTGGTTGCCCGGGGAAGGGCTTTGCCCCTCCCCGTACCCCTCCCCACCAAGGGCCGGGAGGCCCTTGGATCCCATGAGAAAGCCTGGGTGAGGGAGGGGGGCGGTGTGCGCTTGTCGTGAGCGGTGCGCATTTGGCCCCCCTCCCTCACCCAGGCTTTTACCCCGCGGTCCAGGGGCCCGTTGGCCCCTGGTGGGTGGGGGTATCGGGGGAGGGCAAAGCCCTTCCCCGGGCAGCTTGCACCACCCATCACCGCCCCCCACCCAGGCTATGCACGTACACTGCCAGCATGTTCACCACGGCTGGGTCCAGGCGTTGGTTGAAGGCGGGCATCACGCCCATGCGGGGGCGGGTGATGGAGGCTTGGATTTGGCTGCGTTCGGCCCCGTGCAGCCAGATGCGGTCGGTGAGGTTGGGGGCGCCGAATTCCGGGTTGCCGCGGCCGGCATCGCCGTGGCAGGCGGTGCAGTTTTCGGTGAAGAGGGTGGCGCCGCGGGTGGTGGCTTCGGGGTTGGTGCTGCGTTCGCTGAGGGCGAGGACGTATTCGGTTACGTCGCTGATTTGGGCGGGGGTGAGGATGCCGTTGCCGAAGACGGGCATCATGGAGAGGCGGGCTTCGTCGCTGTCCTGGTTGCGGATGCCGTGGGTGATGGTGGTGTGGATGGCGGCGAGGTCACCGCCCCAGAGCCAGTCATCATCGGCGAGGCTGCCCAAGGCGCCGCCCAGGGCCGAGCCTGAGGCGGCGGCGGCCGCCAGCGCGGCGTAGAGCAGGCCGCAGGGCAGGGCGGAGAGCAGCACCCCCAGCGCGAAGCCGCTTCTGTCGCCGGGTTTTGTCAGCAAGCGATGCAGCGGGGCGTTGAGTGCTGCCGGCAGGGGGAGGGCGGGCAGGTGCAGCCGCGCGGCAAGGCCCAGTCTTTCTGCCGCCTGTGCGGCCATCAGCAGGGCTGCGGCCGCCAGCAGCAGCGCCAGCAGCCAGCGCAAGCCGGTGATCTGGCTGAACAGCCCGGCCCCTGCCCCGGCCAGGGCGCCCAGGGTGGCGTAACCCAGCATGCGGCCGGCGTGATAGGGCAGCAGCGCCGCGCCGCTCAGCCTTTGCAGCATGGCGCCGCCGGCATTATCGGGGCGCAGCTGCGCCAGCACGAAGGGGGCGCACATGGCCGCGCAATGCGTGGCACCGCCGGCCAGCCCGGCCAGGAACAGCGCCGAGACCAGGGCCAGAACCCCGCCCGGGCCGAGGGCCGAGAGGTCATGCAGGCAGGATTGCAGGGCGGCGATCATGGCGCGTGCCCGGCCAGGGCCTGCCAGGCGGCATCGACCGGGGCGAAGCCGCGGCGGTGATGCGGGCTGGGGCCGAGTTGGGCCAGGGCTGCGCGATGCGCCGCCGTGGGGTAGCCCATATGGCGGGCAAAGCCATAGCCGGGCCAGCGCGCATCCAGCCGGGTCATCGCCCTGTCGCGCAGCACCTTGGCCAGGATGGAGGCGGCGGCGATGGAGAGTGAAAGGCCATCGCCGCCCACCAGGCAGGCCGTGGCGCAGGGGGCCTGGGCGGGGGGGCGGTTGCCGTCGATCAGTGCCAGATCGGGCGGCGATGGCAGGCCCAGTATGGCGCGGCGCATGGCGAGGTGGGTGGCGCCCAGAATATTCAGCCGGCCGATCTCGCGGGCCGAGGCGGCGGCCACGGCATATTCGGCGATGCCGGAAGCCCGTGCCGCAACCAGGGCGGCGAAGGCCTGCTCGCGTTGTCGGGGGGAGAGCGCTTTGCTGTCATCGAGCAGGGCGGCCAGGGGCGCGGGCACGCCCTGGGGGAAGACCACGGCGGCGGCCATGACGGGGCCGGCCAGGGGGCCGCGCCCGGCCTCATCCACCCCTGCCACCCGGCCGCCGGCGGCGGTTTCATGGGAAAAATCAGCCACCGCGCAGCCGCCGATAGACCGGGCCCAGCAGGAAGGGGGAGAGAAAGAGCGGGAATTGGCAGAGGGTGAGGAAGAGCAGGATATCCGGCGCCGTCTCCTGCGGCAGAACGGCGAGGTAGAGCGCCATGTTGCGATTGCCGGAGAGCAGGCCGGCGGCCAGCGACAGCCGTGGGCCGGCGGCGGAAAATGCCAGGGCTGTTGCGATATTGAGGCCCAGGCAACCGCCAAAGGCCAGGGCCACGCCGCTCAGCACATGCAGCGGCGAGGCCATGAACAGCGCCAGCACGCCATCCATCACCCCCACGCCATAGGCGGCGACGAGCAGCACCACCATGCCATCAACCGCCCGGGCCTCGCGCGCCAGGGCGGGGGCTGGGATGATCCGCCGCAGCACGAGCGAGAGCGCCATGGGCAGCCCGACCAGCAGGGCGAGCCGCGTCATCAGCCCGCCCAGGCTGAGGGCGAGGTCGATATTCATCAGCCCCAGCGCCATGGGTGGCGCGGTGAAGGGCACGAGGAAGGTGGAGAGGATGGAGACCACGAAGGCGACATCGCCATCCAACCCCACCAGCCGGGCGAAGGCGGGGCTGGAGGTGGCGGCGCAGCCGGTGGCCAGCACCACGAGGCCCGCGGCAAAGCCCGGGCTGATCGGCAGGAATGACGCGGCGGCATAGGCCAAAATGGGGCAGCCCAGCAGCAGCCAGGCCAATAGGGCGGCGATCAGCAATGGCCGGCGCAGCCAGGCCAGCACCTGGGAGAAATCCACCCGCAGCAGCACCAACGTCATCAGGCCGGCCACCGTGATGGTCACCACATCGCGGAACAGCCCTGCCAGCGGCGGCACGGCCAGGCCGATGAAAATGCTGATGGCCAGAATGCGCGCCCCCTGCCGGGCGCAGGCCTCCAGAAATGGACGGATGGCGTGCAAGCTTTGTTCCCTTTTATGGGTGGACTATAGACTGGGGTGTGATCTCCGCACCTCTCCCCCCCGAATATCTCTCCCGCCTCAACCCCGAGCAGCGCGAGGCTGTGGAGGCGGTGGATGGGCCCCTGCTGGTCCTGGCCGGGGCTGGCACCGGCAAGACGCGGGTGCTGACCACCCGCTTCGCCCATATTCTGATGACTGGCCGCGCCCAGCCCTGGCAGGTGCTGGCGGTGACCTTCACCAATAAGGCGGCGCGCGAGATGCGCGAGCGGGTGAGTGCGATTCTGGGCCAGCCGGCTGAGGGGCTGTGGCTGGGGACGTTTCACGCGTTGTGTGCGCGGATGTTGCGCCGGCACGCCGAGGCGGCGGGGCTGCGCTCGGATTTCACCATTCTGGACACCGATGACCAGAACCGCCTGCTGAAACAGGTGTGTGAGGCGGGGGGGCTGGATACCAAGCGCTGGCCGCTGAACAATTTGATGGCGATCATCCAGCGCTGGAAGGATCGCGGCCTGACGCCCGAGCGGGTGACCCCGGCGGAGGACACTGATTTCGCCAATAATCGGGCTATGGAGTTTTATGCCAATTATCAGGCGCGCTTGCGTCAGCTCAACGCCGTGGATTTTGGCGATTTGCTGCTGTTGGTGACGGAAATTCTCCGCACTGACGAGCAAATTTTGGCGCAATATCATCGGTTGTTTCGGTATATTTTGGTGGATGAGTATCAGGACACCAATACGGTGCAGTATTTATGGCTGCGGTTGCTGGCGCAATACTCGAAAAATATTTGCTGCGTGGGGGATGATGATCAGTCGATCTATTCCTGGCGGGGCGCGGAGATTGAGAACATCCTGCGGTTTGAGCGGGATTTTCCGGGGGCGAAGACGGTGCGGCTGGAGAGCAATTACCGCTCCACCGTGCCGATTCTGGGGGCGGCCGCCGGGTTGATCGCGCATAATGAGGGAAGGCTGGGCAAGACGCTCCGCGCGGGGCGCCGCGATGCTGCCGGTGAGACGGTGCGGGTGCTCTCGCTGTGGGACAGCCAGGAGGAGGCGCGCGCGGTGGGCGAGCGCATCGAGGCGGCGCGGCGTGCCGGGCAGAATCTCTCCGAGGTGGCGATTCTGGTCCGCGCCGGGTTTCAGACCCGGGCCTTTGAGGAGCGCCTGATCACGCTCGGCCTGCCCTATCGCGTGGTGGGGGGGGCGAAATTCTATGAGCGGGCGGAAATCCGCGATGCGATGGCGTATTTGCGCATCATCGCCCAGCCGGCGGATGACCTGGCCTTTGAGCGCATCGTCAATCAGCCCAAGCGCGGCCTGGGGGATACGGCAATTCGCGACATGCAGGCCATGGCGCGGGAGAAGCGGGTGCCGATGAGCGTGGCGGCCAGCCTGCTCTGCGAGACGGATGGGCTGCGCCCGCGGCCGCGCGCGGCCTTGCGCGAATTGATGGAGGGGTTTTCCCGCTGGCGCGCCGGGTTGGATGGCGAGGGGCATGTGGTGGTGGCCGCCACCATGCTCGATGAGAGCGGCTATACCGAGATGTGGAAGCAGGACCGCTCACCCGAGGCGCCGGGGCGGTTGGACAATCTGAAGGAATTGCTGCGGGCGATGGGCGATTACCCGTCGCTGCAGGGGTTTTTGGAACATGTCGCCCTGGTGATGGAGAATGATGAGAATGCGGCGGGTGAGAGGCTCTCGCTGATGACGCTGCATGCCGCCAAGGGGCTGGAATTCGACATGGTCTTTCTGCCGGGTTGGGAGGAGGGGCTGTTTCCGCATCAGCGCGCGCTGGATGATGCCGGCGGCAAGGGGTTGGAGGAGGAGCGGCGGCTGGCCTATGTCGGCATCACCCGGGCGCGCAAACATGCGATCATCAGCCATGCCGCCAATCGGCAGATTTATGGCAGTTGGACCAGTTCCATCCCCTCGCGGTTTCTCGATGAATTGCCGGCGGAGTTTGTGACGCGCGAGGGCAGTGCCGGCGCCGCGCGGGCGGCGCCGGCTTTTGGTGGTGCCTTTCCGATTTCCACCCGGCCGAAGGTGATCGATACCGGCGCCTGGGAGGTGCAGGCGCGGCCGGCCAAGCCGGGGGGCTTCGCGCTGGGGGGGCGGGTGTTCCACCAGAAATTCGGCTATGGGCGGATTATTGGCGTGGAGGGCGAGAAGCTGGAAATTTCCTTTGAGAAGGCGGGGTTGAAGAAGGTGCTGGACCGGTTCGTGGAAGCAAAATCGTGAAGCGCCGGGCCGAAATTCTGGAGACCATCACCCTGAGTGGCCTGCCGGATGAGGCGGTGCCCGTCTATGAGGCGGCGCTGCAATCGGTGGCGACTTCAGTGGGCTATTTCCGCGAGGAGCCGGGTGAGACCTGGCGGCTGGAGGCGGTGCGGCCGCAATCGGCTGATCAAGGGGCGCTGACGGCGGCGCTTGCGCTGGCGGCGCTGGTGTCGGGCCATGATGCGGTGGCGGAGCATGCGCCGGTGGAGGCCGAGGGCTGGCTGGCGCGCACGGTGCAGAGCTTTCCCGAGCAGCCGATTGGCGGGCGGTTTCTCATTCGCCCCACCCATGTGGCCAATCGGCGGGATTATGAGCGCCATGTGCTGGTGCTGGATGCCGGGCTGGCTTTTGGCAGTGGCGAGCATAATTCCACCCGCGGCTGCCTGATGGCGTTTGAGGGCATGGCCCATCGAAGGCCGCGGCGGATTTTGGATTTGGGTTGTGGCTCGGCCATTTTGGCCATGGCGGCGGCGAAATGGCTGCATCGGCCGGTGCTGGCCACCGATATCGAACCATGGTCGGTCCGCATTGCGGCGCAGAATGGGGTGATGAACGGGCTGCGGAATATTCTGCGTGCGCGGCTGGCGGATGGCTGGCGGCATCATCGGGTGAAGACCGATGGGCCTTATGATCTGGTCTTTGCCAATATTCTGGCCCGGCCGCTTTGCGCCATGGCGCGGGATATGGCGGGCGCGCTGGCGCCGGGGGGGACGGCGATTTTGGCCGGGCTGCTGGGCACCCAGGCGCGGATGGTGCTGGCGGCGCATCGGCGACAGGGCATGGTGCTGGAGCGGCGGATTGATGTGGGGCCCTGGACCACGCTGGTGCTGCGCCGGCGGGGCTGAATTCAATCCAGCCTTGCGCCGGAAATTTCCACCAGGTTTTGCCAGAAGGGCCGCTCGGCCTGGATGAGGGCCGCGAGATCGGCCGGGGCGCGGCTGACCACGGTGCCATAGCCCAGCGGTTGCAGGCGCTGGACGAAGGCGGGGGCGGCCGCCACCTGGCCTATGGCTTGGTGCAGCCGGGTGATGGTGGCTTCCGGCACGCCGGCGGGGGCCATGATGGCGTTCCAGGTGACCACATTGTGGCGGCCCAGGCCGAGATCGGCGAAGGCGGCCATGCCCGGCACATTCGGCAGGAAGGGCAGGGTGGCGTTGGAGGAGACGGCGAAGGCCAGGAAGCGGCCGCTTTCGACATGCGGCATCAGGGCGGGCATGACGTCGAACATCATCTCGATATTGCCGGCCAGCAGGTCATTGATGGCAGGGCCGCCGCCGCGATAGGGCACGTGCAGAATCTGCGCCTGGGCGGCGCGGTTGATCGCCTCGATATTGAGATGGCTCGAGGTGCCGCTGCCGGAGGAGCCCATGCGCACCTTTTCCGGATTGGCGCGTGACCAGAGGAGCATGCTGCGGAAATCCGTCCAGCCATGCCGCCGGGCGATCTCGGCATTGACGACGCAGAGCAGCGCGCCATCGGTGATCTGGCTGACCGGGGCGAGGTCGCGCACCGGGTCGAAGGGCAGGCGGTTGGTCATGAAGGGGAAGGCGGCCAGGGTGGTCACGCCGATCAGCCCCAGCATGGTGCCATCCTTGTCGCCCTTGGCCACGGCATCGGCGCCGAGGATGCCGCCGGCGCCGCCGCGGTTTTCCACCACCACATTCTGCCCCAGGGCGGGGGCGAGGCGCTCCGCCAGCAGCCGGCCGAGCAAATCCACCGCGCCGCCGGGCGGGAAGGGCACCACGAGGCGCACCGGGCGGCCGCCGGCGATGGGTTGGGCATGGGCGGGTAAGGCCAGCAGGGCGGGGGTGGCGAGAAGGGTGCGGCGGTTGATCATCATGGGCGCAGCATGGCCCAAGCCTGGGCTGCGATCCAGCGGGTTCTGGCGTGATAGGCTTTCGCGGCAACGCCTAAAACGCAGCTTGGTTTAGCCGCTGCGGAAAGACGAGTAGCGAGGGGGGGGAGGACAAGATCGAGGGGCTTTGCTCCTCGAGCACCCCAGCAGGGTCGACATACATGTCGACCCTGCTGGGAGAGCGCGAAAGGGCAAAGCCCTTTCGCTCTTTTTTCCTGCCATCAGCACTGTTCAGTTCTCGCTAGGCGGCGAGAATCCTGCGGGCCTTGGCGATGACGGCCATCGCCTCGCGGGTGAGGGCATAGGCCGACAATTCATCAGGCAGCGCCCAGGCGGTTTCGGCCACATCATCGCCGGGGCGGGCCTCGCCGGCTGACCAATGGCCGCAATAATCGATGATGGTGTAGTGGTAGCGCACCTGGCCCTGCTCATCGAGGCTGACGGAATCGATCACATCGGCCAGGAGGAGGGGGCCGGCCTCTATCCCGGTTTCTTCCAAGAGTTCACGGCGGGCGCAGGCCTCGGCGCCCTCGCCCAGATGCTGTGCGCCGCCGGGCAGTGACCAACTGCCCAGCCGGGGCGGCTTGCCGCGGCGGGCCAGCAGCACCGCCTCACCGCGAAAAATAATCGTGCCGATGCCCACCCAGGGGCGGGTGGGGAATTCGCGGCCGGTCATGGGCTTTGGGTCAGTTCTTCCAGCGTGGGCAGGAAGGCTTTTTCTTTCCAGATGCCTACCTGGTAGGCCCAGCCTTGCCAGCGGGCGTTCAAGCTTTGCGCCTCTGGGCCTTCGGCGGTGAGGCGGATGAAGAGGAATTGGTCGAGGCGGCTGCAGCGGATTTGGATGGTGAGGCCGCCGGTGAGTTCGAAACGTGCTTCGCCCAGGGGCGTGCCGTGGTTCTGCGCCTCGGGCAGCGCATCGATGAAGGTGAGGTATTCGAGGCCGCGGGCCACTTCATCGAGCGCGCCGGGATTCGGCGTGGCGGCGTCGGGCGGGGTGGTCAGCAGCAGTGGCGCGCCGGGGGCGGCGCGGGCCAGGGTGAGGGGCTCGGCGCCCAGGCGGTTGATGGCGGCGCGCAGCAGGCGCTCGGCGGGGAAATTCGCCACATCACGCTCCATCCAGGAGGCGGCATCGCCATCGAGCGGGATGCGGCCCTCGGCGGCCCAGGCCTCGGCATCGCCCGCGCGGCGGATATAGATGGTTTCGGGGATATTGCCCTGGGTGCGGACGCGGCGGCGGCCGAGGGTGACCGAGATAATCGGCGTGCCCGGGGCGTCGAGCAGGCGCAGATGGCTGGCGGTGCTGCCTGGGGTTTGCGGGTCATCCACCCCCAGCCGGGCGAGATTGGCCGGGTCGCTGCCACGGGGTTCCATGAGGCGAAGTTCACTGAGGCCGGTGAGCAATTCGCGCAGCTTTGCCTCGCGGATGGGGTAGTTGTTGCGGTCGGGCAGCAGCCAGCGCTCGCCATCGCGGCGCACCAGCAGGGTGGCGTCATGGCGGCGGATTTCCAGCAGCGCCGCCTGTGGCAGGCGGGCGGCGAGGCCGGGGAAGGCGAGCATGCCGGCACCGGGGGCTGCCGTGTTGTCCGGGCGGGGGGCGAGATAGAGGGCTGCGCCAATGCTGGCGGCGGCACTTCCGCCCAGCAGCAGCAGGCCGCGCCGCCTCATGCCCGTGCCGCCGACCGGCGCCGCGCCCGCAAAAGGGCCAGGCCGATGGCGAGGCCGGTGATCAGCAGCGGCACCAGGGCGATGTTGATGATGCGCAGGTTGGTTTCCAGCGCTTCGATGTCGCGGCGCAGTTCCAATTGCACCGAGCGCAATTGGCGGCGGGTATTGGCAATCTCCTCGCGGGCGCGGTCGATCTCGGCGCGCTGTTCGGGGGTGATCAGGCTCTGGCTGCGCTCGCCGGCGGGGGCCGTGCTGCCCTGGCGGAGTTCGCGCAGGCGCCTTTCGGTGGCCTCCAGCCGCTCCTGCAGGCCGCGTTCGGTCTGGCGGTATTGCGCATCGGCGCTGCGACGGATGGCGTCCACCACCTCAAACGGGCGGAGCGATTCGCCGCGGCTGCGCAGGCCGATCAGCGCATCGGAGCCGCCCAATTGCTCGGCGATATTGACGATGAAGCTGCCATTGCCGGCGAAGGGGGTCGCCATGGGCTGGCCGAAGAAGTTTTCGACACGGACCCAGAAACGGTCATCCAAAATATCGGTGTCGTTGATCACCACGAGGTTGGCGATGTCGTCGCTGGCGGTTTTGTGGGCGGGCATGTCGGCCGCGCGCTCCTGGCCCTCTTCCAGGGCGGGCGGGCCATCGGGGAAGGCGCTGCGCAGGGCGCCGCGCAGCCGGGCGGCGATGACGTGGCGCTGACCTTCGGCGCGGAAATCGGCCAGGATGCGGGTGGGGTTGGGTTCCACCCGCACCCGGGTCGCGTCCATCAGCATGGATTGGGCGGAGCTGGTCAGCAGCGGGGTGAATTCGATGGCGGCGCCGGGGCGGGGGCGGATGAGGCCGGCGCTGCCCAGGCTGACCTGTTCGAGCTGGGCGGTGACCGGCTCATTGCGGTTCAGGCTATCGCCCTGCATGGCGAACCAGGCGACGTAATCCACCGCCTGCACCCGGTCATTCTGCCCGGCGCGCACGCGCCAGGCGCCGCGCAGATCCAGCACCACCTGGTCGCTCACCGTTTCCACACCCCAGGCATGGAGCAGGCGGTCGAGGTTGGAGGATGTCGCGGGCGGGGGCGCGCCGGGGCCGCCGGGGGCGCGGGCGGCCTGCATTTCGCTATGCGGGTCGAGCATCGCAAGCAGGCGGCCGCCGCGCATGACGAATTGGTCGATGGCGTAGAGCGTGGTCTGGGGCAGGTTTTGCGGGTGGACCAGCATGAGCACGCGAATCTCGGGGTCGATCACCTGGGTATCGGGGGCGATGTCGCGCAGCGTGGTGAATTGGCGCAACTGGGTCATCACCACCTGCGGCTGGGCCAGTTGCGGCTGGCGCATCATCATCGCCCGCGGGTCGCCATTCAGCGGCAGGGCGGTCAGCACGCCCACCACCGGGCGGGTGGGGGAGGAGAGGTCGTAGATGAGGCGGGTGAGATCGAGTTCCAGGAAGCGTTCGCGCTCCGGCTGGAAGAAGGGGATGGTGCGTTCCTCATCGGCCATATTGCTGGCGGCGAGGCCGAAAAACACCTGCTCGCCGGCCTGGTCCAGCGGCACGGCCTGCAGGCCCAGCGCGGTGGCGCGGTCCTCCGTATCCGAGAAGGGCTCGGGGTCGAGTTGTTCGAGGCGCAGCTTGCCCCCGCTGGCGGCGACATATTCGCCCAGCATATCGCGCACCCGCTCGGCATAGGCGCCATAGGCCGGCACCTCGGCGCCGAGGCGGCGGGAATAGTAGAGCCTCAGGGTGACGGGCTCGCGCAGGGCTGCGAGCACTTGGCGGGTGCCATCCGACAGGGTGTAGAGCCGGGCCTGGGTGAGATCGACCCGCCAATGGGTGGCGAAGCGCTCGGTCAGCATATTGAGGCCCAGCGCCAGGGCGGCGGCGGCGAGAAGGCCGGCGGCGGAGAACCAGAGGGTGCGCGCCCCGGGGCGTGCGGGGGGGCGTGCGGGGGGACGAGTGGGGTCTGGCATGGGGGTCAATCCGCCTTCCGGTGGTCGAGCACCAGGTTGTTCACAAAGAGCCAGAAGCCGATGAAGCTGGCGAAGAAGATGATATCGCGGGCGGAGACCACGCCCCGGGTGAAGCCCTGGAAGCGGTCCGCCACCGACAGCGCGCGGGAGATTTCGGCCAATTGCGGCAGGTTGGCGGAGAGAAAGCTGGTGACGACCGGCGAGCCGGCGGCGGCAAAGATGAAGCAGGCGGCCACGGCGATGACGAAGGCCACGACCTGGTTCTTGGTCAGCGCCGAAATCGCCGCACCGAGGGCGAGATAGGCGCCGGCCACCATCATGCAGCCGACATAGCCGGCCAGGATGACGCCATTATCGGGCTCGCCGAGATAATTCACCGTGAGCCAGAGCGGGAAGGTGAGGGCGAGGGCGATGCCGCAAAACGCCCAGGCAGCGAGGAATTTGCCCAGCACCGCCTCCCATTGCGCGATTGGCAGGGTGAGCAGGAGTTCGATGGTGCCCAGCCGGCGCTCCTCGGCCCAGAGCCGCATGGTGAGTGCGGGTACCAGGAAGAGGAAGAGCCAGGGCACGAAGGAGAAGAAGGGGTTCAGATCGGCCTGGCCGCGGGTGAAGAAATTGCCCAGCGTGAAGGTGAGCGCCCCGGCCATGACCAGAAAGATGACGATGAAGACATAGGCCACGGGCGTTGCGAAATAGGCCGCGAGTTCGCGGCGGGCGATGGTGATCATGCCGCTTCTCCGGTGGTGAGGCTGCGGAACACGTCTTCGAGGCTGCGGCCGGATTCTTCGAGCACCGAGGGGGGCGCATCCACCACCACCCGGCCCCGGGCGATGATGATGGCGCGGGTGCAGACGGCGCCCACCTCCTCAAGGATATGGGTGGAGATGATGATGGCCTTGTCCGGCGCCATCTCGCGGATCAGGCTGCGGACCTCGTGTTTTTGGTTGGGGTCCAGGCCGTCAGTCGGCTCGTCGAGCACCAGCACGGGGGGCTCATGCAGCAGCGCCTGGGCGAGGCCGACGCGGCGCTTGAAGCCTTTGGAGAGGGTTTCGATGGGTTGCAGGCGAACGCCTTCGAGCTGGGTGCGTTCCATGGCGCGGCCGACCCGGCGGGAGAGTTCAGCGCCGCGAAAGCCACGGATTCGGCCGGCGAAGCCGAGAAAACCGGCGACGGACATTTCTGGGTAGGTGGGCGCGCCCTCGGGCAGGAAGCCCAAAGCGCGCTTGGCCTTGACCGGCTCATCCACCACATCGGCGCCGCAAATGCGTGCGGTGCCAGCGCTGGGGGCCATGAAGCCGGCCAGCATGCGCATGGTGGTGGATTTGCCGGCGCCATTGGGGCCGAGGAAGCCCACAACCTCGCCACGGGCGACGGAAAAGCTGACATCATCGACAGCGGTGAAGCTGCCGAAACGTTTCGTCAGACGGTCGATCTCGATCAATGCGGTCACGGAATTTCCCGGCTCTGTTCTCGCCGGGCGGAAAATATCCCGCGGCGGTTGGATTTCAAGTATCAGCCCGCGCCCAGCGTGGCCATGGCTGCATCTTTGCCAAATAGGCGCAGCAGCAGGCGGGCGGCCTGGCCCCGGGGGGTGCTCAGGGCAGGGTCGCGGGTCAGCAGCGCTTCGGCATCGGCATGGGCGATGGCCACCAGGCGGTCCTGGGCGGCGGCGTCATCGAGGGGCAGGCGGGCCATCTCGTGGCCGGATTGGCGGGTGCCCAGGGCCTCGCCGGCGCCGCGCAGGCGGAAATCCTCATCGGCGATGATGAAGCCATCCTCGGTGTCGCGCAGGATGGCCAGGCGGTCGCGCGCCGTGCGGCCCACCGCCTCGTCATAGAGCAGCATGCAATAGCTGCGCGCCGCACCGCGCCCCACCCGGCCGCGCAACTGGTGGAGTTGGGCGAGGCCGAAGCGCTCGGCATGCTCGATCACCATCACCGTGGCTTCGGGGACGTCCACGCCGACTTCGATGACGGTGGTGGCGACCAGCATTTGCGCCTCGCCCCGGGCGAAGCGGCCTAGGGCGGCCTCGCGCAGGGACACATCCATCTGGCCATGTGCCAGGGCGACATTTTCGCCGAAGCGGGCGGCCAATTCGGCGAAGCGGGTTTCGGCGGCGGCGAGGTCGAGGGTTTCGCTCTCTGCCACCAGGGGGCAGACCCAATAGATGCGCGCGCCCTTGGCCATGGCCCGGCCGGCGGCGGCGATGACCTCTTCGAGGTTGGAGAGGCCGTGGATGGAGGTGGCGATGGGCTGCCGGCCGGCCGGTTTGCCGGTGATGCGGCTGACCGCCATTTCGCCCCAATGGGTCAGCAGCAGGGTGCGGGGGATGGGGGTGGCGGTCATCACCAAAAGGTCGGTCGCCTCGCCTTTGCTGGCCAGGGTGAGGCGTTGTTCGACGCCGAAGCGGTGCTGTTCATCGACCACGGCGAGGCCGAGATCGCGGAACACCACGCCCTGCTGGAAGAGGGCATGGGTGCCGATGGCGATGGCGATGGCGCCATCGGCGAGGCCCGCCAGCACCTGCCGCCGTTCCGCAGCCTTGAGGCTGCCCGAGAGCAGGGCCACCCGCACGCCGGCGGGGCGGCAAAGCCGTTCCAGCGTGCGCAGATGCTGCCTGGCGAGAAGCTCGGTGGGGACCATGAGTGCTGCCTGGGTGCCAGCCTCCACCGCGCGCAGCATGGCCAGCAGGGCGACGAGGGTTTTGCCCGAGCCGACATCGCCCTGCAGCAGACGCAGCATGCGGTGGGGGGCGGCGAGGTCGGCATCGATTTCAGCCAGGGCGGCGGTTTGGCTCGGGGTGGGGGTATGGCCGAAGGCGGCCAGGGCGGCGGTGCGTTTTTCGCCGTTGCCCAGCAGGGCGCGGCCGGGTTTTTGCCGCTCGCGCCTTCGCACCAAAGCGAGGGCGATCTGGCCGGCGAGTTGTTCATCATAGGCGAGGCGGGCGCGGGGGGCGGGGGTGGCCTCGGCCTGGGCGCTGCGCAGGGCGGCGGCGAAGGGCGGCCAAGTCTCGCGCGCCACCAAGGGCGGGTCGGCCCATTCGGGGCAATCGGGCAGCACGGCGAGGGCGGCGGCGAGGCCGCGGGCGACATGGCCGCGATGCAGCCCAGCCACCAGCGGCCAGATGGCCTCACGCTCGGGCAATTGCGCGGCGTCGCGCGCCACTTCGGGGTTCATCACCGAAAAACCATCGCCCTCGGGCCGCACCCGGCCGCAGATGAAGCGGGGTTCTGCGCGGGGCAATTTGCCCTCGATCCAGGGCAGGGTGGCGTTCATGAAGCGCAGCACCACCCGGGCATCGCCCGAGAGGGCGCGCACCTCGACATAGCGCGCACCCTTGGCGGAGCGCACGGCGCGGTGGGATTCGGCCAGCACGGGGAAGACCGAGTCGCGGTCGGCGGGGGCCTCCTCGGGCTTTTCGATTCGCACCCGCTCGGCGAAACGCTCGGGCAGATGCAGCAGCAGGTCGAGCACGCGTTTGCCGCCCACCGCCTGCTCCAGCAGCCCGGCCAGCTTGGGGCCTATGCCGGGCAGGGTTTGGAGCGGGGCCTCCAGAATCGGGGCGATGGTGCTGACAGGGTGGTTCACGCGCGCCTATATGCCACCCCAATGACCGAAACCGAACTATCCCCTCGCCGCCGCCGGATGATCTTCCGGGCGCATCACCGTGGCACCAAGGAGGCTGACCTGATGGTGGGCCGCTTTGTCAGCCGCCATATCGCAAGCTTTACCGAGGCGGAGCTGGATGAGTTGGAGGCGGTGCTGGACTACCAGGACACCGATCTGACCGATTGGTTGACCGGGCGCCTGCCCATCCCTGACAGCCATGCCTGCCCCATGCTGTCCCGCATGGCGGCGGAATGCGCCGAGCCTGGTGCGGGCATGCCCAGCGCATGCTGACGATCTATGGCGCGCCGGAGGGGGGGGATGCCGCCCTGCTGCGCGCCCGCCGCGCCGAGAGTGCCGGCCCCATTGTGCATGTGGCGCGCGACGATAGCCGCATGGCCCGGCTGGAGGAGGGGCTGGCCTTCTTCATGCCCCAGGCCGAGGTGCTGCGCTTCCCGGCCTGGGATTGCCTGCCTTATGACCGGGTTTCGCCCAATCCGGAGATCGTGGCCGAGCGGGTGGCGACCTTGGCGCAATTGGCGGTGGCCCCCACAAGGCCGCGCATTTTGCTCACCACCGTCAATGCGCTGGTGCAGAAAGTGCCGCCCAGGGCAGTGTTTTCCGGCAGCACCCTCGCACTCAAGCGCGGCGGGCGGGTGGATCCGGCGGCGATCATCGGGTTTCTTGAGGCCAATGGCTACAACCGCTCCGGCACCGTCATGGAATATGGTGAATATGCCGTGCGGGGCGGGATTATTGACCTGTTTCCCGCCGGTGAGGGCGAGCCCATCCGCATTGATATGTTCGGCGATGAGATCGACGCCATGCGCGCCTTTGACCCGGCGACGCAGCGCTCGGGCGCCAATGTCCATGCGCTGACCCTGCGGCCGGTGGGCGAGGTGTTTTTGGACCGGGACGGCATTGCCCGCTTCCGCGAGGGGTATCGGGAATTATTCGGGGCGGCGGCGGCGGATGACCCGCTTTACGTCTCCATCTCCGCCGGGCGGCGGCACCCGGGCATGGAGCATTGGGCGGGGCTGTTCCATGAGCATATGGAAAGCCTGCTGGATCATCTGGGCGAGGGGGCGATTGTCAGCCTCGACCATCAGGCGGGCGATGTGCTGACGGCGCGGCTGGAGATGATCGCCGATCACTATGAGGCGCGGCGCTTGCCGGCGCGCATTGCCGATGGCGAGACGCCCTATCGCCCCGCGCCGCCGGGGAGGCTCTATCTCGACCGCGAGGGCTGGGATGCGATGCTGGAGGAGAGCCAGCTTGCCATTTTCAGCCCCTTCAATAAGCCCGAGGGGGCGGGTGGGGTGGATGCGGGCGGCCGCCAGGGCCGGCTTTTCATGGATGTGCGCCAGGCGGGCGAAAATGTGTTTCGCGCCTATGCTGCCCATGCCGAGACCCAGGCCTCACGGGGCAGAAAGAATGTGGTGGCGGCATGGTCGCGCGGCTCAGCCGAGCGGCTGCGCCATATGTTGACCGAGAATCGGGTGGCGGCTGAGATCGTGACCGATGCCTATGCGGTGCATCGGCTGACGCCAGGGGTGGTGGGGGTGGCGCTGCTGGGTTTGGAGCGCGGCTTCATCACCGATGATCTGGCGGTTTGCGCTGAGCAGGATTTGCTGGGCGAGCGCATTGCCCGCCCGCCCCGGCGCAAAAAACGGGCGGACCAGTTCATTGCCGATGCCACGGGCATCGAGGTGGGTGACCTGCTGGTGCATCAGGATCATGGCATTGGTCGCTATGATGGGCTGGAGACCCTCACCGTCTCCGGCGCGCCGCATGATTGCCTGAAGATGCTGTATTTGGGCGACGACAAGCTGTTCGTGCCGGTGGAGAATATCGAGGTGCTCTCGCGCTTTGGCTCCGAGGGGGCGGGGGTGGCGCTGGATAAGCTGGGCGGGGCCTCCTGGCAGTCGCGCAAGGCGAAGGCCAAGCAGAAGATTGCCGATATGGCATCGCAGCTTATTCGCGTCGCCGCTGAGCGACGGACGCGCGAGGCCGATAGTTTTGCCCCGCCCGAGGGCGCCTGGGATGAATTCTGCGCCCGTTTCCCGTTTGTGGAGACCGAGGATCAGAGCCGGGCGATTGCCGATGTGCTGGAGGATTTTGCCGCCGGGCGGCCGATGGACCGTCTGGTCTGCGGCGATGTGGGTTTTGGCAAGACCGAGGTGGCGCTGCGCGCGGCCTTTGTGGCGGCCATGGGCGGCACGCAGGTGGCGGTGGTGGTGCCCACAACCTTGCTCTCACGCCAGCATTTTCGCACCTTTTCCGCCCGTTTCGAGGGGCTGCCGATCAAGGTCGCGCAGCTTTCGCGCATGGTCACGGCCAAGGAGGCGGCGCTGGTGCGCGCCGGTGTGGCCGATGGCACGATCAATATCGTCGTCGGCACCCATGCGCTGCTGGCCAAGAGCATTGAGTTTGCCGAGTTAGGTCTGGTGATCGTCGATGAGGAGCAGCATTTCGGCGTGGCGCATAAGGAGCGGCTGAAATCGCTCAAGACCGATGTGCATGTGCTGACGCTGACGGCCACCCCCATTCCGCGCACCTTGCAATTGGCGCTGACCGGGGTGCGGGAGATGTCGATCATCGCCACGCCACCGACGGATAGGCTGGCGGTGCGCACCTTCATCATGCCCTGGGACCCGGTGGTGCTGCGCGAGGCGGTGCAGCGCGAGCGGTTCCGCGGCGGGCAGATTTTCTGTGTGGTGCCGCGGCTGGAGGATATGCCCAAAGTCTCGGAACGGTTGCGCGAGATTGTGCCCGAGGCGCGGATCATCGAGGCGCATGGCAGGCTGACGCCCGTCGAGTTGGAGCGGGTGATGACCGAGTTTGGCGATGCCAAGCATGACATCCTGCTCTCGACCAATATCGTTGAATCGGGGCTGGATATGCCGGCGGTGAACACGCTGCTGATCCATCGCGCCGATATGTTTGGCCTGGCGCAGCTTTATCAGCTGCGCGGCCGGGTGGGGCGGGGCAAGCAGCGCGGCTATGCCTATCTCACTTGGCCGGCGGCGCATCGGCTGTCACCGGCGGCGCAAAAGCGCATGGAGGTGATGCAGACGCTGGATAATCTGGGCGCTGGCTTCACCCTGGCGAGCCATGACCTCGATATTCGCGGTGCCGGCAATCTGCTGGGCGATGAACAGTCGGGCCATATTCGGGAGGTGGGCATCGAGCTGTATCAGCAGATGCTGGAGGATGCCGTGGCGGGCCTGAAACATGGCCGCAAGCGGGAGGTGGAGACGGATTTCACCCCCAATATCTCGCTCGGCCTGCCGGTGTTGATTCCGGAAAAATATGTCGCGGAGTTGCCGGTGCGGTTGGGGCTGTATCGGCGTATCGGCAGCTTGGCCAATGATGCCGAGATCGATGCGATGGGCGCGGAATTGGCCGATCGCTTTGGCACCTTGCCGGGGGAGGTGGAAAACCTTCTGGCGGTGGTGGCCATCAAGCGGCTGTGCAAGGAGGCAGGGGTGGAAAAGCTCGATGCCGGGCCGAAGGGTGTGGTGCTGACCTTCCACCGCAATCATTTCGCCAATCCGGCCGGGCTGGTGGGCTGGGTGGGGGCGCAGAAGGGGCTGGTGAAATTGCGGCCCGACCACAAGCTGGCGCTGCTGCGGGAGATGGATTTACCAGCCCGGGTGCAGGCGGCGCGGGATATTCTGATCAATCTGGTGCGGTTGCGCGGCGAGGGGCGGTAGCAGGCTGCGGAGAAACAAATAGCGCGGGGAAGTAGGATCGAGGGGCAAAGCCCCTCGATCTTATTTCCCCTGCTATTCGTTTTTCCGTAATCTGTCAGGCAGCGGGCGGGCTGAGCCTGGCGGATAGCGCTTCGATCACCTCGGTCAGGCGGGCGATTTCCTGCTCGCGCATCGCGTCGATCTTGGTGTGCAGCAATTCGATTTCCAACTCGGCCTTGATGTTGATCTGGTAGTCATGGGCGGCGTTGCGGCGGTCTATTTCGGCCTGGCGGTTCTGGCTCATCATCACGATGGGGGCGGCATAGGCGGCCTGGAAGCTGAGCACGAGGTTGAGCAGGATGAAGGGGTAGGGGTCCCAATTGCGTGCCCAGGCGGTGATGTTGAGCAAAATCCATAGGGCCAGCAGCAGGCTCTGGATGATGATGAAGCGCCAGGAGCCGACGGTGAGGGCGACCAGATCGGCCACCCTTTCACCCATGCTGCGCCGATCAGAGCTGCGGGGCTGGCGGGCCGGCTTGGCCAGGCGCAGCGCCCGCAGGCGGTCGCTTTCCTCCTGGGTCAGGCGAATGGCGTCTTGCATGGGAGATTCCTGCTGTTGTGTGGCTCGCATGGCGGCTAGGCTGCCGCCAAAGACGGAGGAAAGACCATGATATTGCGCAGGGCATTATTGGGTGCGGGGCTTGCTGTGCCGGCGTTGGCCCAGGGGGTTGGTGGTTTTCCCAGCCGGCCCATTCGGCTGATTGTGGGCTTTCCGCCCGGTGGCGGCTCGGATCTGGTGGCGCGGCCTATTGCGCAACGGATGAGCGAGACGCTGGGCCAGCAGGTGGTGGTGGAGAATCGCGGCGGCGCCAATGGCAATCTGGGGCTGGAGGCGGTGGCTCGCAGCCAGCCTGATGGTTATACCTTCGGTCATGTGAATGACAGCGTGATCGCGATCAACCCGCTGCTCTATCGCAACCTGCCCTTTGATCCGGCGCGGGAACTCACGCCGATTGGCATTGCGACCCAGGGGGGCATGTTTGTGATGGTGCCGGCGGAATTGCCGGTGCGCAGCATGGCTGAATTGGTGGCGCTGCTGCGCGCGCGGCCGGGGGAGTTGAATTTCGGCTCGGCCGGGCAGGGCTCGGTCACCCATCTTGGTTATACGCTGTTTGCGCGCGAGGCCGGGATCAATATGGAGGTGGTGACCTATCGCGGCAGCGCGCCGGCCTTGCAGGATATGCTGGGCGGGCGGGTGCAGTTGATGATCGATGGGATCAACCTGGCCAAGGCGCAGATCGATGCCGGGCGGGTGCGGGCGCTGGCCTTTATTGGCGGCACGGAGCGCCACCCCGGCTTTCCCGATGTGCCGACAACGACGGAGGCGGGCCTGCCCGGCTTTGTCATGCGGGGCTGGCAGGGCTTTGTTGGCCGCGCTGGCACGCCCGAGCCGGTGCTTGATGCGCTGGAGGCGGCGTTGCGCGGGGCGGTGGAGGATAGCGCGGTGGCGGCGCTGTTTGCCTCACAGGGGATTATTCCGCGCTTCCGCGGGCGGGCGGAAATGGGGCGGGCCATTGCCGAACATACCGCGCTGTGGCGGCCGATTATTCAGAATTTGGGCTTGCGGCTGGATTGAGCGGTTGGGGGGGCGGGCCCCCCCAATGTCAATGGGCGAAGCGCCGGGCGCCGCCATCCACATGCACCACCTGGCCGGTGATGTAGCGCGCGCGCGGTGAGGCGAGGAAGGCGACCAGCACTGCCAGATCCTCTGCCTCGCCGATGAAGCCGGCCGGCACCTCTGTTTTGGCCCAATGGGCGCGGGCCTCTTCGGTGGGCAAGATGCGGCTGTCGATCTGCTCGGAATGGATGCGGCCGGGGGGGATGGAGTTCACCGTGACCCCGTCGGCGGCGACGCGGCGTGAGAGCGCCTTGGCCCAGATATGCACCGCGCCATTGGGGGCATTGGCGGCATTGATCTGGAAGGGTTCATCCTGGCCGGTGATGTTGATGATGCGGCCGAATTTCGCCGCCTGCATCATCGGCACGATGGCATGGGCGATGCGCAGGCCGGCATGGAAGTTCAGTTCCATCGCCTCGGCCCAGATTTCTGGCGTGCCGAGATCGGATTGGGGGCGGCTGCCCCCGGCATTGTTCACCAAGATGTCACAGCGGCCGAAGCGGGCCTGCATGGCGTCGCGGGCGCGTTCGCCGGCGTCGCGCGCGGTGATGTCCTGCTCGATGAGGAGTGGTTCGGCGCTGGCGGGCAATTCGGCGGCGAGGCTTTCCAGCAGCGGGCGGCGGCGGGCGAGCAGGGCCAGGCGGCAGCCCTCTTCGGCCAGGATGCGGGCGATGGTGCGCCCGAGCCCGGCAGAGGCGCCGGTGACCAGGGCCACACGGCCTTTAAGTTGCAAATCCATCGCCACACTCCACACATGAAAACGCCGCGGAGGTTGCCCTCCGCGGCGGGTTTCGTGAAGCGGGGCTCGCGGTTTATTCGGCGAGCGCCTTGTCCTTGCCCTTGCGCAGGCTGGGCAGCAGCATCAGGGCCAGGGCGATGAAGCCGATGGCCAGCATGGTGGCGCTGATGGGGCGCTGGAGGAACACCATCACATCACCGCGCGAGAGCAGCATGGCGCGGCGCAGATGCTCTTCCATCATCGGCCCAAGCACGAAGCCGATCAGCAGCGGCGCGGCCTCAAGCCGGAGCTTGTTGCACATGTAGCCGAAGACCGAGAACAGCACCGTCATATAGACGTCGAAGACGTTGTTGTTCAGCGAGTAGACGCCGATGGAGCAGAACACCAGGATGGCGGGGTAGAGGTACTTGTAGGGCACCTGCAGCAGCTTCACCCACATGCCGATCATCGGCAGGTTGATGACGAGCAGCATCAGATTGCCGACCCACATCGAGGCGATGAGGCCCCAGAACAGGTCAGGCTGGGCTTCCACCATGCGGGGCCCAGGCTGGATGCCCTGGATGATCAGCGCGCCGACCATCAGCGCCATGACGGCGTTGGAGGGGATGCCCAGGGTGAGCAGGGGGATGAAGCTGGTCTGGGCCGCGGCGTTATTGGCGGCTTCGGGGCCGGCAACACCTTCGATGGCGCCGGAGCCGAACTGGTCCCGGCCCTTCGACATCTTGCGTTCCATCATATAGCTGCCGAAGGCGGCCAGCGAGGCACCACCACCGGGCAGAATACCCAGGAAGGAGCCCACAACCGTGCCACGCAGCACCGCGGGCGTGGCGCGGCGGAACTCTTCCTTGGTCAGCCACAGGCTGCCGACCTTGTTGGTCAGCACCGAGCGCGCTTCGGGGCGTTCGAGGTTCAGCACGATTTCGGCGATGCCGAACATGCCCATGGCGACGGGCACGAAGCCGATGCCGTCGGACAATTCAGGGATGCCGAAGGTGAAGCGCTGCTGGCCGGTTTGCACATCGGTGCCGACCAGGCCCAGCGCCACGCCGAAGACCACCATGCCGATGGCCTTGACCACCGAGCCCTGGGCGAGCACCGAGGCGATAATCAGGCCGAGTAGCATGAGCGAGAAGTAATCGGCCGGGCCAAAGCTGAGCGCCACCTGCGTCAGCAGCGGGCCGGAAGCGGCGACCAGGACTGTACCCACGGTGCCAGCGAAGAAGCTGCCAATGGCGGCGGTGGCGAGCGCGGCACCGGCGCGGCCATTGCGGGCCATCTTATAGCCTTCCAGCGTTGTCACCACCGATGACACCTCACCGGGTAGGTTCAGCAGGATGGCCGTCGTCGAACCACCATATTGCGCGCCATAAAAGATGCCGGCGAGCATGATGATGGCCGTCGTCGCCGGCAGGCCGAAGGTGATGGGCAGCAGAAGAGAGATCGTCGCCACCGGGCCGATGCCCGGCAGCACGCCGATGGCGGTGCCGATCAACGCGCCGAGCAGCGCGAAGGTCAGGTTCTGGAAGGAGAGCGCAACGCCGAAGCCATGCGCGAGGTTGGTGAGAAGAAGTTCCATAATGTCCGGCTCCTTACAGCTGCGGCCAGAGGTTTACGCGGATATCGAGCTGCTTGATGAACACGAACCAGCACATCACCAGCAGAAAGACGGTGCATCCGAGAATGCCGACCGGTTTCTTGAGGTGTTCGCGTTCCGCCAGGCAGGACAAGACGATGATGCCGACCAGGGCGGCGAAGAAGCCCATCTTTTCGAGCAGCAGGCCGAAGAGGCACATCGCGGCATTGATGACGCCCAGGATGCGCCAGCCCTGCGGGATGCTGAGCACGAGGAAGCCGGCCAGCATGCCGGTGCCCACCGCATTATAGGTCTGGCCGAAGAAGCCGCCGGTGCTCTTCAGCACCCACCACACGGCGGTGCCGACGGCGATGCCGCCGACGAAGCTGGCGATCTCGGCGCTGGTCCAACGGGTGAGTTTCTCGCCATCGCTGAAGATGGAGGCCAGCAGCACAATCGCGCCCAGGCCGATCTGCAGCCAGAACACCATGAGCGGCATATAGCCAGGGCCCATACGGCGCGCTGATCCCAGTGTGTGTTCCTGGTTCAACCACAGCCCTACGGCTGCGATCAGGATCAGAAACAGACCTGACATCAGGTCCTTCTCGTTTATTTTCATTCCCAGGCCTTTCCCAGACACAGTCAACTCAACATGGCCGCCAACCCACTCCCGGCTCCCGCCGGTCGAGGAACGCTTCCATCACATTCCTGCCATCATGCCTAGCGCGTTGCGTACGTCCAGCCCAGAGAGCAACAAGCTTACGTTTGCGTCAGGTGGTGTGACAGTTTCGCAAATCATTAATCCGGCTGCGCGCCGGAGGCCCGCACCACAGGAGCCCAATACTCCACTTCGCGGCGCACGTAATCAGTGTATTCGGCCGCACTCAGCCGGCCGGGCGTGCCGCCCAATTCGGCGAAGCGGGCCTGTTGCTCGGCTGTGGCCAGAATGGCACGCACCTCACGATTGATATGGTCCACCACCGAGGCGGCCATGCCGGCGGGGCCGGAGAGGCCGAACCAGCCGGTGCCGACGATATCATGGCCCTGTTCGCGGAAGGTGGGGATGGCCGGGAAGGCGGGGTGGCGCTGGGCGGAGGACATGGCAACGCCGACCACCGAGCCGGCGCGCAGATGCGAGGCGGCGGAGGGCAGGCTGTCGCTCATCAGCGGCACCTGGCCGGCGATCACCGCCGTCATTGCCGGGCCGGCGCCGCGGAAGGGGATGTGGTTGATGTCGCGGCCCAAAGCGCGGCCCATCAGCACGACCAGCATATGGTTCGAGGAGCCGGCGCCTGAGGTGGCCATGTCGAGCCCGCCGGAGCTGGCGCGGTGGCGCTGGGCGAGCTCGGCCAGGCTGGTGATGCCGGCGCGGGGATTGGCGACGAAGACCGAAGGGTTCTCGGTTATCAGCGCGATATGGGAAAAATCGCGCACCGCATCATAGCGGATATTCGGGTAGAGGGAGGGGCCGATGCCGTGGCTGGCGATATTGCTCATCAGCAATGTGTGGCCATCGGGGGCGGCCTGGGCCACGGCGAGGCTGCCCACGGTGGCGCCGGCGCCGGGGCGATTCTCGATGGTGATGGCCACACCCAGCCGCTCGGCCAGGGGCTGGGAGACCAGCCGGGCCATCAAATCGGTGGTGCCGCCGGGGGCATAAGGAACCACGAGGCGGATGGTCTGGCTTGGCCAGCCCTGGGCGCGCAGGACATGCGGCGCGAAGACGGAGGTGGCCAATACGCCACGCCGCGCCACAACATTGGACATCTTGGAACTCCGGGCTTTTTTTCGGCTATGACAGGCCATTGCGGTGGCT
This sequence comes from Rhodovarius crocodyli, assembly GCA_945901085.1. Classification (GTDB taxonomy): domain Bacteria; phylum Pseudomonadota; class Alphaproteobacteria; order Acetobacterales; family Acetobacteraceae; genus Rhodovarius; species Rhodovarius crocodyli_A. The sequence goes on along the minus strand of CAMDJV010000001.1, from coordinate 112,700 downwards.
GCAAGCGTGTTATCAGGACGTTACGCTGGCGTGCTGACGTGTTGCATCGCGCAAGGCCGGGCCGGGCGGGCCGCAAGCTGGACAGCCCAGCCGCCCCGGCCGATGCTGGGCATCCCTCAATTGCCGGAATCCCCATGCCCCTTCCCAATGATATCGCCGCCCATTTGAAGGATGCCGCCGCCGCCATCGAGGCGCGGCTGATCGAGATTCGTCGTGACATCCATAGCGTGCCGGAACTGGCCTTTCAGGAGGTGCGCACGGCTGGGATTGTTGCCGCAGAGCTGACTAGGCTTGGCATCCCGCACCGCACCGGGATTGGCCGCACCGGCGTGATCGGCACCATTGAGGGCGGGCGGCCGGGGCCGACGCTGGCGATTCGCGCTGATATGGATGCGCTGCCGATTCATGAGGAAACCGGGCAGGAATTTGCCAGCACGATTGATGGCCAGATGCATGCTTGCGGCCATGACATCCACACCACCACCTTGCTGGGTGTGGCGGAAATTTTGAAGGAACTCGCACCCAATCTGGCGGGACGCATTCAGTTGATCTTCCAGCCGGCCGAGGAGGTGCTGGAGGGGGCGCCGGCCATGATCGCCGAGGGTGCGGCGGATGGGTTGGATATGGCGCTGGCCTTCCACAATATGCCCGATATGCCGGTGGGCGAGTTTGGCTTTGTGCGGGGGCATGCGCTGGCGGCCTCGGATAGGTTTGACATTATCGTGCAAGGCAAATCGGGGCATGCGGCGCATCCCTATGCCGCGGTGGATCCGATTGTTGCGGCCTCGCATCTCATCACCCAATTGCAGAGTGTGGTGTCGCGCGAGCAGAAGCCCTTGCATCCTTGCGTGGTGACGGTGGGGATGTTCTCGGGTGGCACCACCTACAACATTATCCCTGAGCGGGTGGCGCTGAAGGGCACGGTGCGCACCTTGCAGCCCGAGGCGCGCGATGTGGCCGAGGCGGCGATTCGCAGGCTTTGCGCGGGGCTGGGCGAGGCGATGCGCTGCAAGATTGAGGTGAATTATCGCCGCATGGTGCCCAGCCTGCGCAATGATGATGCGGTGCTGGAGCCGGCCATTGCTTCGGTTGCGCAGAATTTCGGCAGGGCGCTGGTGGAGAAGGAGCCCTCGATGGGGGCGGAGGATTTCTCGGCCTTTGCCGATCGGGTGCCGAGCTTTCATTTGCTGGTGGGTTCCGGCGCGCCGGGGCGCGATGACCGGCTGCACAATGCGTTCTACCAGCCCGATGAGGCTTGCCTGGCGCTCGGCGTGCAGGCTTTGAGCCGCATTGCCGTGGATATGCTGCGGTAATGGAGCACGCCATTGCCCGGCTGCGTGCGCCGGAGGTGGCGGCGCGTCTTGCCGCCGGTGCTGCGCTGATTCTGCCGATGGGCAGCACGGAGACCCATGGCCCGGCGGCGCCGATGGGGGATTATCTGCTGTCCGAGGCCATTGCCATGCAGGCCGCCGGGGCGCTGGCGGTGCAGGGTGATGATGCGCTGGTGGCGCCGGGGATTGCCTTTGGGGGCGAGGATTTTTTTGCCGGTGTGCCGGGGGCCATTGCGCTCTCACCGGCTACGCTCACCGCGCTGACGCTGGAATGCTTGGAGGCGCTGCATCGCGGCGCGCCGGGGGCGCGGCTGCTGGTGGTGAATGGCCATGGCGGCAATATTGCGTCGATTGATAGCGCGCAGCGGGCGATGCGGGCGCGGCATGGGGTGGTGCTGCCGGCGCTGCATTTGTGGCGCGAGGCGGCGGGGTTGTTGAAGGCCTGGGGGGCCCCGGCGGCGGCCACCGGGCATGGCGGCAACCCGGTGCTGTCGGTGGCGATGCATCTGCTGCCTGAATTGGTGCGCCCTGCGGCGATTGCGCCGGGGGATGGGCCGCGGGCCTTGTTTGGCCGCAGGGTTAGCAATTTTGGGGCGCTGCATCTGGGCGGGGTGGATTTCGCCCTGCCCACCCATGTTGATGAAGTCGCACCCGGCGGGGTGCAGGCGGAGGATGCCCGCAGTGCCGATGCGGCGCTGGGGGCGCGCCTGGCCACCACTTTGGCCGAGGCTGCGGCCGCCATGCTCGCGCTGATGCGCAACAACCCGGAGATTGCCCCTTGAAGATTTGTGTATTTGGCGCCGGCGCCATTGGCGGCCATATTGCGGCGCGGCTGGCGAAGGGGGGGGCGGATGTGTCCATCATCGCCCGCGGCGCGCAATTGGCGGCCATTCAGGAGAATGGGCTGAAGGTGCTGGCGCCGGATGGGGAGATCCATGTGCATCCCCGCGCGGCTGCCACGGCGGCGGAGTTGGGGCCGCAGGATGCCGTGCTGGTCACCACCAAGCAGACGGCGCTGGCCAGTGTGGCCGGGGCGATTGGGCCGCTGCTGGGGGCGGAGACTTCGGTGAGTTTCATCATGAATGGCGTGCCCTGGTGGTATTTTGACCATGAGGGCAGCGCGCGCGAGGGCACACGCCTGCCGCTGGTGGACCCCGGCGATGTGGTGCGCGATGCGATTGGCACGCGGCGCACCATTGGCGGTGTGGTGTGGTCGGCCTGCACGGTGGTTGAGCCTGGCGTCGTGAAGGTGGCGAGCCAGGGGGACCGAGTGATCTTTGGCGAATTGGATAATCGGATTTCCGAGCGCACCCAGGCGCTGGCGGGGGCGCTGAAGGCTGGCGGCATGGGGGCGCGGGCGAGTGCGGATATTCGCGCCGAGCTTTGGACCAAGCTGATTGGCAATCTGGCCAATGGCCCGCTCAGCACCGTGGCGCGGCAGGATATCAAGACCACCATGTCCGACCCGGTGCTCTATGAGGCGGCGATTGCCTGCACCGAGGAGGCGCTGGCCATTGGCCGGGCGCTGGGGCTGAAGATTGAGATGGATGCACGTGACCGCACCGCGCGCAGCAGCGGCATTGCCCATAAGCCCTCGATTTTGCAGGATTTGGAGGCGGGGCGGCCAATGGAGGTGGCGGCGCTGTTTGAGCAGCCCATTCTCCTCGCCCGCGAATTGGGGGTGCCGGCGCCGACGCTGGAGATTTCCATCGCCCTGCTCAAGCAGGCCGCAAGGGCGGCGGGGCTTTATAACCAGTAAGGATTTTGATGATGATCACGATTTATGGCGTGCTGCGCTCGCGCGCCTCGCGCAATGTCTGGCTGGCTTATGAGGCGGGGGTGGAATTCCGCCACGTGCCGGTGATCCAGGTCTATCGCCTGGCGGAGCCGGATGCGCCGGATGCGCCGATGCACACGGCCTCGGCCGCGTTCCTGCAGGTGAACCCCAATGCCCAAGTGCCATGCATGACGGATGGCGACCTGGTGCTGAGCGAGTCGCTGGCGATGAACCTCTATCTGGCGAAGGCCTATGGTGGGGCGTTGGGCCCGGCCAATCTGGCCGAGGATGGGCAGATGGCGATGTGGAGCCTTTGGGCGGCGACCGGGGTGGAGCCGCATTCGCTCTCCATCCTCTATAACCGCCTGGCCAAGCCGGTGGCCGAGCGCGATGCAGCGGCGGCCGATGCCGCCGAGGCGGCGCTGCGCGCACCCTTTGCCGTGCTGGACAAGGCGCTGGCCGCGACGGGCTATCTGGTGGGCGGGCGCTTCACCGTGGCTGATATCAATGTGGCGGAGATTATTCGCTACGCCGTGGCGGCGCCCGCGCTGTTCGAGGCCAATCCACATGTGAAGGCGTGGCTGGCGGCCTGCCATGCGCGGCCGGCGTTTCAGCGGATGTGGGCGGGGCGGGATGCTGAGCCGGCCTGAGGGCGGCAGGCTGCGGGAAGACCTGGGTAGGATCGAGGGGCTTTGCCCCTCGAGCACCCCAGCAGGAAACTTAGTTTCCTGCACCTTCGTTTAATTCTTGGGTTTATGTTATAATTCACTTGGAATATATTTTATTGAAGTAGACATACTATAGTAAACTTATTTTTTGAATTTTGTCGAATGTAGGAAAACCTTCGACATACATGTCGAGCCTGGTGGGAGAGCGCCATAGGGCAAAGCCCTTTCGCCGTTTGTATTGCCACAAGCGCCTGTTGGCCGCCTGTCAGGATTGCCCTAGCACCCAGCCTTCCCAGCGCTGAATCCATGGGTCTTCCGGCACATGGTCGGCGCGGCGGCCATCGAGGACTTGCAGCATGCAGAGCAGGCCGAGGAGGCAATCCAGCCTGTCCTCGCCGGCGGTGTCGTGGCCGAAGCCATCGGTGATGGCGGCGGAGAGGGCGGGTTCGGGGTGGGCCTGGGCTTGGGTGAGAGCCTGGTGCAGGGCGGGGGCCAGGGCGCGGCGGGCGGTTTGGTCGCGTTTGCTGCCTGGGAGTTTGAGGCCGAGTTGGCGCATGGCTTCGGCGGGGTAGACCTCGGCCAGGACGGCCCGGCCGGGGCGGAGGAGGGCTTGCAGGCGGCCTTCGAAGGGCCAGAGGGAGAGCGGCGCGCCGGCTTGCAGGGCCGGGGCCAGCCAGTCCCGCCAGGCGGCGATGGCGGCCTTGCCGGATTGATTGGCGCCGAGCGTCCAGAAGAGCGGGGCGCCGGCGGGGCGGAGTGGGGTTGCACGGTCACAATGGCGCGACAGATCGGCCGCACTTGCCATGCCCAGGGCCTGGGCGTGGGAGAGGCGCGTCATGCCCTTCACGCCGCGGGCGGGGTAGAAGGGGCGGGCGCGGCTGATGGTGGTGAGGGTTTCGTTCACCTCGAAGAATTCTGGCGTGGTGAGGCGGGCGCGGAGAAAGGCGGGGAAATCGGCCTCGGTGCAATGGGTGGCATAGGCGCGGGGCAGGCCCAGGGGCAGGTCCAGGCCCATAAAGACTGGCGGGCCTTCGGCGAGCAGGGGGCGGAGCAGGGCCATGGGCTCGCCCACCAGCCGGGGGGCGGCGATGTGCCATGTATTGTTTCGCCGCCGTGCCAGGGCGTGGTAGCGTTTGGGGGTATGCATTGACCAATCGGCATGAAGCGCAATCATCTCCGGAGCCCCGCATGAGCATCACACGACCTGATGGCAGCTACAGCGCCGTCGCGAAGATTTTTCATTGGGTGAGCGTGCCCTTGATCGTGTTGGCGCTGCTGAGCGGGGTGGTGATTGGCCATATCAAGGATCCCTCGAAGATGGGGTTTTACGCGATCCATGAAAGCCTGGGGCTGACGCTGTTGATATTGGTGCTGGCGCGGCTGGCCTGGCGGCGCTTCAGCCCGCCGCCGCCGCTGCCTGGGGATCTGCCGGGGTATTTGCGCAAGGCCTCTGCCGCCACCCACCATATGCTTTATGCCGCGCTGGTGGCGCAGCCGGTGCTGGGGTTTTTCGCCAGCAATGCCTTTGGTTTTCCGATGCAGGGGGCGACGGCCTATCTGGGTTTCATCGACTTGCCGAAATTCATGAATGCCTGGGAGGGATTGGCCAAGCCCCTGATGTGGCTGCATGGCTGGCTGGGCTGGCTGCTGCCGGTGCTGATCGCCGCCCATGTGGCGGCGGCGATCTATCACCATGCCATCCGCCGTGATGGCACGCTGATGCGGATGCTGTGAGGGCCTATAGCGGTTTTTGCGCGCGTTCGAGCAGGCGGGAGAAGAAGCCGGGCTTTTTGGCGGGGGCTTGTGGTTCGGCGGCGGCCGCGGCCTCGCGTGCGGCGGTGGCGGCTTCCTCGCGGGCGCGCTTTTCCTTCTGGGTGAGCCATTTATCCAGGCTCATGCCGGCTTTCGCCGCCCGCTTGGCTTCATAGGCGCGCTGGCCTTCGGTGAGTTTGCTGGCGTCCATGGTGATCTCCTGAAGTGCTGTTGTGGCGCGGGGCGATGGACGCTGGCAAGGGGCGGGCGGCTGGCGCAGAATGGGGCCATGGAAGCACGGGTGAAATCAGAGATCTGGGTGAGCATGGCGATCCGGCTTTCCAATGCCGCCGGCCGCCCGGCGATGCAGTTGCGCCGGGGGGACCCGGATAGTGGGGGCTTTCTGTGTGTGCTGCTGGGGCGGGGCGGGGTGGTGGTGCTCTCCCAGGCGCGCGATGCCGATGGGCGCCCGGCCTGGATGCGCGGCACTGGCCCCGCGCCGGTGGAGCAGGCGGTGGCGGATGCCTATGTCGAGCGGCAGGTGAAGCGCGACCCTGATCTTTGGGTGGTGGAATTCGAGGCGCCGGATTACCTGCCGCCTTTTGAGGGGCGGATTTTGTAGGGGATTATTTGGCCGCCTTGGCGATGGGCGGGATGAACTGCGCCTCGGTGTCCCAGGGGAAGAGAATCCAGGTATCCTGGCTGACCTCGGTGATGAAGCTGTCCACCAGATCGCGGCCGGCGGGTTTGGCGTAGATGGTGGCGACATGGGCGCCGGGTAGCAGGGCGCGCACCACCCTCAGCGTGGTGCCGGTGTCCACCAGATCATCGATGATGAGCCAGCCGGTGCCATCGCCGGCGGCGGTGGCCTGTTTCATGACCTGGGGCTCGCCGCGGCTTTGCTCATCATAGGTGACGACGGAGATGGTCTCTATCACCCGGCATTCCAGTTCACGCGCGACGATGGCGGCGGGGATGAGGCCGCCGCGGGTGATGGCGACGATGCCCTTCCAGGGGCCGCCATGCAGCAGGCGCCAGGCGAGGGCTTTGCTGTCACGGTGCAGCTGGTCCCAGGTGACGGTGAAGTAGCGTTGGGTCATGGGGTTAGAACATCCTTCCGCCATTGGGCACCGCCTGGTCGGGGGCGAGCAGCACCACGGCACCTTGGGCATCGGGCATGCCCAGCACCAGGATTTCGCTCATGAATTTGCCGATCTGCCGGGGCGGGAAATTTACCACCGCGGCCACTTGGCGGCCGAGCAGCGCCTGGGGGGTGTAATGCACGGTGAGTTGGGCTGAGGTTTTCTTCACGCCGATCTCCGCGCCGAAATCGACCCAGAGTTTGATCGCGGGTTTGCGCGCCTCGGGATAGGGCTCGGCCTGGATGACCGTGCCGACCCGGATGTCCACACGCTCGAAATCGTTCCAGGAGATGGGATCGGCCATGCGATGGGCGCTTAGCGGCTGTGCGCCATGGAGGAAAGGGGGGCGCTTGCCGGTTGGGCTGCCCTGTGCAATCCGAAATGTGACGAGAAGGAAGTCCAAGATCATGCGCGATTTTCATGCCCCGGGCCGCAGCCCGGTCATTTCCGGCCGTGGCATGGCCGCGACCTCCATGCCGGCGGCGACGCTGACGGCGTTGGATATTCTGCGCTCGGGCGGCAATGCGGTGGATGCCGCCATTGCGGCGACCGCGGTGCTGGGGGTGATTGAGCCGCAGAGCACTGGCATTGGTGGTGATTGCTTCGTGCTCTATGCGCCGGCCGGCACGGGCCAGGTCATTGCGATGAATGGCTCGGGCCGTGCGCCGGCGGGGGCGACGCCCGAGGCGCTGCGCGCCCGCCAGGTGACGGCGCTGGAACCCACCAGCGCGCATTCGGTGACCATTCCTGGTGCCATTGGCGCCTGGGAGAAGCTGAGCCGCGCGCATGGCCGCAAGGGGCTGGATGAATTGCTGGAGCCGGCGGCGCGCTTTGCCGAGGGTGGCTTTCACGTTCATGCCCGCGTCGCCACGGATTGGGCGGATGCGGCGGGCAAGCTGGCCAAGAATGCGGCTGCGGCGCGGCATTATTTGCCCGGCGGTGTGGCGCCGAAGATGGGCGATAAGATGGCCTTCCCGGCCCTGGCCCGCACGCTGCGCAATATCGGCCAGCATGGCGCGAAGGCGTTTTACGAGGGGGCAGCCGCCGCCGATATGGTGAAGGCGCTCAATGCGCTGGGCGGGCTGCACACTGAGGAAGATTTTGCCAATGGCCGCGAGGCGGCGGAGTTTGTCACGCCGATCAAGACCCGCTGGAAGGGGATGGATGTCTTTCAGTGCCCGCCCAATGGCTCGGGCATGATCGTGCTGGAGATTTTGAATATTTTGGGCAATCTGCCGACTGCCGAGCAGGGGCCGCTGAGTGCCGAGCGCTTCCATCGGCATATTGAGGCGGCGCGGCTGGCTTATCGGGACCGTGATGCCTTCCTCTCTGACCCGGCCTTCTTTGATGTTCCGGTGGAAAAGCTGCTGAGCCCGGAATATGGCGCGGCGCTGGCGCGGTTGATCTCTGATGAGCGGGCGATGGCGATGATGCCGCTGGCCGGCGAAAGCGACCTCGCCCGGCATAAGGACACGATTTACATGTGCGTCGTCGATGAGGAGGGCAATGCCTGCTCCTTCATCAACTCGCTGTTTGAGAGTTTTGGCTCGGGTATTCTGGCCGAGGAATCGGGGGTGATGCTGCAGAATCGCGGCTATGGCTTCCGGCTGGAGGAAGGCCACCCGAATTGCATCGGGCCGAATAAGCGGCCGATGCACACCATCATTCCCGGCATGGTGATGAAGGATAGTGAATGCATCATGCCCTATGGCGTGATGGGCGGGCATTTCCAGCCGATGGGGCAGACGCTGTTCCTGACCAATCATTTTGAATATGGCATGGATGTGCAGGAGGCGATTGATGCGCCGCGGCTCTTCCCGCGCCTAGGCAAGGTGCAGGTGGAGAATGGGATTTCGCCGGAGGTGGTGGCCCGGCTGAATGCGCTGGGGCATGAATGCGAGCCGATTGCCAAGCCGCATGGTGGTGGCCAGGCGATCTTCATTGACCGCAAGCGCGGTGCGCTGATCGCGGGAAGTGAGCCGCGCAAGGATGGCTGCGCGATGGGGTATTGAGGGCAGGCGCCTGGCTGGCTTGCCATCATTCTTGCTTGCCTTGATTCATGGGGGGCGTTTGTTCGCCCCCAAGGGCCGCGTGATGCGGCGAGAGGACACGACACATGACCGAACCCTGCGACCTCACCGCCATTGCGGCCCGCCGCATGATTGGGGCGAAGAAACTCTCGGCGAGCGAGCTGCTGGAAAGCTGCATCGGCCGGATTGCCGCCATCAACCCCGCGGTGAATGCGATGACGGCGATGGATATCGACGCCGCGCGCGCCACCGCCCGGGCGGCCGATGAGAAGACCATGCGGGCGGATCCGCTGCCGCCGCTGCATGGCCTGCCGCTGGGCATCAAGGATCTGGAAGAGACCAAGGGGCTGCGCACCACCTGGGGCAGCCCGATCTTCGCCGACCATATTCCCACCCGCGATGAGGGCATGGTGCGGCGCCTGCGCGAGGCGGGCGGCAATGTGCTGGGCAAGACCAATGTGCCGGAATTCGGCTTGGGGGCGAATAGCCGCAACACCGTCTGGGGTGCCACGGGCAATGCCTTCAACCCGGCCTATAATGCGGCGGGGTCCTCGGGTGGTTCGGCGGTGGCGCTGGCCACCAATATGGTGCCGCTGGCTTCCGGCAGTGATACCGGCGGCAGCTTGCGCAATCCGGCCGCTTTTAATGGCATTGTGGGTTATCGGCCCTCTTCAGGGCTGGTGCCGAGCGAGCGGCGCGGCCATGGGTTTTCGCCGCTGCCGATGCTGGGGCCGATGGCGCGCAATGTGGCGGATCTGGGCCTGATGCTGGGCGCGATGGCGAGTGATGATGCGGCTGATCCGCTGGCCTATAGTTTTCCGGGCCATCGCATGCGTGAGCGGCCGGAGTTGTTTCACCCGGTGCTGCCGGCTGATCTTTCCGCCATGTCGCTCGCCTTCACCGAGGATTTCGGCCTCGCACCGACCGAGGGGATTGTGCGACGGAAATTCCGCCAGGTGGTGGCCGCGCTCGCGCCGATGTTTGCCCGGGCGACTGAGGCCACACCGGATGTGAGCGGTGGCGATGAGGCGTTTGAGGTGCTGCGCTCGGTGGGTGTGCTCTCCGCCCATGCCGAGAAGGTGCAGACGCGGCCGCAGGATTGCGGGCCGAATATGCATGCCAATGTGGCCGAGGCGATGCGCTATACCTTCGCCGATAATTCGGCGGCGCTGACCCGGCAGACGCAGATTTATCGCGGCTTTCAGGCGTTTTTTGGCGAGCATTCGGTGCTGATCAGCCCCGCCATCTGCTGCTCGCCGCGGCCGTGGCGGGAGCTGTATCCGGCGGTGATCGATGGCAAGCCGGTGCGGAGTTACTTCCATTGGCTGAGTCTGGCTTATTACGTGACGCTCACCGGGCACCCGGCGATGAGCCTGCCGGTGGGGCTGGATGAGAAGGGTTTTCCCTTCGGTTTGCAGATTGTGGGCCCGCGCGGTGGCGATGCGGTGGTGTTGCAGGTGGCAGCGGCGATTGAGGCGGCTTTTGCCGGTGATGCCGAGTTTGGCCGGCCGCTGCCGGATTTGGCGGCTTTGGCGAAGGCGCGGCCGATCTCGGAAATGGAAGCCTTTAAGACCTGGGATTAGGGATTTTTCCGGCCCCGCGGCTTCGCGGGGGGCGATTGGGTCAGTCAAGGCTTGAGCCGTTTCACCCTCTTCGCTTGTGGTGAAACGGCTGTGGTGGGGTGTTGATGGCCTGAAGCGGCACCTGGCTACCAGCGCCGGCCGTAGCCGGAGCCGTGTTGCGGGTGGTAGCCGCGACTATAGCCACGGTTATAGCCGCCATTGCGATGGCCATGGCCGCTATTGGCGGCAAGCGCCACGCCGCCGGCCAGGGCGGCGACACCCGCGCCGAGCAGCAGGGTATTGCCCATATTCACGCTGCCATCGGGGTTCTGGCAGGCCCCCAGCAGCAGGGTGGCGGAGAGGGCGGCGGCGGTGAGAAGCTTTCGCATGGGTTTTGGCCTGGGGGAGGTGCCGGCTGTCACCCCGGGCACCGAGGGGGCTATCCCCTCAAGACACATGCTGGACCCAGGCCGTGGCGTAATCGCGCCCGCTTCAAGGCAGCGCGCGGCGGCTTTGTGATGTTGTTGTGGCGGCCCCCAGGGGGAGGGAGGGGAAGAGGCTCAGCGCGTGGCGGTGAAGGCGTTGTAGGTGAGCATGGTGTAGGTGTCTTTCACGCCCTCCACCGTCTGCACCTTTTCGACCACGAAGAGGCCGACATCCTGCTCCGGGGCCAGGTAGAATTTGCCCAGCAAATCATATTGCCCGGAGATGGAGTGCATTTCCGACAATTCCTCGATGCTGTCGGCCATGTGGCGCGCGACACGATAGGCCGCGCCCATCTCACATTTGATCTGCACGAAGATCGCTCGCATCTCGGGCTCCTTGGGATATGCCGGGAGGATGGACGCGCGCGCGCGTGGGGGCAACTGACCTTGGGGCGGGCGCGGTGCAGGGCGGCTGCCCAAGATGGTGGCAGAAACCGCCGCATATGGCCCTGGCCGCTTTGGAGGTGCGTTCCATGGCCGGCGTGAAATGGCTATTCAGTCGCCATGGAATCGAAAAATGACCGTGGCGGCCCCGCCCAGCCCCTGCTCGCGCTTCGCGGCCTGACCAAGCATTTCCCGATCAAGGGGGGGCTGTTTGGCAATACCGTGGCGACTGTGCGCGCCGTGGATGGGGTGAGCTTTGAGGTGATGAAGGGCGAGACGCTCGGCATTGTGGGGGAGAGTGGGTGCGGCAAATCCACCACCGCGCGGCTTTTGGTGCAGCTGCTGGGGCTTGATGCGGGCAGCATGGTGTTTGATGGCGAGGCGGTGGGTGAGCCGCGCGCGAGCGGCATTTCGCTGCGCAATTATCGGCGGCAGGTGCAGATGGTGTTTCAGGACAGCTATGCCTCGCTGAACCCGCGTCTGCCGATTGAGGACAGCATCGCTTTCGCGCCCAAGGTGCATGGTGTGGGCGAGCGTGAGGCGAGTGAGCGGGCGCGGGATTTGCTGGCGGCGGTGGGGCTGGCGCCGGCGCAATTTGCCCGGCGCTACCCGCATGAATTGTCGGGTGGGCAGCGGCAGCGGGTGAATATTGCCCGGGCGCTGGCCTTGCAGCCGCGGTTGGTGATTTTGGATGAGCCGGTTTCGGCGCTGGATAAATCGGTGGAGGCGCAGGTTTTGAACCTGCTGGTGGACCTTAAGGCGAAATTTAATCTGACCTTTGTGTTCATCTCGCATGACCTGAATGTGGTGCAGTTCATCTCTGACCGGGTGCTGGTGATGTATCTGGGTGAGGTGGTGGAGATTGGCCCGGTGGAGGCGATTTATGACCGCCCGGCGCATCCCTATACTCGCGCCCTGCTGGCCAGCCGGCCGAGCATGGACCCGGCCAAGCGGCGCACCGTGCCGCCCTTGGTGGGCGACCCGCCGAACCCGGTGAACCCGCCCAGCGGTTGCCGCTTCCGCACCCGCTGCGGCTTTGCCGAGGATGTCTGCGCGGCGCGCAAGCCGGTGGCGGCGGATTTGGGTGATGGGCATTTGGCGGCCTGCCATATGGCGACGCTCGATAGCGGGCATTCCAAGGCCGGTGCGATTTTGGAGGTGGTGGTATGAGTGCCGCACCTCTGATGAAGCTGACCGATCTCTCGGTGACCTTCGCCACGCGCGACCGCACGGTGCATGCGGTCAATGGCGTGAATATGGAACTCGCCGAGGGCGAGGTGCTGTGCATTCTGGGCGAGAGCGGCTCGGGCAAATCGGTCACGCTGCGGGCGCTGATGCGGCTTTTGCCGAAATTCGCCCGGGTGACCGGCGGCATCGAGGTGGCGGGCCAGAATGTGCTGGCGATGAGTGAGCGGCGCATGGCGGATTTCCGCGGCGGCGAGGTGGCGATGATCTTCCAGGAGCCGATGACGGCGCTGGACCCGGTCTTCACCGTGGGGCGGCAGATTGCCGAGGTGGTGCAGCGCCATGAGGGGGCCTCGCGGGCGACGGCAATGGCCCGTGCGCTGGAATTGTTGGAGTTGGTGCAAATTCCCTCGGCCAGGCGGCGGTTGGATGCTTATCCGCATGAGCTTTCGGGGGGGCTGCGGCAGCGGGCGATGATTGCGGTGGCGCTGGCCTGCCGGCCCAAGCTGTTATTGGCCGATGAGCCGACCACGGCGCTGGATGCCACGGTGCAAATTCAGGTGCTGCTGCTGCTGCGCGAATTGCAGCAGAAGCTGGGCATGGGGGTGATTTTCGTCACCCATGATCTGGGCGTGGCGGGTGAGATCGCCGACCGGGTGGCGGTGATGTATGCCGGCAGGGTGGTGGAGGAGGGGCCGGTGGGCAGCTTTATGGCCGGGCCGCTGCATCCCTATCCGCGTGGCCTGCTGAACAGCACGGTGCATGGCAATATGCGCGGCAAGGTGCTGACGACCATTCCGGGTGCGCCGCCGAGCCTTTCCAGCGTGCCCACGAGTTGCAGCTTTTCCCCGCGCTGCGCCATGGCCGAGGCGGCCTGCGAGGCAGGTGTTCCGGCGATGGTGGAGGCGGGCGGTGGCAGACGGGCGCGCTGCATTAAGATTGCGGCTGGGTGATTCCGCAGGCGCCGCGGAGTGACGCGCGGCGGCGGCGGCGCTAGGCTTGCCTCTCCGAAATGGGGGAAAGCCTGATGGCGAAGATGGTGGCGGCGGTGGCCGCGAAGGCGGGCGGTAAGACCGCGGTGAAGAAAAAGGCTGCTGCGGCAAAGCCCGCCGCGCTGGAACCGCGCAGCGGCGGCAGGCTTTTGGCCGATGCCATTATCGCCCAAGGTGCCACCCATGTTTTTGCCGTGCCGGGCGAATCCTATCTTGATCTGCTCGATGGGCTTTATGCCAATCGCAACCGGGTGGAGTTGGTCACCTGCCGCTTTGAGGCGGGCGCGGTGAATATGGCCGAGGCGCATGGCAAGCTGACGGGGCGGGCTGGTGTGGCCATTGTCACCCGCGGGCCCGGCGCCTGCCATGCTGCCATTGGCGTGCATATCGCCATGCAGGACAGCACGCCGCTGGTGCTGCTGGTCGGCCAGATCCCGCATGAGGAGACTGACCGCGAATCCTTCCAGGAGGTGGATTACCGGCGGATGTTCTCGCCCATCGCCAAATGGGTGACGCAGATCGACCATGAGAGCCGCATTCCTGAACTGATGGCGCATGCTTTTGATGTGGCGCAATCCGGCCGGCCGGGGCCGGTGGTGGTGGCGATTTCGGAGGAAATGCAAAAGCGTTTTGCCAGCGTGCCGGATATTCCCCCGGCGCGGGTGGCGCCGGCGCATCCCTCGCCTAAGGCGATTGATGAGATGATGGAGATGCTGGGGCGCGCCAAGCGGCCGCTGGCGATTCTGGGCAGCAGCAATTGGTCCGAGGCGGGGCGCGCGGCGATTGCGAAATTCCTGGTGGCGAATAATCTGCCGGTGGCCGTCTCCTTCCGCCGGCAGAGCAATTTTGACGGCAACCACGATAATTTCGTGGGGGATTTGGGGGTTGGTGCTGATGCGGCGCTGGTGGCGCATGCCAAGCAGGCCGACCTTATTCTCGCCATCGGCACCCGGATGGGGGAGCCGGTGAGCCAGGGTTATACGCTGCTCGATATGGCGGGGGCGACGCCGCTGGTGCAGGTGTTTCCTGAGCAGGGCGAGATTGGCCGGGTGTATCGGCCGGCGCTGGGTATTACCTCGGATCTTGATGCCTTTGCTGCGGCGGTGAAGGGGCTGCGCGTGAAGAAGCCGGTCTGGGGCGCCTGGACGAAGCAGTTGCGGGCCAGCCGCCTGGCCCAGGCCGAGGCGCCGGAGTATGAGGGGCCGCTGAATCTGGCCCGGGCGTTGCAGGCGCTGGAAAAGGCGCTGCCGGCGGATACGATCTTCACCACCGATGCCGGCAATTTCGCCACCTGGCCGACCCGGTTTAACCATGTCGGCGCCAAGCAGGATTTCCTGGGGCCGACCTGTGGTGCCATGGGCTATGGCATTCCCGCCGCCATCGGCGCCAAGCTCACCGCGCCGGAGCGCGAGGTGATTTGCTTTGTGGGCGATGGTGGGGCGCTGATGACGGGGCAGGAAATCGCCACCGCCTTCCACCACAAGGTCAACCCGATCATCCTGGTCTTCAACAACCAGATGTATGGCACCATCCGGATGTATCAGGAGCGGACCTATCCTGAGCGCATTTCCGGCACGGCGCTGACCAACCCTGATTTTGCCCGATTCATCGAGAGCTTTGGCGGGCATGGCGAGGTGGTGGAGCGGACCGAGGAACTGGTGCCGGCCTATAAGCGGGCCTCGGCCTCGAAAAAGCCGGCGATCATCGAGATTCGGATGAACCCGGAGCAGGTGACCAATCGGGCCACTGTTGCTGATCTTAGGCGGCAGGCGAAGAAGTAAGACCCTCGGCCAGGGGCGGCGCTGGGTTTGGGCGAGTAGGCGGGGGGAAAGTAACGGCGCGTTGAAACAAGATCGAGGGGCTTTGCCCCTCGAGCACCCCAGCAGGAAACTTAGTTTCCTGCACCTTCGTTTGATTATCGATTTTAATATTCATCAAAGGTCCAGGAAAATCGTCGACATACATGTCGACCCTGGTGGGTGAGCGCGAGAGGGCAAAGTCCTTTCGCTCTTTTACTCAGCAGCCAGCTATCGCGGCGCCGGTTGCCGGCGCCGCCTTTGGCTTAGGCTTGCAGTTGCATCAGCCCATCGAGGGCCACACTGCCTTCGGGCAGGCAGACGAGTGGGTTGATCTCCATCTCCTCCAGCCTTGGGCCGATGGCGGCGGCGAGTTCGGAGAAGCGGGCGATGGTGTGCGCCACCTTTGCCACGTCGACGGGGGCGGCGCCGCGGAAGCCGTCCAAGAGGGCAAAACTTTTCAGGCTGCGCAGCATCGCCTCGGCGCGGGCGGGGGAGACGGGGGCGATGTCGAGGGTGACATCGCGCCAGAGTTCGGCCTGCACGCCGCCCAGGCCGACCAGCAGGGTGACGCCGAATTGCGGGTCCTGCCGCGCACCCAGGATCAGCTCTGGGCCGCGGGCGGCCATGCGCTGCACCAGCACGCCATCGACGCGCGCGGCGGGCGCGTGGCTGCGCACGCCCTCCATGATGGCGGCAAAGGCGGTGCTGACCTCGGCGGCGTTGGCGAGGTTGAGTTTCACCCCGCCCACCTCGGTCTTATGCGCGATATCGGGGCTGTCGAGCTTGAGCACCACCGGGTAGCCCAGGGCCTCGGCGGCGGCGATGGCGGCTTTTGCGGTGGCGGCGCGGGCATCGGGCATGGCGGGCAGGCCGGCGGCGGCGAAGGCGGATTTGGCCTGTGCCTCCATCAGGGTGCAGGCGCCTTTGGGCAGGGCGGCAGCGGCGGCTTTTGCTGCCTCGCCGATCACGCCCATGGCGGGCTGGCCGTCATGATATTCGAGCCAGAGGGCGATGGCCTTCATCATTCGCCGCATGCTGCGGAACAGCGAGAGATCGGCTGAGGTGTCCACCGCGACGGGGCCGGGGCCCTCGAGGCTTTCGGGAATCCAGGCGATGCAGATGGGCTTGCCGGCTGCGCGGGCGAGTGGCGCCATGGCTGCCATGCGCAGCGGCGTGGTGGTGGGGTTGTGATAGACCACCGGCATCACGATGGCGGCGTATTGCGGGTCGGCCAGCATGGCGTTCATGCAGGCATCGAAGCTGGCCGGGTTGGTGGCGACCTGGGCGGTGAGGTCGCAAGGGTTGCGGGGGCTGCCGAAATCGGGGATGGCGGCGCGCAGCACCGCCTCGGTTGCGGCGGTGGGCTGGGGCAGGGTGAGGCCGGCATATTCGGCATGGTCGGAGGCCAGGATGCCGGCGCCGCCGGAGGGGGTGGCGATGCCCACGCCCCGCGCCTTGGGCTTGGGCGCCTTGGCCATGAAGCCGGCGGTCTCCAGCAGCGCGTCGAAATCCTCGACCTCGAGCATGCCGGCGCGGCGGAAGGCGGCGGACCAGGCGGCGGTGCTGCCGGCCATGGAGCCGGTATGGGACATGGCGGCCTTGGCGCCGGTTTCGCCGCGGCCGAGTTTGAGCACCACGATGGGTTTGCCCAAGGCGCGCGCCTTATCGCCCAATTCGATCAGGCGGCGGCCATCGCGCAGGCCTTCCACGGCCAAGGCGATGCTGCGGCATTGCGGCATTTCGAGTTGGAAGCCGGCGAGGTCGCATACGTCCAGATCGGTGGAATTGCCGGCGGTGGCCATGTGGCACATGGCGAAGCCGCGCTCGGCCGCCTGCATCAGCGCATAGCCCAGCGCGCCCGATTGGCTGACCACGCCCACGCCACCGGCCGGTGCCGTCATCTTGAAGTAATCCGGCATGAAGGTGGCGCCGGCGCGGGTGACATGGTTGACGAAGCCCAGGCAATTGGCGCCGAGCAGGGGGATGCCCAATTCGCGGGCGCGGGCGCGCAGATGCTCCTCCTCCACCGCGCGTTCGGGCAGATCGGTCTCGCCATAGCCGGAGGCGTAGATGGTGAGGCCACCCACCCCGCGGGCGGCGGCGAGTTCCACATTGGCCAAGATGCCGGTGCGGGGCATGCAGAGCACCACGCTGTCCACCGCCTCTGGCAGGTCGGTGATGGAGGCGACGCAGGGGTAGCCATGCAGCTCCTGGCCGGCATATTTCGGGTTCACCGCGTAAACCGGGCCGGCGAAGCCGCGCATATTGGTGATGGTGCGGGCGCCGAAGCTGGTGGGCTCGGCCGAGACGCCGACAACGGCGACGCTATTGGGCGCGAGCAGGCGGCGCAGTGATTCTGCGCGGCGAAGCGGTGCTGGATTCACGTGTTTCTCCCCTTATCGGGGAAAGGCTAAAGCGATGCGGGCGAAGGGCAAGCCCCATCCAGCAGCGCGGGTGCCGCCCAGGCTGCGAGTGCCATGCCGATGCGCGCATGATGTGGCACGTAATGGCCGGCGCGGTGCAGCAGATTGACCGTGCCGAGCACCCGCCCATTCCACAGCACGGGCAGGTTCAGCACGCTCTCACAGCCCAGGGCCAGGATGGTTGCGTGATCGGCGAAGGTGGCGCGGATGGTGTCAGCGTCCTGGCCTATGAAGGGGCGGCCTTCGACCAGCAATTGCTGCGTCCAGGCGGTTGGGCGCAGGGGCTTGGCGCCGCCCACGGGGTATTGCTGCTGGTGGCTGGAATGGATGCGGGCATTGCGCCCGGCGCCCGCATCATGGCGCATGATGGTGAAGAGGCGATGGCCTATCTCTGCGCCCATCGCCGCCTGCAAGGCCTGGAATAGTGTTGCTGGCTGGCCGGGAAGGGCCTGGGCCCAGGCGAGGTTCATCGCAGAGGCTCCGTGCTGACATGCGCGGGCCGGGCGACTTGGCACCCGGCATCGGGGGGCGGGTGTCACGTCCGCCCGGGCAGGCGCAATCAGCGGCCGCCGAAGGTAAAGGCCGAGGGCATGGGCTGCTGCTCAGGGGCCACGGGCGCCTGCTGGGCCTGGGATTCCTTCATCTTGCTTTCGATCTGCTGGACGAGGGTGAGAAGCCCATTGGCGAGGGCAGGCAATTGCATGACCGGCACGAGGAGCAGGCTGGAGGGGGCGGCTTTTCCGTCTGGCCCGAGCTGGGCGAGGGTGATGCGCGCCACCCCCAGATTGACGCTGGCGTCGAGGATGCCATCGGTGAATTGGCTGGGCAGGTTGGTCATGAAAATCCTCGCGCGCTGGTCTGGCCGCCGGGGCGGGGATTTTCCCCTCGGGCGAAGGCGGCCTTGGTTGTGTGGCCAGTATGTCTGATTTTGTGGTGATGCACCATGCCAATGGCGGGCCATTGGCTGGGAGGCGCCCCCGCTGCCCATGGGCGGCGGGGGCGGGGGGCTCACTGCTCGAGGAAGGCGCGGGCCATGCTGTCGCGGATCGGCTGGGTCATGTAGCGCCAGAAGCTGCGCTGCCCTGTCTGGATATGGCCTTCCACCGGCATGCCGGGCACCAGGAAGACCGAGGGCAGGCGGTTCAATTGCTCCTGATCGATCGCGATATAGGCTCGGTAGTAGCTCTGCCGGGTCTGCGGGTCGGTGGTGACATCGGCCGCGAGGAAGGTGACATGGCCATGCAGGTAAGGCACCAGGCGCTGCTTGAAGGCGGGCAGGCGAATTTCCGCCTGCAGGCCGGGATAGACCACGTCGATATCATAGGGCTGGACATTCACCTCGGCCACCAATTGGTCGCGCGCGGGGATGAGGTCCATCAGCGGATCACCCGAGCGGATGGCGGCGCCGATGGTGAAGGTGCGCAGGTTCACCACCGTGCCGGCCTCGGGGGCGAGGACCTCACGGCGGGTGGAGACATCGGCCGCGGCACGCATGCGCTCCTCGATATCGGCGAGGCGTGCTGCGACGTCACGCCTATCGGTATTGACCTCCTGCATGCGCTGGTCGGTCATCTGGCGGACGGTGTTGCGGGCCTCCTGGATGGTGGCCTGTGAACGGTCGATCTGGCCTTGCAGATCAACGATCTGGCCTTCAAGCCCATGCAGGCCGCGTTGCAGGGCCAGGAGTTCGGGCAGCCGCGCCAGGCCCTGATTGACCAGGTTGCGGCGCATCACCTCCTCCTGGACGATGAGCTGCAATTGCCGGCGGGTGGAGAGCAATTGGCCCTGGGCGCCGGAAATGGCCGCCTGCTGCTGGACCTCGCGCGCTTCCATCACCGAGACCTGGCTGAGCAGGCTGGAGCGGCGGGCATCGAAGAGGGCGATCTGGCCGGTCATCGCCTCGATCGCCCTGGGGTGGGTGGAGGCTGCGAGGTCAGCGGGGAAGGTGACCAGGGGCGCGCGCTCGGCCTCGGCCAGCAGGCGGGCCTCTTGCGCCTGCAGGGCGAAGCGCTGGGCACGCAGCCCCTCCAGCGTGGCGCCGGACTGCACATCATCGAGGCGCATGACCACCTGGCCAGCCTCGACCCGGGTGCCATCGCGCACCAGAATCTCCTGCACGATGCCACCTTCCAGATGCGCCAGCGTCCGGCGGGTGCCTTCCACCTTGATCACGCCTGGTGCCACCGCGGCCTCGGCGAGGGGCGCGAAAACCGCCCAGATCATGAAGCCACCGAAGAAGCCGAGCATGATGATCAGGCCGAAGATGGTCACCCCGCGGGTGCGTGGGCGCTTGGCGTCCAGCAGCGGGTCGAAAGGCAGTTCGATGGCTGGCCTTGCGGCGCGGAGCTGGGATTGGGCCGGGGCAGCGGGGGCAGCGGGCGGCGGGCCGGCGGGGCGCTCGATGATATCGCTCATCTCAGGCAGCCCCCCCCATTGGCATGGGTGCGGGTATTTCCGCCGGGCGTGGCGGTGCCATCAGGCGCTTGAGCACTTCCGCGCGGGGGCCAAACATCTCGATCGCACCTTCCTTGAGCAGCAGGACCTTATCGACGCCCTGCACCAAAGCGGGGCGGTGGGAGACGAGGACCACGGTGCAGCCCTGCGCCTTGAGTGTTTCCAGCGCGCGGGTGAGAGCGGCCTCACTATCGCCATCGAGGTTGGAATTCGGCTCGTCCAGCACCACAAGTTTGGGGCGGCCGAACATGGCGCGGGCGAGGCCGATGAGCTGGCGCTGGCCGCCGGAGAGATGCTGCCCGCCATCACCGATTTCAGTGTCATAGCCATTGGGCAGGCGCAGGATCATGTCATGGCAGCCGGCGAGGCGTGCGGCCTCGAACACATCATCGGGCTCGGCCTCGCCCATGCGGGCGATGTTGCGGAAGACGGTGCCGTCAAACAGCTCCACATCCTGCGGCAGATAGCCGACATGGCGGCCGAAATCCTCGCGCTGCCACATGAAGACATCGGCGCCATCGAGGCGGACATGGCCCTGATTGGGCTGGGCCACGCCGATGAGCATGCGGATGAGCGTGGTCTTGCCCGCGGCGGAGGGGCCGATAATGGCGAGGGATTCGCCTTTGTTGAGTTCGAAGGCGACGCCCTTGACCATGGCCACATTCTGGCCGGGGAAGGCGAAGGAGACCCGGTCAACCAGCACCTTGCCCGTGGGCTCGGGCAGTTTCATCCCCTCGGGGCGGATGCGGGGCTGGGCCAGGAAGGACTGCAGCCGGCGGTAGCTTTGCCTGGCCGAGACCAATTGCTTCCAGCCGCCAATCAATTGCTCCACCGGGGCCAGGGCGCGGCCCATGATGATGGATGCGGCGATGGAGGCGCCGGAGGTCAGCTCCTGTTGCAGCACCAGATAGGCGCCAAAACCCAAAATGGCGATCTGCACCGCGAGGCGGATGAATTTGGTGGAGCCCACGATCCAGGCCGCACGGTCGGCCGCGCGTTGCTGCGGCGGCAGGCTCTTGGCCACGCCTTCGCGCCAGCGGGTCATCACCGCGGGGAGCATGCCCATGCTGTCGATCACCTCGGCATTGCGGCCGATGGCATCCGCCCGGCGCTGGCTGGCCATGGCGGTGGTATTGGCCTCGCGCAGGAGGTTGGAGGTGATGAATTCATTGGCGAGGGTGAGGCCAAAGAGCAGCGCCGCACCGGCCACGGCGATGATGCCCATCAGCGGATGTAGGGCGAAGATCACCGCCAGATAGATCGGCACCCAGGGCACATCATAGAGTGCCAGCATGCCTGGTGAGCCGAGATAGCCGCGGCAGATCGCCAAGTCGCGCAGCGCCTCCATCCGGTAGGGGCGGCCGCGCAATTGGGATTCGAGCGCGCGGGCAAAGCCTTCGGGCGCCACGCGGTTTTCCAGCCAGGTGGCGACGCGCTGCATGATGGTGCCGCGCACCGATTCCAAAATCGCCAGAATGGCGATGGCGAAGACGGCGATCAGCGTCAGGTAGAGCAGGGTATCGGTGTTGCGGGTGGCGAGCACCCTGTCGAACACCTGCATCATGTAGATGGAGACGGTGAGTTGCAGCAGGTTGGCCACGCCCGAGAAGGCGCCGACCAGCATGAATTGCGAGCGGCAGGAGGCGATGGCACGGGCCAGCGGCGTGTCATTGAGCGGGTTTGGGGCGAAGAGCCCCGGGCGCGGTGGCATCATGGCAATATACCCGATCCTGACATACTGGGAATCACACGGTTCATCGGCACGACCTAGCCCCTCCTGTGGTTGCTGCGCCAGGGTGGGCGGCAGATCTTGGCCCAGCGCAGCGGCGTATTATGGCGGCAAACCGGTTACCCAATGGTGTTGCCTTGGCGTGGTGAGCGGCTGGGTATGCCTGATATTCAACAAGCGTGCCGCTCATTTTAAGTCCTTTTAAGTCCTTGCTGCAAACCGGCGTGAATTGGCCTGCTCGGAATGCTGTTACGCGTTTTATGTACTGAACCGGTGCGATATTTCATTTTTTTACGAATTTTTCATGCTGGCGGCCTGCTCGGAGGATGCGGCAGGGCGGAAGACAAAGCGGCGGGAGAGGGCGAAATTGATGAACATGCCGGCGATGGAGCCGGCCGCCACGCCCAGCACCGGATGCGCGGCCACCAGCGGGCTGGCCGCCAGGGCCGCAGCATAGGTGCCGTAATTGGCAGCAAAGCCGAGCAGATTGAGTGCCACGAACTGGCCCCATTGCCGCGCCACCGGCGCCTGGGCGGCGGAGCGAAAGGTCCAGGCCCGGTTCAGCGCGAAGGTCAGGCTCGCCGCCGCGAGATAGGAGGCCACCCGCCCCGCATAGGGCCCCACACCCAGGGCCAGCATTGCCAGCAATACGGCCGAATCCATCACAAAGCCGGCGGTGCCGACCAGGCCGAAGCGCAGGAATTGCACAATGATGGGGAAACGGAGGAACATGGCGCCCTTTAGATGGGCGGGCGAGCGGGCGCAAACAGGGGGCCGGTTTCGATTGCATGGCGGCGGGCAGGGCGGCTTTGTGCATACGACAGGCATAACGGCCTTCCCTTGGCTTCGGCCATCGGCCAAGCTCTGCCCAGCCTTAATTCCAGGAGAGCGAGATGCTGCGTAGAGACCTCATGGCGGCCGGTTCCGGCCTTGCCGTTTCAACCCTGGCCGCGCCTGCCATGGCGCAGCCTGCCGCCCAACGGGTGATCCGCTATTCGCCGCACGCCAACCTGCCCAATATCGACCCCTTCACCAATACCGCCTTCGTCGCCCGCGACCATGCCTTCCTGGTCTTCGACCAGCTCTATGGGATGAATGAGCGCTTTGAGCCGCAGCCGCAGATGGTGGCGGGCCATGTGGTGGAGAATGGGGGGCTGCTGTGGCGGTTTACCCTGCGCGATGGGCTGAAATTCCATGATGGCACGCCGGTGCGCGGGCGCGACTGCGTGGCCTCGATTCGCCGCTGGGGCCGGCGCGATGCCTTCGGCCAGGTGCTCCTGGCCCGGGTGGCCGAGATGGCCGAGGTTTCGGACAAGGTGTTCGAGATCAAGCTGAACACGCCCTTCCCGAAGATGCTGGAGGCGTTCTCTAAGGTCACCACGAGCTGCCTCTTCATCATGCCTGAGCGGCTGGCGAATGTGGACCCGTTTACCAATATCACTGAGGCGGTGGGCAGCGGGCCCTTCCGCTTCCTGCGTGACCAATGGGTGCCGGGCAGCCGCGTGGTGTATGAGCGCAATCCTGATTATGTGCCCATGCCCAATGGCACGCCTTCGATGACTTCGGGGCCGAAGGTGGTGCATTTTGATCGGGTTGAGTGGAACATCATGCCCGACCCGGCCACCGCCTCGGCCGCCATTCAATCGGGCGAGTTGGATTGGTGGGAACAGCCCACGGCGGATCTCTTCCCGCTGCTGGCACGCAACCGCAACATCACCGTCGATGTCATTAACAATACCGGGCTGATCGGCATTTTCCGGCCCAATCATCTGGTGGCGCCGTTCAACAACCCCGCCGTGCGCCGGGCGGTGATCACCGCCATCAACCAGATGGATTTCATGACAGCGGTGATCGGCACCGCCGGGGTGACGGGGTATCCTGACCTGCGGCGGGAGAATATCGGCTTTTTTGCGCCTGAAAGCCCCTCGGGCTCCACGGTGGGGCTGGACCGGCTGAAGAAGGATATTGCGGCGGCGCGGGCCGAATTGCAGGCGGCGGGTGCCATGGGCGCGCGCATGGTGCTGATGAATGCGACCGATCTCGCCTCGATCAATGCCGCCACCCTGGTGGGCGCTGATCTGTTTCAGCGGATGGGCTTCAATGTCGATCTGGTCTCGGCCGATTGGGGCACGGTGGTGGCGCGGCGTGCCAGCCGCAACCCGCTCGAGCAGGGCGGCTGGAGCGGGTTTTTCACCTTCTGGTCCGGCGTGGATCATTGGAACCCGGCGAGCCATGCAGCGATTCGTGGCCATGGCACCGATGCCTGGCCGGGCTGGCCGACCATCCCCGCGATGGAGGCGCAGCGCGATGCCTGGTTCAATGCGCCCGATGATGCGGCAGCCAAGGCGGCGACGGCCGAGATGCAGCGCATCGCCTTTGACCAGGTGCCGTATATGCCGCTCGGGCGTTACTATCAGCCCACCGCCTATCGCCGGAACATCACCGGCATGCTGAAGGGCCAGCCGCCGCTGTTCTGGAATATCCGCCGCGGCTGATCTTCGGCGATACCCGTGGCCAAACTGCGCCACGTGTCTAAAATATGCGCATGGGCACGGCAAAGGCTGTGCCCGCGCCTGACCTGGGAGCCCGTGCCATGCAACGTCGTGAACTCTTTGCCGCCACCGCCGCCGCAGCTATGACCTCGCCCGCGGTGGCGCAGGCGCCGCGCATTTTGCGCTTTGTGCCCCAGGCCAATCTCACCAGCCTCGACCCGATATGGACGACGGCCAATGTCACCCGCAACCACGCCTATATGGTCTATGATACGCTCTATGGCCTGGATGCAGAGTTTAATGCGCGGCCGCAAATGGCCTCGGGCCATAGCATCGAGGATGGTGGCAAGCGGATCACCATCACCCTGCGCGCTGGGCTGCGCTGGCATGATGGCGAGCGCGTCACGGCGGCGGATTGCGTGCAGAGCCTGGTGCGCTGGATGCGGCGCAACCCTTCGGGCCAGCAATTGGCCCGCCAACTCGATGAATTGGTGGCGGTGGATGACACCTCCTTCCGCTTTCGGCTGAAAAAGCCCTTTCCGCTGCTCTTTTCGGCGCTGGCCAGCCCGGTCAATCCGGCACCGTTCATGATGCCTGAGCGGATTGCGGCGACGGATGCGTTTCAGCAGATTCGTGAGGCCATCGGCAGCGGGCCGTTCAAGTTCAACAGCCGGGAGTATAATTCCGGCAGCCTCGTGGTCTATGAGCGCAATGGCGATTACGTGCCCAACCCGCAGGGGCGGCCGAGCTTTACCGCGGGCCCCAAGGTTGCGAATTTTGACCGCATCGAATGGCGCATCATCACCGATGCGGCGACGGCCACCGCAGCCCTGCAAACCGGGGAGATCGATTGGTTCGAGCAGCCGCCGCCGGAGATTCAGCAGTTGCTGCGGCGCAACCGCAACATCACCCAGGAGCCGATCGACCCGCTGCCGCTGAGTGCCATTCTGCGCTTTAATTTTCTGCATGGTCCCTTCGATAAGAAGGAGATGCGCCAGGCCATTCTGCCGGCGGTCAATCAGGCCGATTACATGAGTGCGGTGGTGGGCACTGACCCGGCCTTGATTCGCACCGGGGTGGGGGTTTTCACGCCCGGTACGCCTTTGGCCTCGGATGTTGGGCTGGAGGCGCTGACCGGGCCGCGCAGTATTGACCGCGCCAAGGCTTTGCTGCGCGATGCGGGCTATACCAACCAGCTTATTCGCCTCATTGGGCCGACTGATATTCTGGCGCCTGCCGCCATCACCCAGGTGGCGGGGGATATGTTCCGCCGGCTGGGGGTTAATCTCGATTTCGTGCTGACCGATTGGGGCACGGTGGTGCAGCGGCGTGCCTCACGCGAGCCGATTGAGCGCGGCGGCTGGAATGTGTTTCTGACCAGCTTTTCCTCGACCGATTTCATGGACCCGGCGGGGCATTTCCCGCTGCGCGGCAGCGGCGCCAATTCCTGGCCGGGCTGGCCGACGGTTCCGCGGCTGGAGGAGCTGCGCGACGCGTGGTTCGATGCGCCTGACCTCGATGCGCAAAAGGCGATTGCGCGGGATATGCAGCGCACGGCGATGGATGAGGTGCCGTTTATTCCGGTGGGGGCCTATATGTCGGTGACCGCCCATCGCAGCAATTTGCGTGACCGGGTGCCGGGCTTTGCGCTGTTTTGGAATTTGCGGCGCGCCTGAGGGGCGGCTGACCGGCCTGGCCTTGCTCTCTGCGCCGCCATCCCCGAAGCTTGGCTCTCCAGATGGAGGTCAAGCGGATGCGGCGTAGATCAATGATGATGGCGGCCATGGCGGGGCCGGCACTGGCGCAGGGCAGTGCGGCGCGCACGCTGCGGGTGATTCCCCAGGCCAATCTGACCTCGCTGGATCCGGTCTGGACCACGGCCGTGGTCACCCGCAATCACGGCATGATGGTGTATGACAATATCACCACGGTGAACCTTGCCGGCGAGGTGCGGCCGCAAATGGCCGAGGGCTGGGAGATTTCGGCCGAGGGGCGGCAATGGGATTTCACCCTGCGCCCGGGCCTGAAATTTCATGACAATGAGCCGGTGCGGGCGGCTGATTGTGTGGCGTCCATCCGGCGTTGGGCGGCGCGGGATAGTTTTGGCCAGGTGCTTTGGACGGCGGTGGATGAATTGTCGGTGCTGGATGACCGGCGGTTTCGCTTCCGGCTGAAGCGGCCCTTTCCGTTTCTGGCGCTGGCCATGGGGCGCAGCCAGGGGCCGGTGCCGGTGCTGCCCGAGCGGCTGGCGGCGACGGACCCGTTCCAGCAGGTGCGCGATGCCACGGGCTCCGGCCCGTTCCGTTTCGTGGCCAATGAGTGGAACCCTGGCAGCCGCGCGGTTTGGGCGAAGTTTGATGGCTATGTGCCGCGGCAGGAGCCGGTGGATGGGCTGGCCGGTGGTCGCGCGGCGCGCATTGATCGGGTGGAATGGTCGGTCATTCCTGACCCGGCGACGGCGGCCAATGCGATGCAGACCGGCGAGCAGGATTATTGGGAATACCCGCTGCATGACCTGCTGCCGCTGATCCGGCGCAACCGTCAAGTGGTGGTGGAGCAGCGGCTGTCGAGTGGCTTCTATGGCTGCCTGCGGTTTAATCATCTGCATGCGCCGTTCAACAATGTGGCGATCCGCCGCGCGGTGGCGATGGCGGTGGACCAGCGCGATTATCTGCGCGCCGTGGCGGGTGAGGACCCGGCCGGCTGGGGCGTCTGTGAGGGTGTTTTCACCTGTGACACGGCGATGGCCAATGACGAGGGCAGTGAGGTCCTCAAGACGCGCAATATCGAGGCGGCCCGGGCGGCGTTGCGCGCCGCCGGTTACAATAATGAGCGCGTGGTGCTGGTCGCACCGGGGGATTATCCGCAGATCAACGCGTTATCCCTCGTCACGGCCGATTTGCTGCGCCGGCTGGGGATGAATGTGGAGGTGATCAGCGCCGATTGGGGCACGCTGGTGCAACGCCGCACCTCGCGCGAGCCGGTGGAGCGGGGCGGTTGGAGTGTCATTCACACCACTGCCGGTGGTGATGCGCTGGATACGCCGCCGGTGCATCTCTTCCTGCGCTCGAATGGCCGTGATGCTTGGTTCGGCTGGCCCGAGGATGCGCTGATTGAACAGCTGCGCGCGGAATGGCTGGAGGCGGCGGAGCCGGCGCAGGCCCGGCGGATTGCCGGCGCGCTGAACCGGCGGGCGATGGAGACGCTGCCTTATGTGCCGCTGGGCTACTACTGGCAGCCCAGCGTCTGGCGACGTAACGTCACCAATGTGTTTCGTTCGCCGGCGACGGTGTTTTGGGGAATTGGTAAGTCATGAGTGTTTCGCGTCGTGGTGTTTTGGCGGCCGGCATGGCGGCGCCGGCTTTTGCGCAAGGGGCGGGGCGGCCGCTGCGCTTCGTGCCGCAATCCAACCTGGCCAGCATTGACCCGGTTTGGAGCACGGCCGTTGTGGTGCGCAATCACGGCCTCATGGTTTATGACCTGCTTTATGGCCTGGATGCGCAATACCGGGTGCAGCCGCAGATGGCGGCGGGGCATGAGGTCAGCAGTGATGGGCTGACCTGGACGATCACGCTGCGCGAAGGGCTGAAATTCCACGATAATGAGCCGGTGCGCGGGCGCGATTGCGTGGCCTCGATCATTCGCTGGTCGAAGCGCGATGTATTGGGGCAGCGGCTGGATGGGCTGGCTGAGGAGATCACCGCGCCCGATGATCGGCGGATTCGCATTCGGCTGAAGCGGCCCTGGGCCGGGCTGGCCTGGGCCTTGGGCAAACCCTCGGCCAATATGTGCGCCATCATGCCCGAGCGGGTGGCGCGGACTGACCCGTTCCAGCAGATCACCGATGCCACTGGCTCTGGGCCGTTCCGGTTCCGGCAGGATTTGTTCCGGCCGGGCGATGTGGCGGTTTATGACAAATTTGCCGGCTATGTGCCGCGCGGTGAGGCCACGGATTTTCTCGCCGGCGCCAAGCAGGTGCATTTTGACCGGGTCGAGTGGAAGATCATGCCCGACCCGGCCACGGCGGGGGCGGCATTGCAGAATAATGAGGCGGATTGGTGGGAAACCCCGCTGCCGGATCTGCTGCCCTTGTTGCGCCGCAACCGGGATATCGAGATCGGCGTGATCAACCCTGCCGGCAATCTGGGCGTGCTGCGGTTCAATTTTCTCCATCCGCCCTTCGACAATGCGGCGGTGCGCCGCGCCCTGCTGCCGGCGGTGGAGCAGCGCGCCTTTATGGATGCGGCAATCGGCACGGACCCCGCGCTCTCGGTGGTGCCGGCGGGGGTGTTTACGCCGGGCACGCCGCTGGCCAATGCGGCGGGGCTGGAGGTGCTGACGGGCCCTCGCAGCCTGGAGGCGGCGCGGGCGGCGCTGCGGGCCTCGGGCTATGCCAATCAGCGGGTGACCATGCTGGGCGCTTCTGACCTGCCGGTGCTGCAAAACCTCTCTGAGGTGGCGGGCGATTTGCTGCGGCGTGTGGGCTTTAATGTCGATATGCCGGGGATGGATTGGGGCACGCATATCCAGCGACGCAACAATCGCGGCACGGTGGATGCGGGCGGCTGGAGCGCGTTTTGCACGACCTGGGAGGGGCTGGATGTCTCGGTACCTGGGAGCCACCAGCCGCTGCGCGGCCATGGTGCCGCCGCCTGGGCCGGCTGGCCGACCCTGCCGGCTTTGGAGACGCTGCGCGAGGAGTGGTTCGATGCGCCTGATGACGCCACGGCGCGGCGGGTGGCGGAGCAAATGCAACGTGTGGCCTTTGCGGAGGTGCCGTTTATTCCGCTCGGCCTGGTGCGGCCGCCGCAGGCTTGGCGGCGCAGCCTGACGGGCATTGTGCGCGGTGGACCTGCTCTATTTTGGGGCGTTCGGCGGGCTTGAGCGCTTAAGGGGATTTTATTGAGCGTTAAGCGAGCAAATTGCCGCTTAGTGTCGCACCGGCTTGAGGCAGGAAGGCCGGTGGAATGCGAAAAAATCCTGTCACATAAGACTGGCGCACATGCCTCGATTGCGCCAGTTTGCACCGCATGAGGCTTGGGAGAGCTTGACCGATGGAACGTCGTAACCTTTTGAAGGGTGCCGTGGCCGCCGCCACCGTCACCGCCGCTGCGCCCGCCATCTCGCAGAACGCCGCGGCGCGCACGCTGCGCTTCGTGCCGCAGGCGAATCTGGCCAATTTCGACCCCATCTGGGGCACGCAATATGTGGTCCGCAACGCCGCTGCCGCGGTGTGGGACACGCTTTACGGCGTGGATGAGAATCTTGTGCCGCAGCGGCAGATGGTGGAGGGCGAGACCGTCTCCTCCGATGGGCTGACCTGGGAATTCCGCCTGCGCCCGGGCCTGATCTTCCATGATGGCACGCCGGTGTTGGCGAAGGATGTGGTCGCCTCGATCAATCGCTGGGCGCCGCGCGACCCGATGGGCCAGATGCTGCGCGCCATCCAGGATGAGTTGGTGGCGGTGGATGACCGCAATTTCCGCTGGAAGTTGAAGCGCCCCTATCCCAAGATGAAATACGCGCTGGGCAAATGCGGCACGCCCTGCTGCTTCATCATGCCTGAGCGTATTGCTGCCACCGCTGGCAATTCGATGATCAGCGAATATGTCGGCTCCGGGCCGATGACCTTCAAGCGTGATGAATGGGTGCCCGGTGCGCGCGCCGTATTCGAAAAATTCGGCCGCTATACCCCGCGCGAGGGCGCGGCGAGCTGGCTGGCTGGCGGCAAGCGCATCCTGGTGGACCGCCTGGAATGGGTGGTGATGCCCGACCCGGCGACGGCGGCCAATGCGCTGCAGGCGGGTGAGGTGGATTGGTGGGAGAGCCCGATCAGCGACCTCGTGCCGCTGCTGCGCCGCAACCGCAACATCCTTGTCGATATTGCCGACCCGTTGGGCAATATTGGCAGCTTCCGGATGAACCACCTGCATGCGCCCTTCAATAATCTGAAGGTGCGGCAGGCGGTGATGATGGCGTTGAGCCAGGAAGATTATATGCGCGCCGTGGTGGGCAGCGACACCGCGCTGTGGAGTGTGCTGGGCGGCTTCTTCACCCCTGGCACCTCCAGCTATAGCGAGGCCGGTGGCGAGGTGATGAAGCGCTCGAATATGGAGGGTGCTAAGCGCCTGCTGGCCGAGAGCGGCTATGCCAATGAGCCGGTGACCTGCCTGGTGGGCCAGGACCAGCCGCTGCTCAAGCCGATGGGCGATGTGACCGCCGATCTGCTGCGCCGCCTGGGGATGAATGTTGATTTCGTGGCGACCGATTGGGGCACCGTTGGTCAGCGCCGCGCCGTGCGCAACCCGCCGGGCCAGGGTGGTTGGAGCATGTTCCACACCTGGCATGCGGGTGCGGATTGCGTGAATCCGGCCGGCTATAACGCGGTGCGCGCCAATGGCGATGGCGCCTGGTTCGGCTGGCCCTCGGTGCCTGCGGTGGAGGCCGGTGTGGCCGAATGGTTCGACGCGCCGACGGCGGAGACCGAGAAGGCCGCCATCGACAAGATCAACCGCGCCGCGGTGGAAAACGTCGTCTATGCGCCGACCGGCTTCTTCAAGAGCTACCAGGCCTGGCGGCGCAATGTCTCCGGCGTGGTGAAGGGGCCGCTACCCTTCTTCTGGGGCGTGTCCAAGACTTGATGGCCAGGGGGCACTAAGCCATGTGGGCTTACATTATTCGGCGGGTATTGGCGACGATACCCGTCATGGCCTTTGTGGCGCTGTTCGTGTTCTCGCTGCTGTATCTCGCGCCGGGCGACCCGGCGGCGGTGATCGCGGGCGATCAGGCGACGCCTGATGATGTGGAGCGGATTCGCGCCTCGCTGGGGCTGGATCGGCCTTATCTGGTGCGGTTCTCCGAATGGGTGTTTCGCATCCTGCAGGGTGATCTTGGCACCTCGATCTTCACCAATCTGCCGGTCGGTCACATGATCGCCCAGCGGATTGAGCCGACCCTGTCGCTGATGATCGTCACGCTGTGCCTGGCGCTCTCCATTGCCATTCCCATGGGTGTGGTGGCGGCCTGGAAGCAGGGCACCTGGATTGACCGCGCGGTGATGGGATTTGCCGTGCTGGGCTTTTCGGTGCCGGTCTTCGTGGTGGGGTATTTGCTGGCTTATGTCTTTGCGCTGGAACTCGATTGGTTCCCGGTGCAGGGCTATACGCCTTTTGCTCAAGGGTTCTTTCCCTGGATTGAGAATCTGGTGCTGCCGGCGGTGGCGCTGGGTGGGGTGTATATCGCGCTCATCGCGCGCATCACCCGTGCCACGATGCTCGAAGTGCTGCAGCAGGATTACATCCGCACCGCGCGCGCCAAGGGTGCGGGCCAGTCCTCCATCCTGTTTCTGCATGCGCTGAAGAATGCCGCCGTGCCGATTGTGACCGTGGTGGGCATTGGCATTGCGCTGCTGATTGGCGGCGCGGTGGTGACTGAGAGCGTCTTTGCCATTCCTGGCCTCGGCCGGTTGACGGTGGATGCCATTCTGCGGCGGGACTACCCGGTGATTCAAGGCGTGGTGCTGCTGTTCAGCTTCGTCTACGTGCTGGTGAATCTGGGGATCGACCTGCTCTACACCTTCCTTGACCCGAGGATACGCTATTGAGCGCCGTCATTATTCCTGCCGGCTTGGCCATTGCCCAGCCGATGCCCGATGTGCTGCCGCCGGTGAAGCCGCGGCGCGGCGTGCTCGGGTTTTTGCGCCGCTACCCCACCATTGCCATTGGTGGCGGTTTGCTGCTGGCCATGCTCTGCATTGCCGTCTTCGCACCGTTTCTCTGGACCAAGGACCCCACCTCGCTGGCGCCGGCCTTGCGCACGCGCGAGCCTGGGGCGCAGTTCTGGTTCGGCTCCGACATGCTGGGGCGCGATGTTTATTCGCGCGTGCTCTATGGGGCGCGGGTGTCGCTGCTGGTGGGTTTCTCGGTGGCCTTTTTGGCCAGCGTGATCGGCCTCACCATTGGGCTTTTCTCCGGCTTTATTCGGCTGGCTGACAGCATCGTGATGCGGGTGATGGATGGCATGATGTCCATCCCGCCGATCCTGCTGGCGATTGCGCTGATGGCGCTGACCCGTGGCTCGGTGCAGAATGTGATTTTGGCGATTACCATTGCGGAAATTCCGCGGGTGACGCGGTTGGTGCGCGGTGTTGTGCTCTCCTTGCGTGAGCAGCCTTATGTTGATGCCGCCGTGGCCTCGGGCACCGGTACGGTGATGATTATGTGGCGACATATTCTGCCTAATACCCTGGCACCGCTCACCGTGCAGGCCACTTACATTTGTGCCGCGGCGATGATCACTGAGGCGATTCTCTCTTTCATTGGTGCTGGCACGCCGCCGATCATTCCCTCCTGGGGGAATATCATGGCCGAGGGCCGTGCGCTTTGGCAGGTGAAGCCCTATATCGTGTTCTTCCCCGCCGTTTTCCTCTCCATCACCGTGCTGGCGGTGAACCTGCTGGGCGATGGCCTGCGGGATGCGATCGACCCGCGCCTGGCAAAGAAGCTGTGATGACCGAACCACTCCTCAGCGTCGAACAGCTGCAAACCCATTTCGCCACCTCGGACGGCATCAACCGTGCCGTGGATGGGGTGTCCTTCCACGTCAATGCGGGGGAGACCCTGGCGATTGTGGGGGAGAGCGGTTGCGGCAAATCCGTGACTGCCATGTCCATTTTGCGGCTCATCCCAGAGCCTCCGGGCAAGATCGCCGGGGCGATCAAGTTTCAGGGCAAGGACCTGTTGAAGCTGTCGGATCGGGAGATGCGGGCGATTCGCGGCAACTCGATTTCGATGATCTTCCAGGAGCCTATGACCTCGCTGAACCCGGTGCTGACCGTGGGGCGGCAGATTGGTGAGACTTTGCGCCTGCATCAGGGCCTCTCGGCACATCAGGCGGAAGAGCGGGCGATTGAAATGCTCGAATTGGTGGGCATTCCTGAGGCGCGGCGGCGGGTGCGGGAATATCCGCATCAGCTTTCGGGCGGCATGCGCCAGCGGGTGATGATTGCCATTGCACTGGCCTGCAACCCCAAGCTGCTGATCGCCGATGAGCCGACCACGGCGCTGGATGTCACCATTCAGGCGCAGATTCTGGACCTGATGCGCGACCTCAAGCACCGGGTGGGCGCGGCCATTGTGCTGATCACCCATGATCTGGGCGTGGTGGCCGAAGTGGCGGAGCGTGTCATCGTGATGTATGCCGGGCGCAAGGTGGAGGAGGCGACGGTGGCGCAGCTCTTTGCCAAGCCGCGGCATCCCTATACCCAGGGCCTGCTGGGCTCGGTGCCCAAGTTGGGCTCTTCGCTCACCGGCGAGACGTCGCGGCTGGCGGAAATTCCGGGCCTGGTGCCCAGCCTGAAGCGCAAGCTTGATGGCTGCGTCTTCGCCTCGCGCTGCCAATATGCGACCGATCTGTGCCGCCAGGTGGTGCCGGGTCTGGAGGAGAAAGTGCCGGGCCATATTGCCGCCTGCCACTATGCGGAACGTGAGGTTGTCGCAGCATGAAGCCCATTCTGCAGGTCTCGGACCTCAAGAAACATTTCCCGGTTAAGGGCGGCCTCTTTGGCACGACCGTGGGCCAGGTTTACGCCGTGGATGGCGTGAGCTTTGACATCCGCAAGGGCGAGACGCTCTCGCTGGTGGGGGAGAGCGGCTGCGGCAAATCCACCGTGGGCAAGGCGGTGCTGCGGCTCTTTCCGCTCACTGCGGGCCAGGTGGTGCTGGATGGCCAGCGGATTGACGATATGCCGGCGGCGGCGCTGCGGCCTTTGCGACGGAAAATCCAGGTCGTGTTTCAGGACCCGTTCAGCTCGCTGAACCCGCGTATGAAGGTGCGCGATATCCTGGCCGAGCCGATCACCAATTTCGGTGTGGCCAGCAGCAGCGCTGATATCGACCGCCGCGTGGCTGAGTTGATGGATAAGGTGCGCCTGCCGCGCGATGCGGTGAATCGCTGGCCGCATGAATTCTCTGGCGGTCAGCGCCAGCGCATTTGTATTGCCCGCGCCTTGGCGGCTGACCCCGATGTGATTGTCTGCGATGAGGCGGTCTCGGCGCTTGATGTCTCGGTGAAGGCGCAGATCGTCAATCTGTTGCAGGATTTGCAGGCCGAGTTGGGTCTGGCGATGCTGTTCATCAGCCATGACCTCGCCATTGTCGAGCATATGACGCACCGGGTGGCGGTGATGTATTTGGGCAAGATCGTGGAGGTCGCTGATAAGCGCGACCTCTTCGGTGGGCCGCGGCACCCCTATACCGAGGCGCTTCTCTCCGCCGTGCCGGTGATGGAGCCGGGTGGTGCGCCGACGCGCATTATCCTCAAGGGCGATGTGCCCAGCCCCATTCGTCCGCCGCCGGGCTGCCGCTTCCATACCCGTTGCCCCTATGCGTTTGATCGCTGCCGCAAGGAGGAGCCGAAGCTGGTGGCGACGGGCAATAACCATCTGGCCGCCTGCCATTTGCATGACCTGCCCGAGGCGGAGAACCCGCTGCTGAACCAGACGGGCGCCACCGCCTTCAGGGCTGCCTCGCTTGGGGCGGCCTGAGGGGCTTATCCGCTTTGAGGCCCGCGCGCCGCGCGGGGGCTTTGGGCGGGTGGTGAAGTTTTTCTTCTGGCTGGTGCTGCTGGCGCCGCCGCTTTTGATGCTGGGCACCTGTGCCGGGCTCAAATCCTTTGTCATGTCCGATGATGATGAGGTGGCGCTGGGGGCGATGATGTTCGGCGCCAGCGCGCTGGGGCTGCTTTGGGCCTTGTGGCTGGGGGGCGTGCCGGTCTTGGCGCTGCTGATGCTGGCCACGCGCGGCCGCAAGCTGGTTATTGAACAAGCATCGCCACCACCCGCTTGACGCCTTGCGGCCTAGCAGCGAGGCTCTATTCCAACATCACTCAACGACGGGAGGCGGAACATGCCGCAAGTCACACTCACGGTGAACGGCAAGACCCACAGCGTGGCGGTGGAGAGCCGCACCCTGCTGGTCGAATTGCTGCGCGAAAAGCTGCGGCTGACCGGCACGCATGTCGGCTGTGATACCAGCCAATGCGGGGCCTGCGTGGTCCATATCAATGGCGAATCGGTGAAGTCCTGCACCACCCTCGCGGTGATGTGCGATGGCGCTGCGGTCACCACCATCGAGGGGCTGGCTGCGGCTGATGGCACCCTGCACCCGATGCAGGAGGCGTTTCGCGAATACCATGCGCTTCAGTGTGGTTTCTGCACCCCTGGCATGGTGATGAGCGCCATCGACCTGGTGCAGAAGCACCCTGAGGGCCTGAGCGAGCGCGAAATCCGCGAGGGTCTGGAAGGCAATCTCTGCCGCTGCACCGGCTATCACAATATTGTGAAGGCCATCGCAGCTGCGGCCGATGTGATGCATGGCAAGCGCGAGACCATCGCCGCCGCTGCCGAGTGATTTTTCCGCCGCGCGCCGTATCCTCGGCGCGCGGGATGTCTGGGGCGCCAAGCCACCGGCACAGGTGGCATGCCCGCATAGGGAGCGAACAACATGGACACCATCATCCCCTTTGAGGGCATTGGCGCCAGCGTGAGACGCAAGGAAGATTTGCGTTTCCTCTCCGGCCGCGGCCATTACACCGATGACATCAACCGCCCGGGCCAGACCTATGCCTGGTTTCTGCGCAGCCCGCATGCGCATGCGCGGATCAGGGCGATTGACCTTGCCGCCGCGCGGGCGATGCCGGGGGTGATTGCGATTTTCACCGGCGAGGACATGGCGGCCGATAAGATTGGCGGCGTGCCTTGTGGCTGGCAGATCCACAACAAGGATGGCTCGCCCATGGCCGAGCCGCCGCACCCGGTGCTGGCCCAGGGCAAGGTACGCTTTGTGGGTGATGCGGTGGCGCTGGTGGTGGCAACCACCCGCCCACAGGCGCGCGATGCGGCCGAGGCCATTATCGTTGATTATGATGTGCTGCCCGCGGCGGCCGATATGCACCAGGCCCAGGCGCCAGGCGCGCCGGCGGTGCATGATGATATCCCCTCCAATATTTGCTATGATTGGCATATTGGCGACAAGGCGACGACGGATGCCGCCTTCGCCAATGCCAAGCATGTGGTGAAGTTTGAGCTGGTGAATAATCGGCTCATTCCCAATGCCATGGAGCCGCGCGCGGCGATTGGCGATTACGACCCCACCACCGATGAGCACACGCTCTATACCACGAGCCAGAACCCGCATGTGATCAGGCTGCTGATGGGCGCCTTTGTGCTGAATATTCCTGAATCCAAGCTGCGGGTTGTCGCCCCCGATGTGGGTGGTGGGTTTGGTTCGAAGATTTTCCATTACATCGAAGAGGCGGCGGTCACCTGGGCAGCGGCCAAGGTGAATTTGCCGATCAAGTGGACGGCGGATCGCACTGAATCCTTCATGACGGACGCGCATGGCCGCGACCACATCACCCAGGCCGAATTGGCGCTGGATGAAGAGGGCACGTTCTTGGGCCTTCGGGTGGTGACGCAGGCGAATATGGGCGCCTATCTCTCCACCTTCGCCACCTCGGTGCCGACCTATCTCTACGCCACGCTGCTGGCTGGCTGCTATCAGACGCCCACGATCTATGCCCAGGTGAAGGCGGTCTTCACCAATACCGTGCCGGTGGATGCCTATCGCGGTGCGGGCCGGCCGGAGGCGACCTTCCTGATCGAGCGGCTGGTGGATGTGGCGGCACGCGAGACTGGCATCGACAAGATCGCCATTCGCCGGAAGAATTTCATTCGGCCCGACCAGTTTCCGTATCAGACGCCGGTCGCGCTGCAATATGACAGCGGCGATTATTTCTCGACGCTGGATATGGCGATGAAGGCTTCTGACTGGGCCGGCTTTGAGGCGCGCCGGGCCGAGGCGGCCAAGCAGGGCAAGCTGCGCGGCATTGGTATTTCCACCTATCTTGAGGCCTGCGGCATTGCGCCCTCGGCGGTGGTGGGGGCGCTGGGTGCGCGGGCGGGGCTGTATGAGGTGGGGGTGATCCGCGTGCATCCCACCGGCTCGGTCACCGTGCTGACGGGCACGCATAGCCATGGCCAGGGGCATGAGACCACGCTGGCGCAGCTGGTCTCTGACCGGTTGGGCGTGCCGGTGGCCAATGTGGACATCGTGCATGGCGACACGGCGAAAGTGCCCTTTGGCATGGGCACCTATGGCAGCCGTTCGCTGGCGGTGGGCGGTTCGGCCATGGTGAAGGCGATGGACAAGATTGTCGCCAAGGCCAAACGCATCGCGGCCCATTTGATGGAGGCCGATGTTGCCGATATCGAATTTGATCGCGGCACTTTCCGCGTTGCTGGCACGGACAAGACGAAGTCGCTGACCGATATCAGCCTCGCCGCCTATGTGCCGCATAATTACCCCATCGAGGAGATCGAGCCCGGCCTTGAGGAAACTGCCTTTTACGACCCGAAGAATTTCACTTATCCGGGCGGCTGCCACATTGCCGAGGTGGAGATCGAGATCGAGACCGGCATTGTCTCCATGGTGAATTTCACCGCGGTGGATGATGTGGGGCGGGTGATCAACCCGATGATCGTCGAAGGCCAGGTGCAGGGCGGCGTGGCCCAGGGCATTGGCCAGGCGCTGCTGGAGGCTTGCGTCTATGACGCGCAGGGCCAGCTGATCAGCGGCTCGATGATGGATTACACCATGCCGCGTGCCGATGATCTGGCCCCGGTTTCGGTGGCCACCCACACCACCTTGTGCACCCATAACCCGCTGGGGGTGAAGGGCTGCGGCGAGGTGGGGGCCATTGGCTCACCGCCGGCCGTGATCAATGCGGTGGTGGATGCGCTGCGCGATTATGGCGTCCGCCATGTCGAGATGCCGGCGACACCGGCAAAAATCTGGTCCATCATTCACGCCAACGCGCCGCGGATGGCCGCCGAATAACTGAGAGACAACCCCCGCCCGATCGCCGAAGGCGTGCATCGGGCGGCCAAAGGAGACATCGAAGATGTATGATTTTGCTTATCACAAGCCCGCCTCCATCGCCGATGCCGTGAAGCTGCTGGCGGCGGACCCGGAGGCCAAGGTGGTCTCCGGCGGGCATACCCTGCTGCCGGCCCTCAAGCACCGGCTGAACAAGCCCACCTCGCTGATCGACCTCTCCGGCATTGCCGACCTCAAGGGGATCAAGAAGGTGGGCAATTCCATCGTGATCGGCGCGCTGACCCGCCATGTGGAGGTTGCCACCTCCGAGATCGTGGCCGCGGCCATTCCGGCACTGGCCTATATGGCGAGCCATATTGGTGACAATCAGGTGCGCAACCGCGGCACGATTGGCGGCAGCGTCTCCAACAATGACCCGGCGGCGGATTACCCCGGCGCGGTGCTGGGCCTGGGCGCCACGGTGCATACCTCCAAGCGCAAGATTGCGGCGGATGATTTCTTCCAGGGCATGTTCACCACGGCGCTGGAGGCCGATGAGATTCTGACCGCGATCGAGTTCCCGATCCCGGAAAAGGCCGGCTATGCCAAGATGAAGAACCCGGCCAGCCGTTATGTCATGGCCGGCGCCTTCGTCTCCAAGGGGCCGATGGGCGTGCGCGTTGTGATCAATGGCGCCGGGCCGGGCGTGTTCCGCCAATCCGCCATGGAAGCCGCGCTGGCGGCGAGCTGGGCGCCGGGTGCGGTGGCTGGCGTCAAGCAGGATGCCGATGGCCTGAACAGCGACATCCATGGCAGCGCCGAATATCGCGCGCATCTGGTGGGTGTGATGGCGAAGCGGGCGATCATCGCCGCCGGCTGAGCCATGTCGGCCGCTGATCTGGGGTTGTTCCTGGCGGCGGCCTTGGTTCTGGCTGTGATTCCGGGGCCTGGCATGTTGTATGTGGGCGCGCGCAGTTTGGCGGGCGGCTTGGGGGAGGGGTTGGCCTCCACCATGGGGACCGGCCTCGGCGGTATGGTTCATGTTCTGGCCGGGGCGTTTGGGCTTTCAGCCCTTGTGATGGCCAGTGCCGAGGCTTTTACGGTGATGAAGCTGCTGGGCGGCTTCTATCTGGTGTGGCTGGGTGTTCAGGCTTGGCGTCAGGCCCGGCTGTCACAGTTGGCGGATGGCGGCGTGGCGGCCCTGGGCATGGCCCGCGCCTTTCGCGAGGGCGTGGTGGTGGAGGCGCTGAATCCAAGGACGGCGGCGTTTTTCCTTGCCTTTATTCCACAATTTCTTGACCCCGCGCGGGGGGATGTCGGCTGGCAGTTTGTCCTGCTGGGCAGCCTTTGCGTGGCGGCGAATAGCTTGGTCGATGCTGTGGTGGCGCTGGCCGCTGGCCGGCTGCGCGATGTGGCAGGGCGGCGTGGCAGCGTGTTGTTGCGCATGCGCCAGGCGGGGGCGGGGTTGATGATGGCGCTGGGCCTGGGTGTGCTGCTGCTGCGCCGGCCCATGGCCTGACGGGGCTTTCCCCGCCGGCCATGGCATGGCCCAATGCTGGCCATGCAGCTTGATGACCCCCAGTTCACGCCGAGAGGCAACACAGCTTTGAGCGCCATGAGGCGGCCCATATGTCGCTGCTGGCGCCT
The DNA here is from genome assembly GCA_945901085.1 of Rhodovarius crocodyli. Taxonomy (GTDB): domain Bacteria; phylum Pseudomonadota; class Alphaproteobacteria; order Acetobacterales; family Acetobacteraceae; genus Rhodovarius; species Rhodovarius crocodyli_A. Next base: position 72,974 of record CAMDJV010000001.1, on the reverse strand, counting down.
CAAGATCGGGGGGCTTGGCTGAGGTGACCCATCTGATTGTTATTGGCGCGGGCATTATGGGGGCTTGCACCGCGCTGGAGGGGCTCAAGCGCGGCTGGCAGGTGACCATTCTTGACCCTGGCACGCCGGGGGGAGAGCAGGCGGCGAGCTACGGCAATGGTTGCTGGCTCAATCCGCTCAGCGTTATTCCGCCGGCACTGCCTGGGGTGTGGAAGAAGCTGCCGCAATTCCTGCTGGACCCGTTGGGGCCGCTGGCCATTCGCTGGCGGTATTTTCCCAAGGTGGCGCCTTGGCTGATGCGCTATCTTGCCGCTGGCTGGACCGAGGCGCGGGTGCTGCGCACGGCGCGCGCGCTGCGTGGGTTGCTGGCCGATGCGCCCGCCCGGCATCTTACCCTGGCGCGTGAGGCGGGGGTGGAGCATCTCATCGAGCGCAAGGGCCTGATGTATGTCTGGGCCGACCGGGCCGGATTTGCGGCCGAGGCGCTGGCCTGGCGGATTCGGGCGCAGGTGGGGTGTTCTTGGCGCGAATTGGATGAGGATGCGCTGCGCCAGCAGGAGCCGGCTTTGGACCGGCGCTATCGCTTTGGTATCATGACCGATGAGGGCGCGAGCTGTGCCGACCCTGGCGCCTATGTCGCGGCGCTGGTGGCGTTGGCCCAGGCCCGGGGGGCGCGGCTGCACCGGGCCGCCGCCACTGGTTTTCGCCTGGAGCGCGGCTGGCTGCGCGCGGTGACCACCGGCGAGGGCGAGGTGGTGGGGGATATGGCGGTGATTGCGGCCGGGGCGCGGTCCAAGCCTTTGGCGGCGCTGGCTGGCGATGACCTGCCCTTGGAGAGTGAGCGCGGCTACCATGCCGAGATTATCGCACCCGAAGTCTCCATCCGCACGCCCTTGATGCCCCATGATGGCAAGATGAGCGTGATTCGCACGCGCAATGGCCTGCGCGCCGCGGGGCAGGTGGAAATTGCCGGTATTGACGCCTTGCCGGATTGGCGGCGGGCCGAGATTTTGCGCGATCATGTGATCCGCACCGTGCCTGGCCTGCCGGCGGGCATGCCGGCGGAGCGGGTGCGCGTGTGGCTCGGGCATCGCCCTTCCATGCCCGATGGGATGCCATGCCTGGGGCTGGCTTCTGCCTCACGTGATATCGGCCATGGCTTTGGTCATGGTCATGTCGGGCTGGTGGGTGCACCGCGCAGCGCGGCAATCATTGTGGGGTTGCTGGCAGGGGAAGTGATACCTGAATCGGCGGTTTTTTCTCCCGCGCGCTTCATGTCATGATTCCTCTCGCATTTCGTTCTGCATGGTGGCATACTAAGGTCAAGGCCTTGCATCCCGCAGCGCCTTTTTTCTGAATCTGGATTGTGCACCAACGTGTCTGACAATATGCCGGAAGGCGGGCTGATTGAAGCCAAGGTGAAGTGGTACAACGGGCGCAAGGGCTTCGGCTTTGTGCTGGGACCAGATGGGCAGGATGTGTTCTTTCATGCATCCGCGCTGACGGATGCGGGTATTGAACAGCCCGATACGGACGACACGCTGGTGTGCGAGATCGGTTCTGATCGCACGGGTCGGCGCCTCGTCACACGGATCACGGAGTTGAAGCGTGGTCCAGGCGGCGGTGCTTCGCGCGGTTTTGGTGGCGCCCCTGGTGGGTTTGGTGACCGTCCGCCGCGTGGCAATTTCGGTGATCGCCCGCCGCGCCGCGATTTTGGCGGCCCCTCGGGTGGTGGCTTCGGCGCCCCGGGTGGTTTTGGTGACCGTCCGCCGCGGCGCGACTTTGGTGACCGTCCGCCGCGCCGCGATTTTGGCGCTCCGGGTGGCTTTGGCGGCGGCGGCGGCGGTGGTGGCTTCGGTGGTGGCGGTGGCTTTGGTGACCGTCCGCCCCGTCGTGACTTCGGTGGTCCGCCGGGTGGCGGCATGGGTGGTGATCGCCCGCGTCGTGACTTCGGCGGCGGCGGTGACGCCGGCGGGCCGACCTACGGCGTCAATGGCACCGTGAAGTGGTTTGATCAGGTGCGCGGCTTCGGCTTCGTGACGCCTGATGATGGTGGCCAGGATGTCTTCCTGCATTCCTCCGTGCTGCAGCGCGCGGGCAAGCAGGATGTGCAGCAGGGCGAGAAGGTGGCTCTTGATGTCCGTGATGGGCAGCGTGGGCGCCAGGCCGTCACCATGAAGTAAGCCTTCCTCCGGGACGGTTTTGAGGAGGCCCCGGCCGCGATGCCGGGGCCTTTTTCATGTTCGGGTAACCGGGCGTGGTCATAATGGGGTGATGTGGTGGCTTGCATTTCTCCTTCTGCCTGGCTGGGCCCTGGCGCAACCCGCCTGCAATGCGCAGCGGGAGGGGCAGGTAGCCTGCATGGCCGGTCGGCTTTGCGCCTGCCGCTATGATATGGGCGGTAGCCTGACCGGCCGTCCCTCGGCGCATCGCTGGGATTGTGGGGCGCTGCGGCCGGATTGCCGGCCTGATCCATTGCCGGTACCTGACAATTCGGCGCTGCCATGGCTGGCCGTGCCACCGCGTATTGTGACACCGCGTGCCGCGCCACCGCGTGCCGCGCCACCGCGTGCCATGCCTGGGCAAGGCGGCGAGGCTGATGGTTCCCCCGGAGCCCGGTCTGGCGTTATAATCACTGGGAAATGAGGGGCTGAGCCATGCAACGCCGCAGTTTTGTCGCCGCCATGCTGGCCGCTCCGGCGGTGGCGCAACCGCAATGGCCTGACCGTCCGGTCCGCCTCGTGGTGCCCGATGCACCGGGTGGGGGCAATGATATCACCGGGCGCATCTTCGCCCATCACCTGCAAATGGCGCTGGGCCAGGGGTTTCCGGTGGAGAACCGGGTTGGGGCTGGGGGGCGGATTGGGGTTGAGCATGTTTTCCGCAGCCCGGCCGATGGTGGGACATTGCTGCTGGGCAATGCCGGCTCCAATGGCATCAATGCTGCGCTCTACCAGAACCTGCCCTATAATCTTGAGGCCGATTTCACGCCGATATCGCTGCTGGTCACCGGGCCCAATGCGCTGTGCATCAACCCTCGGGCGCTGCCGGCGGCGAATATGGCCGAATTGCTGGCCATGCTGCGGGCGCGGCCGCCGGGCAGCGTGAATTACGCCTCGGCCGGGCCTGGCTCATCGGCGCATTTCTCGGGCGAATTGTTCAAGGCCATGGCGGGGCTCGACCTCACCCATATCCCCTTTCGTGGGGCGGTGCAGATGGGCCAGGCGGTGGCCTCGGGCGATACGCCGGTGGTGATTGGCAACCTTGTCAATTTGCAGGGCTTTATCGCCCGCGGTGAGATTCGGCTGATGGCGGTGACCTCGCTGGTGCGTTGGCCCGCCACGCCCGATGTGCCCACGTTGCATGAGAGCGGCCTGCCGGGCTTTGAGACCCTGGCCTGGAATGGGTTGTTTGGCCCGGCGGGCCTGTCGCCGGCCATTACCGCCAGGCTGCTGCCCGAGTTGCGCCGCATCGCTGCCCTGGCCGAGGTGCAGGAGCGTATCGCCGCCATTGGTGGCCAATTGGTGGTGAGCGAGCCGGCAGCCCTGGCCGCGCGGGTGCGCGATGACATCACGAAATGGCGCCGCCTCGCCGCGCAAGCCAATATTAGGGCCGATTGAGATGCGCATCACCGGAATCGATTTCTGCGGTGTGGCGGTGACCCCGCGCACCAATTGGTGCTTCCTGCTGGTGCGCACCGAGGATGGCCGCACCGGCCTTGGCGAATGCACCCTGGCCAATCAGGAGGCACTGCTGGCGGCCGAGGCGGCGAGGTTGGCCAGCCGGGTCGTGGGTTGCGATGCCCTGGCGCGCAACCGCCTGGCCCGACTGCTGCCTCATGCCCAGGGCGGGCTGGTGGCGCAAACCGTGCTGAGTGCCTTTGAGGGCGCGTTATGGGATCTGGCGGGGCAGGCGCTGGGCCGGCCCATCCATGCCCTGCTGGGTGGTGCGCTGCGCGAGACGGTGCCGCTCTATGCCAATATCAATCGCGGCACCAATCCCCGCACGCCCAAGGGTTTTGCCACGGCCGCCGGGCGGGCGCTGGCGGCGGGGTTTCGCGCCATCAAACTCGCCCCTTTCGACCCGATCATCTGGGAAGACGCGGCCGAGCCCGGCTGGCGCCAGGGCTATGCCGAGGGGCTGGCACGCATAGCCGCGGTGCGCGCCGCCATTGGCCCTGAGCATGCGCTGATGGTGGATGCGCATTGGCGCTTCTCCCCCGGTGGGGCGGCACGGCTGATCCAGGATGTGGCGGGGTTTGACCTGTTCTGGCTGGAATGCCCTGTGGCCGAGGCCAATCACGCCGAAATCCGCCGGCTGCGCGGCATGGCCAATGACCGTGGCATGCGCCTGGCCGGGGCTGAGGCGCTGGCAGGGCTGGCCGCCTATCGCCCGCTGATTGAGACCGGCTGCTATGATGTGCTGATGCCTGATATGAAACATTGCGGCGGGCATGAGGAAATGCGGCGCATCGCCGCCCTCGCTCTCACCGCTGGGGTGGAGATTGCCCCGCATAACCCTACGGGCCCAGGCTGCCACGCCCATTCGCTGCATGCCTGCGCCACGCTGCCCAATCTGCTGCCACTGGAGGTGCAGTTTGGCGAGACGGAGCGCTTCTTCACCCTCTGCCCCGGCGCTAGCCTGGGGTTTTCGGCTGGCGGTGCCGTTGTGCCGGGCGGGGCGGGCTTGGGGGTGGCGCTGGATGAGGCGGATGCGCGGGCGACGCCTTGGAAGCCCCAGGCCACGCCCTGGCTGGACCCGCGGCTGGGGTAGCGCGGGCGGGGCCAGCGGTGCAACATCGGCTCGGCCAAAGCCCGGCCTGGAACCAGGAGTAGCCGTATGCATCGCCGATCGCTCTTTGCTCTGCCGCTGCTCGCAGCACCTGCGCTGGCGCAGGAGGGGCCGTGGCCCTCGCGCCCCATCACCTTGCTATCGGGTTTTCCCAATGGGGCGGGGACGGATATCTATTCCCGCCGCTTGGCCGAGCCGCTCACCCGTCTGCTGGGCCAGCCCATCATTGTCGATAACCGCACGGGGGCGGGCGGCAATATCGCCTCCGACCTGGTGGCCAAGGCGCGGCCTGATGGGTATCTGCTACTGCTGGGCACGGCGGGCACCCATGCCATCAACCAGACGCTGTATCGCAGCCTGCCATTTCACGTGGTCAATGACTTCACGCCCATCGCCCATCTGGGGGATGTGCCCAATGTGCTGACCACCAGCCTGCCGCGGCGGCCGCAATTCCAGAACTGTGCCGATGTGCTGGCGGCGGCGCGGGCGCGGCCCCAGGCGGTGAGCTATGCCTCGACCGGCAATGGCGCCTCCACCCATCTCGCCGGCGCGCAATTCGCCGCGGCGGCGAATATTGACCTGCTGCATGTGCCCTATCGCGGCCAGCCCGGCGCCCAAGGGGCGGTGCTGGCGGGCGATGTGGATATTTTCTTCAACCAGGTTGGCCCGGCACTCGGCGCCATCCAGGGGGGGCAGACCCGCGCCATCGCGGTGACCACGGCCGGGCCGGTGGCGGCACTCCCCGGCGTGCCGACGGTGGCCGAGGCCTGTGGCCTGCCCGGCTTTGTCTCCACCACCTGGTATGGGCTTTTGGGGCCGGCTGGGATGGCCCCGGCCATCGTTGCGCGCATCAATGACGCGGTGCAGCAGGTGATCACCTCGGCGGAATTCGCCCAATGGCTGACCAACACCCAGGGCATCGCGCCCCCGCCGGTGACCACGCCTGAGGCGTTTGGCGCCATCCTCCGCCGCGATGTGGCGAGTTGGGCTGAGGTGGTGCGCCGTTCCGGTGCCACGGTGGATTGACCCGGCTGCGGCCCCGCGTGAGGTTGCTGCCATGAATTTCTCCCTGCGCTCTGGCGGCGGCTTCATCACCACGCGGGGGGAGGGGGGCGTCCTGTGATACCGGCCTGGGTGCTCTTCACCGTATCGGCGGCGGCGTTTCAGTGCTGGCGGACGGCCAAGCAGCAAAAATTGCGCGGACAACTTTCGGTCAATGGTGCCGGGGTGGTGCGCTACCTCTATGGCGTGCCGATGGGCCTGGCCATTCTGGGCGGCTACTGGCTGGCTTTTGGCGGGGCGGTGGGCGGCTTTTCCTGGGTGTTCTGGGCCTATTGCCTGGGCGGGGGATTGGGGCAGATTCTGGGCACCAACCTGCTCATCATGAGTTTTGACAAGCGCGGCTTTGCCGTGGGCACCGCCTATTCCAAGACTGAGGCGATCCAGGCCTCGATCATTGCCATCGTGCTGCTGGGCGAGACGATACCGCTGCTCTCCTGGCTGGGCATCGCGGTCTCGGTGGGCGGGGTGCTGTATCTCTCGCTGGCCGGGCGCAACCTCTCGCCGCGCGGCTTGCTGGAGGCGACATTCCAGCCCGCGGCCATTCTGGGCATCGCGGCGGGCTTTGCTTTTGCGGTGTGTTCGGTCTTCATCAAATCGGCCAATCAGGCGCTGGAGGGCGGTGATCTGGTGCTCAAGGCGCTAGTCTGCCTGGTGATCATCAACGGGATGCAAACGCTGATGCAGGGCGGCTTTTTGCTGGCGCGTGAGCCGGGCGAGATGGCCCGGGTGTTCAGCAGCTGGCGGGATTCGGCGGTGGTGGGTGCGCTGTCGGCCTGTGGTTCGGCCTGCTGGTTCTCGGGCTTTGCGCTGGCGCCGGTGGCCATGGTGCGCGCGGTGGGGCAGGTGGAGATCATCTTCACCCTGCTCGTCAGCCGCTTCTATCTGGGCGAGCGCATCCGCATGGCGGAGCGCATCGGCGCGCTGGTCGTGGTGGCGGGTGTGGTGCTGGTGTTGCTGGGGAAATATAGCTGGGGCTGAGGGTTTGCATGCCAGCATCTAAGCCGGCGCGATATTGACCCGGCGCGGCCTGCTTGCCAGCATCCGGCCGCATCAAGGAAGACTGTCATGCAGCACGCCGCCTTTCGCGCCCAGGAGCTCAATCCCGCTCGCCTCGCCGCATTGTATCGCCGCCAATTCGCCATGTCGAAACTGGCCAAGGGCGAAACTGTGGCCTGCATTTCCGACCTTTCGACCCGGCGCGAATATATCCAGGCCGCCTTCGCCGCGGCGGATGAGCTGGGGGCTGATGTCTATGAGATCTGCGTCAATTCCGTGCCCAGCTGGTCGCGGGTGGGGGTGCCTACCATTGGCCAGTGCAAGGGCACGCTGGAGGCGGTGAAGGCGGCGGATATCATCGTCATCTTCCACGTGCCGCTCTTCACCAAATGGCTGAAGGAGGTGATGGGCGGCGGTACGCGGGTGCTGATGATCATCGATGCGCCCGATGACCTCGAAAACCTGCTCTCACCACCGGGGCTGAAGGAGGCGGTGAAGCATGCCGAGGCGCGCTATCGCGCCACCCGTGAGGTGCGCGTCACCTCCGCTGCCGGCACGGATTTTTCTTACCGCACGGGCGATTATCCGGTGATGTCGCAATGGGGCTATGCCGATGAGCCGGGGCATTTTGACCATTGGGGGGCGGGCCATATCCATACCTTCCCCAATGAGGGCTCGGCCCATGGCCGCGTTGTGCTGGCGCCGGGGGACATCATCATTCTGCCCTATTGCCGCTATGTGCAGGATGCGGTGGAGCTGACGGTGGAGAAGGGTTTTATTACCAAGATCGAGGGCGGGCTGGACGCGAAGCTGATGGATGATTGGCTGAGCGACCACAAGGAAAGCCCTGAGGATATGGACCCCTTCGCCATCTCGCATCTGGGCTGGGGGCTGAACCCGCAATCGCTGTGGCGCTCCATCGCGCAGAATGGCGATGACCCGGAGCGCTCGCGCGCCGCCGCCCGCACCTTTCCTGGGAATTTTCTGTTCTCCACCGGCCCCAATACCCAAGGTGGCGGCAAGCGCGGCACGCGTGGCCATTATGATGTGCCAATGCGCGACTGCACGATCACCCTCGACAATGAGGTGGTGATCGAACGCGGGCGGCTGGTGGATCCGGCGATGGTGGTGCCGCGGGTGCGTATCCTGTGAGGGGCTATCCGGCGCAAGAGCCCTTCTCGCCGATTGGCGAGCGCTACCATGTGGAGGCGCTGCGCCTGGGACAGGGCGTGGTGGGCGAGGAGAGCGCCTATGGGCCGGACCCCTATCAGGGGCTGCTGCGCTTTCCCGCGGGGCAGGCTGCTAGCGGCGATACGCTACTCTTCTTCCATGGTGGCGGCTGGACCAATGGCTATAAGGAATGGATGGCCTTCATGGCGCCGGGGCTGAATGCCGGTGGCGTCCATCTGGTGAGTGCTGGCTATCGGCTGGCGCCAGGGCATGTTTTCCCCACCGGGCTTGAGGATTGCACGGCGGCTCTGCTGGCGGTGCTGGAGAACACCAGCGGGCGGGTGTTTGTCGGTGGGCATTCGGCTGGTGGGCATTACGCGGCGCTGCTGGCGCTGGGGCCGTATCGGGGGCGGATTGCCGGCTGCCTGCCGGTCTCGGGCGTGTTTGAATTTGGCGAAGGGTCGGGGCTGCCATCACGGCCGCGTTTTCTGGGCGCGGACCCGGCGAATGATGCCGCAGCCGCACCGGCGCGGCATGTGGTGGCGGAGCATCCGCCCTTCCTGCTGGCCTGGGGCGAGCGGGATTTTCCGCATTTGATTGCCCAGGCGGAGCGTTTTGCCGGGCTGCTGGGCGATACGACGAGGCTGGTGCTGCCTGGCTGTGACCATCTGGGTGCGAGCTATGATACCGGCCGGGCGGATGGTGCCTGGCTGCCGGCGGCGCTGGCCTGGATGGCGGCTCAGGCCTGAAGGTTGCATTCTGCGCCGCGTGGGGTGCCGCGCGGGGTGCAGTGCGGCGCGCCATGTGGCGCAGCCGGGGCGAAGGCTTGAGGTGGTTGGGCCGTTGCGGCCGTCTGGGCTGCCATGATGATATGCGCCTCCATACCCACATCACCCAGCGCGGCGGGCATGGCCGCTTGGGGCACTGGGTTGGGCGGCTGGGGCTCGCGCTTTGCCTGGGCGGCGTTGATCTTGGCCATGGTGGCCTGGGCGGCCCCGAGCGGATTGGCGAAATTCGCCTCCGCCGCCATGTCTGCTGGCGAGACGCGCCCTGGCTCCTTCTGGCCTGGGGGTGGTGCATCATGGCAGCCGCCGCGCGGTGAGGGCGGTGTTATGGGCATTGCGGCATTTCGCGCCACGCTGTGCAACATTGCGAAAGCCTCCTGTCGCGTTTTTTGCACAGGGCGGTTAACGGGGGGTTAAGGGCCGCGGCAAAAATTCGCGGATGAGGCGTTGAGGGGGATTTGCCTCAAAGGTCACGTCATCGTCTCAGCGATGGCAGGATTGTGCGGCGTAATGGTTTTTGGAAAAATAAATATTGAGCCGAGTTAAGGTCGAGGGGCTTTGCCCCTCGAGCACCCCAGCAGGAAACTTAGTTTCCTGCACCTTCGTTTAGTTATTGATATAACAAATTATTCAAAGGTCTGCGAAAATTGTCGATAGATATGTCGATGCTGGTGGGAGAGGGCAAAGTTCTTTCGCTCTTCCCCTCCGCCATCAGCGTTTCTCCGCGGTCTGTTGAGGGCAGTTGGTCTGGGCATCAATCCAGCCGGATATTCGCAGCCCGCACCACCGCCTCGTATCGGGTCATTTCCGCGCGCAGCAGCCGGCCCAGCGCCGCAAGGGAGAGCTGCGAACCGGTCATGCCAATGCCGGCCAGGCGGCGCTGGGTTTCGGGCTCCTCCATCGCCATTTGAATCTCGGCGGCCAGTCGCTCGACAATGGCCGCATCGGTGTGCGCGGGGGCGAAAATGCCCTGCCAGACCGCCATCTCGAAGCCAGCCATGGCGGGCAGGCTGGCCAATGGCGGCACGGCGGGCATGGCGGGATGGGGGTTTGCGGCGCTGACGGCAAAGCCCTTGATCCGCCCCTCGCGCACCAGGGGTGCGGCCACGGTGAGGGCGAGGATGGCAAGATCAAGCCGCCCGCCCATCAGGTCGGTCGGGATTTGGCTGGTGATGCGATAGGGCACATGTTCCAGCCGCGCGCCGGTGCGCGCTGCGATGATCTCGCCCAGCAGATGCAGTGAGGTGCCGGTGCCTGAGGTGGCATAGGTCAGCCCCGCGCTGCTCGCCCGCGCCAGGGCGATAAGGGCCGGCAGATCCGCCGCCGGCAGGTCCGGCCGGCCCACCAGCGCGAGCGGCAGCGTGGCCAGCATGGCCACCGGGGCGAAATCGGCCACCGGGTCATATCGCACGGCGGAGGGGGTGACGAAGGGGGCGATGGCCAGGGTGCTCTCCACCGCGACCAGCAGCGTATTCCCATCGGGGGCGGCGCGGGCCACGCGTTCGGTGGCGATGGTGCCGCCGGCGCCCGGCGCATTGTCCACCACCACATTCTGGCCCAGCCGGCGGGAGAGTTCGGGGGCGAGCAGGCGCGTCACCGCATCGACATTGCCGCCGGCGGCGAAGGGCACCACCAGGGTTATCGGCCGGCTGGGCCAGGCCTGTGCCTGGGCGAGGCTGGGCAGGGCCAGAAGGGGCAGGGTGCGGCGGTGGATCATGGGGTTTTCTCCTGCAGCAGGGCGTCGAATTCGGCGGTGAATAGCTTCCGCCAGGCAGCCTTCGTGCCTGCATCGACAAAGGCGCCCTCGATGCCGTTGAGCATGAATTGCCGGATATCGGCGGCACCGAAGCCAAAAGCCTCATGCATCATCGCCCAGCAGCCTTCCGGGTCGATATGGTGGATTGGCGGGTCATCGGTATTGGGGTGAATGGCCAGGCCCGCTGCTGGCATGCGGCGGATGGGGTGGTCCTCGGCCCAGCGCTCCGGGGGCAGGGTGCGGCGATAATAGGTGTTGGTGGGCACCACGGTGATGACCACGCCGCGATCGGCGATTTCCCGGCAAAGATCGGGCTCTTCGAGCGCGGTGTAACAATGGTCCAGCCGCTCCACCGCCAGGTCGCGCAGGGCGGTGCGGATATGCGCGGCGGGGCAGCCGAATTCGCCCGCATGGGCGGTACGCTTGAGGCCATGCCGGCCGGCCAGGGCATAGGCGGCGGTGAATAATTCGGGCGGTCCCTTATTCTCATTGTAGTCGATGCCGATGCCAATCGCCCTGGGGTCGGGGCGGGCGATCATCCATTCCACCATGGCGAGTGCTGCCTCTGGTGGGGCCTCGCGGTCGATGGAGGGGAGCACCAGGGCGGTGATGGCGTGATCGGCCTGGGCATCCGCCATGGCCGCGGTTATGCCGGAAAGCAGCCTGGCATAGGCTGCGGCATCGGCCACGCTGGGGGTGGGGTTCCAGAAAATTTCGGCATGGCGCACGCCCTGGGCGGCGTGGCCGGCGAGGTATTCATAGGTGATGCGATGGAAATCCGCAGGCTCGCGCAGCACCTGCGTTTCCAGCACCCGCAGCACCCGCATGGCGCCAAGTTTCTTCGCCGGGTCATAGAGATCGGCGATCTCGTCATCGGTGATCGCCGCGCCCCGCGCCCGGGCCAGGGCCTGGAAGGTGGCGCAGCCGATGGTGCCCAGCAGGTGATCATGCAGCGCGATCTTGGGCATGCGGCGGAACAGGGCATGGTCGAGCGGGGTCATGGGCATGCGCTCACTGACAGCAGGGGGGTAAGGGTTGCAAGCCTGCGCGCCGCGCGCAAGTTTGGCCGCCTGTGGAGGATACCCAGCATGACTTTCCCCCGGCCGGCGATTCGCCCGGCGCGCCCTGAATTCTCCTCTGGCCCCTGCGCCAAGCGGCCGGGCTGGTCGCTGGCCGCGTTGGAGGGCGCATGGCTGGGGCGCAGCCATCGCGCAACGGCGCCCCGGGCGGCGCTGGCCGAGGTGATCGCCCGCAGCAAGGCGGTGCTGGGCATGCCCGAGGGGTGGCGGCTGGGCATTGTGCCGGCTTCGGATACCGGCGCGATTGAAATGGCGATGTGGAGCCTGTTGGGCCCGCGCGGCGTGGATGTGGTGGCGTTTGAGAGTTTTGGTGATGCCTGGGCGGCTGATATCCGCCAGCAATTGCGGCTACCGGCGCGGGTGCTGGCCGCGCCTTATGGCGCGCTGCCCGATCTTGCCCAGGTGGATTGGCGCCATGACTGCGTCTTTACCTGGAACGGCACCACCTCCGGCGTGCGGATGACCGATGGCGATTGGATTGCGGCTGACCGCGAGGGGCTGGCGATCTGTGATGCCACCTCGGCCGCTTTTGCCATGGAACTGCCCTGGGAGAGGCTCGATGTCGTCACCTGGTCCTGGCAGAAGGTGCTGGGCGGTGAGGCGGCGCATGGCATGATTGCCCTCTCGCCGCGGGCGGTGGAGCGGCTGGAGGGCTATACGCCCCCCTGGCCGATGCCGAAGATTTTCCGCCTGACCAATGGTGGCAGCCTGATCGAGGGCATTTTCAAGGGTGATACCATCAATACCCCCAGCATGCTCTGCGTGGAGGATGCGCTGGATGGGCTGCGCTGGGCGGAGAGCCTGGGCGGCTTGGCGGGCCTGATCGCCCGCAGTGAGGCCAATCTGGCGGAGATTGCCGGCTTTGTGGCGCAGGGCGGATGGCGGTTTCTGGCTGAGGTGCCGGCACAACGCTCCTGCACGGCGATTTGCATCGCCCCCGCTGCCGATTGGTTTACCGCGCTGCCCGGGACTGGTCAGGCTGCGGTGATGAAGAAGCTGGCCGCGCTGCTGGAGGCTGAGGGCGTGGCGCTGGATGCCGGCGGCTATCGCGATGCGCCGCCCAGCCTGCGGATATGGGGGGGGGCTACGGTGGAGCGGGCTGATATTGCCGCATTGTTGCCTTGGCTGGATTGGGGGCTGGCCACGGTGCGGGGATGAGGGTGGTTCTTGGGGAAGGCGCTGCCTTCCCCAAACCCCATCCGCCAGGTGCCAGGGGCACCTGGACCGCCGTGGAATAAACAATCTGCGGGGGGGGCTGCCGATTGAGAGCCTCCCCGGCCCTTTGCGGGCGGGTTTGGGAGCGCGAAATTCGCTCCCAGCGGGCCCATTCTGATCGTGCCCCCTGGCAAAACCACCTAAATCCGGGTGCGAGATGTGTCCCGGCCCGCCCGGCCGGGCCCCGCAAGCCACAATCCGTCGGGGCCGCACCCATCAGCGCGCAGTGGGGGCGTCATTGCCTGGGCCACCCCGCTGCCCACAAGCCACTTCCCAGGTTCAGTTAAACCAGAGCAACCCGTCGAACTGGAGGGGTGTGCCAGCCTGGGCCTGAGTCAACCCAGCAAATGTTATGCTGGCATCGATATCGCGGTCGCCGTCGATATCAATCTGCAATGTGGCGCCTTTATAGCCCTCGGCACCGGCACTTTGCACCCAGGAGGATTGGCTGCCTGCCGGGTTCCAGCCGAAGATAGCGAGTTCATCCTCGGCTGCGAAGTCAGTGATGGTGCTCCAGGTCGGCGCCCCAGCCTGGTTACGAATATCGAGGAAGAAGACATCCGCACCCGTGCCGCCAGTCAGGAAGTTCGAACCGGTGCCGCCGTCGAGCACGTCCCTGCCCGCGCCGCCATTGGCCGCATCGTCGCCGCCTAGCAGGTTCACAAAGTCGTTCGTGGCGCGTAGGTTCATGGCCTCGCTCGCGTCGCTGCCGCGCGTTTCGAATTGCAGGTAGGATACGGGGCCCGTGTAGCGGTCGAATTGCTGCAGGCGAGACAACCCGTCGCGGAACACCTGTGCGTATTCGATCGTGGTGGTGTCCGGGCGCAGTGCCAGGTTTTGGATGCGCAGGTCACCAGAGGCCGCGACGTCGAGCGTGTCGTACGCAGTGGCCGCCGTGCCATGGACCGCCTTGAGATACTCGGCCAAAGTATCCTGCTCGGACCCAGGAGCCGAGAAGGTCGCGTTGCCCGCCGACAGGGCCGGATTGCTCAGCAGGTCCACCCGGCTGCCCGGCACGGTGTAGGGCAGCAGCGGATAGCCGTCGCCACCGTCGGCCAGGAAGCTCAGCGTGACCAGCTTGATCTGCCGGCTAGGATCGCCCTGCAGCACGCCGCCCGAGACGATGGTGTCGGCGATGCTGCCGTCGTCATTCAGGATCACCAGGTTCTGCACGCGCTGGCCGACCGTGCTGACCACGCCCGTGGTAGGATTGACGACCTGCGCCGTCTTGGTCGCGTCGAAAGAGAGGGAAACGCCGCCGACTTGGGCAAATTGCCCTGGGGTCGCACCGGGCGCCACGGCGGCGACGGCGTGTTCAAACAGGCGTTCCAGGTTTTCCGCAGTGACCGCAAGCTTGGTGAGCGAATTGTTGAAACGCAGCGAGTTTTCGATATCAAGTTGGCTGACCCCACCTTGCGGCTTGCCGGCCGCGGCGTTGGCCTGTGGCGGCAATTCGGACGGCACGGGCTGGCCTAGCACGGCGCCAATCTCGGCCCGGATGCCGCCACCATTCTTCAGGCTGACGCTCACGCCCGGATCCACCTTACGTGCGACGAACAGGTTCGCATCGGCGGACAGGTTGCCGAGATTGGTTTCCTCGGTGCGGACTTCGCTGCGGCGGCCGTCGAGGAAGACCTCGCTGATGCCGAAGACATTGCCGTCCTTGGCGGCAATCACGGTCTGCACCTGGTTGGTGATCTGGCGTACCTCGCCGCCGCGCGTGCCATCGGCATAGGCGTTGGCGCTACCCCAGAGAGCGTTCACCGTGGCATCATCGGTCACATAGGCGCCCGAGATTGTGGGATCGACCGCACCGATGCCCTGCGCACCGGCACCATCCGGATCCGCGATCAGCACGCCGTTGCTATCGAAGGTCACGACCAGACGACCGACGTAGGAATACTCGCCCGAGGTGCTGACAATGGCCACCGGCCTGCCATCGGCCCCGGTGCGATAGACCGGATAACCGGCCGAGGCCGTATCGCCCTGGCGCAGCGCATCGGTGCCATCGGCGAATAGCGCGTGGCTGCCGGCGGAAATGATGACGTCAACGCCGCGCAGCAGCGGTGCCAAGTTCAACTCGTTGTTGAACTGCTGGAGGTGGGACAGCAGGACGATCTTGTTGATCCCCTGGGCTGCCATCTGATCGACATAGGGCTGCAGGATGGCGGCCAGCTCCGCCATGTTGTCCACGCCGCCATCACCGTTCGGGTCCAGCACCTGCACGCCGTTGATGGTCGAGATCGAGGCCAGGACCTGCGTCGTCAGCCCAAGAACGCCGATGACCTGCCCTCCCTCAACGATCGTGGTCCAGGGCGCGATCTGCGCATCCGCCGCTTCATTCGCAACGGTTTGGTTGCTGGCGAGGTCGGCGGCCACGGTGGCGTAGGTCGAGGCTTCGCGCAGCGTCGTCGTGACCAGCCCGCGCAGGTTGGCATCGCCGGAAAAATTCAGGTTGGCAGACAGATACGGGAAGTTCGCACCAAAATTGGTCACACGCGCTGCCGGCGTAGTGCCGCTCGTATTGGCGGTGAAGTCGGTCACCGCCGCCAGCGCATTGGTGCCGAGGTCAAAGTCATGGTTGCCGAGCACCGATGCCTGCACGCCGATGGCGTTCAGGATCGCGATGTCGGTCGCGAAGAAGGTCGAGGTCGCGCTGGCGAGGCTGGTGCCGAACAGGCTGGTCAAGGACCCTGCGGTCAGGCCGAGCGCCTGTTCGTAATAGGCGCGCAGCACGGGCACCATGCTGTTGTCGGTGCCGGCTGCGCCAAAGGGGCCAGGGATGAAGTTGTCGCCGCCCGAGAGGGTGATGCTGTTAGGCAGGCTGTCTTCAAGCCGGTCCACGATCGCGGCGAAGCGGTCGGCGCGCTGGGTCGCGAGCAACCCGGCCTCGAAATCCGACCCATGGAGGATTTGGAGGGTGTAGTTGCCGCTGCTGGGTGCGAGGTTGAAGACCGATGTGGTGGTGCTGACCTCATTCGCCACGGCCAGCCGCGCCGGCGTGCTGCCGGACGCAGGAATGAAGGCCGAGGTTTCCGGCCCCACATCGCCCGGCTGACGCAGGATGCCGGTGAAGACGACGTTGCTCGGCCCATCGATGCGAAATACGAGGTTGGCGTTGCTGCGCTCCAGGCCCACGAAGGCATAGAGGCTGCCGTCGATGGTGCCGATCGTGACTTGTTCGGGCTCCGAGCCCTTGTTGTCGCTTCGCCCATCATCATACAGCGCGGGCAGTTGGCTAGCGACCACCTGATCAATCAGTTGGCCGCTATTGTAGACCTGGGTAATCGTCGGGGCGGCGTCCGTGCCGCCGACCTGCCAGATCGAGAAGCTGCGGCTGCCAAAGGCCTCCAGGCGATCGAGGTCCCCATCGCCATCCGTGTCACCCGTCCAGCGGGAAACCTCAAGCCGGCCAAGGTCAGTATCGCCGCGGCGCGATTGGACCTGCGCCAGCAGCGTCGGATCCAGGCGCGGCATACCGGCGGGTGCTGTGCTGCCGGTCGCCGGCACCAGGTCTGCGATTCGCACCGCTTCGTTGAAGACATTGCCCGTGCCGCCATACTCGCGTGCATCGCCCTCATTTGCGGTCACCAGATAGGTGATGCCGCCCTGCACGAAGGAGACGATGGCGTCGGGCTGGAACATGCCGTTGATCGGCACGTTGCGGATGATGGCACCGCCATCGCGGTCCGAGGTGTCGATGCCGTTACCGGCCAAGCTATAGTTCGACAAGCCGAAGGGCAGCACCGCGGTCCAGCCCACCGGGCCATTCGCCGCGTTGAGGTTAAACACGCCGAGCGCATTGGCTTCCTGGATGGTGACGAAGGCGCGATCGCCACTGATGGTGATATACTCGGGTTCCAGATCGACCGACGGCAGAGCCGTATTGGCCGTGGCACTACCCGGGATGGCGTTGTTGATCTTGATGCCGGCGGCGCGCAAGGCGGATGCCTGAGCATCGAAGGCATTGAAGCCATAAAAGGTCGAGGTCCAGGCCGCGACGTCAATGACCGCAAGCCCTCCGGGCGCGTCGGCGGCGTAGCCGGCGGTCGGCTCGGCCTCGATCGCGACCAGCAGGCGCGTGCCATCGGGGGTGAAGGTGATCATGTCGGGGACCACGCCGACCTCGGCTGTGGCACGCCAGGTCGCCGCGGTGCCGCCCGGGTTCACCGTGAACACCGCGACCACGCCCGCGCTGCCCGCGGTCGCCCCATCGAAGGCGATGGCCAAGTTATCGCCGTTGATGGCGACCGAATTGCCCGTGCCGAGGGACAATGCCGCGCCGCCGCCCGGCACCTGGATCTGCGATTTCGGGATCGAGAAGGCGAGTGCCCCGGTCGTGGCGTTCAGCGCATCAAGGCCGTTGGCACCCACCACATAGACCAGCCCGCGGGCCGCATCATAGGCAATCACCTCCGCACCCAGGGCGGCTCCACCGGCCAGGGTCGCGTTGTTGAGGCTGAAAACGGTGGTCGCGCTGATATTGCCAGACATGAGCCAAAACTCCCTTATGGTTACTGGGAGTTAACGGAATTGGCCGACGCGATCTTTGTAATATTGCCTACATTTTGATGAAAATGTCGTGACATCGCGGTGGGGCGGTGCCGCTGGGCTGCGGCGATTACCGCCAAATGATCCGGGATCATCGCCGCATTCCCTGCCAGGAGCCCTGCCAGGAGTAGGTCGGCCCAGGCCGCGACCCCAGGCAACTCGTCCGGATTGCGCCACACCAACTCGGTCTTGAATGACAGGAAGCCCATTTCGTGGACCAGCACGCGCCACAAATGATGCGTGGGGTCCAGCGCGGGTAGTGCAGAAAAAGCGGGCCAATGTCGTGTTGAACCAAAGGAGAGCACCGCCGGTGCCGCCAATCAACGCAGAGGCGAGGGGCCAGCGCCAGAGCTTTTGAAGTCCAGTCGGGCCGAAGGCCTGCGGCACGGACCATCAGCGTGAATCACAGCACCGCCGCGTTGGGGAATGCCATTCTTGAGTCACAAGCCGTGGGGTTTGGTATTGGTCCGTCTGCCTCGTCCAAATGTCAGCGCCCCGCTGGGTCGGCCACCATCCCCCGCCTTCATCACGTCGTCATCACTTCGCCTCGGATCCGTCACGGGAAACCGCTATCCAAGGCTACCGTTTTTTAAGGTCTGTGACATGAACCTGTTGCTCCGCACGCTCGCACTCACTGTATCGCTCGCCAGCGCGGCAGGCGCCCAGACCCCTGCCGCGACGCAGGATTGGCGGCAGCAATTCCGCAACATCACATTTGGCGTCGCCTCCGGCGAGAACCAGCAGGATGGCAACCTCCGCTGGGCCGCCATGGCACCCTACCTGAAGCGATGCTTGGGCATTGAGAACGTGACCATCCGCGTGAGCAATGACTACTCCGCGATGATCGAGGCTATGGTGCAGGGCGATGTTCACCTCGCCTGGTATGGGCCGTCTCAATACGCGATCCTATGGGACCTTACACGCGGCGACGTGGTGCCAGTGGCCGTCGATGTCTCGCCGCAGGGCGACATGGGCTACCGCTGGAACATCATCGTGCGCGCCGATAGCCCTATCCGCACGCTGGAAGATCTGCGCGGCAAGACGCTCGGCTGGGCAACGCCGACCTCGACCTCCGGCTATGTGCTGCCGATGCAATTTTTCCGAGAACGCGGCTGGGTGGATGAGCGCGGCCAGAGCAATTTCTTCGGCCGCCTCGTACAGACTGGCTCGCATGACAACGGCATGGTCTCGGTTGTGCAGGGTCGTCTCGATGCAACGACCGGCTGGTACTACTCGCCGCAGTCTGGCGCGCATGTCCGCGCCGCGGGCGCTGGCACGATCCGGCTGGAGGATATCCGCTTCATCCATGAAAGCGCGCAAATGCCCAACGCGCCTTTCACCACGCGCCTCAGCTACCCCGCGCCGATGCGCGCGAAGATGAGCGAGTGCCTGATAAATATGCGCTGGGCTGATCCGCAGGCCTGGGAGACGGTGAGCCGCAACGTGTTCGGCGGTTTCGGCCTGATCTCGCATGAGGCTTATGAGCCTTTCATCGCGCTGCGGCAGGCCGAACGCCGCCGGCGCTAAGCGCGTGTTGGAGCTGCGAGCACTCACGCGCCGCTTCGGCAACGCCACCGCCGTGGATCGCGTATCCATGGCAGTTGGGGATGGCGAGATGGTGGCGGTGCTGGGGCGTTCGGGCGCCGGAAAATCCACCTTGCTGAATATGATCAATCGCTTGATCGACCCGAGCGAGGGGGAGATCCTCTATCATGGGCGTGATGTTTCCCGGCTGAGTGGGGCTGAACTGCTCGCCTGGCGCCGGCAGAGCGCGATGATCTTCCAGCGCTTCAACCTGGTCGCGCGGCTGTCGGTATTGACCAACGTGCTGACCGGGCGGCTCAATCACAAGCCGCGCCTACCCAAGCTGTTTGGCATGTTTAACGACCAGGAGCGTGATATCGCGATCGACGCGCTGGCCTCGCTCGGCATGGATGATCATGCGCTCAAGCGCGCCGACCAGCTTTCGGGCGGGCAACAGCAGCGGGTGGCGATTGCCCGCGCCCTGGTGCAGGAACCGCGGCTGATTCTTGCGGATGAGCCGGTGGCGAGCCTCGACCCCGTCAATTCTCAGGCGGTCATGGAGGCCCTGCGTCGCATCAACCAGGAACGCGGGATCACCGTACTGTGCAATTTGCATTCGGTTCCGCTTGCCCGCGCCTGGTGCGACCGCGCCATCGCTCTGTCGGAGGGGCGGGTGATCTATGACGGGCCGGTCGGCGGGCTCGACGAACCGACCCTGCTCGCCATCTATGGCAGCGCGGCCGCGCTGACCGAGGCACATTGAGTATGGCGGACGGCACGCTTGGCGTGCGCCCGCTTCAGCACCCGCAATCGCGCGCGCGGTTCGCTCGGGCATGGGCTGCCCAAAAGCGCGCCCATCGTCTGCAATGGCTGAGCGCTGCCGTGCTTATGCTGGTGCTCATCGCCATTTCAGCCTGGTTGGGCGAGGTCAAGCTTGCCCTGCTGTGGGACAGGCTGCCGCGGTTCGGGTCCTATTTCGGGCGCATGGTGCCCGAGCTTGCCTGGGCGACGCTGGGGGAAGATCTCGCCTATTGGTACTGGAACGGCTGGCAGTGGCTGGCGTCGCTTTGGCAAACGGTGCTGATCGCGATCTATGCGACGCTGTTCGGCGCCATCCTCGCCTATGTCTTCTCCTTTCTCGCAGCGCGCAACCTGACCCCCGCGCCCTGGGTAGGGGTGGCCGCGCGCCGAACGCTGGAACTGGCACGCACTGTCCCCGAACTCGTCTTCGCCGTATTATTCGTTTTCGCCTTCGGCATAGGCCCGCTCGCCGGCGTATTGGCGATCGGCCTGCATTCCTTCGGCGCGCTCGGCAAGCTGTTCGGTGACGTAGCCGAGAATGCCGACCCGGAGCCACTGCGCGGCGTGCGCGCCACTGGAGCAAGCTGGGCGCAGACCATGGTCTATGGCGCGACGCCACAGCTCATGCCCGATTATTTGTCTTACGGGCTGATGCGGCTGGAGATCAACGTGCGCGCTGCGTCGATCCTCGGTTTCGTCGGTGCAGGCGGAATCGGGCAGGAACTCTATCGCGCCATCAAGAATTTCGACCACACCGATATCTCTGCGATCGCGCTCATGCTGATTGCGGCGGTAATGCTGATCGACGCGCTATGCGGCTGGCTGCGCGGGCGGGTCATCGGCCGCGATGGGTTGCGCGCGCTGTGAGCGGCCGGCCCCTCACGCGCTGGCGCGAATGCCGGCCGGAATTATATCCACCGAGGGGCCTCGCCCTGTGGCGGCGCGCGGCGGCGGTTCTGCTTGGGCTCGGTCTGTTTCTGTGGGGCCTGGATGCGCTTGAGGTGACGCCTGGCCGACTGATCGATGGCATCGGCCAACTCGGCCATGTCTTCATGTTGATGATGCCGCCTGCTGTTACCGAGCATGTCTGGGACTATGTGCGGGCTATCGGCGAGACACTGGCGATGGCCTTTCTCGGCACCTTGGTGGCCTCGTTACTGGCCGTGCCGCTGGCGCTGATGGGCGCGCGCAACATCATGCCCTTCGGCCCGGTCCGCTTGCTCGTGCGTCGGTCGAGCGACGTGGTGCGCGGCATCGACAGCCTGGTTTGGGCGATCTTCTTTGTGAGTGTGGTCGGGCTCGGGCCCTTTGCCGGTATCCTGGCCATTGCGATGAATGACACCGGCGTATTGACCAAACTATACGCCGAAGCGATCGAGAACACCGACCGCGAGCAGGTGAAGGGCGTGCGGGCCACCGGTGCCGGCCGCATGCAGACGATAGGGTTCGGCGTGCTGCCGCAGGTCATGCCGGTGCTGCTGGGCAACAGCCTCTACTTTCTCGAATCCAACTTACGTTCGGCGACGATCCTTGGCGTGGTTGGGGCCGGAGGCATCGGCTTTTTCCTGATGGACCGCCTGATGATCAGCGCTTGGCGGGAGGTGTCGCTCATCGTCATCATGGTGTTGGTAACCGTTGCCTGCATCGACGCGCTCTCCCGCGTGCTTCGTGGACGGCTGATTGGACCGGTCGGACGGTGAGAACTGGCTCGGGAAATTCGGACAGGTCGATAACTGGCTTTCCTGCCTAACAGCGGCAATGTTGCCGCGTAACCGCCTTGACGGTTCATATCAAAGAGGACCGCGAACTTCCCATCCGGCGACACCGCCAAACCTTCGGGAACCCTCGAGGTTGGGAAGTCTGTTGGCCAGCGCGCATGACGCAAGGGCCGCCCCGTGTCCGTCTCGAACACGCCGAACACGAAGGGGTTGTTGTGCAGCGTGCGAATCTCTCCAGGCCGGGTGACCAACTCCCGGCCACCCGCCGCAAACCCCAGCGTGGCCTTGCTGATGGCCGAAGAACGCTGGATCGTCGCTCGCACGCGCCAGGATGAGGTGTCGATCACCGCGACCTTCGATCCCCAGTCATGCGCCGCCGCAATACGGCCGCCATCCGGGCTCCAGGCCAGCGACGTCACGTAGGTCCCGAGTTCCACGCGCGCCACCTGCTGCAGGCGCAACTGGCCGCTCATTCCGCCTCCCGCGGGGCGGGACTGCGCTTGGCCCGGCGATGGCCCGGCCAGGGCGGCGGCACCCACCCCGCCCATCGCCGCGCGCCGGGCCAGGGGTCTCGCTTGCTTGGCGCTGCTGTCCTTGCCATTCGCCAACACATTGTCCTGCACAACCGGGGAATTCCCGAAACTTAGCTGGCTTAAAGTAAATAAAAGAAACAAAACGCATGGAATAAAAAATGAAATATTAGCCATGTTAATTGTTACCCTTCTGGTCGCGGCGCCTTGGGTGTTTCATGCCATCACAAAAATACGTCCTCTCCCTCCACAGGGCGGCGCAGGGGCCTTGCCTGTCCTGGCTGACAGGAAAGCGGCCGCGGCTTGAAGCGCGGGTGCTGAATATCCTTGCCAGTCAGATGATGGACGCGGAGCTTGCTGCCCTCTTCGCCCAGGAATTTGCGCCGGGGTGGAACTGCCTGGCGGCCGAGCAGACGAGACTTCAGCAGCAATTGCTCGCGGCGCCGCCGAGCGGCGTGCGGTTGATGCCCAATCTTGGGCAGGCTTACCGCGACACGCTGGCGCGGCTGGTTGAGGTTCTCGCTGGGGCTGCGGGCGGAGAGGCGCTCCATGCCGCACGAGGGTTGATTGAACCGGTGGTGATCCATCCTGCGCCGCTCCGCACACCACCCGGGATTACAGTGGAGGGGAAGTTCGCGGCGATGCTGATGATGGGGCAGCCAGTGTTGTCAGCGGAGGCGGCGGAGGTGGCGGACAAAGAAACTCCGGGAGGACAGCGCCCTCCCAAGGGGGCCACCGCCCCTACATCTCTACAATCCGCCCCGGATGCGCCTGCCCCGTCAGCACATGCCAAAGCCCGCGCAGATTGCCCTGCAAACGTCCCCAACGATCCACTTCCGGCTCGGGCCGCAGGGATTTCACCGCATTGGCCAGCAAATGCCGGCCAATGCTGCGCAGCGCGTGGCTCCAGGGGTAGCTGCCTTTGCGGGCGAGGTAGACGGAGTTCACCACCTGGGAATAGCCCAGCCGGCGCCCTGGCTGGCGGCCGATCTTGGCGCCCAGATGCACGCCGCGCGCGCCGGCGAGGCGCAGGATGCTGCCATGGGGCAGCAGGCGGCGGGAGAAATCGATATCCTCGTACCAGGCATAGGCCGGCAGGGCTTCGTCGAAGCGCAGCGCGTGTTGGCGGATCGGCGCCATGCGGAAGGCCATGTTGCAGCCATAGCCGTTGAAATGTGGTGCCACTGCCAGAGGGTCTGAGGGCAGCGTATCGGCGGCGAGGATGGCGCGGCCTTGTTCCACAGAAATGCCGGGGCCTTTGGCGCCATCGGCGATGACGGTGCCGGTGGCGACCACGCAATCGGGATGGGCGTTCAGCACGGCTTCCAGCACTGCAAGCCAGTCCGGCGCGGCGAGGAAATCATCATCGATGAAGAGGATGGCATCAGCGGTGGGAGCGGCATCGATGATGGCGTTGCGCTGCCGTGGCAGACCGGCCTCGGCGGTGATGAAGCGCAGGCCCGGGAAGCGGGGCGGCAGGCCGGTCACATCGCCTTCGCTGACATGGCAGATGATGACGGCCTGCGGTGGACGGGTCTGACGGTCGATCTCGGCCAGCACCTCGCCCAGGATGGCGGGGCGGCCGCGGGTGGCGATGCCGATGGTGATGTTCATGCTGTCATGGGCGTTGGTTGCGGGGTTTGCGGCGAGAGGAAGCCGCCCAGCCGGCCGCGAAAACTTTGCCAGTAATAGGCGGCGTGGTGCAGCCTCCCGCGCAGCAGGGCCAGCCCCGCGCCGGCGACTGGGCGATAGAGAAAGGCCGACCACACCGCAAAGGGCACGGCGTGGCGGCGCAGCACGAAGCCCAGACCCATGCCATAGCGATAGGCCCGCTCGGCCGCGACATCGGAGAGCCGCTTATCGGGGTGCACCACCAGCAGGGACGGATCATATTCGGCCTGCAGCCCGGCGGCCATGGCCCGGCAGACCAGGTCATTGCCCTCGGCGCTGCCATGGGCGCTGCCGGGGCCTAGGTTTTCGTCAAAACCGCCCAGCGCCAGTGCCGTGTCGCGCCGCAGCCAGAGGTTGAACTCGATCACCGAGGTCCAGACGGTGGCCAGGGTGATGGGCCCGCCCTGGCGGTGCCAGCGGCCCGAGCCCAGCCCGCCATCGGGCGAGGCGGCGGGGCCGGTCAGCACCGCAAGCCCCGGATCGCCGAAGATCCGCGCCACCCGGGCCAGGGTGCCGGGGGGCAGGGTGCAATCATCATCGGGGAAGGCCACGATATCGCCGATGGCGGCGCGCAGGCCCAGATTGCGCGCGGCATTGGCATGTGGGCGCGGGCTGCGCATGTGGCGCAAAGTCAGGCTCTGGGCATAGGCCGCCACCACGGGTGCGAGACGATCATCGCCGTTCTGATCGACCAGGATCACGTCCAGTGCCGGGTAATGTTGCGCGACCAGGCTGTCGAAGAGGTCATGCAGCTCCGCCACCCGGCCCATGGTGGCGATGATGAGGGAGATATGCGTCATCCCATCACCTCGGTGATGAGGGCTGCGCGGAAACTCTCTTCCGAGAAGCGGGTGGCATTGGCGTGGCAGGCGGCGGGGGAGAGGGCGGGGGCGGCGATGAAGCGCTGCACCGCCGCGCGCACTGCCTCGGCGCTTTGTTCGGCGAAGAGGAAGCCGGTTTCGCCCTCGATCACGATATCCCGCGCACCGCCGCGGCCATAGGCGATGAGCGGGGTGCCGGCGGCCTGGGCCTCGACCATGGCGATGCCGAAATCCTCTTCGGCGGCGAAGACGAAGGCGCGGGCGGTTTGCGTCAGGCGCACCAATTCGGCCTGCGGCACCCTGCCGCGCAGTTCGATGTTTTTGGCGCCGGCAGCGGCGGCGGTGACGAGGGGGGCGGAGGGGCCGTCACCCACCACGATCAGGCGCTGGTCGGGCATTTGGGCAAAGGCCTCCACCACCAGTTCGATGCGCTTATAGGGCACCTGGCGGGAGGCGATGAGGAAGTGGCCCTGCTTTTGCTCACACAGCGGGAAGCCGGCGAGATTGACCGGCGGGTGCAGCACCCGGGCCTCGCGCCGCCAGGCCTTCTGGATGCGCTCGGCGATGTAGCGGCTATTGGCTAGCAGGGTGTCAGGCCGTGCCGCGCTGGCCTGGTCCCAAAGGCGCAGGCGGTGCAGCAGCCAGCGTGTGTAAAGCGAGGCCAGGCCGCGGGTCATGCCGGCCTGGCGCAGATATTGGTGTTGCAAATCCCAGGCATAGCGCATGGGCGAATGGATATAGGCGATGTGCCTCTGGCCGGGGCCGGTGATGGCGCCCTTGGCCACGGCATGGCTGGAGCTGAGCACCACATCATAGCCCTGCAGGTCGAATTGCTCGACGGCGATGGGCATCAATTGGAGATAGTTGCGGAAGCGCTTTTTTGCCAAGGGCAGGCGCTGGATAAAGCTGGTGCGCGGGGTGCGGCCATGCAGGAAATGGCGCTCCGCCTCGGGCAGGAAATCGCAGAGCACGAAAAGATCCGCCGTGGGAAAGGCGAGCAGCATTTGTTCCAGCACGCGTTCGCTGCCGGCATAGCTGTCGAGCC
Source organism: Rhodovarius crocodyli (assembly GCA_945901085.1). GTDB lineage: Bacteria > Pseudomonadota > Alphaproteobacteria > Acetobacterales > Acetobacteraceae > Rhodovarius > Rhodovarius crocodyli_A. The sequence goes on along the minus strand of CAMDJV010000001.1, from coordinate 47,459 downwards.
ATTCATGGATGATGGCGATTTTTGTCATGCGTCTTGCGCCAATTGCAGCAGGCGCGCCGCGGCGGCGGGCCAGGAATAATGTTGCGCCCGGGCGCGGCCCGCATCGGCCATGCGTTGGCGGAGTGCAGGCTCGGCGATGAGGGTGGCGAGTTGGCTGGCCAGGCCCGCGGGGTCGTCGGGGGCGAACCACAGCGCGGCATCGCCCAGCACCTCGGGCAGGGCGCCGGCGCGGCCGGCGATGACCGGGCAGCCGCACCACATCGCCTCCAGCGGCGGCAGGCCGAAGCCCTCATAGCGGCTGGGGAAGAGCAGGCAGAGGGCGTTTTCGTATAGGGCCCGCAGCGCAGCATCGCTGACCCGGCCCAGCGGGCGGGCGGCGCCGGCGCCGGCGGCGCGAAACACCGAGGCATCGCGCGCGCCGGCCAGAGCGAGCGTCATGCCATGCTGTTCCAGTAGGCTCGCGGCGCCCTGAAGAGCGGCGAGGTTTTTATGTGCCGCCTGGGTGCCGACGGCGAGGGCGTAGCGGCCGGGCTGCAGGCCATGCTCGGCGAGGATGGCGGTCTCGGCCGGGTTGCGGAAAATATGCTCGCCGCCTTCGGCGACCACGCCGATGCGGGCGGGGTCGAGCCGCAGGTGATGGGCGAGGCGGCTGCGGGAAAATTCGCTCACCGTCAGCAACCGCGTGCCGTTGCGCGCCAGGGAATAATGCAGCGCGCGATACCATAGGCGAAAGGCGCGGGAATAGGATTCTGGGGTGTCGAAGACCCCGGCATCATGAATCACCACCGCCTGGCGGCCACGGCGGAACAGTGGCGCGGTATTGCCCAGATTGAGCAGCAGCCCCGCGCGCGCGGCGGGGGCGAGTTCCCATTGCTCCCAGGCCTGGCCCTGGCGGCGGCCGGTGGCGGTGCCGCCCTCAATCCCCGGGGGGGTGAGGATGGTGGCCTGGGGAAGGGAGGCGGCGATTTCGCGACAAAACCGCTGCACGCCGGTGAGCGCCTGGGTCAGGTAGCGGCCATTGATGAAAAGCGGCGTCATGCGCGCAGCAACTGACGCCATTGCCGCGGGTGCCGCAAGGCTTGGCGTTCATCAGGCAGCAGGGAACGCCATAGCAGCAGCACCAGTGCCGCGGTGCCGAGGGCGAAAACGCCGCCCTTCCAGCCCCAGCCCGGTGCGAGGGCCAGCGCCAGCAGCACCAGCCCTGCCGCCAGCATGGGCGGCATCAAGCCGCGTGCAGCCGCCGCGGCCGGCGGGTAGAGACGGGCGGCGAAATAGAGTTTCCCCAGCGCATCGGCGGCCACCCGCAGCGCCCAGGCGATGGCGGCACCCTCCACCCCGCCCGCGACCAAGAAGAGTGCCGATAGGGGCAGAAACACCACCGCCTGCGCCAGCACGAAGCGCGCTGTCACATCGGGCCGGCCAATCGCCTCCAGCAGCGCATTGGGGGCATAGGCGAGGCAGGAGAACAGGATGCCGATGGCGAGGATGCGCAAGACCGGCGCGCCGCCATCGGCAAAGCCGGCACCAAGCCACAGCCGCAGCACCTCATGCGCGCCGGCCACCAGCACCGCGCAGGCGGGAAAGACGCCGATGAGGATCAGCAGGCCGCCACGGCGCAACAGCGCGGCCGTGGCCACTGGCAGGGAGGCAAAACCGCTGGCCATGGCTGGCAGCAGCGCCTGGGAGACGGCGACGGGCAAAATCCACATTCGCAACACCAGATCAAGCGGCGTGGCGTAATGGGCGACTGCCGTCAGAGTCAGCAGCGCGCCGATCAGGAAGCGATCGGCATAGAGCAGCGCCTGGCCGATCAGGGAGGCAAAGGTGATCCACCCGCCCAGGCGCAGCAAGGGGGCTGCGAGGCGTAGCCGGGGCCAGGTGGACCACAGCCCCGGTAAATCCCGCCGCACCAGCCAAATATAGGAGATTGTATTGGCCAGCCGGCAGGCCAGCAGGGCCAGCATGACCCCCACCAGCGAATCCCACAGCAGCAGGGCCAGCACCGGGCCGAGATAATAGAACAGGTTGACCGGGACGGTGACGAGATTGGCCGCGGCAAAGCGCTGATAGGCCGCTAGCACCCCCCACAGCGCCGCATTCAACACCACCAGGGGAATCGCACAGGCCAGCACCCGCATGGCGGCCAGGGCCTCGGCCTGCAGCGCGGGCGGCACATTCAGGCCATCGCTCACCAGCCAAGGCAGGGCGAGCCACAGAACCGCCGCGCCGAAAACCGCCACCAGGCTGAGGGCGGCTAGCCCCGCGCGCACCAGATCGGCCTGTTCGGCCGGGGTGGCGGTGTGCATCCGCTCGGAGAGGCTGCGGGTGAGGGCGGGGCCCACGCCCAGATCCAACACGCCCAGCACGCCCACCATGGCCAGGGCCAGGGTGAATAAACCCCACCGCTCCACCCCCATGAGATGCAGCAGCCAAGGCGTGAGGAGCAGAGCAATGACCAGGGGCAGGCCGCGGCCCAGGGCATTCCACACCACCCCGGACATCAGGCGCCCGGTGGCGGCGCGGGTTTGGGCTGTGTGGGTCATGCGGGCGAGGATAGCACCGGTTGGGATGGTTTGGGTTTCCCCCGGGGAAGGGGATTTGCCGCTCACCCGGGGCCGCGCTGACCCTTTTTAGCAGGCGCCCCGACGGGCCAGCACGGCCATCGGCGTGCGGGCGAGGATTTTGATGTCGGTCCAGAGCGAGGGCTGGGAGGCATAGGCCACATCCATCGCCACGCGCTGGGCGTAGCTGGTGTTGCTGCGGCCGCTGACCTGCCACAGGCCGGTGATGCCGGGGCGCACGCTCATATATTGCGCTGCGGCGGGGCCGTAATACTCGTCCAGCTCGGCGGCTACCACGGGGCGTGGGCCGACAAGGCTCATCTCGCCACGCAGCACATTGACCAGCTGGGGCAATTCATCGAGCGAGGTCTTGCGCAGGACATGGCCGATGGCGGTGATGCGCGGGTCGTTTTTCAGCTTGCGGGTGGCTTCCCATTCGGCGCGGGCCGCAGGGTCGGCGGCGAGCAGGGCGTCGAGCCGGGCCTGGCTATCGGTCACCATCGAGCGGAATTTCAGGCAGCCAAAGCCGCGCCCGCCCTGGCCGACCCGGGTATGGGCATAGAAGGCGGCGCCGCCATCGCGCCGCACCAGGGCGGCGAGCAGCAGGAAGATCGGCGCGAGCAGCAGCAGCATGCCGCCAGCAGCCAGCACATCGAATGCGCGCTTGAGGCGGGCATTGATTCCTGCGGCCGAGGGGACCGGCAGGATGGGAGGGAAGATGCCGATCCGTGAGGCGCGGACGGTATTGTCCGGGCGGAGGGATTGGAGACTGTCCAGGCCAGGCATGGATTTTGTCCCGAGAGGGGTGGGGGCGGAGGAATTCTGCTTGCGAGCGTTTTGCCGGGCTGAACTGGCCGCAAGATGGTTGAGTTGGGGCGAAAATGTGGCAGTGCACAAAAACGACAGGTTTTCTGGCCTTGCCCTTGTCACATTGCGGTGCGAGCAGGGGGAATGCGCATCGCTCTCATCCTCGCGGCGATTTGGGGCGCGGGGATGGCTTTTTGGCTGTTTCCCGCCGATTTTTTATGGCCTGGCGCGGGCGGTGGGTGGCGACCGGTGGGCGATGCCGCACAGCATGCGGTGGCGCAGCGCTATTTCATCGCCTCGGCATGGGTTTGGCCGCCGCTGAATGTGGCGATGCTGGGCGGCCTCAATCTGGCCTTTGCTGATGGGATTCCGCTGCTGGCCTTGGCGCTAAAGGCGCTCGCGCCGCTGCTGCCTTCAGGGTTTCATGGCATTGGGCTGTGGTATGCGCTGGTATGGGTTTTGACGCCGGTTTGCGCCGCCTGGGCCATGGCGGGGGCGGGGGAGCGCCGGCTGCTGCCATTATTGGCCGTGGCGGTGGCGGCGGCTTCGATGCCGGCCTTCATCATGCGGTTTGGCCATGCCGCCTTGTGCGGGCATTTTTTGCTGTGGCTGGGCTTGGGGTTTTATCTTCGGCTGGTGGCCGGGGGGCGGGTCTGGCCCGGGGCCATTTTGCTCCAGGGGGCGACCTTGCTGGTGCATCCTTATTTGGCGGTGATGAATTTGGCGCTGCTGGCAGCGGTGCCGGCCACGCTGCTGCTGCGCCGCGCGCCCTGGTTGGGGGCAGCATTGGGCGCTGCGGCCGGGCTGGCGCTGGTGGGCGGAATTATGACCGTTTTGGGATATTTGGGGGCGGTGGGCGATGGGCAGCGCTGGTATGGCGCCTTCGCGCTGAATCTTTTGTCGCCGATATGGCCGTTTCGGTCATGGTTCCTGGGGGGCGGGTTCGCGGCCGAGGTCGATGCCACCGGCCATGGCGGCTGGGAGGGTTATAATTGGCTGGGTTTTGGCCTGTGGTTGGGGCTTGCGGCGCTGCTGCTGTGGCGGCCGGTTGCGGTGCTGGGCGGCCTCAGGCGGCATGGCGGGTTGGTGTTGGCCTGCCTCGGCCTCAGCCTGCTGGCGGTGAGTTTTCGGGTCGGGCTGGGGCCTGCTCTGCTGTTCGATCTGGGCGAGGCGCCGGGGTTGTTCGAGCAATTCCGCGCCTCGGGCCGCTTCTTCTGGCCGGTAGGGGCGGCGGCGCTGCTGGGGGTGGCAGTGCTGCTGGCCCGGCAGGGGCGGGCGGGGATTCTCTTGCTGGTGGTGCTGGCGGCGGTGCAATGTCTCGATGCAGCGCCTGCCCGGCAGGCGCTGCATGATTGGGCGGGGGCACAGCATCCCTGGCGGATAGATGCGGCGAGGCTGCGCCCGCTGCTGGCGGCGGCCGAGCGGGTGACCCTGCTGCCCAGTTGGCCCTGCACCGCGGCTGAGGATCATGCCACCCGCGAGGCGCTGCTGGAGATGCTGGCTTTGGCCAGCGAGACGCCGCGGCCGATCAACACGATGTATGCTGCCCGCTGGCGCGAGGCGCCGCGCTGCACCGATGCGGCAACCCGCGCCACAGCGGTGGCCCCGGGTGAGTTGCGGCTGGATTATGTTGCGGGCGCCTGGAGGGTTATTCGCTAGGCGTATGCGCGAAGGCCCAGACTTCAGCCGCTGGGGATATGCCGCTCCACGATATAAAGCGGCCGGCCCTTGGTCTCATTGAACACCCGGCCGAGATATTCGCCGATAATGCCCAGCATCATCATCTGCACGCCGCCCAGGAAGAGCACCGCGGCCATCAGGCTGGGATAGCCCGCCACCGGATTGCCAAAGAGCAGGGTGCGCAGCAGCAATTGCACGATATAGGCGGCCGAGATGAAGGCGATGCCCAGGCCCAGATAGCTGGCGATTTTCAGCGGCCCCACGGTGAAGCTGGTGATCCCCTCCAGCGAGAGGTTCCACAGCTTCCACCAATTCCATTTGGTGGTGCCAGCCGCGCGCGGTGCCCGGTCATAGGGCACCGCCACCGAGGGGAAGCCCACCCAGGCGAATAGCCCCTTCATGAAACGATGCTGTTCGCGCAATTGCAGTAGCGCATCGAGTGAGCGGCGCGACATCAGGCGGAAATCGCCGGTGTCCTGCGGCAATTGCACCCGCCCGCCCAGGCGTTGCATCACCCGGTAGAACCCCGCCGCCGTGACGCGCTTGAGCCATGATTCGCCATGGCGGACCGAGCGCTGGGCATAGGCCACGTCAAAGCCCTGGCGCCAGGCGGCGACGAGGGCGGGGATCACCTCCGGCGGGTCCTGCAGGTCAGCATCGATCACCACCACCGCCTCGCTGCAGGCGGCATGATCCAGCCCCGCGGTGAGGGCGATTTCCTTGCCGAAATTGCGGCTGAGATTGACCACCGCCACCCGAGGGTCGCCCGCCTGGGCCTGCAGCATCAAGGCCAGCGTGCCATCGCGCGAGCCGTCATTCACATAGACCAGCTCAAAGGGCAGGCCGATGCCCTCCATCGCCGCAGTGATGCGGGCGTGGAATTCGGGCAGGACCTCCTGCTCATTGTAGCAGGGGATGACGACGGAAATGGCGGGCGTGCTCATGCCCGCCTCATGGACGGCAATAATGGCTTATTTTCAGCGGATGATTCCGCCCGAGAGGCTGGCGGGGATCCGATTGCGCCAGGTGCCGGCATCAACATGGGTGACGAACTCCAGGACGGCGCGATTAAAGGCATCGGGGTCCTCCAGGTTCATGGTGTGGCCGCATTTGGGCATCACCAGCAGGGCCGAGCTGTGGATGGTGCGCTTGAGGAAGATGGAGGCTTCCAATGTGGGGTCATCCTCATCGCCGGCGATGACCAGGGTGGGCGTGGTCATCTTGGCGAAGCCCTCGCGCAGATCCCATAGCGAGGGGCGCTGGCGTTGCACGCCTTGCATGGTGAGTGCTGAGCCCTCGGTGCTGTGCTCGGCCAGTTGGGTGATGAATTCGGCGAAGCCGCGCGGGTCTTTCTGCTCGAAGATCAGGCGGGTCGGACCATGGCCATAGATATCGGCCATCTGGGCCATGCCCTCGGCGCGGATGCGGGCGATGGTGGCATCGGTTTCGGCCCAGAATTGCTCGCGCTTATCGGGCGAGGCGCCATAGCCCACCCCGGCAGCCACCAGGCTGCGGGCCAGATGTGGGTAGCGCAGGCCCAGATGCAGGGTGGCGAAGCCGCCCATGGAGAGGCCCACGACGTGGGCGGGCGCTAGGTTGAGCTTTTGGATCACCTCGGCAATGTCATCCGTGGCGCGGTCTTGGCTATAGGAGGCCGGGTCGGCGGGCACGGCCGAAGGCGGATAGCCGCGGGCGGCGAAAGCGATGCAGCGATAGCGGCGGGCGAAGAAGCGCAGCTGCGCCTCCCAGGCGCGGTGGTCGCCGGCAAATTCATGCACGAAGACCATGGGCGTGCCTTCGCCCACATCCTCGTAATGCAGGTCAACGCCGTCAGTGGTGCGCAGGCTGGGCATGGGAATCTCCTTTGGGCGGGGGCAGAATGGTTCGGCGTGGCAGGCTCGGCAAGGGTCATGGGCCAGCAGGCTTGCGCGATGGCGCGCCGCGCCCGATGAAGCGCCCGGGCGAGGTCCAAAAGGGGTTTTTCGATGCAACGACGTGTATTGCTGCTCTCCGCGCTGGCGGCGCCTGTCCTACCGCTGGCGGCGCCGGCCCTAGCGCAGGCTTGGCCTTCGCGGCCCATCCGCATTTTCGTGCCCTTCGGCCTGGGCGGCAGCGCCGATGTTGGCGCGCGGGCGTTGCAGGAGCCGCTGAGTGCCGCACTCGGCCAGCCGGTGGTGGTGGAGAACCGGCCCGGGGCAGGGGCGGTGATTGGTACCGATGTGGTGGCCAAGGCGGCGGCTGATGGCCACACCCTGCTGCTGATGAGCAATACCCATACGGCCAATGAAACCCTGCTGCCCAATCGCCCCTATCAGCTGATGCGCGACTTCGCGCCGGTGGCGGCGGTGAATATCGCCCGCCACGCGCTGGTGGTGCACCCCTCGGTGCCGGCGAATTCGGTGTCTGAGTTGATCGCCCTGCTGCGGGCCAATCCGGGGCGATATGATTACGCCTCCTCCGGCCCGGGCACGCCTTATCATATCGCCGGTGAGGTGTTTCTCTCCATGGCTGGCGTGCAGGCGCAGCATATTCCCTTCCGGGGCTCCAACGAGGCCCGCACTGCGCTGGTCGCGGGGCAGGTGCCCATCATGTTCGATGCCATTCCCACCGTGCGTGAGCAGGTGGTGGGCGGTCGGGTGCGGGGGCTCGCCACCACCGGCCCCACTCGCAATGTGCTGATGCCCGACCTGCCGACGGTGGCCGAGACCCTGCCGGGCTATGAGGCCAGTATCTGGCTGGGCGTGATGGCGCCGGTCGGCACGCCCGAGCCCATCCTTGGGCGGCTGAACGCGGAGATCAACGCCTATCTCCGCCGGCCGGAAACGCGCGATGCCCAGTCCCGCGCGGGCGCTGAGCCCATGGCCATGAGCATGGCCGAATTCGATGCGTTTCTGCGCGCCGATATCATCCGCCAGGCCGAGTATATTCGGCTCGCCCGGATCACCCCGGCATGAGCTTTTCCCTCGATGGCGTCTCGGTCGCGCTGCATGAGCAGGCGCGCCATGACGGGCAGCGCATCACCAGCGATTCCTGGGAGGAATAGCCGGTGCTGCGCTTTGCCGATGTGCCGCGGGTGACCACCGAATTGATCATTCGCCCTGAGGCGCGCCCGCTCGGTGCCGGCGAGGCCTCCATGGCGCCTGCCATTGCCGCTATTGCCGGCGGCATCTTCTCGGCGCTTGGCACCCGGCCGAACCGCCTGCCCTTCATTCCGGAAAACCTCTGATGGCGAAAATCACCCTCACCCTGGCCTGCGTCGCCTCGGACCGCACCCGGCCGCTGATGGATGGGCGGGTGACAGTGCCCGGCGTGGATCTGGTTTTTCTCCCTGGCGAACCTGAGGATATTTTCCGCCGGGCGTTGCGCGACAAGGCGTTTGATATTTCTGAGCTGTCCATGGGCAGCCACATCGTGACCACGGCGCGTGGGGATTCGCCCTATATCGGGCTGCCCATCTTCCTCTCCCGGGCGTTTCGGCATTCTGCGGTCTATATTCGCAATGACCGGGGCATTCATTCGGCTGCCGATCTGGCCGGGCGCAGCATCGCCCTGCCGGAATTCCAGCAGACCGCGGCGTTGTGGGTGCGCGGCTTCCTGCGCGAGCAATATGGTGTGGACACCACCTCCATCCGTTGGCGCAGCGGCGGCGAGCGGGTGGCCATTGCGCCGCCGCCTGGCCATGATCTGACGCCGTTGGGGATGGACCCGATGGCGGCGCTGGAGACAGGTGCGGTGGATGCGCTGATCGGCCCGCGCATCCCGGCATCGCTTGGACAGGGCGTGGTGACGCGACTTTGGCCCGATTACGCGGCCGAGGAGAAGGCCTGGCATAAGGCCACCGGCTTCTTCCCCATCATGCATTGCCTGGCGCTGCGGCGCGACATTGCCGCCGCCCATCCCTGGCTGGCGGTGGAGCTTTATCGGGCTTTTGCCAAGGCGCGGGAGATCTCCCTGGCCGAGTTGCGGCTGGTCAATGTGCTGCGCGTCTCCATGCCGTGGCTGGCCTCGGCCTTTGAGGAGCAGATGGCGATCATGGGTGGTGACCCATGGCCCTATGGCTTTGCCCGCAACCGCGATGAGGTGGCGGCGATGATCCGCTTTGCCCTGGCCGATGGGCTGGCGGCGCGGGATATTTCCCCGGAAGAGCTCTTCCACCCGAGTGTGCTGACGGAGGGGTGACAGTTTCCCCCCCGCGTGATGAAAGCGGGGTCCAGGAGAATTGAAACCATGTCTGAACCCAGCGGCCCCCTGAAGGGCCTTCGCGTCCTCGACCTCACCCGCGTCTTGGCGGGGCCGACCTGCACCCAGATGCTGGGCGATCTCGGCGCCGAGGTGATCAAGATCGAGCGGCCCGATGCGGGCGACGATACCCGCGGCTTTGCCCCTCCCTTCGTGCCGAACACCAAGGAGAGCGCCTATTTCGTTGGCGTGAACCGCAACAAGAAGTCGCTCACGCTTGATATCGCCAAGCCTGAGGCCCAGGCCATCGTGCTGAAGCTGCTTGAGAGCTGCGATATGCTGGTCGAGAACTTCAAGGTGGGCGCCCTGGCGAAATATGGCCTGGGCTGGGAGCAACTCTCCAAGAAATTCCCCCGGCTGATTTATTGCTCGATCACCGGCTTCGGCCAGACCGGCCCTTATGCGCCGCGGCCGGGCTATGACGCGCTGATCCAGGCCATGGGGGGCGTGATGAGCCTGACCGGCGAGCCGAATGGCGCGCCCCAGAAAGTGGGCATTCCGGTGGCTGATCTCTTTGCCGGGCTTTACGGCTGCATCGGCATCCTGGCGGCGCTGCGCCACCGCGACGCGACGGGCCAGGGCCAGCAGATCGATATCGGCATGCTGGATACCCATGTCGCCTGGCTGGCCAATCAGGGGATGAATTACCTCAGCACCGGCGAAAATCCGCCGCGTCTGGGCAACCAGCACCCCAATATTTCGCCCTATCAGGAATTTCCGACCAAGGATGGCTACCTGATTTTGGCGGTGGGCAATGACCCGACTTTTGCTCGGTTCTGCGAGAATACGGGGCTGGCGCATTTGCTCACTGACGAGCGCTTCGCCACCAATCCCAATCGCGTGGCCAATCGGGACCTCGTGACCGCCACCCTCACCCCGGTGATGAAGACGCTGACCACCACGGAGTGGGTGGACAAGCTTGAGGCGCTGAAGATTGGCTGCGGGCCGATCAACACGCTCGAGCAGGTCTTTGCCGACCCCCATGTGGTGGCGCGCGAGATGGTGGTGGAAATGACCCATGGCTCGGGCGAGGTGGTGAAGGTCATCGCCAATCCGGTCAAAATGTCGGCAACGCCGGCGGATTACCGCTCGGCACCGCCGATTTTGGGCGAGCATAGCCAGCATGTCCTGTGCGATATTCTTGGCATGTCGGCGGCCGAGGTGGCGGCGCTGCGGGAGAGAGGCATCGTGTGATGGAATATCCGCGAACGGGCAGCATGCACTGCCCCTTTGAGGGGGGTGCCGTCTCGCTGCGTTGGCATGAATGGGGGCCAGCCTCGGGCAAGCCCGTGGTCTGCGTCCATGGGTTGACCCGCAATGGCCGGGATTTCGATGTGCTGGCCCAGGCCCTGGCGGCGCAGGGGCGGCGGGTGATCTGCCCGGATATTCCCGGCCGCGGCATCTCCGGCTGGCTGCCGGCGGGCATGCTCTATGCGGTGCCGACCTATGTGGCGGTGCTCACGCCCCTGCTGGCGGAGTTGGGCGATTATGATTGGGTTGGCACCTCCATGGGGGGGCTGATCGGCATGGGGCTGGTGAGCCTGCCCTTTGATCGCCTGGGCCGGATGGTGCTCAATGATATTGGCCCCTTCATCCCCGAGGCGGCGCTGGCCCGCATCCGCGATTATCTGAGCCATTCGCCGCCGCGTTTTGCCAATCTGGCGGCGGTGGAGGCGCATTTGCGGCTGGTCCATGCGCCCTTCGGGTCGTTGAGCGACGCGCAATGGCGCCACATGGCCGAGCATAGCGCGCGGATGACGGCCGATGGCACCATGCATCTGCATTACGACCCGCGCATCGTCGAGCCCATGCAGGCCGGCCCGCTCAGCGATGTCGATCTCTGGGCCCTGTGGGATTGGACGGTCAGCCGCCCGTTGTTGGTGCTGCGCGGTGAGCATTCCGACCTGCTGACGGCCGAGACTGCGGCCAGAATGGATCAGCACGGCAATACCACGCTTGCCACCATCAAGGGCTGCGGCCATGCGCCGGCGCTGATGGCGGCGGATCAGGTGAAGTTGATCGTGGATTTTCTGGCCGGGTGATGGGGCTTAGAGCATTTTCAAGCCTTGCGGCTTCGCAAGGCGGCTCAGAAAATGCGGTAAAACAAAGGCTAGAGCATCATCCGTTCAAACGGAATCGTTTGAGCGGATGATGCTCGACAAACAAAAGCTGAGAGCCTGTTTCGTTCGCCTCGGCTCACCGAACAGGCTCTAAGCCTGTAGCGGGGCTTGCGCCGCCTCCTGGTCGATGAGTAGCAGGCTGCGCGCCAGCCAGACCGCACGCTCGAAATTCGCGGTGGCCTGGCGCAGCATATCGGGCGGGGCCTCCCCGGCGCGGGCCTCACGGATGCGGCGCATCATTGGGCCGCGATCTTCGCTCAAGGTGAGCAGCGTGGCGATATCATCGCCATCCTGCACTTCGGCCAATTGCTCGAGCAGGAGATGCAGCGCCTCGGTCAATGACGGGATAGGGGCGGCGCCGGCCGCGAATTCGCTCACCACCACCCGCAAATCCCGCAGCACTCGGTTGCGCGCGCTGAGGCGCACGGCCTCGGCCATGCTGGCACGGTCCAGCCCGGCCTTGGCTGCATCGCCGATCAACTGGGCCAGGAAATCCTCCACCGTCTTTTCCAGCGTCTGACTGGCGGCAGATAGCGCCGTGGTGGGAATGGAGGCGCCCTGCGCCCCTTCGCGCACCGAATCAAGCAGCGTGGGGATGCGCGCGAGCAAACGGGCCTGTTCGCGCGCCGCCAGGGTGAGCGCGCTTGCGCCATCACGCAGCGCGCCATCATAGATGAAGGCGGGGCGGGTGAGCGCCTCGGTTGGGTTGGGGGGGGCGAAGCGGGCGATCACGCGCAGCAGCGGGCCGTCGAGCGCGATCATCGCCAGCGCGGTTGTGATCTGCATGAGCCCGAAAAGCATGGCCAATTGGGTGTCCTGCTCCACCGCCAGATGGGAGAGCAGCGCCGAGATCAGCGGTATGCCAATAATGGCTTCAACGAGGTGCAACAGCACGTAGATGAGCGTGCCCAGCGCCTTGAAAGCGAATTGGTAGAGCACAAGCTGCCTGGTGGTGCCGGTCATGGAGGCTGCCAGCAGGAAGGTGGCCAAGCCCGAGCCGAGGGAGGCGCCATAGATTGCCATCTCTGCCTCGTCGAAGCGCATCGCCCCGGCATTGAACATGGTGATGGCGATCATGCTGACAGTGGAACTGCTCTGCGCCACGAAGGTGACGGCCACGCCGAGGACAAACGCGGGCAGGGCGGCATCGCCGGTGGCGGCGAGCAGGCTGCGCAGCCATTCCGTGTCACGCAGCGGAGCGGCGCCGGCCTTGAGCAGGGCTAGGCCGAGGAACATCAGCCCCATTCCCACCAGGGAATGCAGCAAGGGGCGCAAACGGCCGCCGATATCGAGATTGAGGTATGAAATTATCCCCGAAAATCCCAGCAGCACAAGCGCTGCCAGACGCAAATCCAGCGTGGCCAGCAGCACCAGCGCCGTGGTGCCGAGATTGGCCCAGGCCAGCAAGGGCAGGGCGCGCTGCACGGTGATCAACCCGCTCGCCTGCATATTGGCGGTGATGACGGTGACCGCGCTGCTGGATTGCGTCAGCCCGCCCAGCCCGACCCCGGCCAGCGCCGCGGTCATGGGGCTGCGGGTCAGCCCGGCGATCAGGCGGCGGGCGAACGGGCCCGCCATGGATTGCATATTCTGTGCAACTTGGCGGATGCCCACGAAGAACAAGCCAAGGCCGCCTAGCAATGTTGCGATGGTGTCCATAGCTATAACCGTTTGGTGGGTGGTGATGGGGAGAGATTAAAGCATATCCCGCCCGCCTTGGCTCACTGGAAAGGCTTTTATTTCTAGTTTGTCGAGAATCATCCGCTTCAACGATCCCGTTGGAAAGGATGATGCTCTGGGCGCGGCCGTAGCAGATCACCCCGGCGCGCTGCGCGCGGGGTCCCACACCGGGTCTGGCTGGGTCCAGAGCACGGGATTGTCCATGGCGGTGGCGATGGCGGTGGTGACGGCGGCCAGGATGGCCTCGCCCTTCTCGGCGGTGGCGGCCCTGGCATCGCCGCGCACGCCGGTGGGGGCGGCGCGCTCCCAGAAGGAGTAGAAGCGCGAATAGCCGGCCGGGGCCGGCGGCGTATTGCCTGGCGCGGGGATGCGATCGGTGCGCACCTGGGCCGGTTCCATGGCGAGCCAGAGCGAGGTCTCGCCCTCGCAGGCATGCATGATATTGGCCTGGGTGGTGAGGATTTTGCCGATTTCGGCCGGTGCGGCATTCGGCCAGGTCACCGCCACCACGGCCATGGCGAATTCATGCGCGCATTCGCGCACCGAGACCGCGAGCGGCTCGATATTGCCGCCATGGCCATTGACGATCAGCAGTTTTTTGAAGCCTTGGGCCTTGAGGCTGCGCACCACGCTGCGGACCATGCCATGGAAGGTGGCGAAATCGCTGCTGATGGTGCCGCCATAGGGCAGGTGATGCTCGGAGAGGCCGAGCCAGATCGGCGGCAGCACGATGGCGCGGGTCGTGGCCAGTTGGGCCGCCCGCAGTGCAATATTGTGGGCGGCGTGGCTGTCGGTCCAGACCGGTAAATGGGCGCCATGCTGCTCGAGGCTGCCGATGGGCAGCACCGGCAATGTGTCGGGCCCCGCCATGGCGCGGAGTTCGGGGGCGGTCAGGGTTTCCCAGCGCATTGTGTCACTTCCCTTGGAATATGCCGGCATGAAGTCCGTGAACGGATGTCTCGCACGCCGCCGGGGCGACGCCCAGCGGGCAGTGCCACCGCAAAGAGGCTTGGCGTGCGATTCCCTGTGCTGTTAGCCTGCCTGCCTTGGCAATAAGGAGCGGGGCATGTGGCGTTTTGTGGCATTCATCGCGGTTGTTCTGGCCTTGGGGGCGGCTCCGGCAACTGCGCAGAACAGGTTTTTCGTGGTCAATCATTCGGGCCAGCAGATCGATGAGATTTACGTCTCCTCCTCCCGCCTGCAGGAATGGGGGCCGGATATCCTTGGGGCGAGTGTGCTGCCCGCGGGCAACCAGCTCTGGGTCACGCCCAGCTTTACCGATTGCGTGCTGGATGTGCGGGTGGTGTATCAGGGCGGTCGGACGGATGACCGCATGGCGGTGAATGCCTGCTCGATCAGCCGTTTGAGCTTTGGCAGTGGCGGCGGCGGTGTGGCGCAGGCCCCGGGCGCGGGGGCGGGAGCGGTGATCGGCGGCGGGCCAAGCCGGGCCCCGGCGGTGCTGGGCAACCCCTCCTTTGTCTTCATCAATGGCAGCGGCGTGGTCATCCGCGAGATTTATGCCTCGATGGATGCCCGGGGAGGTTGGGGCGTGGACAGGCTGGGCGCGAATACCCTGGGCCCGGGCGGGCAGATCGATATCCCTCTGCCGCCTGGGATGGGATGCCACACCGATCTTCGCGTGGTGTTCATGAATGGCGCTGCCAGTGTGCGGCGTGGTCTGGAGACCTGTACCATCAACGCGCTGAATTGGCGCTAGCGCCTCACCGCAGCGCCGCTGCCATCCCCGCCGCATAGACATCGCCGCTATTGGCCTCCTGCGGCAGGGCGCGCAGCCACGCGGCCATCGCCGCCGCATCCACCGGCCGGGGCAGGGCAAAATCCATGCTCTCGCCCAGGCAGGCATTGAAATGCTGCAAACCCAAGGCTGCGCAGCGATGCAGCGCGGCCTGCGCCACCTCGCGCTGGATGGTAGTGAATTCAAAGCTGAGCGCCGCCGGTGGACGTGACAGCCCCTCCAGCACTGCAGCCTCAAAGCCCTCCACATCGATTTTGATAAAATCGGGCATGCCATATTCGGCCACCAGCAGGTCCAGCGTGGTCAGAGGCAGGGTGATTGCGCCATCCCATGCCTGGCCCTCCCAGCCCGGCTGGCCGGCGGCAGCGGCGATGAAATCGGTGCTTGCCGTGGCCACGGTGGGGTTGGACCGGTTCAGCCGCAGCACAGCCTCGCCAGGGGCAGCACCCAGCAGGCTGGGCACGAAGACCACATCAGCCCCGCGCAGCACCAGCCGCAACGCGCGCAGCAGGGCGGGTTGTGGCTCCACCGCCACCACCCTCGCACCGAGGCGGCAGAAACTCGCAGCCCTATCCCCCACATGCGCGCCGATATCAAAGGCCAACCCGCCGGGGCGGATGAAGCGGGCATAGAAGCCATCCAGCACCGGCCGCCGCGCGGCGGGGTGGTAAATCCGCAAGGACCTTCCCACCGCCCGCGCCTGGGGCTGGTTCACGGGCAGAATACCAAGGCCGCGCCGCCGGCCAGGGCAGGGGGCACCATCAGGCCATCGCGCGTGGGCACAAGGGGCAAGCCCATGGCGCGGATCGCGGCATTGCCATCATCGGTGCGCAGCATCATGCCGGCCATGAAGGGCAGGGTGGGGGCTTCTACCCCCGGCAGCAGAGTGCCCAGGGCTTCGGGTTCCAGGATGCGCACCAGGGTTTCCATCGCCGGCGCCTCGGGACCTGCCAGCCCGGCCATCCCTGGCAGGCGGATTTGAAAGCCGCCCGCCGGGTCCGGCTGAAAGGGCAGGCCCATCAGGCGGGAGAAGCGTGCCGCCGTCTCGGCCGGGGCGGCGCTGGCCATCACCAGCGCCACCAGCGCATCGGCGTGGTTGGCATGGTTCATCCAGCGCTTGTCCCAGATGAGTTCCGGCGTGAGGTGGCGGATGAGCTGCACCCGCCCCTCCGGCGCATCGGGAAAGGGCAGGCGGGCGAATTTGGCGCGCGGCCCATCAGGGCCATCCACCGGGCGTTCCAGCCATGCCACGCCCGGAATGGCAATGCCGGCGGCCTGCATGCGGGCGAGATTGGCCATCTCATCCTGCACGCCCAGCGCCAGGATATGCAGCCCTTCATAGCGGTCCATGAAGCGGCCGAGCTGGTTGTCGAATAGGGTAGGGTCGAGGATTGCCAGCAACTCGACATAGCCATGGCGCAGAAAGGCGCAGCGATTGCCGGTGCCAAAGGGCTCCACCACCCCATCAGGGCTGCGCTTGCCTGATTGCTGGGCGATGGGGGAGAGCGAGAAGCCCAGGGCTTCATAGGCCGCGACCAGGGGGGCGAGTTCGCGGCCACAGACCGCGACATGGTCGAGCGCGAGAGCAGTGCTCATGCCGGGTTCTCGTATTTTTCCAGCAGCCATTCGGCGGGTTCGGCCAATGCCTCCTCATACCAGCGCTGCATCAGCGGATGCGCACGCACCGCCGCCATATAGGCGAGGCTGCCGCTACCAAGCTCCGGCTGCCATGTGAGGAGGCGCCCCACCACCGGGGCATACATCGCATCCACCGCGCCGAAATCCGTGCCGAAGAGATAAGGCCCGCCGGAGATTGCCAGGCATTCCGCCCAGAGCGCCTCGATGCGGGCGATATCGGCCAGCGCGCCCTCGGTGCGGCGGGCGCCGGGGAATTCCCGCCCGGCATTGAAGGGCATGGCCATGCGCAACTCGCGGAAGCCGGCATGCATTTCGGCGGCAACCGAGCGGGCCATGGCGCGTGGCACCGGGGCGGCGGGCCAGAGGCCCGGGGCGTGCTCAGCGCAATATTCGATGATGGCCAGGCTCTCCCACACTCGGGCGCCGCGATGCTCCAGATAGGGCACGAGGCCATTGGGGGTGGCATCGCGCACGGCCGAGGTGGCGCCGGTGCCAGCGAGTGGCACCACGACCTCCTCGACAGCCAATTTGGCCAGATGCACCGCCAGCCAGCCGCGCAGCGACCAGGATGAATAGCGCTTATTGCCGATGACGAGACGACCGTCGGACATGGTTGATGCTCCCGCTTCAAGGAGCTTTTCGCACGTGCGAAGGGCGGCCTCAATCCACGGTGATTCGTGCCTCGCGCACCACGCGGCCCCATTTGTCGGATTCGGCGCGAAGGAAACCCGCCAACTCCTCGATACTGCTGGATTGGCCATCCACCCCCGCGGCCGCCATGCGGCTGGAGACCAGCGGCGTGGCCAGCGCCTCGCGCACCGCAGCGTTCAGCCGCAACACGGCCGGTTGGGGTGAGCCTGCGGTGACCATCACCGCCCCCCAGGAGGTGGCGGTGGCCTGGGGGTAGCCCTGTTCGGCCAGTGTGGGCACCTCGGGCAGCAGGGCGTGGCGGGCGGGGCCTGTGGCGGCCAGGGCGCGGATGCGGCCATCGCGGATGGCGCCCACGGTGGCGGCGATCTGCACCAGCATCATCTGGATATTGCCGGCGATGAGATCATTCATCGCCGCCCCGCTGCCGCGATAGGGCACATGCACCACATCGATGCCGGCGGCGAGTTTGAACAATTCCGCCGCCGTGTGGGTGGAGGCGCCATGGCCCGAGGAGCCGAAACTCATCGCCCCCGGTGCCGCCTTGGCCCGGGCGATGAAGCCGGCCAGGTCTCGCGCCACCGCCGGATGGACCACGATCACCATATCCGAGGTATAGGCCAGCGAGACCGGCGCCAATTCCCGCGCCGGATCGAAGCCCATATTGCGGTAGATATGGGCGTTGGTGCTGAGCAGGCCGGTGACGCCCATGAGGATGGTCTGCCCATCGGGTGTGGCGCGGGCCACCATCTCGCCGCCGATATTGCCGCCCGAGCCGCCGCGGTTTTCCACGATCACCGGCTGGCCAAGGATCTCGCTCATTCTTTCGGCGATGAGCCGCGAGGCGACATCGGTGCTGCCACCGGCCACGAAGGGCACGATGAAGCGGATGGGGCGTGACTGCGCCTGGGCGGGAGAGAGCGGGGCGCTGAGCGCGGGTGCTGCCAGAAGGGCGCGGCGGGCGAGGGGCATAAATGGTCCTTTAGCCCGGGCCGGTGGCTGCTGTCAGCAGCGATGGCTGGCCTTCATGGTGGCCAGCACATGGTCCGGCTCCTCGGCCCACCAGCGGCGCGAGAGCAGTTCCACCTCGGTGAAACCCTGATAGCCGGCGGCCTCCACCATGGCGCGCAGGCCCACGATATCGATCACGCCATCGCCGGGCATACCACGGTCCAGCACCAGATCGGTGGTGGGGACCAGCCAGTCACAGGCATGGAAGGCGGCGATGCGCCGGCCGGCGCGGGCGATTTGCGCCGCCACTTCGGGGTCCCACCAGATGTGGTAGCAATCGAGCGCCACGCCCACCCCCTCGCCCAGCGCATCGCAGAGATCGAGCGCCTGGGCGGTGGTGGAGAGCACCGAGCGGTCGGCGCAGGTCATGGGGTGCAGGGGTTCGAGGGCGAGGGTGACGCCGGCGGCGCGGGCGGTGGGGAGGATGGCTTCGAGCCCGTCGCGCATCATGGCCCGCGCGCCGGGGAGGTCTTTCGAGCCGGGGGGCAGGCCGCCGCAGACCATGACGAGGCAGGCGGCGTTCAGCGTATGGGCCTCCTCGATGGCGCGCAGATTGTCTTCGATGGCGGCGGCGCGGCCGGCGGCATCGGGGGCTGGGAACATGCCGCCGCGGCACAGGCCGGTGACGGTGAGCCCAGCGTCACGGATCTGCCGCGCTGCCGCCGCCACGCCCATGGCGTGCAGCACATCGCGCCAGGGTGAGATGCCCTCGATGGCGTGGCGCGCGCATCCTTCGATGCACTCCGCCAGCCCCCATTTTTCCTTCACGGTGACGGTGTTCAATGAAAGCGCGCTGCCCATCACATGTTTCCTTGTTCGGTCAAAAAGGCCGTTTCCCCGCCCCGGCCACCATTCCCCAGGGCGTGACGGCGGCGGCGGGGTCAAGGATCGCCGCAGGCGACCGGCGGAGCCGGCTTGTCCTTGACGCTGTCGTCGCCGTCGCGCCACGCTCGCAGTGACGCGGGCCTATCCAACCCCATGCAGCGCGAGCAGGCTGCGCATGCGGTGCGCCGCCTGTTCCGGATCAGCCAGCAGCCCGGCTTGGTCCGCCAGCCGGAACAACTCGGAAAAATGCTGGATGGAGCGGGTGCTCTGCTGCCCGCCCACCATCACGAAATGGTCCTGATGGCCATTCAGCCAGGCCATGAAGACCACCCCGGTTTTGTAGAACCGGGTCGGTGCCTTGAAGATATGGCGGCTGAGCGGGACGGTGGGTGCGAGGATCGCGTGGAAGGTCGTGAGGTCGTTGCGTGCCAGCGAGGCCAAGGCGCCGCCCACCGCCGGGGCGATGGGGTCGAAAATGCCGAGCAGCGCGTCGGAATGGCCATTCGCGTCGCCGGCGATGAGTTCGGCATAGTTGAAATCATCGCCGGTATACATCCGCACGCTTTTCGGCAGGCGGCGGCGCATGGTGATTTCCTTCTGGTCATCCAGAAGGGAGATTTTCACCCCATCCACCTTGTCGGCATGGGCGTGGATGACCGCGAGTGCGGTCTCCATCGCCGCCATATGGTCATGGTTGCCCCAATAGCCTTCCAGTGCCGGGTCGAACATTTCGCCTAGCCAATGGATGATCACTGGCTGCTTCACGCCGCCGAGGATGCGGGCATAGACGCGCTCGTAATCGGCGGGTGACTTCGCCGCCTTGGCCAGCGCGCGCGAGGCCATGAGGATGATGCGCCCGCCCATGGCCTCCACCGCCTCGCATTGTTCCTCATAGGCGCGGATGACGTCATCGACGCTCACATCCGGGCCGGGGGCCAGATGGTCGGTGCCGGCGCCGGAGGCGATGACCGCGCCGGGGTGGTCCTTCGCCGCATCGAGGCTGAGGCGGATGAGTTGCTGCGCCGCCAGCCAATCCAGGCCCATGCCGCGCTGTGCGGTGTCCATGGCTTCGGCGACACCCAGGCCGAGCGACCAGAGGTGTTTGCGAAAGGCGATGGTGCGCTCCCAATCGACCTTGGCGTCCAGCCAGGGGTCCTGCTCGGCCGTGGCATCGGCCACCACATGGGCGGCGGCGAAGGCCACCCGCGGATAGGGCGGCAGGGCGGTGTCGAAGATGCGGGGCGGGGAGAGGGTGAAGGGGCGGATCCCCTCCGGGGTGGGGAGATTGATGCTGGTCATGCCGAAAGCTCCGGCAGGTCGATCCAGCGCCGCTCCTCCCAGCTTTGCAGCCCGGCCATGGCCAATTGCACGCCTTTCGCGCCCGCCATCAAATCCCATTTATAGTCTGGCAATTCGCCCACCACATGGCGCAGGAACAGCTCCCACTGCACCCGGAAGCCGTTGGGGTAGGCCTGGGTGTCGGGCACCTTCTGCCAGCCTTCATAAAAATTGATGGTTTGCGGCACATCGGGGTTCCAGACTGGCTTGGGTGTTGCCACCCGCGGCTGCACCCAGCAATCGGTCAGGCCGCATACCGCCGAGCCATGCGTGCCATCGACATGGAAGGTGACCAGATCATCGCGCCGCACCCGGGTTGTCCAGCTCGAATTCATATGGGCGACGATGCCGCCCTCCAGTTGGAAGGTGGCATAGGCGGCGTCGTCCACATCGGCATCATACCAATTGCCGGCCTCATCCTTGCGCTGGGGGATGTGGATCGCGCCCAGGCAGGAGACGGATTTCACCGCGCCAAAGGTATTGTCCAGCACATAGCGCCAGTGGCAGAGCATGTCCAAAATAATGCCGCCGCCCTCGGCCTTCTTGTAGTTCCAGGAGGGGCGCTGGGTGGGCTGCAGGTCACCTTCGAAGACCCAATAGCCGAATTCGCCGCGCACGCTGAGCAGCCGGCCCAATTGGCCGGAATCGATCACCATCTTCAGCTTGCGCAGGCCGGGCAGGAACAACTTGTCCTGCACCACGCCATGCTTGATGCCGGCGGCCTGGGCCAGCCGGGCCACATCGAGGGCGTCCTCCAGGTTATCGGCGGTGGGTTTTTCGCAATAGATGTGCTTGCCGGCAGCAATGGCGCGGCGGATGAGGCCGGCGCGCATTTGCGTGGTCGCGGCGTCGAAGAACACGGTGTCTTCGGGATTGGCGAGGCAGGCATCGAGGTCGGTGCTCACCCGCTCCACGCCATGGGCGCGGGCCAGGGCCTCCAGCTTTTGGCGGTTGCGGCCGACGATGATCGGGTCGGGCATCAATCGGTCGCCATTGGCCAGAGCCATGCCGCCCTCGGCGCGTATGGCGGCGATGGAGCGGATGAGATGCTGGTTCATGCCCATGCGCCCAGTGACGCCGTTCATGATCAATCCGATGCGGCGTTCCGCCATGGCCCGTTTCCTTCGAGTAACCGGATAGTTACCTGAAACAGAATTCCGTTCCGGTCAATATCCCCTCAAGGCCGCAGATACCCCAGTACCACCTCGATAATATGCGCCTCGCGCGCTGCCAGCGCCGCCTCAGTGTCCAGCGGCGTGCCGAAAATGGTGGAGAGGGTGTGGCGGTTGGCCAAATAGAAATGGCTCAGCCCCAGCATCGAGACGTAGAGCTGCAAGGGGTCCACGCCCGGGCGAAACAGCCCCTCGGCCTCGCCGCGCGCCAGCACGCCGCGCAGCGTCTCCAGCAGCGGCGAATACAGCCCCTGCACCCGCGAAGAACTGGCCAGATAGGCGGCGCGATGCAGGTTTTCCTGGTGCAGGATGGCGAGGAATTCAGGGTGCCGGGCGACATAGCGCAGGTTGAAGGCCACCAGCTTTGCCATGGCTTCGGCGGGGGCGAGGTCGGCCACCTCCACCTGGCGCTCCTCGGCGCGCTTGGCGGTATAGGTGGCCTCCAGCACCTCCAGCCACAGCGCCTCCTTGCTGCCGAAATGGGCGTAGAGCATGCGCTTATTGGCGCCGGCCCGGGCGGCGATTTCATCCACCCGCGCGCCGGCTAGGCCCTTTTCGGCGAATTCCACGAAGGCGGCATCGAGGATGCGCGCCCGGGTGGCGGCGGCGCGGGCGGAGAGGGAAGCTGCCGCGCGCTCATGCTGGGGGGGGATGCCGGGCCTCATGCCATCAGGCTACCCCAGGCCGGGCCGGGCCGGGCGGTGATGCCCCCCGCTTGCAGCGCGGCCAGCACGCCCAGCGCCGTCGCATCCCAAAAGGGCAGGCCGGTTTGCGCCTCGATCTCGGCCGCCAGCGGCGCTGCCGGGTAATTGGTGCACCAGGCCAGCAGCAGATCCGGCCGGGTGGCGGCCACCTCCAGCGCCTGGGCGCGGATGGTGGCGAATGGCACCGTGGCATAGGAGAGGTTGTCGGTCATGCCCAGATGGCTTTCCGCCACCACCTCCCAGCCCTCAATGGCGAAGCGGACTGCGAGTTTTTCGACATAGCCGGCGGCATAGGGTGTCACCAGGCCAATGCGCGAAAAGCCGCGGGCCGCCATCATCCGCCGCAGCATCAGCCCCGAGGTTACCGCCGGCAGCGCGGTCTGCGCTGTGATTTGCGCCACCAGCGCGCTGTCATGCTTGAGGCCGATGGCGCCACCCTTGCTGCCATTCCAGACAATGGCGGCGGGCTGGGCATGGCTCAGCAGCGTGGCGGCGGCGAGCATGCCGGCCTCGTCATGGCTGTCGGGGAAGAGGTCCTGCGTGCCATGCACGGCCAGGCGGCTGAACACCGGCACCAATTGCGGCACATCGCGCAGCATGGCGATGGTGGTGCGCTCCACCACCGTATTGGCGGAAGGGGTGATGGTGGCGATGGCGATGGGGTTCTCATGCATCAACATGGCGGTATCGTCGCCCCACCCCCCGCTTCCGCCAAGGGGGCGCAGGCGGCAGAGTGCTATTCTGGGAAAGCGGGAGACCGCCCGCCTTCGCCTGCCCGAAAGCATCGCCGCATGAAAACCACCGCCGCCCAGGACCTCACCTTCGCCCTGACCCGCATGTTTGACCTGCCGGGCCAGAGCGGCGGTGCGCTGGATGATGAAGGCCTGGCCGCCATCATCGCCGAATGCGACAAATTCTGCACTGAGGTGCTGGCCCCCAACCGCATGCCCGCCGACCGTGAGGGGGCGAGGCTGGAAAATGGCCGTGTCCGCTGCCCCGAAGGCCATAGGCAGGCCTATCAGGCCTGGATGGATGCCGGCTGGCAGTCGCTCACCGCGCCCGAGGCGCATGGCGGCCAGGGCCTGCCCTTTGGGCTTTGGGCCGCTGTGGTGGAACTCGTCACCGCCGCGGATATGGCCTTTGGCCTCTGCCCGCTGCTCACCGCCGGCGCCATTGAGGCGATTGAGCGCCATGCGAGCCCCGCGCAGCAGGCCGAATGGCTGCCTAAGATGACCACCGGCGAATGGACCGGCACCATGTGCCTGACCGAACCCCAGGCGGGCAGTGACCTTTCCACCGTGCGCAGCCGGGCCGAGCCGCTGGGCGATGGGCGTTACGCCATCCATGGCCAGAAGATCTACATCACCTATGGCGATCATGATCTGAGCGAGAACACGCTGCATCTGATTTTGGCGCGGCTACCGGATGCGCCAGCGGGCTCGCGCGGGATTTCGTTGTTTGCCGCCAGGCGGATCAAGGCCGATGGCACGGCCAATGCGCTGCGCTGTGGCGGGCTGGAGCGTAAAATGGGCATTCATGCCAGCCCCACCTGCATCATGCTGTTCGAAGGGGCGGAGGCCGAATTGGTGGGCGAGCCGCATCGCGGCTTACCGGCGATGTTCGCCATGATGAACAATGCGCGGCTTTGCGTGGGCATTCAGGGTGTGAGCCAGGGCGCGCTCGCGCTGCGGCTGGCCGAGGCCTATGCCGAGAGCCGCGAGCAGGGCGGGCGGCCCATTGCGCGGCACCCCGATGTCGCCCGCATGCTGGCGGAGATGCGCGCCACCACCCTCGCTATGCGGCTTTTGGCGCTTGCTGCCTGCACGGCCGAGCCGACACGGCTGGCTTTGCTGACCCCCATCGTGAAGGCCTGGTCGACCGACCGGGGCGTGGAGGTCGCCTCGCTGGGTGTGCAGGTGCATGGGGGCATGGGCTTTGTCGAGGATGCCGGCGCGGCGCAGGTGCTGCGCGATGTCCGCATCACGCCGATCTATGAAGGCACCAATGGCATTCAGGCGCTGGACCTGATCGGCCGCAAGCTGCGCGGCGACAATGGTGCGGCGATGGCCGCGCTGCTGGAGGAGGCCGCCGCCGCCCACCCGCTGCTCGCCGCCCCGGTGGAGGAGATGCGCGCCGCCACCGCCACCATGCTGGCGGCCGGGCCGGAGGAGGCGGCCGCCGGTGCCACCGCCTATCTCAATGCGGCGGGATGGATTTTGGGTGGCGCCATGCTGGCGCGCGCCGCCGCGCTGGAGCCGGGCTATGCGCCGCTGGCGGAATTTTATTTGCGCCGCCTGCTGCCGAGGGCTGGCGCCGAATTGCGCCAATTGGCCGAATCCGACGCTGTTCTGGCACTAATGAGGGCGTGATTTTACCCGCTATCCCCGCCGCCCTGCTGCGCGTATTGACAGTCCACCCCTTGCCTTATGAGTGTTGCACCGCACCTAGCGGACAGAGAGACATGATCATTCGATGAACGCCCCGCTTGCCGCCCCCTACACGAACCGCCCCCGGGCAAAGGTCGCCATCATTGGTGCGGGCCCGGGAGGGCTGGCGACGGCGATGCAGCTTGCCGCTGCCGGCGTGCAGGTCTGCGTCTTCGAGAAGGACAGCGTGGTGGGCGGGCGCACTCGCACCATGGCCACGGCTGAGGGCTATCGCTTCGACCTGGGCCCCACCTTCTTTCTCTACCCGCGGATTTTGCAGGAGATTTTTGCGAGTTGCGGGGCGAATTTGGAGGATGAGATCGATATGATCCGCCTCGACCCGCAATATCGCCTGATCTTTGAAGGTGAAGGCGGGCCCGCCATTCTCGATGCCACGCCGGATATGGCGCGCATGGCGGAGCAGATTCGCGCCATTGCACCGGCCGATGTCGCCGGGCTTGAGCGCTTCATGAGTGAGAACCGGGTGAAGCTGGAGGCCTTCCGGCCGATCCTGGAAAACCCGATCCTCTCGCCGGCCGACCTGCTGAGCATTCCGATGCTCAAGGGGCTGATGCGGTTGCGGCCGCATTTGTCGGTCGATCAGGATCTGCGGAAATACTTTGCTGACCCGCGCATTCGCCTCGCCTTCTCCTTCCAGACCAAATATCTGGGCATGAGCCCGTTCAAATGCCCGGCGCTGTTCACCATCCTCAGTTTTCTGGAATATGAGCACGGCGTCTTCCATGTTCGCGGTGGCCTGGGCGGGGTGTCGGAGGCGATGGCGCGGGTGGCGCAGCGCCTTGGGGTGGAGTTCCGCTTCAACACCACGGTCGATCGCATCGCTTTCGCCGGCAAGCGGGCCATTGGCCTCGAAGCCGGGGGGCAGCACATCGGTGCCGATGCGGTGGTGATGAATGCCGATTTCGCCCATGCCATGCCAAAGCTGGTGCCGCCTGGCCTTCGCAAGACCTGGTCGGACAAGAAGATCGATAAGGCGAATTACTCCTGCTCGACCTTCATGCTTTATCTCGGCATTGAGGGTGAATGCCCGGCCATTCAGCACCATAATGTGCTGCTGTCGCGCGAATATATGGAGAATATCGCGCAGATCGAGCGCGGTGTAATCCCTGCGGTGCCCAGCTTGTATTTGCATAATCCGAGTGCGACCGACGATACGATGGCGCCGCCGGGCCATACCGCGCTGTATCTGCTGGTGCCGGTGCCCAATCTGCGCTTCGGCACGGATTGGCAAAAGGAATTGGCGCCCTTCCGTGAAATCGCGCTGGACCGCATCCAGGCGCTGGGCGTGCCCAATATTCGTGAGCGCATCCGCTACGAGAAGATCGTCACCCCGCAGGCTTGGCTGGATGATTATGCCGTGGGCTATGGCGCCACCTTCAATCTGAGCCATGAGATTGGCCAGATGCTGCATTGGCGCCCGGGCAACCGCTTCCAGAACACCCAGGGTCTTTACTTGGTGGGTGGTGGCACCCATCCGGGCTCTGGCCTGCCGGTGATTTATGAGGGTGCGAGGATCACCACGCGCCTGCTGCAGGCTGATTTGGGCCTGCCGGTTTCCGAGCGTGGCGGCGTCCTGCCGGCCTACGCCGTCGCTGCACAGTAATTTTTCGGAGAGAGACGCCATGGCATCGCATGTGGTTGTGGTGGGTTCGGGCCTGGGTGGCCTGGCGGCCGCTGCTGTCGCCCGCGCCCGCGGGCACCGGGTCACCGTGCTGGACAAGAACCCCTGGCTCGGCGGCAAGGCCGCGGTGCTGAACCTGCCCGCACCCGATGGCAGCGGCAATTTCCGCTTCGATATGGGCCCCACCATTCTGACCGTGCCGCGCGTGCTGCGCCGCATTTTTGCCGAGGCCGGCCGTGCGTTGCATGAGGACATGCCGCTGATCAAGCTCGAGCCGCAATGGCGCTGCTTCTTCGAGGATGGCACCCAGGCTGATCTGGTCGGCGATATCGACGAGATGGCCGCGCATATGAACACCATCACGCCCGGCCTGGGTGAGGGCTATAAGCGCTTTCAGCACATGGCCCGGCATCTGCATGATGTGTCGGAGAAATTCTTCTTCTGGAAGCCGGTCGAGGGCATTGGCGATACGCTGAATTTTGCTGACAACTTCAAGCCCGATGTGCTGCGCGATGTCATGGCGCTGCGCATGGGCCGCTCGGCCGCCGGTATTATCCGCAAGCATGTGCCGGATGCGAATATGGCGCAGATGCTTGACCATTACATGCAATATGTCGGCTCCAACCCCTATGCCGCGCCGGCCGTGCTCTGCTCCATCGGCGATATGCAGGCGACCGAGGGCGTGTGGTACCCCAAGGGTGGCACCCGCGCGGTGGCCGAGGGGCTGGCAAAGCTGGCGGGTGATTTGGGCGCTGAGTTGCGCACCAATGCCGAGGTCAGCGGCTTCATCATCGAGAACAACACGGTGCGTGGGGTGAAGCTGGCCTCGGGCGAGACCATTGCCTGCGATGCGGTGATCTCCAACATGGATGCCATCCGCACCTATGGTGAATTGGTCGGCGGGCCGACGGGACAAGCCTATACCAATAAGGGCTTTGAGGCCGCCTGCTCGGGGGTTGTGCTCTATCTCGGCCTGAACAAGCGCTATGAGCATCTGGGCCATCATGATTTCGTCTTCTCCCGCGACCCGGAGGAGGAGTTCGACGCCATTTACAAGCGTGGTGAGCCGGCACCTGACCCTACCGCCTATCTGGCCGCGCCTTCGGGCACTGATCCGAGCGTGGCGCCTGAGGGTGGCGAGGCGCTTTATGTGCTGGTCCATACCCCCTATCTGCGGCCGCATCACGACTGGAAGACGATGTTCGCCCCCTATCGCCAGGTCATTCTGGACAAGCTCAAGCGCACGGCCGGGCTGACCGATATCGAGGACCGCATCGTCACCGAAAGCCATCTGACGCCGCAGGATATCCATGAGCGCTACAAGGTGCTCAATGGCGCAATCTATGGGCTTGCCAGCCATGGCACCTTCACCGGGGCCTTCAAGCCGGGCAACCGCTCGCGGCAGGTGAAGGGCCTCTATCTCTGCGGTGGTGCTGCCCATCCCGGCCCGGGGATGCCCATGGTCATGATGTCGGGCTGGATCGCCGCGGATGCGATGGACACCGATATGGGTGGCCGGGGCATGAATGAGGCGGCGCGCATCGCCGGCTCGCGCGAGATCCCTGTCATCGCCGCCGAGTAGGCCCATGCCCGCCGCCGATGCATCACCGGTGGCGCTGCGCTCTGAGAAGGCGATGGCGTTCTTCCATGTCGCCTTTGGCCGGACCTTTGCCGGCTCGATGCGCGCCCTTCGCATACCCCATTGGGGCCTTCCGGATTATGCGCCGGGGCGGCCGCTGGTGATTTATGCGCCCCACCCCTCCTGGTGGGACGCCATCCTGTTTATGCTGCTGCTGCGGCGCTATTTCATCAGTCGCCCGGCCTTTCTGCCGATGGATGCCGAGGCGATCCGCAAATATCCCTTCATGACCAAGCTGGGGGTGTTTGGCGTCGAGCAGGGCTCGCCGCGCGGTGCGGTGCGCTTTCTCCACACCGCAGGCCAGGTGCTGGCCGCACCGCAGCACATGTTGTGGATGAATGCGCCGGGGCGCTTCGTCGATGTGCGCGAGAGGCCGGTGCCGATCACCCCGGGCCTTGTGCGCCTGGCCGAGATCGCCCCCGAGGCGCTGATCGCCCCGCTCGCCTTTGAATATGCCTTCTGGACCGAGAAACAGGCCGAGGCCTTTGCCGCCTTCGGCCCGGCGATGGAGGCTTCCACCCTGGCGGCGATGGACCGGCAGGCGAGGGCAGAGTGCATGCGCGATGCGCTGACCGCGGTTATGGATCGCTTGGCTCAGGATGTGATCAGCCGCGATCCGGCCCGCTTCACCGCCGCCTTCGATGGCAGCAAAGGGATGGGCGGGCTCTATGGCGCGTGGCAGTATCTGCGCGCCATGATACGTGGGGAACGCTATGCCGCCGAGCATAGCCCGGGACAAAAGGCTGATTAGGCAATGGATTATGGCCATTTGGCGTTGGCGCTTGCGCTGCTTCCGATCATCTTCGGGGTGATCAATCTGCGGCATATACCGCGGCTGCAGGGCACGCCGCCCGCAGGCACGCTGGTTTCCATTCTCATTCCTGCCCGCAATGAGGCGGCCAATATCGCGGCCTG
Source organism: Rhodovarius crocodyli (assembly GCA_945901085.1). Taxonomy (GTDB): domain Bacteria; phylum Pseudomonadota; class Alphaproteobacteria; order Acetobacterales; family Acetobacteraceae; genus Rhodovarius; species Rhodovarius crocodyli_A. The sequence goes on along the minus strand of CAMDJV010000001.1, from coordinate 18,658 downwards.
CCTTGATGCCGCGCTGGCCTCCACCGGCTCGGCCGTGGAGGTGGTGGTGATGGATGATGGCAGCACCGATGGCACCGCCGAGATCGTGGCCGGTTACGCCGCCCGAGATGGCCGGGTGCGGCTGGTGGAAGCACCGCATCTGCCGCCGGGCTGGACCGGCAAGGTGCATGCCTGTGCGCGGCTGGCCGAGCAGGCGCAGGGCACGCATCTGCTCTTCATTGATGCCGATGTGCGCCTCGCCCCGCATGCCGCTGCCGCCATGGCCGCGCATGCGGCGAGCAACCATATCGCCATGGTCAGTGCCGTGCCGCGGCAGATTATTCGCAGTCTCGGTGAGGGGCTGACGGTGCCCTTCATCAATTTCCTGCTGTTCAGCTACCTGCCCTTTGGTGGCCGCGCGGTGCATCGCAAGCCGAGCCTCGCCGCCGCCTGCGGCCAACTCGTGCTGGTCGAGCGCCTGGCCTATGAGGCGATTGGCGGCCATGCCTCGATCAAGGGCGTGCTGCATGATGGCATCGCACTCGCGCGGCTATTCCGCGAGCGTGGACATGACACTGAGATCGTCGATGGCGCGCCGCTCGCCACCTGCCGGATGTATGAGAATTTCGCCCATGCCTGGGGCGGCTTCATCAAGAATGCGCGAGAGGGCATGGCCACACCGGTTGGCCTGCCGATCTGGACGGTGCTGCTGGCTGGCGCGCATATCTGGCCCTGGGCGCTGCTGCCCAATATCGAGGCTGTGGTGACCATTCTCTTGATGTTCGCCCTGCGCGCCGCCGTCACCTGGCGCAGCGGTGAGCCGTGGTGGACCGTGCCGCTGCATCCGCTCACGGTGCTGGTCGCACTCGCCATCCAATGGACGGCGCTGGTGCGCTCCATGCTGGGGCTGCAGGCGGGGTGGAAAGGCCGCGCCTATCCCGCCACAAAGGGCATATGACCGAAGCCGCACCCGGTAGCCCGAACCGTGACCATGACACGGAGAATTTCCCCACCGCGTCGCTGATTCTGGCCAAGCCGGTGCGGGGCAAGGTTATGGCCTTCTACCGCTTTGCGCGCATGGCCGATGATATTGCCGATAGTGCGGAACTTGACCCGAGCGAAAAACTGCGCCGGTTGGATGCCATGGGCGAGGCGCTGGCTGACCCGGCAACCGCCTTTCCTGAGGCCGCGGCCATGCATGCGCATGGCGTTGGCACCGAAGAAGCCATGCTGATTCTCGAGGCCTTTCGCCAGGATGCGCGCCAGGCCCGTTACGCCGATTGGGCCGAGTTGGAGCATTACTGCGCCCGCAGCGCCGATCCGGTGGGGCGGATGCTGCTGCGCCTGCATGGGGTTGCGAGCGAGGCTGGGCATGCTGCCTCTGATGGGCTCTGCACCGCGCTGCAAATCCTCAACCACCTGCAGGATCTGGTGGATGACCGGCAGAAGATCGGCCGCGTCTATATGCCGCAATCCTGGATGGCGCTGGCAGGGGGCGAGGAGGCGTTCTTTACCCCCTCCAATCCGCGCCGGCGCGACATCCTCGATGCCGCGCTGGACCGGGTGGAGGAGCAACTCGACAGGGCGCAGAACCTGCCGCGTCTCGTCGCCGCCTCTCGCCGTCTGGCGCTGCAATCGGCCATGACCATCAGCCTCGCCCGCCGCCTGCTGGCCAAGCTGCGCGCAGCGGACCCGGTGCTGGGGCGGGTTGCGCTGGGCAAGGGTGATTTCGCCGCGGCGCTGCTGGCTGCGCCGCTGCCGGGGCCGCATGATCCTGACCTGGTGGCCGGGCGCGTCGCCCGCGCCGCCTCCTCCTTCGCCCGTGGCATGCGGGCTTTGCGCGGCGAGAGGCGGCGCTCGCTCTGGGCGGTTTATGCGTTTTGCCGCGCGGTGGATGACATTGCCGATGGCGCGATGCCCGAGGCGGAGAAACGGCGATTTCTGGCCGATTGGCGCGGCAAGCTGCAGCGCCCCGATTGCGTGCTCTCGCGCGAATTGGCCCTGGCCTGCCGCGGCTTTGACCTGCCGCTGGCGGAATGCGAGGCAATGATCGCGGGCATGGAGACCGATGCCGCCGATAGGTTGCGCATCGCCGACGAAGCCGGGCTCGACCTGTATTGCCGCCAGGTGGCTGGCAGCGTGGGCGCGCTGGCTGTGCGGATTTTCGGCGCGCCCGAGGCCGAGCAATGGGGCCTGCGCCTGGGCCATACCTTCCAACTCACCAATATTCTGCGCGACGTGGATGAGGATGCGGCGCGCGAGCGCGTCTATATCCCGCTCTCCCGGCTGCGTGCGGCGGGCATTGAGGATGGGCCGGCGGTGGAGATTGTGCGCCACCCTCGCTTCGCCGGCATTTGCGCCGCCCTGGCCGAGCAGGCAAAGGCCGGCTTTGCCCGTGCCGAGGCCGAGATGGGCCAATATAACCCAATTGCCCTGCTGCCGGCGCGGGTGATGATGTGGGGCTATCATCATTTGTTCCAGCTGATGCTGGCGCGCGGCTGGGAGGGGGCGCGGGTTCGCCCGCGCCTGAGCAAGCGCGAAAAACTCCATATGGCGGCGATGGCGCTGGGCTGGCGGGCGTGACCATTCACGTGGTGGGGGCGGGGGTAGCGGGGTTGGCCGGCGCCCTTGCCTTGGCTCGTGCTGGCAAGCCGGTTGTGCTGCATGAGGCATCGCCCGGCGCTGGCGGCCGCGCCCGCGCGCTGGCCGATGGCACGGATAACGGCACCCATGCGCTGGTTGGCGCCAATACCGCGGCGCTGGCTTTTCTGAGCGCCATTGGCGCCCGCGCGGATTGGGTGGAGCCCGAGCCTGATGGGCTGCCGGTGCTCGATTGCGCCGATGGCATGGCCCGGCGCATTGCGCTCTCGCCGCTGGGATGGTGGCGCGCTGAGCGCCGGCCCCCCGGGCTTTCCGCCGGCGCGCTCTGGGCGATGGCCCGCATGGCGCTGCCTGGGGCGGCGGATTTGCCGGTGGCCCAGGCCATGGCCGGGCACGACAGCTTTTGCCGCGGCTTTGTGGACCCGCTGGTGGTGGCGACGCTGAACACCCCCATCGCCGAGGCATCCTCCGCCCGCCTCGCCCAGGTGCTGCGCCGCCTGGGTGGCCCCGGCGCCACAAGGCTCTACGTGGCGAGGCGCGGGCTGGGGCCGGATATGGTTGAACCCGCCATCGCCGCCATCCGCGCGGCGGGCGGTGAGGTGCGGTTCAATTCCCGGCTGCGCGCCCTGGTGCTGGAGGGCGGCCGCGTGGTTGGGCTGGAATCTGGCGAGACCCTCGCAGCCGGGCAGGTGCTGCTTGCCACGCCGCCCTGGGAATCGGCCCGGCTGCTGCCGGGGCTTGTGGTACCGATGGCGCATGCCCCCATCGTCAACCTGCATTTTGCCCGCAGCGCGCCGGGGCCGGTGCGCTTTTTGGGTTTCGTGGGCGCGCTGTGCCAATGGGTGCTGGTGCGGCCCTCGGGCGTGTCGGTCACTGTCTCGGCCGGAGATGCCGAGGTGCTGGAGGATGCCCAAACCCTCGCACCGCGTGCCTGGGGCGAGATTTTGCGCGCGGTGGCTGCCTTTGGCGTGCCGGGCGAATGGCCGATCAAGCCGCCTCCATGCCGCGTGGTGAAGGAGCGCCGCGCCACGCCCAGGCATAATCCTGGCCCCGCCCTCACGCCGCCGCGCCTGCCCCTGGCCAATCTGGCCCTGGCTGGCGACTGGACCTGGCCTGATTTGCCCGCCACCATCGATGCCGCCATCCGCAGTGGCGAGGCGGCTGCGAAAGCCCTGTCATCATGAGCCCTGCCGCAGCCCTCACCGCCCTTCGCCCGCTCGGCCCCCTGCCGCTGGAGCAACGCCGCAGCTTGCTCGCTTCCCTGCGGGCAGAGATGCTGCGCCGGGCGGGCGATGCCCTCGCCGCTGCCAATGCCGATTTCGGCCGCAGGTCGGAAATGGACACGCTGCTGGCCGATGTGCTGCTGGTGGCCGATGCCTGCGCCCATGCTAGGCGTCATCTGCGCCGCTGGGCCCGGCCGCGCCGGCAGGCCACGCCCTATCCCTTCTGGCCGGTCTCGGCGGCGATTGAGCCGCAGCCCAAGGGGGTGATCGGCATTATGGCGCCGTGGAATTACCCCATCCAACTGGCGCTGATGCCGCTCGTTGATGCCATTGCCGCCGGCAACCGGGTGGTGGTGAAACCCTCTGAGACCGCGCCGCGCTGCGCGGTGCTGATTGGTGAAATTCTGGCCGCGGCGCTGGGCGATGCGGTGGCGCGCTGCGTGTTGGGCGATGTGGCGGTCTCGCAAGATTTTGCTGCCCAGCCCTGGGACCATCTGGTCTTCACCGGTGGCACCGCCACGGGGCGTAAGGTGATGCAGGCGGCGGCGGCGAACCTCACCCCGGTCACGCTCGAACTCGGCGGCAAATGCCCGGCCATCGTGCTGCCGGGGGCGGATATTTTTCGCGCGGCGAGGGATATTCTCAGTGCCAAGGCGATCAATGCCGGGCAGACCTGCGTGGCACCGGATACGGTGTTTCTGCTCGGCCATAGCATTGCCGATTTCATCGCCGCCGCGCGGGCGAGTGGCATCGGCGCGCTGGAGACCGATACCATCAACCCCGCCCGGCTGGCGGCGTTGTGCGAGGGGGCGGCGCTGACCACTTTGGGCGGTTTGTCACTCGCCACCGCGCCGGCGGGGCATGCGCTGCACCGTGAGGAGGTTTTCGGCCCCGTTCTGGCCCTGCGGGAATGGCCTGATCTGGCCAGCGCCATCGCCGCCATTGACCGGCCTTTGGCGATCTATCTTTTCGGCGCGACGGCGGCCGAGGAGGCGGCGGTGGCGGCCGGCACAAGCAGCGGCGCGCTGGTCTGTGGCCGGGCGGTGGATTACGCCGCCTTCCATGCCTTGCCCTTTGGCGGTGTGGGGGCTTCGGGCTTTGGCCGGCGCAATGGCCTGGCTGGCTTTGATGAGTTCAGCAATTTGCGCGCCCGGGTGCGGCATGGAAGGTTCAGCCTGAGCCGGATGTTTGATTTCCCGCGTTCTGCGGCTGCGCTGAAGATGGCGCGGCGCTTGGTGGGACTGTAATAGACCGTGATGTTTTAATGCGGTTGCCGCCGCCCGGGTCCGATCCCGGGCCGGCGCAGAATGTCCCGCCCATGCCTTCAGCCATCGGCCAAGCTGCCGGAAAGGAAGCAAGCCTGTGCAGCCCCTCGCACTCACCATGGGTGAACCCGCCGGTATCGCCGCAGAGATCACCGCCGCCGCCTGGCATGCGCTGCATGGCGCGGGGCCGTGTTTTTTCCTGATCGGCGATGCGGATGCGATTCAGGGCTGCCCGGTGGCGCGCATCTCGGCGCCGGAGGAGGCTGAGGCCGCCTTTGGGGCTGCCCTGCCGGTGCTGCACAGCAAGCTGGCCGAGCCTGCGGTGCCTGGCCGGCTGAACCCTGCCAATGCTCCCTGTGTGATTGCCAGCATCGAGGCGGCGGTGGCGCTGAGCCTCGCCGGCCGTGCGGGGGGCGTTGTCACCAACCCGATCCAGAAATCAGTGCTGACCGGGGTGGGTTTTCGCCATCCCGGCCATACCGAATTCCTCCACGCCCTGGCACCCGAGGCGGTGGCGCCGGTGATGATGCTGGTCAGCCCGGAATTGCGCGTGGTGCCGGTCACCATCCATGAACCGCTGGCGCGCGCCATTGGCCGGCTCACGCCGCAGATGATCGTGGAGGCCGCGCAGATTGTGCAGGCTGCCCTGATGCGTGACTTCGGCATTGCCCGGCCGCGCCTGGCGATTGCAGGGCTGAACCCGCATGCTGGCGAGGCCGGCACGATGGGCGATGAGGACGAGGCGATTATTGCCCCGGCGATTGCCACGCTGCGGGCGCTGGGCGTGGATGCCCGCGGGCCCATGCCGCCGGACACCATGTTCACCGCCCTGGCCCGGCCGCGGATGGATTGCGCCATCTGCATGTATCACGATCAGGCGCTGATCCCGATCAAGACGCTGGATATGGATGGCGGTGTGAATGTCACCCTCGGCCTGTCGATCATCCGCACCAGCCCCGATCATGGCACCGCGCTTGATATCGCCGGGCAGGGGGTGGCGAGTGCGGGCTCCCTGATCGCCGCCTTGCGCCTGGCCCGGCAACTCGCCGCCCATAGGGCGCTTGCCGGTGGGGCGTTTCGCGGCGATGTTCCGCCGCCCCATTATTGATCGGACCAAGACCGATGCGCCTTTCCGTCAACGTCGATCACGTCGCCACGCTGCGCAATGCCCGCGGGGGGCATTTCCCCTGCCCGGTGGAGGCGGCAAAGCTGTGCATGGCCTCGGGCGCTGATGGTATCACCGTCCATTTGCGCGAGGATCGCCGCCATATTCGCGACCATGATCTGGAGCGCATTTCGGCCGAGGTGCCATGCCGGCTGAATTTCGAAATGGCGGCAACCGAGGAAATGGTCGCCATGGCGGAGCGGTTGCGCCCGCAGGCCTGCTGCATTGTGCCGGAAAAGCGGGCCGAATTGACCACCGAGGGGGGCTTGGATGTCCACAATGCCGGGCCTTTCCTCGCCGAGGCCATCGCCCGGCTGAACGCGGCCGGTATTGAGACCAGCCTGTTCATCGAACCCGACGCGGCAGCCATCTCGGCTGCCAGGCAATTGGGCGCCCAGGCGATTGAATTGCACACCGGCACCTATGCCGAGGGGCCGCCGCATCAGCGCGCGGCGCAACTCGCCCGCATTGTCGCCGCCGCAGGGGTGGCCGCAAGCGAGAGGCTGCATTGCCACGCCGGCCATGGGCTGACCTACGATACGGTGGGGCCGATTGCCGCCATCTCCGGCATTATCGAGGTCAGCATTGGCCATTTTCTCATCTCGACCAGCGTTTTCGAGGGGCTGCCGGCTGCCATCGCCCGGATGAAATCCATCATCGCCCAGAATAGGGGGGGCTGAGCCGGCCCATCATGGGGGCAGGCTCCCCAGCTTGGCCCGCACCATCTGTGCCCAGGCTGGGCAGAGTTCCAGCAGCAGGGTCACATCGGCGGGTTCGAGGTCGCTGGCGAATTCGCTGGCGGTCATCTCGTCAGGGTTCCAGCCCGCGCCAATCCGCTCCAGCGCCAGCCATTCGTCGCGCGGGACCGGCCAGGGATCGGGCGCGCGCATCAGCCCCGCGGCGCGCAGGCGCAGCACGCGATGGATAATCACAAGCAGCCTGGCCGCGGTGTCGAGCCGCATGCGCTCGGCAAAGCCGCCGCTGGATAGCTCTGTCAGTCTCTGGATCGTGTGATCCAGCATCTCCCGGTCGGCCCTGGTGTGCCCGCATTGCGGCGGCATTCGATTCCTCCATTTTGAGGGCAAATGGAACCGCCTTTGTCGCGGCAATAGCAAGTGCCGAGTTGCCGGGCGGCTGGGCCATGCTGCGCTCACATGCGTTCACTGCCCGTGGCCCAGCCTTTGCTGAGAGGATGCTTCTGCGTTTTCGGCGATGCCGCCTCAACGCATCATGCTCTGGGCCACGCCGCGTGGCCCAGCCTTTGCTCAGATGATGATTCAGCGTTTTCGGCGATGCCGCCTCAACGCATCATGCTCTGGGTTCGCTTTGCAAGCCGAACCAGGCCGGCTAATGGCCCGTGCATGCCGGATCTTGCCGCCCTACTGCCGCCGCCTGTGCTGTTCTTCGCCCTCGGCTTCGCCGCCGGTGCGCTGCGCAGCGATCTGGCGGTGCCGGATGCGCTGGCCAAGGCCTTGTCGCTGTATCTGATGGTGGTGATCGGCCTGAAGGGTGGCGCTGCCATTTCGCTGCCGGGGGCGACGGAGGGGCTTTGGCCGGCGCTGGCTGCAGGCGTGGCGCTGTCGCTGCTCTTGCCGCTGCCCGCCTTCGCTGCGCTGCGGGCCACCTCTGCGCTGGATCGTGAGACGGCGGCGGCGGTGGCGGGGCATTATGGCTCGGTCTCCGTTGTCACCTTCGCCGCTGCGGCCGGTATTCTGGCCAGCCGGGGCGTGGCCTATGAGGGCTTCATGCCCGCCGTGCTGGCGGCGATGGAAACGCCCGCCATCATCACCGCCCTGCTGCTGGCGCGCGGCAGCACCGCGGGGCTGTTCTCCCGCCGCCTGGCGCGGGAGGTGTTTCTCAGCGGCTCGGTCGTGCTGCTGCTGGGCAGTTTCGCCATTGGCTGGATTGCCGGGCCGGCGGGCAAGGCGCAGCTTGCGCCCTTCGCCGAGGGGTTGTTTCCCGGCGCGTTATGCCTGTTCCTGCTGGAAATGGGGCTGATGGCGGCGCGGCAACTGCGCGCGGCGGGGCGGGGGCTGCCGTATAATCTCATTGCCTTTGCACTGCTTATGCCGCTTTTCGGCGCGGGCTGTGGCTGGGGCCTGGGGCTGCTGAGCGGGCTTTCCGCCGGTGGGCATGCGCTGCTGGTCGTGCTGGGGGCCTCGGCCAGTTATATCGCCGTGCCGGCGGCCATGCGCATGGCGGTGCCCAAGGCCGATGCGGGGATCTATGTGACCCTATCGGTTGCCATCACTTTCCCGTTCAATATCCTGATTGGCATTCCCCTCTATCTCTGGGCGGCAGGAACATGATGGATACTACCGCGCGCAAACGCATCGAGATCATCGTGGAAGCGGTGCAGGCCGAGGCGGTGACTGAACTGCTGGACCGGCTGGGCGCCAAGGGCTGGACGGTGCTGCCCGTCACCCGTGGCCGCGGCCGCAATGGGCTGCGCCATAGCGGTGATTTGTCGGGGGTGCTCGACAATGTGCTGATCCTTTGCATCACCAGTGCCGCGGTGGCCGATGCGGTGCTGGATGCGCATCAGGAATTGCTGGGGGCCCGGCCGGCCATTGTCTCCATCTCGGATTGCGCGGTGTTAAGGGCGGAGCGGTTCTGAGGCGCTAGCCTTCGCGCAGCGCATCGCGCACCGCACTTCTGAATTCGCGCCGGTATAATTCGCGCAGCACCAGCAGGCTGGCGGCGATGAGCGCCGCAGGATGAATGATCCAAGCTAGCGCCGCGAGGCCAAAATAATAGGCCCGCAGCCCGGTGTTGAAATGCCGTGCTGCGCGATTGGCCACTTTGGCCGCGACCTCCGCCTGGGGAGTGAATTCCGTGCCCATGCCAACGCCGCCGATCAGGATCGAGCAGTAATTGAATTGTCGCAGCGCCCAGGTCAGTTCGAAAAAGGCGCGCACGAAGATCAGCATGAGCAGCACCACGCGGATCTCCCAGGCGGCGTCGCTGCCCGGCGGTTCGGCCCAGGGCAGGGCGGCCAGCACGCGCCGGCCCAGATCGGGCGAGGCGAGCAACGCCACCAGGCCACCGAGGATGAAGATGGAGGTATTGGCGAGAAAACCCGTGCTGGTCATCAGGTTACCGATGATGGCGGTATCGCTGACGCGGTTTGACCTCTCGAGCAGCGCCAGCATCCAGCGCCGGCGATATTCGTCCATCGCCGCGATCACGCTTTGGCGCTGGATCGTGCCTACGCGGTCGGTTACCGCAGCATAGCCGGTCCAGCAGGCGAAGAAGACCGCCAGCGCGGTCCAGTCGAAATAGGTCATGGCGTCAGTATAGCCTGAACCGGAATGGGCGGCAGGGGCCGCTGTGTCAGCCGAAGAAGATGTAGTCCGCGCCGAACTGCGCTTCCGGCAATTGCGCCTGGGCGATACCGGCCCAGGTGATCGAGGTGTCGATCAGGCCATTGCCGTCAAGATCGGCATGCATGGTCGCGCCCTTGAAGCCGGCGGTGCCGTCGGCGTCTAGGCGGAGCAGCCTGCTGATGCCCGGTTGGTAGCCGAAGAGCGTCATTGTCTCACCGGCCTGCCAGTCGGTGATGGTGGACCAGGTATTGGCGGCGGCAGCACCGCGGCCATCGAGGAAGAACTGGTCCAGCCCCGCGCTGCCGACAAGGAAGTTGGAGCCCAGGCCGCCATCGATCACGTCATTGCCAGCGCCGCCATCCACGGCGTCATCGCCGCCTATGGCATTGATGAAATCCGCCTTCTCGGTGCCCAGGACGATTTCTTTTTGGTCACTGCCCAGCAATTGGTTCTGCAGCCCGGCCACCGGCCCGGTGTAGAGGTCTGGCAGTTCATAGCTGTCGCGGCCATTGCGGTTGACCAGCATAAGCCCCTGGTCGGCCGCGCTGCCCTGCACGGAGGCGAGGGAGATTGCAGCGGCGGCGCCGAACTTCACGAACTCCACATTGAGCAGATGGTCGCGGCCGTCCGGGCCGCTGATGGTCAGCGCCGCATCGCGCAGGCCGAAGCGGTACTGGCCCTGGCTGCCGGAAAAGTTGGCCGTGTCGTTGCCTGTGCTGCCGTTGATAGTGTCGTCGCTAGCGCCGCCGGTGAATTGGTTGTCGCCGCTATTGCCGGTGAGGATATTGGCGCCGGCATTGCCGTTGAGGGTGATATTGCCCGAGCCTTTCGAGCCTAGATTCGCCTGGCCCTCGGCGAGCAGGAACACCCCATCATAGCCGTTGGGCGCGTCGATGGTGACATCGCTGTGCTTGATGGTGGCGATCGGTCCGTCATTGATGCCGGCGGGCTTACGGATGGTGATTGTGTCACCCACCTGGGCAAGGAGGCTGAGGGTTGCGACATTGTCGCCCACATCCACCGTGGCCCCACCGCGGTTCAGCAGCAAGGCCGGATCGAGCTTGAGGTTGACCACCACCGGGTCATGGTCGGAATAGCGGTTGGGCAGTGTGCCGTCGAAGATATTGGTGGAACGGCCGAAATCGGTGTTGTAGTCGATGCCATCGGCCTCGGGCGAGTTCAGCCGCCACTCATCCACCGTGCGGATATAGGGCTTGAGAGACTGGCTGCTGAAGGCGGCGTCCAGATAGCCTTTTTGTCCGTCGAAGACGTAAGAGGCTGCGTTGTTATTGCCGATAAAGTCCTCGATGAGGTTGCTGTAGCCTGAATTGGTCAGGTTCTTCATCGACAATTCCTGGGCGTAGCTGTTGAAGTCGCCCATGATGATCTTGTCGGGATCATTGATGCCAGTTGGGTTGGTCTTGAGGAAGGCGTCGAGCGCCTGGGTCGCCAGCAGGCGCTGGTTGTTCCAATTGCCGGCGCCATCGCCCTGGTCGGCATCGAGGCCGGTGCCGGTGCCGGATTTGGACTTGTTGTGGATCGCGGCGACGGTGAAGGCCTCGCCGCTGCCGATCTGCTGGAAGCTGGTGACCAGCACGGCGCGGCTGGTGTTGGTGCCGTTGAACACAGCACCCATTGAGCTTTGCGACAGGAAATTGGTTGGCAGCAGTTTGGCGGTGATCAGGCCGGGGATGTCGGTGTCGTCGAGCACCTGCACCGTCGAACCGGTGGCAATGGCCAGCTTGTCGGTGCGGTAGAGGATGGAGACCTTGATCGCATCGCCGCCCAGATAGGTGATGCCGGGGTCGACATAGCTCCAGCGCCCCGGGGTGCCGAGGGCGGAATTGAAGCCATCGACCAGCGTCTTGATCGCGCTGCCGGCGCCAAAGCCGTTATTCTCCAGCTCATTGACCACGATGAGGTCGCCATCGAGCTGGGTAAGAGCCGTGTAGAGCTTCTGCGATTGCCGGGCGAATTCCGTGGTGTTGTTGGCGCCGCGCGGCTCGAAGGCGTTGTTTGGGCCGGTGGTGGCGGTGGTGCCGGTGTCGAGGGTGGCGAAGTAATTCAGCAGGTTGGTGGAGACCAGCTTGATGTCGCCATCGGCCCGCCCTGGGGCGGCGGCACGCGGCTGGGTATCGATGATCACCGGGCTATTGGAGGCCTGAAGGCGATACTCGTTGAAATCATAGCCGAGATTGCCGATGAGGCCGGAAAAACTGTCGCCGATCTGCGGCGCGGTGGCGGTCGCCAATGTATTGCCCAGGAAGGTGACGGGGTTGGGGTTCTGCACGTTCAGCCCATCATCGATGAGCAGCGAGCGCGCGCCGAGGTCGTTCAAATAGGCATTGTAGCCCGTCACGCTGGGCGCATTGGTCTGGGTGAATTGGGTGGCCTGGCCGCCCTGGGCCACGCGCACCTCGCCGTAGCGGTCGAGGTTGTACATTTCGGTGATGGTCATGCTCTGCGGCAGGCGGATCAGCATGCCCTCAGCGAATTCCAGGTCGGGCAATACGCGACCGCCCGCGGTGATGGTGCCGGTGGCGGGCAGGTTCACGTCGAGCGCGAAAATGCTGCTCACCTGGGCCGGCGTATAGGCGCCCGCGGTGACCAGTGTGATGCCGCTGGTGGAGGTGCCGACCACAAGCTCAGTCTGATTGTAGGCTTCCGTCACCACGCCGGTCACCCGCACGATGTCGCCGACATTGACGTTGGTGCCCGGGCTTGAGGCGCCATCGGTCTGGTAGATGAAGATGCCGTCCGAGGTCAGCGGGTTGCCATCGCCCGAGATCATCTGGACGAAGAAGCCCTGCAGGTTGCGCGCCGTATCGCCATCGCCATTCTGATAATCGCCGGTAACCAAACCCTCGATGGTGACGGTCTTGCCAACGAGCGGCGAGGCGGTGCCAGCGCCCTGGATGGTGCTGATGGCGGTGGTGGTGGCGTCGTCATCGAGCACGGTGGCGGTGGCCGAGGCGGTGCCCAGCGTATAGCCCGAGGCCGCGTTGCTGAGCGCCACGGTGAAGCCCTCATCAGCCTCAATGCCAGTATCGCCGGCGATGTTGACCACCAGCACGGCCGAGGTGGCGGCGCCGGACAGGGAGGCGGTGAAGGCGGTGCCCAGGGTGAAGTCCGATATGGCCACGCCGCCCAGGGTGACGGAGGCGATGTCGGTCAGGTCAAAGCCTGGCCCGCCGGTGATGGTGATGCTCACCGCAGCATCGCCGGGCGCGGTGGCGCTGCGGGTGATGGTGTAGGTATAGGCGGTGCTGCCGCTATTGCCCTCGGCCAGCGAGATGGTGGTGGGCGCGAGACTGATGGTGGGGGTGCCGCCGCCACCGCCGCCACCGGTGGATAGCAGGATATTGTCGAAGCCCACCTCGTCACGGCTGCCCGTGCCGCCATTGTCGCCGATCTGCCAGCGCAGGAAGATATAGTCGTTTGGGTTGACCGTGGCGTTGATGGTCTGGGCAGCGAGGTCGAGTTGGGTCCAACCGGCGCCGGTCGTCAGTGCCTGGGGCGTGGTGAAGCTGAGGCCTTCGATATTGCTGGAGAAGCTGGCGGGTTGGGTTGGCACCGAAGCGACAGCATAGGCCACATTCACCGCGACCGAACGGTCGGCGTTGTTGCGGTAGATGCCGTCGTAATCGAAGGTGAATGCCGAGAGCGAAGTGGGACCGGTGTACTGCACCCGCAGCGTGATCGTGCCGGGCGTGGTGCCGAATTCCGCTCCGGTGGGCTGGATGATAAAGGCGGCGCCAACCCCGGTCAGGCCGGTATTGGCGGCGTAGATTCCAGCCGTGCTCGGGTCCCCGGTGAGTGTGCCGCGGCCATAGTCGCCAGTGGTTGTAACGGTGGCGCCATAATCCAGCAGCCCCGCATTGTCGGAGAAGCCCTGGATGCGCCAGACATCCGAATCGAGTTGCCCGGAGGCCGGAACAGGCTGGAAGCCCGCGGCGGTAAAGCCGGCGAAATCAATCGGAAAACTGGAGCTGAACGACATAAGGAAATCCTAGGAAATGATTTCCTAGTCATAATAGTTGATAATGAAGCGTTAATGTCTGATTGGTGACGTGCGGGCTACAATCCCGTGAAGCCTGCGCGCGCCGGGTGGCGCGCGCAGGCGGGCCGATGGCTCAGGCCATCTTCTTCTTCAGGTTCTCATCGAGCTTGGCGAGGAAGGCCTGGGTGTTCAGCCAGGGCTGGTCCTTGCCGATCAGCGCGGCCAGGTCCTTGGTCATGTCGCCGGCTTCCACCGTCTCGATGCACACGGCCTCGAGCGCATTGGCGAAATCGACCACATCGGCCGTGCCATCGAACTTGCCGCGATAGGCCAGGCCACGGGTCCAGGCGAAGATGCTGGCGATGGGGTTGGTGCTGGTCTCACGGCCCTTCTGGTGCTCGCGGTAGTGGCGCGTCACCGTGCCATGCGCGGCCTCGGATTCGACCGTGTTGCCGTCCGGAGAGAGCAGCACCGAGGTCATCAGGCCGAGCGAGCCAAAGCCCTGGGCCACGATGTCGGACTGCACATCGCCATCGTAATTCTTGCAGGCCCAGACATAGCCGCCTTCCCACTTGAGGGCGGAGGCCACCATGTCGTCGATCAGCCGGTCCTCATAGGTGAGGCCGGCAGCCTCGAAGCGGGCCTTGAACTCGGTGTCATAGACATGGCGGAAGATGTCCTTGAAGGAGCCGTCATAGGCCTTCAGGATCGTGTTCTTGTGGCTGAAATAGACCGAGAAATTGCGGCTCAGGCCGTAATTCAGGCTGGCCCGTGCAAAGCCTTCGATCGAGGCGTTGAGGTTGTGCATGCCCATCGCCACGCCGCCGGTGGCGGGGAAGTCGAAGCCGCCCATCTCCACGGGAGCGCCGCCATCGGCGGGCGTATAGGTCATCGAGACGCGGCCGGGGCCGGGGATCTTGGCTTCCACCGAGCGGTAGATGTCACCAAAGGCATGGCGGCCCACCACGATGGGCTTGGACCAATGCGGCACCAGGCGGGGGACGTTCTTGCAGATGATCGGCTCGCGGAAGATCGTGCCATCGAGGATGTTGCGGATGGTGCCGTTGGGGCTGCGCCACATCTTCTTCAGGCCGAATTCGGCCACGCGGGCTTCATCGGGGGTGATGGTGGCGCATTTCACGCCCACGCCGTATTGCTTGGTGGCATTCGCCGCGTCCACCGTCACCTGATCATCGGTCTGGTCGCGGTATTCCACGCCCAGATCGTAGTATTTCAGGTCGATATCCAGATAGGGCAGGATCAGGCGGTCCTTGATGAACCCCCAGATGATCCGCGTCATTTCATCCCCATCCATCTCCACGACGGGGGTTTTGACCTTGATCTTCGCCATTGCCATTCCTCTTGGCGCCATTGCGGCGCACTGCTTCCGAGGGCCTGTTCGAGAGGGCCCATTGCGATGTTGCCGTATCCCGGCCCGGCCCCGCCGCCTGGCCGGGGCCGGGCATTCGGGTACGTCTTTGAACGGTCCAGACAATCGCACCGGGTGCAGTGCAGCACAAGCCGCCGCCGCTGCACGCAGCTTGGGTTATGGGGCAGACCACGCTTCCGACCGGCCGGCTGAGGGCTTAATCTGGTAGCATGGACACACCTACACCCGATAGCCAGCGGGCCGCGCTGGAGGCGCTTTATGCCGAGATGCGGCCGCAGAGCCTCTATCCACTCTGGGAGGTGCTGCACGCGCTGGTAACGCCGCGGCCCGGCACCGCGGCGCGGGCCTGGCGCTGGGATTATGCCTCGGCGCGGGAATATCTGCTGCGCGCCGGCGGTATGATCTCGGCCGAGCAGGCGGAGCGGCGGGTGCTGATCCTCGAAAATCCAGGGCTGGCCGGTACTTCCGCCATCACCAATAGCCTCTATGCCGGGCTGCAGTTGATTCTGCCCGGTGAGGTGGCGCCCTGCCATCGCCACACCCAATCGGCGCTACGCTTCGTCATGGAAGGCGAGGGCGCCCATACCGCCGTCGATGGCGAGCGCGCGGTGATGCGTCCCTTCGACCTGGTGTTGACGCCCAATTGGCAATGGCATGACCATGGCAATGATAGCGCGAGCCCGATGATCTGGCTTGACGGCCTCGATATCCCCACGGTGCGGTTTTACGCCGCCAGCTTCGCCGAGCGCATGGGCGGCGAGCACCCGGCCACCGCGGCCCCGGGCGATACCGCGGCGCGCTATGGCCGCAACCTCCGCCCCTTTCTCGGCAGCGCCGCCGCCCGCAGGCCGCAGGCCCAGCCGCTGTTTCACTACCCCTATGCTGAATGGCGCGAGAGCCTGGGCCTGATGGCGCGCAGCGAGATGCCCGATACCGCCCTTGGCCATGCGCTGGAATTCCGCAACCCCGCCGATGGCGGGCCGGTGATGCCCACCATCTCGGCCCATGTCCGCCTGTTGCCCAGCGGCTTCGCCACGAGGCCGCGGCGGGCGACGGATGGCACCGTGTTTGTCGTGGTGGAGGGGAGTGGCCAGGCGCTGGTGGATGGCGTCGCGCATAGCCTTGCCCCGCGTGACCTGCTGGTGGTGCCCAGCTGGGCCGAGCTGGTGCTTGAGGCCGGGAGCGAGTTGGTGCTCTTCGCCTATTCCGACCGTGCGGCGCAGGAGAAACTCGGCCTGTTCCGCGAGGCATGAGCGGGTTTTACCTCCGCCCATGCATCATGGGCTGAATTTCTGCCGCATGGCGGGGTATGATCCGCCCCTCGCACCATTGTCCTCGCGCTGCATGGCGCGAAACAGCCCGGCCGTGGTTGATGCTCAGGGTGCTTTGTGGTGAAAGCCGCCATGGCACCCACGACGCAAGACCGCATCCTCATCCTCGATTTCGGCAGCCAGGTGACGCAGCTCATCGCGCGCCGGGTGCGCGAAAGCGGCGTCTATTGCGAGGTATGGCCTTATAACAACGCCGCTGCCGCACGGATTGCCGGCTTCAACCCGCGCGGCATCATCTTCTCCGGCGGCCCCGCCTCGGTGACTGAGGGCGAAAGCCCCCGCGCGCCGGCGGAGGTCTTCGAGATGGGCCTGCCGATTCTGGGCATTTGCTACGGCCAGCAGACCCTGGCCGCGCAATTGGGCGGTGTGGTGGAGGGCGGCCATGCCCGCGAATTCGGCCGCGCCGTGGTGGAGGTAACCGGTGAATGCGCGTTGACCCAGGGCGTTTGGGCCAAGGGCGCGCGCGAGACGGTGTGGATGAGCCATGGTGACCGTATCACCGTTCTGCCGCCGGGCTTTCGCGTGGTGGCGGAGAGCGAGGGCGCGCCCTTCGCGCTGATCGCCAATGATGCGCGCCGCTATTACGGCACCATGTTTCACCCCGAGGTGGTGCATACGCCGCATGGCGCGGCGCTGTTGAAGAATTTCACCCATGATGTCTGCGGTTGCAGTGGCGATTGGACCATGGGCGCTTATCGGGCCCAGGCGGTGGCGCGCATCCGGGCGCAGGTGGGGCAGGGGAGGGTGGTCTGTGGCCTGTCGGGCGGGGTTGATTCCTCGGTGGCGGCGGTGCTGATCCATGAGGCGATTGGCGATCAACTGACCTGCATTTACGTCGATCACGGCCTGATGCGGGCCAATGAGAGCGAGCAGGTGGTGGCGACGTTTCGCGACCGCTTCAACATCAAGCTCGTGCATGTGGATGCGAGCGATTTGTTCCTCGGCGCCCTGGCCGGCGTGACCGACCCCGAGATCAAGCGCAAAACCATCGGCCGGCTGTTCATCGAGGTTTTTGAGGCCGAGCAGCACAAGCTGGGCGGCGCCGATTTCCTGGCCCAGGGCACGCTGTATCCCGATGTGATCGAGAGCGTCTCGGCCACTGGCGGGCCTTCGGTGACGATCAAATCACACCATAATGTGGGCGGTCTGCCTGAGGGGATGCGCATGCGGCTGGTGGAGCCGCTGCGCGACCTGTTCAAGGATGAGGTGCGGGCGCTGGGGCGCGAATTGGCCATGCCCGAGGAGATTGTCGGCCGCCATCCCTTCCCGGGGCCGGGCCTGGCCATTCGCATCCCCGGCGAGGTGACGCGGGAGAAGGCTGATTTGCTGCGAAAGGTGGATACGATCTACCTTGAGGAGATTCGCACTGCCGGGCTGTATGACGCGATCTGGCAGGCCTTTGCCGTGCTGCTGCCGGTGCGCACGGTTGGGGTGATGGGCGATGGCCGGACCTATGACATGGCCTGCGCGCTGCGGGCGGTGACGAGCACGGATGGGATGACGGCCGATGTCTATCCCTTCTCGATGGAGTTTTTGACCCGGGTGGCGGGGCGGATCGTCAATGAGGTGCGGGGGGTGAACAGGGTGACTTATGACATCACCAGTAAGCCGCCGGGGACGATTGAGTGGGAGTAGCATTTTTTCTCTAGTACATTGAATTAACTAGAGAAAAACCTTACACGAAAGTTTCACTCACCCAAAATTTCCCGTTGCTCTTCAACGGGTGCCCGCGCAATGTTGCACGGAAAGCTGCACACTCGTGCAGCTACTCCTTTCCGTAGTGGCTCGGGCACTCGCGCATGGTCATCAAAAAGCAGGACTTCGATGAGGACGAGATCGTCATCTTTGACGAAGCCATCGTCTACAAGCGCGGAGACTACTGGCAGTTCAGGCTGTGGCTGCAAAAGGAAAGCAAATACGTCCGGCGCAGCCTAGGAACGCGCAATCGCACCACGGCTGTTGAGAAAGGCAAGGAGCTGTACCTGGATCTTCTGGCCAACATGAAGCAGGGCAAGACCTACTTCTCCATAGACGCCAAGAAGGCCGTCGAACTGTATGTGGCACACCGTGAGAAGGACGTTGAAGCCGGTTTGATCGTCAAAGGAAGGCTCGGCACGATCAAGGCACATCTCAAGAACTGGCTCGATTTCATCGGTCGTGACACGAAGTTGAAGGAGATGGAGCGCACTGACTGCGAGGGCTACTTCCACGCCCGCGTGAAGGGGGCAGGTTGCAAAACAGCGTGCAAATCTTTCCAGATTCCCGGGGTAAACAGCGTCCAAAAGTTTCCACCCGGGGTTATGCGATCATCCGGCCTTTGGGCTGGAGAATCTGGGGTGTTGGTCATGGATACGATTGCCAAAGTTCGATTTCGCCGT